>JBBPIC010000002.1:0-196260 GCA_038040525.1 Acidobacteriota bacterium | reverse complement strand
TGCGCCCGGCGCCAGCGTTGAGCGAGTTTGTGGGCCCGTGACCTCGCCAGTTGTCGGAGGCTCGCATCTCGCGAAGTAGCGCCCACGAGCGCGAAGCAGCAAATCAATAAGCTGCCATAACTATCAAATCCGTCCGGCGTGCCGGCGAGACGATAGATGAAATCCAATCCCCGCTTGATCGATTGCTCGCAGCTGGCCCTCTGATCCGGTGCTTTGGTCATGTAGTGCACTAATTTAGAAGATAAGCAAACACGATCCACGAAAACACACGAAACAACACTAACTCTTCTTCGTGAGATTTCGTGTGGCTTCGTGGATCGTTTAAACCCGGCGAGAGCATTGAACACCAAACCAGAACACCACCGGAGTGTTGAAGTTATTGACACCTTGAAAGAAAACTTATATACAGTGCGCTCGCGTAAGACTGGTCCGACGCTGAAGTTTCAGGGTTTGGACCAGCACAATCACAACAGAAAGGAAACTCTAAATGGCAGACGACGAAAGAATACTTAAAGGCGGCGAGCCTCAGAAGAAGGGCAAAAAGAAAGCCGCCAAAAAGAAGGCCGCAAAGAAGAAGACTGCGAAAAAGAAATAGCCCTGAAGAAGGTAATTGCCCATGTCCGATATGCTTAATAAGCTTGTCGTTGTCTCTGAAGAGACTCCTATGCAAGGTATCGACAAGCTAAGGTAATTGCCCTATTCAAGACCGCGACAGTGACCAGTCAACTGGTCATTTTTCGCGGTCTTCAATTTTGTTCTTATGTCCGATATGCTTTAGGAAGCTCTGATCAAGTGCCAATGAGCAGCGAGCTGGATACAAAAAGAAGTTTGTTTCGCGTCGTTTCGTGTGATTTAGTGGATCGTCCTCTCCATCACATAGCACACGATCCACGAAATCACACGAAACAGCACGAAACATAAGCTCTCTTTCTCTGCCGAGCCCCACCTCCTTCAACAACGACAAGCTAAAGCATGTCGGACAACCCTCCGCCGGCGTCATCGCGTGTCAGCACTGATGTTCACTGCGACAGTCCGATCTTCTGCAAGAGCTCAACTACGCGCGCGTCTTTGCGCAACTCAACGAGGCGCGGGTCCATCTTAAGTTCTGCGACCGGCATATAGTGGTTCTCGGCAGCCTTTTGCAAGATCGCAATTGCCTGCTCTTTTTCACCTAGCAGCGCATACAGGTAAGCTGCTTCTTTTGGCAGGAACATATCTTGCTTCGCCAGTTGATTCAGCTTCTCTGATATCTTCAGCGCCTCATCTTTCTTGCCCATAAGCGCGTAAGCTTGTCCGAGTGCGTAAGTGATCTCGCCATCTTCGGGGGCCGCCGCATGGGCCTTCTCGAGTTCGGCCACCGCCTCCGGGTATTTCTGTTTCAATTCATAGATCTGGGCAATGTAAGTGGACATGACGCCAAAGGTGGGCTCGATTTCCAGAGTCTTCCGGCACTGTTCCAGGGCTTTATCGTAGTCGCCGGCATAAAGAAGTATGACAGCAAAATCTTTATTGATGCCGAGCGAAAGAGGATCCAGTTGCTGGGCCTTTTTGATTTCCTGAAGTGCCTGATCCAGCCGGCCTTGTATTAATAGCTGTGCTGCATACCAATGGCGGGCGGTGGCATATTTTGGATTCAACTCAATGGCCCTGCGATACTCATTCTCTGCCCCTTGCCAATCCCACTCCGTGACGGCCTTGATGGAGGCCAGAGACGTGTGCGCCTCCGCGAGACTCTCATCGTATTTGAGCGCCAGGGTTACGGCGCCTTTCGCTAAAGCGTAGCCTTCTTTGGGCGCGAGGAATCCGTAATCACTTCGCAGGGTGTAGCAATCCGCTAGCCCGGTATACGCCAACGCATAGGTAGGATCCTTAACAATCGCCTCCTGGAAAAAAACAGTCGCTTGTTTGAAGCCTTCATCTGTGCGCTTGTTCCAGTGATAGCGTCCCTTCAAATATGCCTCGTACGCCTCGCCGCTCTCGGTGTAATTCTTAGCCAGTTGGGTCTGGTCCGCTCCGGTCAATTTCAGGCCCAGCTTGTCCGAAACGCTTCGAGCGATCTCTTTATGGACTGTCTGGATATCGGCGGTTTTTCGCTGATACGTGTCGCCCCAAATTGAGCGGTTCCCTTGTACGTCCATCAACTCAACAGTAATCCTTAATTCATCGCCCTCCTGTTTGATCCGTCCAACCAGCACCGCGCGCACATTCAACTCACGCCCTATTCCCCGAACGTCGAGGTCCTTACCTTTGTAGCGAAAGACCGAACTACGCGCGATTACTTTCAAGTTGGCCAATTGAGATAGGTTGTTAATGATGCTCTCAGTCAAGCCGTCGCTTAGATACTCGCGGTCGGGGTTACCCATGAATTGCGCGTCGTTGGAAGCATAGGTGAACGGCAAGATCGCTAAAGAGTCCAGATGATCAGCTGATAGCCACCGGTTAATTACAACCCCTAGCAGGATAAGTGCGAGCACAGACGCCAGGACCGCCCATTTGTTGTGTTGGGCTTTGCTAAGAATGCGGTCGGCGAGGTTTTCCTTCGGCGTAGTTGCTGAAACCTGTCTGCTGCGGGTGGCGTCCGTCAGAGTGGCATCCGCCGAGAGTTTGGCGGGAAGTTGTCTTAAGTCCGTGAGCAAGTCCTGGGCGCTTTGATACCGGGCCGCTTTATCTTTGCAGAGCATCTTGTTCAGAACAGTTTGTAACTCAGGCGAAACTTGAGCTTGAAATCGCTCGGTCGGAATTGGGTCGCTCAGCAGTATCCGGGACATAGTGACGGCAGCGCTCTTGTCCTGGAAGGGATGCTTACCAGCCAGCATTTCATAGAAGGTCACGCCGAGGCTGAAGATATCGCTGCACGCGTCGACTGGTTCGCCCTGAACCTGCTCCGGCGACATGTAAGGCATGGTCCCGACAATATGGCCGGGCGTACTCAAGAGGGTGGCTGTTGGCGCGTCACGGTCCACTTCGTCGTCCGAGCGCATTTGCTTACACAGGCCGAAATCCAGGATTTTCAGCTGTCCACGCGGCGTGATCATCATGTTCTGAGGTTTGATGTCGCGGTGAACAATGCTATGCGCGTGAGCTTCAGCCAGTCCCTCCGCGGCCTGCTCGGCTATAGCCAACGCAGTGCGGAGGCCTATCGGCTTGCGCTCCATTTTTTCGGCGAGCGTTTCACCTTCAATGTATTGCATCACGATGAAAGTGTGCGAGTCTGCTTCGTTGACGTCGTAGATGGCGCAGATGTTGGGATGATCCAACTTGGCGGCTGCTTGTGCTTCTCTGAGTAATCGTTTCTTGAGGTTTTCCTGGGCCAGCGAGTCAGGTTGGAGGACTTTGATTGCAACCTTGCGATCCAGTTTAGTATCGAGCGCCAGGTAGACTTCCCCCATCCCGCCTGCGCCTAGCTTTTCGATTATCCGATAGTGCGCGATGGACTCTGCAATCATTGACTCTGTTCTGGGAAACTTCCGAAAGAATGCGGGGACGGAGTCCCGCCAGGACTGGATTAAGAAATGGTGCCCGCTAGTAGATACGGATTACTGACCCGCGGGTGGTCGAGCTCATTTCCAACGAGCACTCCTAATACACCTTTCGAGCGTGAAGCCGCAAGTAAAATCACACATCTTCCAGACATGTCTGGAGATATCCCCTCCCATGGCCGTAATACACCGATCATAGACCAGGGACGCCAGCATCTCGAGTTTCCGAGGGTGGGACGCTTCCCTCGGACTGTCAGCTAATCGATTCCTGGGCCGATTTGCCCTCGCGGTTCTTCATCTCGTATCTTACGGCCCCTGCAATAAAAACCAATAAGGATGAAAAAGAGATGATTCATCACGCGGTGTCAGTCGTGGGCTTCATGACCTTTGCGGGGGTCGCCTGGTTGCTTTCCAGTGATCGACGAAAGATTGCGTGGAGAACGATAGCGTGGGGAGCGGCTCTACAACTTCTGATTGGTCTGATTATTTTTCGCTTACCTGGTTCGCATCGAATCTTACTCTGGCTGAACGACGCAGTGCTGGTCTTGCTCAACGCGTCAAAGAGCGGTTCAGTGTTCCTGTTTGGACCACTTGCGGCAAGCCCCGGCGAGTCAGGATCCATCGGTTTCATCCTCATCTTTCAAGTTCTTCCAGTGGTAATTTTCTTTGCCGCGTTTACCTCTATGCTCTATCACCTGCGGGTACTGCAGATATTTGTGCGACTCTTCGCCAGGCTCTTCCACCGAACGATGAAAATCAGCGGCGCAGAATCACTCTCCAGTGCGGCGAACATGTTTGTGGGAATTGAATCGGCGCTCGTGGTCCGCCCATATCTGGAAAAAATGACGCGCTCGGAGTTGTTGCTGGTGCTGACTACCGGCATGGCGACGGTGGCATCAAGTACGCTCGGAGTCTATGTGGCCTTTCTAACCGGAGTGTTTCCACAGATAGCAGGGCACCTGATCTCTGCTTCTGTTCTGGCGATTCCTGCTTGCGTGGTCGTAGCTAAGCTGCTCATTCCCGAAACCGAAACGCCCGTGACGCTCGCTGCCGTACCTCCGGAAGAAGAGTCGACCCGTTCAAAAAATCTGATAAGCGCAATTATCGAAGGAGCTATGGACGGGCTGAAGCTGGCAGCAGGAATCTCGGCAGTACTTATTGCAATCCTGGGAATGGTAGCGTTGGTCGACAGATTACTCGGCGCCGCAGGCTCGTGGTTGGGAATGAGCGAACCGCTTTCGATTGTGAGAATCCTGGGCTGGGTTTTCTATCCCTTCGCCTTTCTGCTCGGATTGCAATCGGGCGATGTCCCAATAGCGGCTCGCTTGTTGGGCGAGCGAGTCATCATGACGGAGGTTTTCTCCTACAACCATCTCGCACAGTTAATCACCAGCGGACAGATAACCGATCCTCGAACCGTGGTGATCCTGAGTTACGCGCTTTGCGGATTCGCACACGTGGCAGCGATGGCAATCTTTGTAGGAGGCACTGCCGCACTTGCTCCCTCACGTCGCGGCGACATCGCCAGCCTTGGCTTACGCGCTTTGCTGGCTGCTACGCTGGCGACGCTGATGACCGGGTGTGTGGCGGGCATATTCAGCGGCGGCGAAGGTGTGTTGCTCTTGAGTCCCAGCCCGCGGTAGCGGGCGACAGCATAAAGCCTGGGGTGGAGCGCAGCGGAACCCCAGGTTGATGGTCCAAAGATAATGCCAGCCCGCGGTAGCGGGCGACAGTGGTTACCGGAATTTCTGGGCTGTCGCCCCTCCGCGGGCTGCGGTGCACAGCACGGCTGACGCTGAAAAGAACGACGATTAGATACGATCCACTAACGCACACCAAAGGAACTAACGTCTTTCGCGTCAGTTCGTGTCGTTTCGTGGATCGTACTTTCTTGCCGGATTGATTTTAAACGGCGTCACCCAGGAGGCGGATTATCGTTGTCGTCGCCTTCAAACGGAGGACGATGTTTCTTATCAATCTTCTTTCCGAGCTCCACTTCTCGCTCCTCCATCGCGGGCTTGATCCACGGTGGCACGTAACGCCACTTCTCGGCTTCTTCCTCGCGTCGTCGCAGTTCGCCCGGGTCGATCAGCGCTTTATCAGTCCGATGCTCGTCGACGACGTCCGGTCCCTGTTTCTTCTCGTCAGCCACGCCAATAATATACACGCTGCCGCCTACAACTTGCTGGTCGACGAGCTGCTGCACATGTATACGAGTGTCACCGGAGGGACGATTCTGGCCTTCAAACTCAAACAACGCACCCACACGCTCGAACGGCCCGAAAACAACACCATGAACAACCACCTCAGCCGGTGGCTTGACCTCGTGCAATACCGGTTCAAACTTCGGCAGGCCATGTGCAGGCTTTTGTTCGGGCTTCCGGCGACCAAACAACTTGCCGAACAACCTGCGTAGCAGCACGCACAGGAACGTTCGCCGTCTCCGGCGCGGCACGTTCAACACTTGACCGAAGTCGCCGGCGGTTGCGACGACACCCTTCGAAGACGACCGTCGCTCTTCGCCTGGAGTCAGTCCTATCGAGCGATCGATGCCGGTAATTGATTGATCGGGTGGCCGCCTGGTTTGATGCGGTGTGAATCGAAGTGTCGCACGCGCATCGGGCGGAAGTCCGCGAAAGTCGAACCGCAGCGATGCCTCTCGCCGAGCACCAGTTGGGTTGTGAAACTCTACATACTCACGACCCATGAAAGGCGCTCCGCCCGCACCACCGCCGCCGCCGGCTCCTCCTCCACCGCCACCACCACCGCTACCGACAACAACGTGAAGATTTTTCTGGCCAACCTGACGATTGCGCGGCGTGATCGAATCGACGCTCATGTCAGTGGTCTCACCAATCAGGCTTGCCGCTGAATGGATAAAGACGGCCATGCAATAGTGGCCCGTATCGCCGGGAGTAAGCATTGGGATGTCCCAGATAAACGAAGCAACTCCCGGTCGATCCGCGTCGATTGGAGGAAGTGTTACGGGTGTGGTGCTGACGGCAGTCCATGGGCTGTCCGTCGGCAGATTGGGAACTATCGAGCCGTCAGGCCGAAACTGATTCCAAAACGGAAAGGCATTTCCCATTGACGCGCTCACATTCAATCCAGGCACTCCGCCCGAAGCGCGACAGTAGATGGCCCAGACATTTACGTTCGGAGCCGGCGTCCGGCTTCTATTGTGGACCATCACGTGCACTTTGCCAGACGCGCTCGCCGGAAGGTTTTGGCTATTGTCGCGGAGCATGTCGAAGTGAACGTGAGAAAGCGGAGTTGCGCCCTCTGGGTCAGTCTGGAAAATACCGGCGGTGCGCGTGTCGATCTTCACGTCGGCACACATGTAATGGTACAGAGTGGCGTTTGGGTCGCTTGGATTGTACGGGTCAGGCATTCCTTCGGGTGAAGGATTAAGCCAGCCTTGATCGAGTATGTGATCCCGAACGTAAAGCGAGATCGCCGGATCCGTAGCCCCTACGGTAATGTCTGACTCGAAAATACCTCGGGTGGTGACTGCCGCCCTGAGCAGTATCTTCGGCGAAGCGGCAGTCCCGATGTTGGCAATCCAGAGATCATAGACAGGCGCACCGGGTAGACCGGCTCCAATGTTAGTAAAGTTCCAGGTTGTGCCCACTCTCTCCAACCGGTAGACAGTATTACCACTGTTCAAATAGAGCACGTTGGCACGTCTAGGATCAGCGACGAGTTTTCCCAGGTTGGTCGTGGGAACTCCTATCACCGTTTCGCCAATCCAGCTTGCACCACTAAAACGATAAAGGGGCGTGGTCACAGCTCCTGTGACATCGGTAACCGGGCGCATCCATAAAGCGTAAGCAGTGCCGGCAGCGTCGACAGCGATCCACGAGAGCACCCTTGGCGCGGTGGGGCTATCGGTAGCAATCTCAGTCCACGTTGTAGTAGGTCCTGCAGTGGTTGCGCTGTTCGTAGTCCAGACACGTGGGCCGTCATTGGTAGCGCAGTAAAGAACGTTTGCATTTGTCGGATCTACGGCGACGAAATTTACCTGACGACCTCCGGCGCCGAAGTCCTGACTGATTCGCTGCGCCAGATCGTCTTCCCCTACGCGTCCGACCACGCTTCGCTCGAACAGTAGGGTCGAACCTCCCGTGTGCGCGAACGCAAAAGTCGCTGTGAAGTTAGTTCCGGAAATTAAATCGACCGTGACAGTTTCCTCCCGACCGGCGACGCCGGGCTCCACGACAAGTCGCGTACCGATCATGATGCCAGTCATACTCGAAGGGGTGACGACCTGGACCCCCATGGGGATTGGCGCGGCGACGGTGAGAGCCGTGTCGCGCACGACCATCCCGCAAATCATTCGACCGTCGCGATCGACCGCGAAGTTGCTGGTGTTGGCTGCCAGAGATGTGCCCAGCCGAATCCAGGATAGCGGCGCGCTCGTCCGCCTATCGCTGAACCTTGAGATTCGAAATCCGGGCCAGTCGCTGTAGAGGCCATAATTGATCCAACTAGACACTCCCTGGGTGCCTCGGGCTACTGCGATAGTGTAGACATCTGCGTCTCCGAGGCTGCGCCAACCCAGGGTTTTCTCGGCAGCGGCAACGCCCGTGTCCTGGCAACCGATAAAGCTGACTGCGGCGATGTTCGGATCACTGGCGTATCCGATAATTGCGCAGCTTCCCTTCCCATGATTGAGGTTGATCCAGCCGGCCAGCGTGCCTGAATAGCTCGCCCCATGGTTGAAATCGGTTAAAGCGACATCCACCGCAACTGTGGGGTCGGCAAACTTCAAGCTGGCGGCAAGGCCACCGTCGCACCCAAGATAAGTCGTCGGCACCACTCCTGCGCCCGGCACGGCAGGAACGAAAGCGAAACTGTGAATGTCAGCGTGAAACCCGAGTGCGTCAGTTGCCCATGTGCGCCCGGCGTCAATCGATCGGTGAACGGGAACGTTCCCAAAGATGAGAATGTCGGTGAGTCCGTCGCCAGGACTGTTTGATGCGATGGCGAAAGCGTAACCATACAAGCCCCACGCCGGATTCGGAATTGCAGTTGCCATTACGCGCGTCCAGGCGGTGGTTGACGCTGACGTGGTATACAGCCCAGTTGTCACGTCACCGCGTGCAAACCATGCGTAGACGCGATCAGGTTCGCGAGGACACAGATCGACCAAAGGCGCCAGATAGTTTCCTTCAGCAGTGGTTGGATCAAACGGCGGGAGCCCGATGCTGCTATTGCAAAGATTTTGCCAGGTGCCGGCGGGGTCCGTAGCATGCCATAGACCCTGCCCCCATGAAGCAACGTAGAAGTGTGCGGTCCCCGTCGCCGGCATGTGGGCCACGAACGACGTGGGATCGGCAGTCAACAGGCGAACCCAATCGACGCCTCCGTTGACAGACCGATGAAGTCCACTTCTCCAGGCCGTCGCGTATATGACAGTCGTCAGAGGGTCCGTTGCTCCGCGCGGATCGACGACGAGCTTTAGGACATTGGCACCGACATTATTAGGGCCGGTCCACGAGCCCGCATCGCCGCGACTGCTTGACACATAAACTGACTGGTCGCCCGCACTTGCTACATAAATGATCGCCGGGTTGAGAGGATGAATGGCGACGTACGTCGGATCGGCTGAGGCACCGAAGACTCGCAATCCGTCAGAAATCGGAGTCCATGACGCGCCGCCATCGCGCGTGCGAAACATCGACGCTCCACCTGTGCTCGGTCTGACGCAGACATAAATCGTGTTAGGGTCGCCGGGCTCGATTGCAATGCAGCTCACGAGACCCTGCCGCCCTCCCTCGTTCCATCGTGAAAGCCGTGCGAATTCGGGTTGGCGCGGTGCAAACACGAAATCCGGACCAATAGGAAACCATCCCATGGCTACCTCCTTTGTATTGAGCGATCACTCTGGCCGAGACCGTTTACAGAAACTGACGGGAGACCGTCGACTGATGACGGTCAGTGCTTCCCTCTCCGCTGGCGCAGAGGTTCGCTATGTCAGCATCCCACCCTTCCCATTCCTGGGGAGGGCCAAATCTACGCTGCGATCAAGTGATGTGGCATGTAAGGAAAATTGAACATTATTAGGCTTCATGTTGAACTGAATTGAGAGGACTGAATTGGCGAGTGTTCTTGAACAGGCTCGTGAGAATCAGCCCTTATGAAACCAGGCGGACGATAGTACTGAGACTAGGCAAAGTCAATGGCTGGTGGTTGATACTGTCAATTGATTATTCGCAAGCAGTTTTCGGGGAAATGATCGGCAATAAAGTTGTGAGCAAATGAGGGAAAACAAAGAAGCGCCTCGAAAATACACCTGAGGTGAAACAAAACAAATGGTAGGCGCCTGGGGATTTGAACCCCAGACCCTACCGTGTCAACGCCGTCACTAGTCACCTCGTATAGCGCGTAATCGTTCGCAAGCCCGCAAACATTAATTGTAGCGGCTAGAGAAGGCCCGCTCACGCTGCATAAATTGATTAAGTTCCAAGCACAGTCTGCCAAAAGTCTGCCAAGACTTTGGCCAAAGAGACGCCTACCGAATGCTTGTGGCTTCTCCTGATGAGGCAGCTTTCCAAACTGCTCATTACGGGAAGTAGTCGCATCAGACCTTCTGGTGGGAGATCAATTTTGCGGCAGACTTATCCGGCGTAGTGCGCTAAAACTAGATTCCAATTAGCTCAAGATGCTGTCCTAAATCTCAATGACGATGCCGGTCTCACAGGACTTGAATAAGATGATCTTTCGTCACATGTATAGAACGTTGCGTCGTTGCAATAGAGGCGTTGCCAACCACTCGACATAGACAGAATCCGAAGCACTAAGGTGACCGCCGTGTGCGGAAGCCATCCGCGGAGCTTAAGAGAATGTTTCGCGCACAATTATCGGTCCAATGACGTTTTTGAGAGGAACATTGTTGCCTTCTTTCTCGCATGAGCAATAGCAGAGACTAATACAGAACGTGGACCGAACAGTCGGCGAGAGTTTTCGCAATCTAAGTCTTCGAGAAGTAGCTTGAGATAAGCAGTCCGGTTTGCTGTTGTAAGACAGTTTTGATCGCCGGCGGCTATGTCATCCTCGTAATCAAAGACGTCATCTACGATTTGTAGAAGTTCACCCAGTTTGATCAAATCGCCCCATGTCGCCGCTCGCTGCTTTTCACATCCCATTGTCTTGAGGATGAATTCAAGCGCTACGGCTCCGCGTTCAAGGCCGTCCTCAGAGAGTCGATTGTTCGAATCTTTGTCATATAGCGTCATTGCCAATTCTTGAAGCTCAACGTGCGACGAGTCGGCTAAAATGCTCTCAAACGCGGTGCGGGCTTCCTTGTCGTAATGTCGCCAATCAGTTACGACGTCGTAGGCGCAGGATAGAAACGCCGCTTTACCAGCCCTCCATGCTTCCTTAAAGTTCCAGGGAGTTCCGAAGCCCGCGTAACATAGCGCGAGGCGAATTGATTTCTTAATGTAACGCACACGCTCAGCTCGAGAGATCACAAGCGCTCCTGCGTATCGGAGCGAGTGTACGAGTGCGCTATAAGCCGCAACAATGTGCGAAGGAATCATGAAAATAGGTGGTGTTCAGTTTGACTGTCGAATGGGTCGATTTCAGAAATGGGATGACTGGAGAAAACGATCAAAAGTAAGCCGAAACCAATACGTATATTTCTCAGGGTGCTCCTTGATATCCATTCTTAGCCTTTCTAAGTCCACCCACTTCCATTCAGAGACCTCCAACGGGTCGGGTTTAGGTACGCCTTCGAACGAGCCGACGAGAACATGGTCATATTCATTTTCAATTAGTCCATCTTCGAGCTGAGCGCGATAGACAAAACTGAAGACCTCTCTCAAGTTTGACTCGAATCCCATCTCTTCACGGAGCCGTCGGCGTGACGCCTTATCAATGGCTTCGTGAGGACGAGGATGACCACAACAAGTATTCGACCATAGTCCGCGCGAGTGGTATTTCGTCACGGCCCTTTTCTGCGCCAGCAGTTGACCTGCGGGATTGAGAATAAATACCGAAAAAGCTCGATGCAGAGTCCCTAGCACATGGGCTCGCGTTTTGTCTTCTATTCCTATTGCTTCGTCCTGTTCGTTCACTAGGACGACTCTTTCCTCGGCCGGGTTTGTCGCAAGGTGTTGTGCATTTGTGAAGAGCTCGATTCCCTTCTGATGAAGTAGCATGGGTTTAGTTGAGATACACTAATCAAATCAACTGAATGTTGAAGATCGAAAAAGCCGAAGTGCACTCGTATACGCATCGCGAAGTCGATGCAACTTGAAGATTTTTCCTCGCATATCTAACTTTGACCGAATAAGTTTTTGCATAATTTTTCGGCCTCAGATGGTAACGCTTGAAACTCCGTGTCTATTCCGTGACGTTCGTTCAGTGGAAACCCGACGAAGTCCGCGTGTCGTTTCAAAACCTTTCGCACACGCCAAGAGACAAAAACCGTAGCGATTAGCACCTCCGCCGTGACCACAATTTGTCTTAACCCCCATGGAGTCAAAAGAATCTGTGCCAACCATTCACTCAGACGAGTCGGTAAAACCGAGTTGTTTTTCTGCCAATCTATGATGACGAAGAGGAAGTTTGGAGGCGCAATTTTGCCGGCCTCAAATGCAAAACATACACCGATCACAATTACACCAAAAATGAACGATGCCCAACCAATACTCTTAATACCTGGTCCAATCGGTGCCCATACCGAGAGGCTAGAATTGTTACGCAAATACTTAGTAAGTGCTTTACGAAATCTTGGTAAATCACTGGAGTCGGCGCGACGTTTTCGCGGACAACTGTGGTTGAATAAATCCTCCTCGACACGTTTGTATTCCTTATTTTTCCGACGGCCGGATATGAAAATATTCAGTCCCAATAAAATGGGGAATAGTGCGGGCTGGAGCAGCGACAATCCGAAAAATACAGCTTGAAAAACGGCGATCCTGAAATCTCCTCCAATACTATCGAAAGGTAATTTCGGAAGTGTCAATATCCCCACGTGATACGTGAGGTAAAAGCTAGTAGTAAGGTAGGTAAACATTATGGACACGCAAATATATTGCGTTGCGAGCAACCCGACTCCAAGAGGACCGTGTAGAGAAAGTTGACTGCCCTGAGCAGCAGCAATTGCTCCAACGAAGCCCAAGCAGTAGGCGGCTAAAAGACTCCCGAACATCAATTCTGAAAGCCTATATACAAGCGAGCCAGTTGCTTCTCTATAAGCTTCGGACGGCAGTAGATTTACATTCCCTGGTGGGTTGGACATGATGTTAATCTCCTGAACACGTGGCTGTTATTGAACCGTCGTGAGGCTCAGCGGCTAAGAAAACAACGGTTCCCTTTTTAATCGTTCAGATCAGGAAGTAAAGCCCGACAAACAACTGAATCTTCATTAGAAGAGTTGCTCTTCGATAGCGCGCCAGCTTGAACCAATAGACGATTGACAATGTAAGCAAGAGTGTCATCGAAGTCAGAGCAATGGCATCTCCTCGATTGGTCGTTTGGAACGCCAGCAAAACCAATCCCAACACTTGCAGGACGAATGCAGTAAAGGCCAGCGATGAGGGGCTAAAGCGATGCATGAAGGAAGCCGCGTCTCCTGCTCTGTCTTGTAGATCACCGCATATTTCTCGCGCCAATATGAATAGGAAAACGGATGCTGCGGCAATTCTTAATTTCTGCTCATGAGGGTAGGCGGTTGCGATCAGCAAAAGCGGGATTGAACTTCCGATGGCCGTGTATACGGTTTTGGCGCTTGGTAAAAACGCAACTACATACCTATAACTAATTGTTAACGTAATTAGACCGTAGTACCAAAAGGCAATTTCCGGCGGAACAAAGTATCTCGTCGAAAAAAGTGCCGAGCCTAACGAAACGAAATAAAGAATCGCGGCAAATTCCTTGGAGAGATGACCAGCGGGCAGCGGCCGATCGGGATGATTTACGCGATCCCTTTCAATATCGTCCAAGTCGTTGGCAATAAATGTGCACATGCAAATGAAAAACAAAGGGAACGCTTCGCTGATGCTTAAGACGAGATTCTTGGTTCGGGCCAATAGGGGAAGAAAGATTGCCAAAACACAAAGAAGCGAGGTGCTGAACCTAATTAGTCGCAGTATCGCGCGAAGAAATAGCACAGTAATTCCTTGTATGTGAATAGTCTGGGTAAAGCCCACCTTCAAAATTTGCGGATTTGAGGTGAGGGCATTATGGTTGCGAAGCGGTAACAATTCAATGGTAAAGGTGCCAATAGAGCGATTTCGTCTGTATTCTTTAAATCAGCCAAATGTAGTTTTTTCTTTAAATCAGCCAAATCTAGTTCTCGTGTCGATTATTGGAGTAGCGAGCAACCTATAGCGGCCAACAAAACTATGACGATTAGTAAAGTACTGATAATTATGATCCAGAAAACAATGCGGGCGCGAGTGAAGAATCGGTTCATCCTTAATTGAGCGAAGGAATCGGGCGATAACTTCTCTTGGGCACGCTGCAAATCTTTCACTCCTGTCCACAGTCCCCAGCTTACGGCTCCAACGGCTATTGTGAATAGCAATGTCACGATAATAACTGTCGAGACAGCGACAATTCGAAGTGCAGAAGGGAGGGGATGCGTAAGAACATAACTTAGGATTTGCTGCCGTAATTGCCAGATAAAAGGCAATGGCTTTCATTAATAGATTGGCGGTTTCCTTTAGAGCCTGCCAGAGAAATTCCGTTTGGCTGTGTAGCGCCGCTTGTATTGAAGAACTTCCACCGGGAGCGTTTTGAGGTGCGGGGCTTTCGAGGATCATAGGAGTGCCTGAGTTCCGACCGGTTCCACATAATACCTTGAGCGCCTAATTTTAAACGTAGTTATGAAGTAAAGCATTATTTTGAACGAAAGAGCTTTTCTATTGCTCAACACGGTTTTAAAGCAACACCCAACCCCAGTTCCGCAAAGGTTGTTTCCGATGAATGAATGAGCCTAGTGTTTCCGTTGAATAATGCCTAACTAAGAATTATTTCTACAAGAGAAAATAGATACGAGCGGCAGGAAAAGTCGGGAGCGGACGCAACTATTGAAAGGAGTGGTAGGCGCGTGGGGATTTGAACCCCAGACCCTGCCGTGTCAACGCCGTCGGCTTACCTAAATAAACACCAACAATATTGGGCACTTCTGAATATAGCGGCCCAACCCGACCAATTACCCGACCAATTCGTTCTTATTCGGATGTTTTATGCTGCTCCTTTTCATTTGGTTAGGTAACGATCTGGAACGCATGAGTCTCAAGTCTTCATAACTCGTTTCTCAATCATGAGAGAGTCGGGCCCATTCCGAGTACATTTTCCAATTGTTTGTAAAAAGCCTCCGCCTGAGGCGGTCTCCTTTTTGGTTCACGCTCCAAAGCCCTATCGCACAACTCAGCCAATAAAGGGAACCGGCGGACGATTGTCTCTTCACACTCTACTGTTTCGTCGCGTGCTCGTTTGATGGCGTGCTGAAGACTTTCGGCACTTGGACGCGCAGACCGTCGGTGCAATATCTCGTACAAGATCAACCCTAGAGCGAATACATCTATGGCTGGGGAAACCGACTTCAGATTACCCCTAGCTTGCTCGGGGGCCATGTAACGTGGTGTTCCGCAAAACCCAAATCCTCCGCGTTGCTGGTAAAGTCGCCAAGGCAACGCCGCATCCCAATCCACAAGATACACTTTGCCATTTTTGATAGAAATAATATGCGAGGGCTTAAGATCCATATGGACCACTCCCTCACGGTGGGTTCTCGACAAAATCTGAGCCGCCGCTAGAAGTTGTCTAAGCTGCGACTCGCGGGACCGCATTCGTACTGAATGCAGCGCGGGTTCCTCGAACATCAGGTGCTCACCCTGAAGCCGCAAGCGACCACAGGGCAAGATTCCTTCGATTTGGCGCGCGTTGCGGAAGAAGACCGGGAACAGGGCCTGCGCCAATAGTTGACCCTCATGGGATGTCGGCCTCGATCTTGCGACTTGTACGACATCCGCCGGCATTACTATCCGCTTTGACCGGGGCCGCTTCGCTCGAAACTCTGGAAAGAGTAGCTCTCCTTCCAATAATCGGGCAGCGCTGGCTTTTACCAAATCGGCGTCAAGACTAAAGTCAGCCACAAGCTCAAAAACTCTTAGAGATAACCACCTTGATTGTGAGCGCCGCCCTTCCACCCAATCTGGCCGCTTGACTCTCCAAAACTTCGGGAGTAAGTCGATCCAAGGCGGAGCGATCATTCTTGGTCAAGGCAAATCCTCGTGTTGCCTTGGTTCGATCTTTGAACAGGCTTTGCCGAAAATCCTTATCGGTGAGAGCGCGGCCAACCAATTCCGCGAAGTTGTCACTTATCCCGCCCGACGCTTTTGGTTTAGCTGCGGCTCTTGATTTCTTTGCCGCTTTTCGCGGAGCTTTAGCTGCACTCTTGGACGACCCTCTCTTTTTTGCTGGGGCTTGTTTTCTAGCCATTGAACAGTCTCCTTTCTGAACACTCTTTAATAGCTTGGCTTACTCGTGTTAACGCGAAGCAGGCATCGCAACTCTTGATGTCCGTGATGACCCCGCCGGTAGTTTGCAACAAATACTCAAATCTTTCCTTGCCTACAACGGCCTCTAGTTCTTTTCTCAATACCTGAAACGTGCGATCGCCAAAAAATATCTGCCCGGCCTTCCGCAGCATCCGCAACGTGGTTGCTTTATCCAATTCTCCTGCTTTTTCCAAAGACTCCAACCAGTAACGAACATTGACCAATGGCACCGTTACCGGACTCGAGTCGATGGGCGAATACGTAAGAGCTACTTCATCATCGCGAGTCAGACGACCGCTCGCAAACGAATCGTATATCCATCCAAGACCTTCCATTCCGAAGCGTTGCAGCTCCGCAGCGCGTAGGGCGCCCATACTTGATGCGCCGATTACCCTGACACCCTGATCGAGAAGGCGCAAGATTTCCTTAGGCGACACTGAAAGATTTTGTCCGAATTCACCATCAATGATAACAATGATTTGATCTGCGGCCGTCACTGGCAAATCGCCACGCTTTATCGGAGGGCGGTAATCCGCATCCAATAGACCTTGTGCGCGGTCCCTCGTTAGTGTGGGTCCTAGGTAAACCGTGACCTGCGTCTTTATCAAGTGTCCATTGCCTCCGTCCGTTGTCTGGTCGCCTGTGGACCTCTCGTTCCTTCAAAGGGTCGTACGCCGCTGTAGAATGCCGCGCGGCGGCGAGCGCGGCGAAAAAAGGCAACCGCCAACCCCACTCCGATGCGATCGGATGGATGCTTCGGCTCGAGCAAGACCTTCTTCTCAATGTCTGGAAACTCTCCTTCCATTAACTGTTCAATCTCGCGCTCAAACAGCGTTCTGCCGATCGTGCGATCAAGTGTGCGCATAGAGCGCTCCAACAATTCTCTCTTCAGTTTTTTCGCCGGCGTCGAAAAACTGTAGAAGCCTGGATAAATATCCGGAGCGGAAATCACCAATTTTCTAAGTTCAGCCGACCGCTCATCTAAAAGTACGGGCGGAAGCAGCAACCATGGTTTGTCCTCAATGCTTGGCCTAACTAGCTTATTGTGAAACTCTTTGTAGATTGGCGACATCGGCAGCGGGCTCAACATATGGAGTTGTACGTTGACCACCGGAGCTAGCGACGCGGCCGCTGCGGCAAGCTCAAGAGTTTGTTTGAAATCGGCGAGGGTTTCAAACGGGTAACCCCAGATGAAAGACGCTTCGATCTTGTCGAAATAGGCCGCTGAAAGCTCCAGCACTGGCATAATCTCTTTTGCACGCACCTTCTTCACCGTCCGATCAAGAACCGTTTGCGACCCCGAATCGATTCCATAAAAGACTGCACGGCAACCTGCCTTCGCCATTAACTTTATTAGTGCCGGAGTCATCAAATTAATACGGCCAAAACAACCCCACTCAATACCCGCATCTCGCTCCAGGAGCGTGTTACAAAACGCCGTAACTCGCTCACGATTTAAGACAAATGTGTCGTCCACAATTGCGATAGAGTTCTTTCCGTAACGATCTCTCAACATCTCCATCTCAGCGACAGTAGCGTCGAGTCCGCGATAGACGCTGCGGTTCCCCCAGAGTGCAGTCACATCGCAGAACGAACACTTATATGAACAGCCGCGGGTGGTTATCACTCGAGCATGTGAGTATCTCTTCCAATCAATTAGATGGTAAGCAGGTAACGGTAAATCATCGAGGTTGCGATTCCGATTCCGGGGGGGACCCTCAACAATGTGTAGGCCGTCGCGATAAACCATTCCGGAAATCGGACCAGTTCTCCTGCGCCGATTCAATTCAATCCATTCCGAGACCGTTTCCTCACCCTCCCCACAAACGACTCCTGCAATCCACGGGTACTCTTCAAGAATTCGTCGCGCACTGGCTGTCGGCCCCGGACCACCTAATAAAAAGGCTGTATTCGCGCGCGCTAAATGAAGTCTCCGCGTCGCATCAATTACAGCCGGTAACATGTCCACGAAACAAGAGATCGCGACGACTTGCTTGTGCCCCCTCAGGAAATTGGCCAATGCCTCACCAGAGAATCCGTTAGCCATCGGGTCAAGTTGAAAGTCCCGAAAATCAACCTCGATTCCCATTTGTTCAAACGTAGCGGCAATGTACAGTGGGCCAATTGGAGGTTCGGTTTTACCGTCCTCACCCATGGTTGCGCTACAAAGAGTGATTGCATCAAAACCCTTGGCAGGCCGTGGCCTCGGTTTTGTGGGTTTATTTTCGCCCGGTCGCGGCTCTTTATTAGATTGGGTAGAGATTTGAATTAATTTGTTTTCTTCCATGCGAAGTCTCTTTATCAATTCTTCATTGCGAGTGCGTTTCTAAGGACGTGAGAAACACGAGGTCCAAAAACACCTCGTTCAGTATGAAGATGAAAAACGGTCCAAGCCTCGGCCTTAGGGATAACGACACGCACTACCGGTATTCCTATTTCTTGGCGGGTCAGGTCAAATGCGACCACTTGTGAAAATCCAGCTTTTTCAAGCCTATTAAGCAAGAACGAAACGTCGTCGTCGATTCCAGCATGCTGATAGGAACGAATTAAGCTGAATGGACGGACTTCGCCACGTCCGTAAATGTCATTGGGGTCGAAAGCCGTTTGGGGTCTGATAATTTCGGGCAGGTCTTCCCGTCCGCCCTGAATGCACGCGACACGACTTTGGGCGGCTTCCGTTAACGCACGCGTCAGAGCCACGCGAGCATCCGGGTGTGTGCCGCAACCTCCATGCACATTTCGACCCTCAATAACTGTGCAATCCAAAGTTGGAATACCTGCAGTCGACGTGATGTCCCTAAGAAATATCTGGAGATTTGCAGCTCGGAGTTTGCGCACAAGAATCGCCGCCCTTCGCGGCAGATCATCTAACCCAACCAACGGGAATTGAGAAGGCCTGCGCATCTCGCCGAAAGGATCTATTCCAATCGCCTTCAGAACGTAGTTTACCGCTGGGGCCAGTTCTAGTGAAGCGAGAGAAATTGCTAACGCATCCCGTTCGATCACTTCGCATAACGCGTGGCACAGCGCCTCTACGAGCGTGTTGCCGGACGCCAAACCGTTAGTGCTTGCATAGAAGAGAGCACGCCCGGGTGCAGGTTCATATGGACAAACAACCGCGTTCAATGGCAGGTAGGTGGCTTTTCGCGTTAGAAGATCAAAACCCTGAACCCATTCTAGTTTCAAATCCGGTGTGTACTTTTGGACCTCAGGAACGAGTAACTCGACTGGATCGATCGCCGGCCCCCATTTCAGTATTTGATCGAACGTGCAAAAAGTAATTGGCAGGTCGCAGCGTTCACCACTGTACCGCTCGATGGCCTCCATCATCGCACCTGCTTTCGCAGCGTCTTTGGTTACTCCCTTTCCGTTGTAGTATGAAATGCCGGGCCCTAAATCGCGTGGCCGAACACTCACAAAATTTGGGATGCCGGTTCGATCTAACTGAGTGACCTCCGCTATTCGAGTCACACCTATCTTCCACATCGCTGGTTGCGCACGCTCGATCGTTGCTGACGGCGGGATAGTTCGTGTAACGCCAAACGATGCATACTTCAGGTTCCGGCGAAGTCTCCAAATGGCATCGCACTTCGCGCCTTCGATAGCACGGGGAGAAAGCATCGTTATTTCCTTAAACCAAAGACGGCTGTTCTGCGTCCAAATATTTCAAGGTTGCCATCACGGCATTGCCATTGCGAAGAAGAAAGTGGACGCGGGGTAAGCCGCACAATTCCTCTTATGAGTTACACAACGGGCTGAAGTTTCGGGTCGCTGCGATTGATGGGTGTGATAGCGACTTAGCCGCGCAGCAGGCTCGTGAGATCCAGCCCAGGACTTATGGGAGCGAACAATATTACCCTTCAAGCTCAGTGTCAATAGATTCTCGTCAGGTTCAAGGACAACTTTCGCCAGGACCACGTGGCCAGCAAATTCCAACTTTTGTTCTGCCAGGAGAGCCAACCGCGAGGTGGCCACTGCGATCGCAACGCACTGCCCCGCTCTATCGGTTAAGGTCAATCTGCTATTTCCTAGCGTAGGTGCGCCTCGCTTTCTGTTCCGGAATGTCGCTGGCCAAGGCGAAAAAGTGTGAGAGATTAGGCGGACAACGAGCAGTGACTAAGTGGAGCGTTTTGGAGCAACGGAAAACGTGGTTGTATCGCGTATCTTGTTGAGAATATTGGTAGGCGCGTGGGGATTTGAACCCCAGACCCTACCGTGTCAACGCCGTCGCTAGTCACCTCGTATAGCGCGTAATCGTTCCTGGCACCATGAATTTGACAAAGCCGCTACAGAAGTCACGTCTACGCTGCATAAATTAATTAAAGCGTGGGGGTAGCCTGCCAAACGTCTGCCAAATTATGTTTACCCGATCATGACGCGAGTATGAGTCTTCTCAGGAGCCCGTTCCTTTGCTGAAATGCGTACTTCGACGCTGTGGCCCAGGCGATTTAGGATTGCGAATAAACGGTCCGCTGAAAAGCCTGACAGCCGGCCACGTAGAAGATGCGATACTTTGGGCTGGTCCAGGCCAGTCCGCTCGGCGGTCTGAGTTTGGGTCCAGCCCTTCTTTTCGATCAATTGAGCAATCTTGGTCGCTAACTTTGCTTTCAATAGGCGTTCTTCCGCGTCTCGGAAACCAAGATCGGCAAAGACGTTGTCGCTTCCGAGCGCGGCCTTCTCGGCATTCCGTGTCGATTTGCGATCCTTGGTAGCTTTCACTTGTTTTTTCATTTGTTACGTCCTCGCGGCGTTGACCTCGTTTTGTAATCCTGTTCCGCTAACCCTGACCGTTTCTTGATAAGATCAGCATCAGCTTTCGGTGTCGCAATGCCCTTCTTCGATTTCTTCTGGAAAGCATGTAGCACGTACACCCGTTCCGCAAACTTCACCGTGTACACGGCACGATAAGCATTCGTCTGAAAGTCCTCGACGATTTCGAGAACGCCTGCCCACCAAATCCCGCGAGCGGTTTCGCGGATGGAGACTTGCTTCCCAACTGGGCCTGATATAGCGCGTAACCCATTACGTCTCGGACCTCAGCCGGAAAAAGCCTTTAGGTCTCTCTTTGACGACCCTATCCAGACTATACTCTTGATCTTTGGAGGTTCGTCCACGACGTCAGTATGCTGTATCTGGCATATCGCGGTCAATCAAGTTGTAAGGTAGTTGTTCCTCGCAGCAAACAGCGCAAACAGCGATGACGGGACGTGGTTGACCACGGCGGTTAACCACAACTGGATTGCGGAGGGATAAGTCCAAATTCTCACAGGAGTTAATGTGTGAAGGGCGATGACACTCTGCAGGCTGATTTCTAGCGTAGTCTGCCAAAAGTCTGCCAAGATTTTCGAGTCTGGTTCAACCAATTTCAGTTGGATCCCAAAATGTTCTGTATCCACGGCGACGATTTGTGCTAATAAAGCTCTCCTCGAATCGAAAATTCTAAATGAAAACCTTGGGCATCGATGTCGGCACCGGGGGCACCCGCGCAGTGGTAATTGATCCAGACGGCAACGTCGTGGCCTCTGCAACGGCTGAGCACGTTCCTTTCGTTTCGATGCGTACCGGATGGGCCGAGCAGGATCCAGAAGATTGGTGGCGAGCGACCATTACCGTCGTCCGGAAAGTCTTATCGAAATCATCCAGAGACGAAATCAAGGCTGTCGGCTTCTCAGGGCAAATGCACGGTTTAGTTCTCCTGGATCAGCGCGACGAAGTATTGCGTCCGGCGATCATCTGGTGCGATCAGCGGACGGATTCTCAGTGCAAATCTCTGACTGAAATGATTGGCGCTGACCGGCTCATCGGATTGACGTGCAACCCGGCATTGACAGTTTTCACCTTGCCGAAAATACTCTGGGTACGCCGGTGGGAGCCAGAATTATGGCAGAAGGCGCGGACAGTTCTATTGCCGAAAGACTATGTGCGCCTGAGACTGAGCGGAGACCGAGCCACCGACGTAGCCGATGCGTCCGGCACGCTGCTGTTTGACGTTAAGGCTCGTAAATGGTCGAGTAAGATGCTTTCGGCCACTGAGATCGACGAACGTCTGTTACCAAGCGTGTACGAATCGCCGGAAGTAACTGGGTCGATCTCAAAAGCCGGCGCCGAAGCTACAGGATTACGTGCGGGCACACTGGTCATTGCGGGCGGCGGCGATCAGGCGGCTGGCGCTGTAGGAATGGGAATCGTTCGTCCCGGCACAGCCAGTTCGACGATCGGCACGTCCGGTGTCGTCTTTGCAGCAACGGACATTCCGATGCTGGATCCAAAGGGTCGCGTCCACACTTTCTGTCATGCGATTCCGGGTCGCTGGCACGTAATGGGAGTAACCCAGGGGGCTGGTTTGTCTTTGCGCTGGTTTCGAGATCAGTTTGGTGCTATTGGAGAAGACGGTCGCGATTCTTACGAGAGACTTACCAAAGAAGCGTCATTGGTCTCGCCTGGCTGCGATGGATTAATCTGGACACCCTACTTGATGGGTGAGCGCACTCCTCATCTGGATCCATTTGCCAGAGCAGCGCTGGTCGGATTGACAGCCAGTCACACGCGCGCTCACACCGTGCGCGCCATGCTGGAAGGAGTGGCCTTCAGCCTGCGTGACGCTTTCGAAATTTTCAATGAGATCGGAGTGCCAGTCGATGAGATCAGGCTTGGCGGCGGCGGCGCGCGATCAAGTCTATGGCGACAAATTCAGGCTGACGTCTACGGACAACCTGTTAACACGGTCGCCGCGGAAGAAGGCGCGGCTTTTGGTGCGGCCCTCTTAGCGGGCGTTGCGGTGGGTATATGGTCTTCCGTCGACGCTGCCTGTGATGCAGTCGTGCGAATTGCTGATCATGTCGAGCCTAACGCGGAGTCAGTGAGAATCCTCGCACATCAGTACGAACGCTTCAAACAAATATATCCGGCCCTAAAACCGATAACGAGCTAGCTTTTGCCCCTGACATTTGAGACTTGTAAGTTGATGCCGGGCGGCGCAGCAGGCTTGTAGGGGTTGCACTCCGTGGCAACCCCTTTCGTGGCAATTGCGAAATGTTTGAAGGTGAGTGGAGCCGCGAGGAGGGGCGGCCACGGAGTGCCGCCCCTACAATGTTCATTGTCGGGACGCTTCGTCGTGGGAGAAACCAAATGTTAATAGAACCGATGAACATCAGCTTAGATGTACGAACCGATCGAGACCCTGCGGGGTTGCGATACATCCAGCGCTCACTCGGTTTTGTTATCTTCGTTGACCGATTCCGCATGTTGTTAACCCTGGCACTTCTTGTGGCAATCAGTGCTTCCAATCCATCGCACAAAGCTCGCTCGCAGGTACAACTCCCCAACTACAAGAATCCGCGCCTCTCAGTCGAAGAACGCGTGGCCGATCTTCTCTCGCGCATGACACTGGAAGAAAAAATTGCGCAGATGACGTGTCTTTGGTCAAATCGGCCGCAGGCCAAGGCCCAGACGGACTTCGCAACCGATCGCGGAGACTTCTCGCCGGAGAAAGCCGCGCAGGTCATGAAATACGGTATCGGGCAGATCGCGAGACAGCGTGAGCAGAAGGGGCCGCGCGATGGAGCAGTCTTTGCAAACGCAGTGCAGAAGTGGTTGATTGAAAACACGCGTCTGGGGATTCCCGCGATCTTTCATGATGAGATCCTGCACGGTCACATGGCTAAGGGGAGCACAAGTTTCCCCCAACCAATCGCACTGGCCAGCACTTGGGATCCTGATTTCATAAACAAAGTTTTCACTGCTGGAGCGCTCGAGACCAGAGCCCGCGGCAGCCAACAGGTGCTTGGGCCGAATCTGGATGTCGCGCGCGAGCCGCGTTGGGGTCGCACAGAAGAAACGTTTGGAGAAGACCCTTATCTCGTCTCCCGCCTGGCCGTGGCAATCGTCAAGGCATTGCAAGGCCCGGGACCAACTATCAATGGCGAACACGTTATTGCCACGGCGAAGCATTTTGCCGCTCACGGCCAACCGGAAGGCGGCACTAACATCGGTCCCGCAAACTATTCCGATCGTGTCCTCCGCGAAGTCTTCCTGCCCAGCTTCAAAACGGCCGTGACAGAAGGCGGCATCATGAGCGTAATGGCTTCTTATAACGAGATTGATGGCGTGCCCTCGCACGCCAACACGTGGCTGTTGGAAAAAGTTCTGAGGCAGGAATGGGGTTTCAAGGGCCACGTTGTTTCTGACTATTACGCGATTCCTCAGCTTCAAGATTTGCACCACGTGGCGGACGGCAAAGAGGAAGCCGCGCGGCTGGCCCTTGAAGCAGGCGTGGACACAGAGCTGCCGGATCCGGACTGCTTTCCATTATTGGTTAAGCTGGTTCGGAGCGGAAAAATCTCCGAAGCCCTGGTCGACAAAGCCGTTGCGCGCAACATTCGGGCGAAGTTCCTTCTCGGTCTATTCGAGAATCCTTACGTCGATCCTGAGCGAGCGGTAAGGGTAACGAACTCACGTGAGCATCGCGAATTGGCAGCCGAGGCCGCCCGCCGATCGATCGTGTTGCTAAAGAATGAGAACAATTTGCTGCCGCTGAATCTTTCCAGGTTGCGATCCATTGCAGTCATCGGGCCAAACGCCGACCGTGTACATCTCGGTGGCTACAGCGACGATCCGGGTCGCGGCGTTAGCGTGCGTCAGGGAATTACTGAAAAAGTCGGTAACCAGATCAAAGTAACGTATGCCGAAGGATGCAAGATTACCCAGGAAGGCGGCGACTGGTTCGCCGATTCTTCACACCTGAGCACCCCTGCAGACGACGAAAAGTTGATCGCCGAGGCAGTGGAGGTCGCCAGGTCCGCAGACGTCGCTTTGCTGGTACTCGGCGGAAACGAGGATACGAACAAGGAGGCCTGGGCGGATAACCACCTGGGCGATCGCGACAGTTTGGAGCTTGTCGGCCGACAGAACGACCTGGTAAGAGCCGTCCTGGAAACCGGCAAGCCGACGATTGTGATCCTTATCAACAGCGGGCCGCTCTCGATTAATTACATCGCGGAAAATGTGCCGGCAATCCTCGAGGGCTTCTATCTCGGTCAGGAAACCGGAGTCGGGGTTGCCGATGTTCTGTTTGGCGATTTCAATCCGGCAGGCAAGTTGACAGTGACTTTTCCGCGCTCAGTCGGGCAATTGCCCGCTTATTACAACCGCAAACCGACGGCTCGACGCGGTTACCTTTTCACCAGCAAAGAGCCCTTGTTTCCGTTTGGATACGGTCTAAGCTACACGACGTTCGAGTATTCGAACGTGAAAGTGAGCCCTGCGCAAATCAGACCCCAGGATGCGACCAGGGTCAGCGTTACCGTCAGCAACACCGGCAAACGCGCAGGAGCTGAAATCGTGCAACTCTACATCCGTGATCTGGTGAGCTCCGTAACGCGACCCGTAATGGAATTGAAGGATTTCAAGCGCGTCTCGCTAGCGCCCGGTGAACGTAAAATCGTTGAGTTCACCATAACGCCCGACAAACTTTCGTTTCTTAATCTAAACATGGAAACCGTGGTTGAGCCCGGTTGGTTCGATATCATGGTTGGCGCCAGTTCGATAAAGTATCAGACAGCAAAGCTTGAAGTAGTCGCGAAGTGACAGATGATCTATCAGCTCGTGTCAGCCTTATCAAAACACGATCCACGAATTCACACGAAATGACACTAAGAGCATTCGTGTCGGTTAGTGTTATTTCGTGGATCGTTTTTTCTGTCTTTTCATAGTACTCAACAAGACGATGTGACCAAGCAACACCAAGAGGATGTGATGCCAAGCACCAATTACCAACCGAAACCTGAACACAAATTCACTTTTGGACTTTGGACGGTCGGCAATCGCGGCCGCGACCCGTTTGGCGATGCTACAAGATCAAGTCTGAGTCCAATCAAAATCGTTAAGGCGCTGAGCCGGCTCGGAGCTTACGGCGTCAATCTTCATGACAATGATCTGGTGCCGATCGATAGTACCCCTGCTGAACGTGATCGCATTGTGCGCGAATTCAAACAGGCGCTTGCAGATCACAACATGAAGGTGCCTATGGCAACGACAAATCTTTTCTACGATCCGGTATTCAAAGACGGTGCATTCACTTCAAGTGATCCGAGTGTCCGGCTGTATGCCGTGCAAAAGACAATGAATGCTATGGAGCTAGGCGCGGAACTCGGTGCAAAACTTTTCGTCTTCTGGGGCGGGCGCGAAGGCGCCGAAGTCGATGCCGCCAAGGATCCGCGTGAAGCTTTGAAGTGGAATCGTGAAGCGCTCAATTTTCTCTGCGCATATTCAATGGACCACGGTTATGGCTACAAATTCGCGCTCGAAGCCAAACCTAATGAACCACGCGGCGACATCTACTTACCGACTACTGGGGCAATGCTCGGCTTCATTGCGACGCTCGAGCATCCGGAAATGGTTGGGGTCAACCCCGAAGTCGGCCACGAACAGATGTCGGGATTAAACTTCTATCACGTTGTCGCCCAGGCAATCGAAGCCGAAAAATTGTTTCACATCGATCTTAACGATCAAAAAGGACCACGTTTTGATCAAGACCTTCGTTTCGGATCCGAATCGATCAAGAACCTTTTCTTTGTCGTCAGACTGCTTGAAGAATCTTACGAGGGCCCAAGACACTTCGACGCCCATTCTTATCGCAGTGAAGACGAGGAGGGCGTTTGGGATTTTGCTGCCGGCTGTATGCGAAATTATCTGATCCTCAAGGAGAAAGCACGGCAGTTCAATGAGGACAGCGAGATTCAATCGCTTCTGGCTGAGATCCGCTCGGCAAGGCCTGAATACAATGGACTAATCGCGGGTTACAGCCGCGCGAAAGCTGGTCAGCTCAAGTCGATGACATTCGATCGAACCGAATTAACGAGCAGGAAACTTCCCTATGAGCGTCTCGACCAATTGACCGTGGATATTTTGTTAGGCGTGCGATAGGGGAATGGGCGAAAGGTAAATTGTTACTGGGAGTCGGCTGGCGCGGGCGAAATGCAAGTTAAAGCTCTTTTCAGCCCGTTGAAGTCGTATTTTCGAGTTCAGCAAGACGGTGGAGATTTTCTGTTGCCTTTATGCCTCTTTAAGTGATCCAAGACATCATCAATGCGTGTACTTGCCGAAACGTGACGTTTGCCACATAGGAAAATTGGTTGGAATGTTACGTAATGCACGAGGGTGGTTAATTCATTGAGACGGTTTGACACAAAAATGGTAGGCGCGTGGGGATTTGAACCCCAGACCCCTACCGTGTCAATCCACCGGATCGCGCCACGTAACGCGCTTAATTCGTTTTTACGGCGCAAGGCTAATTGTCGCGGCTAGAGAAGTCAACCTGCACTGCTAAGACTGCATAGATGCCAAGCGCATTCCGGCAGAATTCCGGCAAGTCTGATTTTCACTATTTGTACCGAGGCATGTTGTTCCGTCAGCGTCAAACACAAATTTCTTGGCTTTGGCGTCTAATAACAACTCGAGCCATCAGGCCTCTCAACAAACTGGAATGGCACTTGAGATAGCGTCATCGCTGAAAGGAATGCGATAACCTCAATCGCAGTTCCCTCGCAGTACTGCGCGGCGAACTCGTGACGCTATTCATTGCGTGTGAGACCACCGATCTTGATCCGCAAAAGGCCGCCTCCGCTAACCAAACGTCTCAAATGATAATTCACACCTTTATCATTGATCATGACCGCTTCGAAGCGGCTTGTGGATATGAACCCTTAAAACAATAGTTGAGAAGCGCCCAAACCTCGCATCATCGCTGCCCAACCAGCTCAGTAGTTAGACCAACTCACGCAAACTGCCTATCTAAAAGCCTTACAGTTCCGCTGAAAATGCATTGGGGACTTTTTGGGGAGTACCCATTCTGTTCTCGCTAGGCTTGAGTTTCCTGCCGAACGCCAGGGACTTCTCCCTCTTGATTTACCCTCCGCACAGCTTTGCTTTCACCTCAAACCTCCATTCGCCTAGGTGAACACCAATTTGTTCGGCTTCCTAGTTAATAAATTTCCACGCGCGGGCTGAAATGATAAGATATTCGCAGACTGGATCGTCCTTTTGAACCTTTTCGCATAGGATGACGATAAAGAGTTCGCATAGCCTGCAATACAAAATAAGAGTTTCACATGTCCGATCAGAGTTTCGTATCTAACCAAACTGCCAAGCCCATAGGCCTGATGGCTCTCATTCGGGAGCTAGACCTTCCCGTACGTCTACCCACAGTTCAGTCATGGAGTCGATCGGGTGCCAGAAAGACTAGCGTCACCAGTCCCGCCATAAAGGAATACTATCCACCGGGCTACGCGCCTCAAGGGTTCATTGGAAACCTCAAATTCGCGCTACGTTATGAGCCTGTCGACCTGAGTGTTTATTACGCCCTCTTCAAAGTGGTTGACAGCGAGTTATTGGAGGGATGGATAAGGCAGGAACCGACGAGCGCCTATGCTCGTCGCGCTTGGTTTCTATGTGAGTTTCTAACTGGCAAGACTCTCGACGCTCCGGATGTGCCACCCACTGGCTACGTGAACATATTGGATCCCAAACTGCATGTGACAGGACCTATCAGAAAGATCAAACGACAGAGAGTCAACGACAATCTGCTGGGCGATCATACCTACTGTCCAGTTATCCGTAGAACGGATGTGCTCAACCGAGCGATGGGGGCAGGACTGGCTTTGGAAGCTAAATCCCTGGTGGAGAGCTGCGAACCAACGATTCTAACCAGGGCGGTACATTATCTATATACCAAGGAGACAAAGTCCTCTTTCGCGATTGAGGGTGAAGTGCCTAACGCGAAGCGCACTGAGCGTTTCGTGGCTGCACTAACCGGCGCGGCCAACTTTGACACTTCTGATCCGCAAGCGTTCATCAGGCTTCAGAACGCGATCGTTGATCCCCGCTATGCAGCTACTGGATGGCGCACAGTTCAGAGCTTCATCGGTGAAACGATGAGTGATTTCCGAGAACATGTCTATTTTGTTTGTCCCAAGCCTGATGACCTCGCCGACCTGATGAACGGATGGATGCGAATGATGGAGAACTTACGCGGCTCCAATATCGATCCGATCTGTGCGGCGGCAGCGGCCTCATTCGGGTTTGTGTTTATACATCCATTTGAGGATGGCAACGGGCGCATTCATCGCTTTCTGGTGCATCAGCAACTCGCCAGTTCCGGATTCACGCCCAGCCAATTGCTCTTCCCAGTCTCTGCCGTCATGCTGCGCGACCGTCGCCGTTATGATGAAGTGCTGGAAGGTTTCTCGCAATCTGTTTCACCCTTCATTGACCACGACTTGAATCAAGAAGGATCGCTGCTCGTGAATAACGAGACGGCGCATTTATACCGATTCTGGGATGCAACTGCGTTCGCTGAATATCTGTATTATTGCGTTGCCGAAACCATTCACACGGATCTCAAGCAGGAAATCGGATTCCTGAGAGTTTTTGACGCTGCCATTCGGGCGACCATGGAAGTCGTCGATATGCCAGACCGTCGGGCCTCACTGCTGGTACGGCTAATCCTTCAAAACAAAGGACGACTATCGCAGGCTAAACGCGCTACGTTTTCCGAACTCAGCGATGAGGAGATATCTGCCATCGAAGCGGCAGTGGCCTCTTGCACGCAAGCCTCGGAAGAATTGACGCTTACCGGCGAGAGTGAAGCTGACGACCGTGTAACGCACGAGGATCCAGCGCGGAGCTAAACGTGATCTCTCCCCTCTTCAACAGAGCTAATTAAAAGAAATTTAATAACGCTCCCCACCAGGTAGGCCTTATTTAATATTCTAGGATTTCTTAAAACAAGGGGCTGGCGTCGGAATGGGTGTTGCCACCGAGCCTCTTCTGGCGATTCTCTTTCCCGACTTATGCTGTCTGCAAGATCACGATCAGCCGCAAAATTCCCTCAGAACAATTAAGCAGAATAAATAATGGCGGACAGCGTTACGGGCGATCCACAAGAGGATCAAAGGAGAAGAAGAATGAGATTCATACTTGGTGTACTCGTTGGCTACAGCGTCAGGGGCAACGAAAAACGACTAATCACAGTCCTTGCAACTGTAGCGTTCATTGTCTACATAATCCTGCCGGCAGTCGCGCTCGTCGCGCTACGATTGGACGTGCAACGCGAGCGCCAGTCGAGACCAGCTCAAACCAGAGTTCCGGCGATCAAAAGCTTGTGTTATGAAGACGCCGAAACCAAACTTCGCGCCTCTAACTTGAACATTCGACTATTGGCGACACGTTACGATTTGCCACTTGAGCCGGGGCTAATTATCGACCAGGTTCCACAACCTGGAGAGGAGGTTGTTTCCGGTTACCCTGTTGGCGTTACCATCACTAAAGCGGATTCCCATAGTTCTGTCCCGTAGAGCAAAAACTTCCATCCTTCCAGAAGACCCGACAAGTACATTGGCTAGATTTGGGTCACCAGAATCAGCGGTAATCATAACGACGAAAGGACTGACATCTTCAAGGGCTTGTTTTACTTCGACTTGATCGGTTTGTCCCGGCACCGAAGAAAATGCCGACAGATAGATCAACACCAGCAAGCCACGCTTGTCGATGATGACGTTTTATGGACCCTGCTAACATGGACTTTCACTTCCTTGACAGGCCGGTCTCGGAACTGGTCAGTGTACGATTAAGTTCGATCAGCGATTGGTCTTCAATCGATTTGTAAGTCTTGATTGCAGCGTTCGCATAACGGCGGGCGTCCGCAGGTCTGTTTATTGCCCCTAAGACTTTACTGGCATTGGCTTGGGAACGAGCTTCGCCTCGGCGATCACCAATTGCTTGGGCATGTTCTAACTGCTTCTCATAATAAGTCAAAGAAGCCGGAAACTCCTTTGCTGATCGAAAATCGTCGCCCAGGGAACCCAATATTATTCCCTCACCAAAACGATCACCATTTCTTTGGCTAATTTTCAATGCTTTGTTATGTAATTCAAGGGCCTTCTGACAATCTAATAGTTTTCTGTGGACGTTGCCCAGATTATTGAGTGCCTCGCTTTCGCCTCGACTATGACTAGTTTCGCGAAACATGTCTATCGCGGTCTCAATCATTTCTTTGGCCTTAACTATTTCGCCGGCGTTCATCAAAACCACTGCCAAGCCGTTCAGTGCCGACGCCTCTGTTCTAAGTTGATTTGTACGACGGGCGATGATTAGCGCCTCATCATATACTGCTCGAGCGCGCTCGCTTTCACCGAGTTCGCTCAAGGCCTCGCCCAGACAGGTCAACACGATGGCCGCATCCTTTTCGGCGTCAAGCTCACGAAACAGTGACAGGCTGTCCTCCTGAAAAGGAATCGCAAGCCGCCCGTAGCCTAAACGAAAGTAACACTTCCCAAGACTATCAAGCACGCAGGCTTCCTCAAGGCGCTTCTCCAACGTTCGGGCTAGGATTATGGCATCCTCTAACGTCTTGACGGCGCGCGGAGCATCTCCCAGATCGAGATATGCCGAGCCGAGACGATTGAGTACGTCACACTTTAGGGTTGGCTCATCGATCTCTGGACAAACAGTCAAGCTCTGCTGGTAAAACTCGAGAGCGACGGCGGCTTGCCCCAGACGATGCTTGAATAGCCCCAGGTTCAGGAGCGCTCGCGTTTCTTCAACCCGATCGTTCTTAGTTTGAGACACCTGTAGCGCTTCGGCGGCGTAAGCAGCGGCTCGCGCATAGTCATAGAGCTGGGAGTACAAACTCCCAAGAGTGTTTAGTATTAGCGCTTCTTTCGGGCGATCGTCGCTCTTTCTAAGGGTGACCAAATATGCTTCGTAACACTGTATCGCCTGCGTATTGTCACCGTTCCCCATAAAGGCATCGCCCAGGTTACCGATAATCGTCTGCTCAAGACCTGCCTGACCTAACTCCCGGCTGATAATTCGAGCCGCTTCGAGATATTCAACGGCGCGACGATGATCCTCTAACCTGTTACAGACAATCGCGAGATTGTTCAAGGCTGCCAACTCGCCGTTCTTATGTGCCATTTCTCGAAACAAGATCAGCGACTGTTCATAGAGATCGATCGAGGGTTTGAGGTCTTTGGGATTGAGGGTTAATCGAAAGTTGGCAATGTTGTAGAGCGTTTCGGCGTGTCCATATAGGTAACCGGTTTCTTTAGCCAGGACCAGGTACTTCTCGAGATATTCGATGGCCCGGTCCAGTTTATCCAGCGCATGATAGCAATGTCCCAAAGTATAGAACGCGGATTTCCTAATCGCGAGATCTTCAACTCCCTGAAATACCGGCAAACTCTCCTCGGCATAATTGACGGCTTCAGCATGTTGATTTGTCTTGAACAACGCGCGGCCGATGGCAAACTTTATGGTCCCGACATTGCGAGGATTGTCCATCTCCAAGGCGATCGATAAAGCTTCCTTAAACAGTTCAATTCCAGCGAGGTAATCGCCCTTAAGATAGTGGAGCTGGCCGATGCTGTAGATCAGATCAACTTCTCTCAAGCGATCGGTCGTCTCGGCCAATAAAGTTTTACAGCAATCGATCGCTTGGTCGTATTCTTTCGTTTGGCTGTATCGCTCCGCTAGTTTCTGAAGCGCATCCGAAGCATCCTCCTTGCTTTCAGCAACTCGGTAGGCGGCGAGACTCTTCTGGAAATCGATAATCGCGGTCTGACTGTCGTTTAGATTTGTATGGCACAACCCAAGGTTATACAGCGCGTGACCTTCCCCAGCAGAGTTACTTACTTCGCGTGCAATTCGGATCGCATGTTCATAGCAGTCGCTGGCAGATTCATAATCTTCCTGATCAAGATAAATGTTTCCCGCACTGAGAAATGCATCGCCTACCCTCCAACGATTCCCATCCTTTCGAGCTAGGCCATCCGCGGCGCGACAGGCGGCCACGGCAGTTTGGGCCTCTCCGGCCTCGCAGTAACTTTCAGCGAGGCTATACAAAGCGACGCTCTCATCCTCGGCATGTCCGGTACGATGAAAGGCCTCGGCGGCTCGCTGGTGACAGTCAATTGCCCTATCGTGATTACCCAAGGCTTTATGCGCCCAACCCAGATGATCTAGTTCGACTCCTTCTTCATACGAATTACCCAATTCCTGAGCAATCAACAATCCCTGCTCATGCATTTCAATCGCTCGTTGCGCTTCGCCTGAATCGTTAAAAACATTGCCCAGGTATCTCAAGGCTTTGCCTTGATCACGGGAAGCGCCGAGCTTTTGGAAAATAACGAGCCCCTGTTCTTGTAGTTCAATGGCTCGCGATACCTCGTTCAACTTAGAGTAGGCCCAGCCCAATTCCTCCAATGCAATGCCTTCCTCGCGGCGGTCGCCAACATCACGGGCAATGCTCAGTGCTTGCTCATGAGCCTCTATAGCGCGGCGATATTCGCCTATGTCTGCATAAGACCAGCCCAATCGATTCAAAGCGTCAGATTCGCTGCGGCGATCTTTGAGCTCGCGGAAAATCTCCAGGCCCCTGGTCTGCAACTCAATGCCTCGCCTACCTTCCTCGCAGTGGGCATGTGCGGTTCCGAGGTTTACCAGGGAACGTGCTTCTTCGAAATAGTTTTTGAGTTCGATGGCTATCACTAGCGCTTGTTCGTGCAATTCAGCCGCCTTCTTGTGCGCGCCAAGCTCTGAATGGACCTGGCCAAGACTATTCATAAGGAAGGCCTGTGCGTCCTGATCATTGAGTTGCTGAGCCCCCCGCAGGGCAAGATCGAGCCAACGTAAGTGTTCTCGTGGATCTTGCGTCAGAGAAAGCAAGAACCTCCCGGCGCGGGGATACTCAGCGCAGATCTTGGTTGCTAGTTGATCAGATCCTATGTTGTTTTCCGCCCATTTATGAGCGCCTTGAATGTTATCCCACTCTCGTTCAAATAGGCCTAGGGCAAGATCGAGGTGATCACCACCCTCGCAGTAAAGACCGTCAGCCTCTACAAGCGCTTTGAGATAATACGTGGCATGTTTTCGAGCAGTTGTTTCGCGTTCTACTTCGGTCAGTCTTAACGATACGTGTAACCTTATTAGATCATGCAGGTGATAACGCTTCGAATCCGCGTCGAATATTACCAGACTACAGCGCACCAGCTTGCTCAAGTATCGATGGTCTGCATCCTCGCAAATCCATTCTTCAGCTTTTGCATCAAATGTGCCCGGAAACACTGACAACCTCCGAAAGACGAAAGAGGCATCGCGGTCCAAGGATTCGTAACTAAGGTTCAAAGAGGCCTCTACGCTAACCTCGAGACCTTCCGTTCCCAGATGATGAATGCGAGTATGCTCATCAGTTAGTCTCTTTGCGTAGTCACCTGGATCAACATCGGGACTCACTTGAAGCAACGTGGCAGACGCCCGCAAGGCTAGAGGAAGAAAAGCGCAGAGCTGAGCAATGAACTCGGCGTGGTCAGCGATCCGGGGAGCTATTTTCAACAGCAGTTTCCGCGCATCCAAACGCGCCAGCGAATCCAGATTCATCCTGAACATCCCAGGGAGAGAAAAAGACTGGCGTGAGGTCACCAATAGCAAACAGCCCTCGGGCGGAATCAGCGGCCTTACCTGCCAGCTGTCGGCGGCATTATCCATTAACAAGAGTACTTGTTGGTTGTGCAGGACAGAGCGAAACAATGCATTTAGTTCAGACTCCGTTTCAGGAAATTTGATCGTGGGGTGGTAGGCTCGTATCACATGGGCCATTGCATCTACCGCGGAGAGAGGCTCTTTGCTGATACCTCTAAGGTCAAGATGGAGCTGCCCGTCGCAATACCTTGTCTTTAATTCCTCCGCGAGCTTCAATGCGAGAGCGGTCTTGCCAATACCGCCCTGGCCATAGATGCCAATGATCCCGATCTTATCCTGCTCAAGCCTCTCTTTCAGTTGAACGAGCTCATCAGCTCGCCCGGTGAAGTCGGCGGGAGGAATGGGAAGCTGGTACAGTGCCGTTTGGCTGGTCGCAGATGCAGTAGAGAAGAATTCTGCAACAACTTCTGGAAACCTCTTGACGAGCATGTCCAACTCAGTACGTGCCCAAACTTCGTACTTGAAATTAGATTGATCGCAATAAGCACGTAGAAACTCCCGAGTCCGGGCGGACATAACCGCACTGGTTACGAAGACAATACCAGTGGGGCGCTTAATCGAATTTTCCGCGATTATTTGACTGTGCTTATCCAGCTCAACTTTTAAGGTGGTAATGTTAACGCGCTGAGAGCGCTTGCACTGGAACCACCAGGTCTCATCCCATCCGGAGGTTGGCTTAGACGCGACGATATCGCGGCCCCGATCACTGCCCGCTTCGCCAAGATGTTCCGGCCGTAGATACCCTAGCCTTTGTACCAACCACAAACACATCCGCTCAAATTCAAGCGGCGAGAGTTCACTAAATGGCAAGGGCTTTCTGGTTGCAATGATGCTAGGCTTGGTCATGTTCCTTGGAGCGTCAAATAGCCGTCATCAATTCAACAAACGATCCTGAGATCGCGGCAACGGAGACTTATGTTTCACGGAGTAGTAGGTTCTGCTCCTAATATCTTATGCTGAGCCTCGTACGCGCAGATTCTTTAGTGCGCCACTTTCTCCGATGCAGAGATCGGCGGACGCTAGCGGCGTCGTGGCGTTGCGCGACCCCATAACGGGCACGGTTGAGGTGTTTCAGAAAACCCGTGCCACAAAGCGAAAAGAAGCACTTCCCGATTGGGTAGTCTCGTCAAGGTTCGATCATTATTACCGCCTTGCGGTCAACACCAGAATTCCGCGATCGGAAGGCGGGAAGATCATGACACGTGGGGACGAGATTCGGGTACCTCACTCTAGAGTCTCCTTTACTTGAAGACAATGTTGCTCTTCCTTGCAAGCGGGCCGGATTTAGGGAGGGTCGTCTCTTGCCTTTTGGCCAAAAGTTGATGCCGTTGTCGCGGGGCCGTCCGTATCGCTTGGATGACATCACACTTATCCTTCGCTTGCTCGCAACGACCATCTCAGCGTGTAGTTAAGTATGACGACCATGAGACAATCAATCAAAATTGAGATGATAACTACCCACACTATCCCAACAATAATTAAGTCGATGCGTGAGTATGAGATCGCAAATTTGAGGACCCTTCCAATCCCAACTGGTGCAGCCAGGTATTCAGCGACGATGACGATCCCCAATGTTAATGGCGTTGTGATGCGCAACGCGCCAATCAGTTCTGGCATCACTGCCGGCACTTGTACTTTGATCGCCTTCTGAAGTCGGCTAGAGCCATTCAGATCAGCAATCCAAAGATAACTTCTATCAATATTTTGCAGCCCATTTAGCGTATAAATGCAGATAGAATACGCTGAGTATAGGGCGGCAATTAGTATTTGCGTTTTGTTCGTTGTGTGAAAGAGAACCAGAATGAAAGGAACTAAGATCAGTGGAGGTAGAACGCGAAACATTTCGAGAACCGGGTCAAGCACACCTCGGACTACTTCATTCTGGTCTATTAGCAAAGCGACGATTCCGCCTATTACTAGACCCGCGAATAACCCCTGAGAAAAGTTGTAAAGAGTGGCTAACACATGCGGTAGATATCCGTTTGCTCCACCTCCTTGATCTTCAATAATCCGGCTCTCGCTAATGGTGCTAACAAAAGCAAGTGAACTTTCCTTGAGGTCGGGCAGCCTATCGTTGCCTAAAATCAACGAAAACACTTGCCACAAAATTAAGAAGGCTACGATTGGTAGAACAGAAGAGACGACAGTGGTAAAAGGCTTGGAGAGTTTCATTACACTTCTGTCACGAATGTTATATGGCTCGGGCGATGGCAGTATGCCAGTATCAAATAACCCGTTACGCTACTCGAGTAACACTTCGGCTGTCACTCCTGCACGTGGTCCTTCGTAGAACCATTGGGCCGCAGGGCGGTTCAGCGATCCGTTCGCGAATCCTCGTTATCACGGAGTGGCTGCCAGAATCTCCTTAGCCAAGCGCTCCGAATCAAGGTAGTCATAGATTTCGTAGAAGTGTTTGGCCCTTTGAAGTGTTTCCTTCAGTTGCTGGTTATTAGCCGTTACATGTCGATTCTCAATTTGTTGAAACAACTGGTCGGTCGACTGCTTGAGCTTTTCAAGCTCAAAGTAAATGTCATCAGCGAATATCACATCGTCGACGGCTGGAGCTGGATTTTTGAAAACGCCTTGGTCGGTGAAGCTCTTGAGGATTGCCCCGTTGACATATTTATAGTACAAGGGATTCTGCAAGTCATGAAACCAAGCCCGTTGCTCTTCAAAACTTACGAACGGATCCAGTGACGAGTAAATTACCATCCCATCCTTTTCGGTGAAACTCTGACCCGACACTTCACTTAGATATGGCATGTGAATCGCCAGCGCCTGTTGCGGGTTGGTGTTGATCAATTTCATAATGCGGTAGTTCACAGAGGCAAGCCGCAAGATCGTTTCGTGCTCCTTCTGATAATACTCCTTGGTGGTGGCCCAACCATTTTGCAGGATGCTCGACAACTCTCGCGAATCCGCGGAGGGAGTCGCGCCCTTCACTAAGTCAATCGACGTGAGGATTGGCTTGAATCCCTCGCGTTGCAGCGCTATTCGTGAAGGCACTCCACCCACTTGAAAGGCCGCTTGCTTACCGCGCATGGCGTTGACTGTTAAAGGATCGTCAAGGACTAGTGACTTGAAATCACTTCGTTTAAGCCCGCCCTTTTCCAATACCAGATCAATGAAGGGTTTGATGGCTGTTTCGGTAGGGTAAGCAAAAGTCTTCCCTCGAAGTTGCTGCGCGGTGGCACGGGCGGCGTCGGTTGGAGACATTCCGCCTTGGACGAACTCGTCATAGCTCTTATATCCGCCATCCGGCTGAGCCAAGATCGCGTAACCCTGGAAGAGGTCGCCAAAGACAAAGCTACACAGATTCGGGGCATTATCGTGCGCCGAAATCAAGATTCCCGGCGGCGACGACACCACGTCCATCGTCCCATTCTTCAGGTAAGGAACGATCTCTTCCACTTTGATGGTCTGGTATTGAATGTCAATGCCGACCTCCTTAAACCAACCCTGCTTAGCCCCGATAATGGCGTAAGTGTGATCAGCATAAGGAAGCATGCCAAACCTGACAGTTTGCAATGCAGTAGGCTGCCGGGAGGAATTGCATGAACGTTGACAGGCACCGAGAGTAGCAAGCAGGAACAGAACGAGGCTCAGGGCTGAAACACGCCCGAAATGGAGATGGTTTTTCATCATTGACTCCTTCTACTCGGTTAGTTCCATCTTCTGAGGGTCGATAACAGCCGCCCTGTAAGCATGAAACTTATAGCGCCTAAAAGAACATAAAGCGAGGCGATTACCACTAACTTCCCCATGTCAGCATAGAGATAGGACTGATACAGAAGGTATCCTATACCGGTGTGTGCTGACAGGTACTCAGCGCCTAGCGAAAATGCCCAACATAAGCCGATAACGTTTCTGAGACTTCCAATCATCTGGGGCTGAATAGCAAACACAGTGACTGTCTTAAATACTTGGAATCTACTGGCTCCTAAAAGCGTGGCGTGCTGAATATATGCCGGCGGCACATTCAGCACAGCTTCATACGTATTGGTGGCAATTACCACAAAAACGGAAAACCAGATGTAGAAGTATATCCCGATCTCTCCCCCTCCGAACCAATAAAGAAACAAGGGTATTAAGGAGAAGAGCGGCACCGCCCGGATTACAGCTAGCAGCAGAGCATGGCCTCTTTGACTACGACGAAAATAGTGGATTCCCATCCCGGCCATTAACCCCGCGAAAATTCCGGAGGTCAAACTGACGACAACTCGGACCGAAGTATAATAAGTATGAAGAAGAAGGGTATAGATGGCGCCAACGAAACTTCCCTCGGGATATCCAGAAAAGATCGCTATGCTGGGAAAGGAGGAACGAAACAGGTGACTGATGCTAGGTAGTAACTTCGGGTTTGCGATTTTCCAGGCAGCCATCTCCCACATAAAGACAAGTGTGATCAAGACCCCGATACGAAGCGCGAATATGTTCCCCCTATTTGAGTCAGTCATTATCAACCTTTAACCCGTGATAATTGATGATCTGCTCTCGGTAAGCGTTAAATTCCAAGCTGCCGAATAATGACTGACGTCGAGGATATGGCAAGTCTATATTGAGGAGAGCTCTCGTGGCTCCCTGTTCAAGAATAAGAACGCGGTCGCCAAGGAGGATTGCCTCATCCAAATCGTGGGTTACCAATACTGCAGTGAGGTTTGCTTTACACGCCAGCTCTCGAATAACGTTCTGCATACTCCATTTCGTAAGGTAGTCTAGTTGAGATGTCGGCTCGTCCAAAAGGAGTAATTGTGCCTCTCTAGCAAGTGCCATCCCGATGGCCACTCGCCTCTTTTCTCCTCCCGATAGTTCTTTTGGGTACTTTCCGTGAAAAACAGCCCAATCGAGGCCAACCATGTGACACAACTCAACAGCCTTACGTTTTCGAGTGGCACGATCGATTTTCCGCAATTCCAACGGATAAGTTAAATTCCTTTCAACCGTCCGCCAGGGAAATACGGTGTTGGTTTGGAAGACAAAACCGATACGAGGCGCCTTTCCGTACCGTGGATATCTAAGGCTCCCCGATGTGGATGGCTCAATGCCGGCAAGGATTTGCAATAGGGTTGACTTGCCCGAGCCGGAAGGGCCGACCACTGTCAGGAAATCGCCTTCGTTTAACGAGAAAGAGATATTGTTAAGGGCTCTAACTTTTTCGCCAGAGAGCGTCTCATAGGTCTTACTGAGACCCTCTACTTCAAGAAGATTAGTATTTTCCATTGCTCAGCATTTCACAGGCCCGTTCGAGGATGGACACTGCGTCAACGTAGTTGAAGATATGGTAATGCCGACGCGATCTCTCTTTCAACCGCTGCGCTTTCACCCGCAGGTTGTTCTCTTTGCCGGACAACTTCAAGACTTCGAACCTTTCTGACATCTCATAGTACTCATGTCGTAAACCCATCATGCGCTTATATACCTTATGCGGATTTGAAAGTTCGGCGCGATTAACCGCGTCTGTGATCGCAGGGCGATAATAGTATTTAGAAGATCTGTCTAAATACGAATCGAAGTAGCTTTCCGTCAAGCTGAAGTCGTAGCAAAGCTCGAAGGTGTCTCTCATGACATCGAAGTCAAGATCTGATATCCATTCGTTCAGTTGCTGTAAATACTTTGTTACTTCTTCCTGGGATCTTCTTATGTAGGTCGATGCAAATAGTGCCACAGACGCCAGTCGCAGAATCAAGTCGGTTAGCTCTTTGTCGTTTTCCCATTTACGCTCTGCGACATTAATATTCCAACAGTTGTGAACTATCAGGTCTCTGTTAAGCCGTTCCAGTTCTTCACGTCGGCGTATATCCAAGCTGTGGCTCGCTATACTCTCTAAGAGATGTAACGCATCGTTTGAATCAAAGTAAATTGGATAACCGGCCTGTGTGGCATATGCTCTTGAAGGCGCTGTAACGACGAGCACATCAACTGCTCTGTGTTCTAGTTTCTTAAATAATTCTTGCCGGCCGTCCAGCAGTGGTTGGCATTCGATCGGTTCAGAGCTAACGCCGGATGTCACGCCTGTGACGAGTTTGGTAAAATCTAATAATTCCTGTAGGGTCTTGACGAATTTGGCAGCACCCTCATCCTCAGCTGCAACCCGCAATTGTGAAAGCGCGCCAAAAGTCTTAAGAAATGAGTCGATCGGTTGATCCCATTCAAAACTCGTACGCAGTGATTGACGGGTAATCAGCGCATAACCGGTAAAGACGTTGCTAATCGCGAAATCCAGCGAAGATCGCGACGCGTCTTCAGCAATAAGGAATCTCGGGTAGGAAACCAATACTGATGCCGAGTCCTTCGAAGCTAACATGTCCTCTACCTGATGATGACCCGCTCTGGTGTCGACTGGGATATTCAGGAAATCCAAATCAATACCTAGTCGCTTAAAAAATCTCTTATGTTGCGCGAACGCTAATATTTGATGATCCCAGAGAAAATCATTCACGGCGCTAAGCTTTCGGTCTATAGGCCGATCCTCTTGCTCATATAAATCTTCGAGATTGTAATTTGCTGCGTTTAAGATAAAGTCATCTCTTTCCGCAGCGCTGACAACTACTCGATGCTTTCTGCCGGCGGAGATTGTGTCGTAAACACCTTTCCATTCTTTCAGGGCAAGGCCTATAGCATCGTGGGCCAAGGTGTACTGAGTCACTCTTTGATCGGCGCCCAAATTTTCGCCGGGCGGTGAGTCGTACTGAAAAAATACCGACTGCACTTCTTGACGTAGTATCTGGCGGGAGGCGCCGGCCAAGAACTCTAGAGTGTCCTTCGGGTTCAAGCTGCATCTCAGCTTACGCGCCAAGTCAACCAACTCACCTTCAGTCTCATACCTTTTCGTAACTCTCCCGTCATTGTGGCTATCAATCAGCCTATACAAAATGTTTTTCCACCGATTGATTTCCAAGCGTGCGATGTCATCAGGAAGGTTTGCTTCGTTGATCTTGTCTGTTAGCGTTTCATCGATATAAGCATTGAGTTGATCCGGTATATTGCCGAGGGCTGCATAATCAGAACACTTAATTGTCCATTTAGCTTTCTTCTGTAAGGATGCTTTCGCGCGACTAGATTCATAGAGTCTTTTGCAAATCACTTGCATCACGGCGAGCCGACTGCCGATGATGTTGCTGTTGTTTAGATCCCGCGCGATTCGATCAACCAGCCCTTCTTCGTACGTGAACTTGTATTTATCTCGGGGGGCTCCATAGCCATTGATTGGCTCATCTTTCGTTGGTAGCTCAATCGCGTCTCTCAGTTCGTTATCTGCGATTGGTTTCAAGTAGTAGTCGCGGAAGCCGGACATGTTGTAGGTATAAGAGTGAAGCCCGCTCATGAACTTGCCGTAATACTCTGTTCGTAATGAAAGAATTAACTTCACATTGATCTGCTTGCTGCTAAAAACATAAAGGAATTCGAAAAAGCTTGTTTTGTCCTCATTCTCACTGTTCTCCGGCCACAGCGTCATAACCTCTTCGGCTTGATCGATTATCAGAACCAATGTTTTGAGAGATCTCGAAGCTAGGTCTTTTAACACCCGACCCATTATTTTCGGGTTAGTGGCGACGTGACTTGCAAATTCATCGGGTGATATGTACCTAAACTGCTCCGGCAATTTGTCCTTCTCGTCCGCCGAAATATGCTCGAAAATAGCTTTGCCTAATTTCAATAACGGTTTACCTGATGCTGTTATGAATACCGGGATTCCTAGCGCGCGATTGCCGCGTTCCTCGTGAAGGAATTTGAAACGGAGCTCTTCTAAGTAAGGAATCAGGCCGGCACGAAGGAAGGATGATTTGCCGCAACCCGTTTCGCCATGCAGCAGAAGAACGCGTGTTTGTCCTTCGTCGAGGAGTCGTGAAACTCCATCGATCTCGTCCTCACGGCCAGTAAAAATAGGCCGGTCTCCGGTGTCATAGTATGCGAGTCCTTTGTAGGGAGACTCTGGCCAATCTTGTGTTTCTGAAGTCATGCGTTTTACGTAAGTCCCAAATTGCGATGAAGCAAGTTGCTTCCGATCCGATCCGTACTGAAGTTGTCATCAGATAATTTATCAGGAAAGGCTCGGACGCCCTTTCTCGAGAGCGCAACCAAAGGATCACAGTTGATCGTATAGACCAAACTGAGAGGCCAGTGTTTTCGACGCAAATATCCCATTGCTTCCAACAAACACCCATTACCGTTAAGGAAATAAAACAAAAAATCGAAGCCAAATCGCAAAGCGAATACGTCAGGGATCTTTGCCTCAGTACCGATGTATCCCCTGAACTCTAGTGCTTTGATAATTTCCATAAAGCTCCGACCAATCTCGCCGGTATGTTTATCTGGTCCAATTGCAGTGTTACAACCATTGAAAAATGCCAAATTGACGCTTGGGGACCTCATTGCACGACGCAAAACCAAATGAAGCTCTTCGGCGGAAAGCGGTTCGGTTTCGGATAATTCAATAGTCGTCCCGTTGGCGTGGCAGTAGAAGTACAAGATCCCATTCTCCCTGTTGATCTGACTCCAAGCCTCTCGAAGTTGGTGTTCACTAAAAACTCCCTGAATGTTGGTTTCCCCCCAGAATGTTTCAACAAAGGCTTGCTCTACATCGGGCATAACCGAGTATGCTCTTCCGTAAACTGACTGATTTATGGCGGACAATAATTGGAACGACTCGCCGGGCAGGGTTCCAGGAATAGCCCGCAATGGAATCGTTGAGTGCACACTTGAAGCGCCAAACTTAATGCACCAAAAATCTTCAAATTCCTCCATCTTCGGGAGTTCGGTGTCGTCCATAGAGAGCTTGGCAGGATCTGCATCGTAGATTAATCCCCATGGAACATGCACGTTATCTGGCACCATGAAAGTGATAAAACAACTGTCTCCTCGATCCGCCAGCACGCGACGGGTTGCCCCTAGCCAATCCCTCATTTCCTCCGGCGTTGTAGTGTGTTTACTATCATCGCAAAGTGCACGATATAAAGCGTTACCAGCCGTTGCTAACAGTTGCAAGTGTTCCCTATAAAGCCTTATTCCTTTTCGCTGTTTGACATCGATCGCCTCGGGAGTCTTGTAGTCACTAACGAACTGGTTCAGGCATTCGCGTACCTTGCTTGACCAATATTTCACGCCAGCGAGATTGGCAGATATGAGATGCGCACCCACTTCCATCCCGGGTGACCAATGGCAATCTAATTCATTGTCGTTTACGATGATTTCGACTTTGATGAGGTGATTACTCATGAGGTCCTTTCTCGAAAGGTTTTCTTTTGTATGAGTGATGAACCGCCAGGGTTTATCTCGACAAAATTCAATAAGTACGGGAAAAAATCGTAAGAGTTCTTCTTAAGCACCGACCACGAGCGAATCTTTCCACTTTTCCGAAAATCGAGGTAACGTGTCCAGCAGCCGCTGTTGATATAAGCCAAATTTGGATCATCTACGACCTCGTGAGTATGACCCATGACTACTGCTTTGACCCCATCCTTCCGGAGCAAGTTTTTGGCCACTTTCTTCAACTTTAATGTTTCGTCCATCTTGAACCCGCGATAGAGTGACAATTCTCCTTCGCCACTTCCTAAAAAGGACGAGTCGTCAGCCGGCGGATCCTTTGCGATCTCCAGGTTCTGAGATAAGAAGTCCATGAGTTTCCTGGCATCGTCAAGATCCGAAACGTAGAGTTTGAGGGACCGATCCAGTGGGAAACCTCGCGCTCGTATCGTTTTGACGAGCGCCGCCTTATCCGCTGATGATAAGGCCCGTTCCCACGTCATAAGCACCGGACGCGGGTCTATCTCACTCTCCTCTGGCGAATCCATAAAGTCGCCACGATGATGAACAGTTATTGACGAAAGAAAACGGAGGAGTCCCCACATCCCGGCCGCCGCTTTTATGAAGTAAGACGGCGCGAAGACGGAACGGCAGAAGAGAGCGACAAACTTGCCGAAGGGTTTAACGTTATCCACGAAAGGGTAATTCCTATCCAGCTCGTTTATATACTTGATCAACAATCGAGTTCCAATACACTCGAAGAGACGTTCCTTACCATTTACGTCTCGGAATATTGGTCGATCTGCTTCGCTCCAGAATGGTTTGTCGTCGATCTCGAAAGCGTTTGTCGGGTCATGTTGGTGACCGTGCTCGATCCAGACTTCCGGGAAGTCGTCAGGCCTATAGACCTGCTCCAGGTGAAACCTGATTTGGGGTTGCACGGACGCGTCCAGTTCAGAAACTTTCTCTATGAATTGCGTCCGGACCGTTTGCCAAAAAAAATCCGCATCATGATTGCCCGGCAGAATCACCAATCTGTTATCGGCTTTGGAGGCGAGAAAGCTGCCTAATGAATTAAACACCGCGCCGTGCGCCTGATGAATTGCACTGAGTTTGCTGCGAGAGTGCGCCTCGGTATGACAGAGAGGAATACTGTCTTGTGTTTTTGACTCAAGTTCGGCGCCTTTCCAGGGCGGTGCCTGAACGAAATCTAAAAAGTCCCCATTGATTATCAACTCGATGGACTCCGCCCTGGTGGATAGCGTCTGCAGAAAATCGCATAGGTGTGACTCCAACTCCTCGTCACAATCGTCCAGGAGTCCTGCCCCAATATGGATATCGCTGATGATGATTGATGCTCGTCCGCTCATTGACTATTCTCGAAACAGGTTTTCGCGGAGACGATTTGCGGCTGGGCGTCTCATCGCGGCCTTCAAAAAGAAGACTTCAGACAAACCTACTACTCGCCTGGTGGTACCTTCAGATAGCAGGACCAGCAAGTATTATCCTCAGATATGTGCACCTCCTGAAGGTCAGTACTGCTAAACACCTCCTCGACTGCCCTGGTGGCTCCGGGGCAGTGTTCGTGGCCATAGTCGTCGAAGTACAAAACGCCCCTTCTATTCATCACTCCGGGTACGTTCTCAGCGCAGTACTTCACAGGAGCATACAAATCGCAGTCAATATGAGCGAACGAAACGTTCGCGAGCTGTAATCCTTGAAATACATCCTCGACTCTCCCTCGATATAACTTCACCCACGACTTCAAGCCGCGAGAGACGATTAAGCGCTCAAGCTTGGCCATATCGACATCTCCATATTTGCCCTGGGGATGTACGGGGTGGCCATCTGTGTACGGGTGCCCAGTGAAGGTATCGATCCCGTAAACTCTGAACTGAGGGCACACCTCCTTTAACGCAGCGCAAAGGGCAATGAGTGTCCCGCCTTTGTAAACCCCAACTTCAAGCACATTCCCCGGCGTCTGTTGAAGTGTCTCCTTGCATTTCGCAACCAGGAAATTGACTCGCCTTATCGGGATTACCGATTCGCCGTAAGGAGAATCGTCAACTGGTTTGTTTGTTCTAGCTGGGTGATGACCCATTATTCATAGAGGGTTCGCTGCTAATCTTGCGTGGCGAGGATGATTGTTAAACACCAAATACACTCAAGTACCCGCATTAGGAAAACCGACCGTAGTAAGAGCGTTAAAGTTAAGCATATTGAGGATAGCTGTCAACGATGTCGCATTCTGAGGAATTGACATCTGAACGAATTGGCACCTAAGGAATTAGCATCGAGAATTGCTGCTAGGTCTCAAGATGAGTCCTCCACCTAACACGCGTCCATGGCCATCGAGTGTTCAGTCGATCTCTTAGCTACAAAGGTAGCTTCATATGTAACACGCAGCGCCTCAGCGGATATGCCCAGAAGGACTGGTATCGAGTCTTCGAGTTCTATCGTGAGATCACCAGAGCCATCTCCAAATATCGACAAAACGCATTGGCGAGCTCAATCTGACGCGGCGTCTTGCACTGCACATCGAATAGCGCCGGGTTCGCTACGAGCACCGTGACGCATTGTGCGCGCGATGTTGCCACATTCAACCTGTTGGCGCTGTACAAGAATTCCATTCCACGAGGAGCATCTTCAGGAGTGGACGTGGTCATTGAATAGAACACGATCGGAGCTTGTTGGCCCTGAAACTTGTCTACGGTGCCGACGAGAGCTTTCGGAAGTCTATGGGCAAGCAACGCGACCTGTGCGTTGTAGGGCGCTACGATAAGAATGTGCTTATGTTCCAAAGGCGCCGTCTCGCCTTTCTTATTGGTCCAGGTTGCGCCACTGCCTAACAACCCCTCAATCAATTCGGCAATCGCTTCAACTTCTTCCGGCGAATCGCTCTTATTGCCGCTGTGCTCGACAGGCACAAAACGAAGGCCTGTTCCATCGAGCGGTCCTGCGGCGTTGAGACGTTGTTGCGCATTCTCGGGCCTCGGTTTTAGCCGGCCCTCATAAAAGACTTCGGAGGTAAAACTGCAGATGTCCGGATGCAACCTCCACGACTCGCCAAGAAACAAGCCCTGCTCAGGTTCGATCGTAGCGCGGCCGTTCAAGAGATGGGCCAGCGCTGACACTTCAGCGCCGGGTGGATGAACGCCTTTTTGTGGTTGATCGAGTTGCTGCGGGTCGCCGAGCAACACCACGCTCTCAGCTGCAGGCGATATGGCCAACACATTTGCCAACGACATCTGACCGGCTTCATCCACCAGCAAGACATCCACGGAGCCGGCGAATTCCTCGCGTGACCACAACCAGGTTGTCCCCGCGGCAATCTGGGCTTCGCCGCTTTGTAGTTTCTCCAGTACCTTTCCGTTGTCATCTGTCTGCGTGACGAATTTATGCTCGCAGCCATCTCCTTCGTTCGGCTTCTGAACAATCCTCAATTCAGTGTGAGATTCTTCGGCGGCCTCGCATAAAGCCGTTAACAGGTTACTGATAACCTTGTGACTGTTGGCTGTAATACCGACACGCTTGCCGGCATTCACCAACGCGATGACCATGTGTGCGCCCGTATAAGTCTTGCCGGAGCCGGGCGGCCCCTGAATGGGCAGTATCGAACGATCCAAACCGAGAGCGAGTTTCTTTGCGGCCTCGAGAGGTGATGAACCCCTAATCGCGGTTTCAATGGTTCCTTCGGCGATGCGCGGCGGTCGCCGAAGCAGAGCGTCGCGTGCTGCCTGAAACTGTGAGTTACTTCTATTTTCTATCCCGTTGTCGGCCACCCACTTTGCAATTCCCATAAGGCTGGCGACTTGTTTCTTGCTGTTGATGTAGTTGTGCGGAATGAGCGCAGTAGGGTGAGGCTTGTCTGAATTCTTACCTCGTTTTAGATCGATCGTCAGACTGATCTCGTCGAGCGTAAATTCCGAGCAGGCGCTTTGTTCCGTGTCGGGATCGTGCACTTCCAGCGCACGATCAATCGTGTGATCCTGAGGCGAAAACGAGTAACGATGAATCAAAGATCTCTTTGTTTCATTCACTACCCCAAGATAAACGAGACCTCCCAACGCGTTCTTATCTTCAATCAACTCATCATCCGACAGGCTGCATAGACGGTAGTATTCCCACCACATCGACTTGTCTTCGCGTCGGTGCCATTCCAGCAACTGTGCGAGGAGCCAACACGCACGCTGATCGTTGGTCCATTCATCCTCTTCATCCGGCAATCCCGCGATCAGACGATCCTTGAGAATACTGATCTCAGTAAGTTCTGCCTCTAGTGCCTCGCTCGCCGAGCCCGCCTTCAATTCCGGACGGGTAATCGTTTGTCCGAGTTTCGTTTCCAGTTCGCTGCGCAACTTTTCCAGCCATTCGCGCAGGTGCCATGTCGAGAGACAATCATCCCGATTGTAGTCAACAATCGTGCTCAGTATTTCTTTCGCTTCCTCGGGATTGTCTCGCAGCGCTAGCACCGATTCGAAGGCTTGCAGCGAGGAAGTCGCATCGCGTAAGGCCACTGTCCGGCGGAAGCCATAGAACGCTTCCATCTTCTTGATCGAATAGCTCTCAACTGAAGCCCGGAGTCCCTGCCTAACAACTCGAAAGAGATCGACAAAAACTCCGGCGCGCAGCAACTCATCGACGTCGTCCACGCAAACCCCATGACGCCCCGCAAGATGTTTGATGGCAGTCGGCTCATACGGTGCGTAGTGATAAATATGCATATCTGGATAAGTCGAGCGAGCCAGCTTGACCTTCTCGATGAACTCGATGAATGCCCGCTTCTCCGACTTCGGGTCGAAGGACCAGATGGATTCGCAGATCGGCTTCCCTTCCTCCGAGATTGTTACTGTGCCGATGAGATACTCGAGGCCTTGATCGAATGCGAACGGATCGCCTTCGAAGTCGAGAAACAAATCACCGGCGGAAGGTGACGGCAATGAAGCGAAACCTCTAAGCGCTTCGGCCTTTTTCTCAGTCTCGCCTCCTCTCCCTGACCGTCTTTCCCTTTTGGCCTGCTCTCTCTCATCAGGAACGATAAACTCAAAAACCGGCTTCCCTTTTTCGCGCCCTTTAATCTGCACTCGTGCCTGCTCGCGTATGCGCAACAGCGGAGCGGGAGCAATGCGATCGATTTTTGGAGTGATTGGAAGTAGGAGAGCCGCGAGCTTCGCCATACTATCTACTTCGCGCGCGATCAACGCCTCGCGCTGGTCGCGTGTGATGTAGGCCACTAAAGAAAGATGATCGTCATCATGCCAGCGCTTGTCACAAACAGTGAACCAATCGCAGATTCGGCAATGCTCGACCGGCTCGGGATATGTCGCCGCGTTCGCTGCATAACCGACTTCAAAATCTCGCCTGACTTTTCGGAAGTATGCCAGATAATGATTTACAAGAAACTTCTCCGGTGCTGCTCCGCCGCCTAATACTACGTGCATGAATTCCGGCACTGGGCCTTGTACTTGTGAAAGTAGATCTGAATAGAAGCAAAGCTGGATGCTGGCACGCGCCTTAGTAGATCGCGCGAGCTTTGCTTCCACGACTTCGTAGGAGAATGATCCGAGCTCGCTCGGCCTATCGACGCGAATTAGGAAGTCGGCGCGTCCGTACCATTGATCGTCAAGGAATGATGCCTGATAAATAACCTCAGCACCGCCGCGGATAGCCTCGACTGTTCTGGCCGCTGCATCTCTACGTGAGCCGTCAGTCGGTATTTCTACAATGCTGAGTCCTTGTTCAGCTAACCGAGTTAAGTTCGCTTGCTCATGTGCCTCTCCGAGTTTGATCAGGAGATCCAGACCAGGATCAGCGAAGAAAGGTTTTTTGATTTCGCCGGCATCCTCGGCCCGATTGAGCGCAGTGAGATGCTGACAGGCGAGGAAGTTTGCTATAGAGGTTGGTGAGAACATGTGGATATTGACGAAGAACGTCTATGACTCGATGATACACGCCGTATGAACGATCGGCTTCAGAGCCTCGGAGTTGAGTTGATCCGCCGGAAAATACTGAATCGATACAGAACTCGCTCTTACATCAAACACGAGGTAAAAGAAATAGTTTGATAGCGTTTGACTCTTTTGCCATTCATTCTCACTCAGGAACAAGTTCATCACACCGTTTTCCCTTCTGGCGGCCTTCACCTCAATGAGGCGCGGCGTTTCGTCTTCGTCGAAGGACTCAATGTCGTAGCCTTTTCGATGATCGTCCGATACCGAGTGAACTCGCTCGGCAAGATCGCTTCGCCCAGCTTGCCGCAGCCGTGATCTCTCTGACTCCAATACAGTGTCTTCGGCAAGTCGACCCACGGCGGCCTGGTTGTCTCTGATCAAATTCCAATTGATCTTGCCAACGGTGTTACCGGATGCCACTTCGTTCATCTCATCCACAGACATCGCGGCTTTGATGACAAGGGCTTGGGGCAACGGAACAGTTCGCTCTACAGACGACTTTGGCAACTTTGGATGTTGCAACATCCAGCAGAACGAGTGGGCGTCTATGAGCCGCGCATCATCCACCCCAGCATCCCTCAATGCGTCGCGGATTTGGCGCAGTACGCCCAGATATTCCTGGTAGTTCTGCCAAGAACAGCGGCGCGCGGTTCGGAGATTTACTTTCAGCATGTCGAAGGCCCGATCAAAATTAGTCGGCGCGATTGGCAAAAATTGTGACCAGTCTTTGAGGAAGAACACATAGGCTATGAAGTCATAGCGTTTTCCTGCACGGGTTATGATTTGCTCAAAGGCTTCTGGCGATGAAAGTTCGTCTCTGTAGAAACCAAACAGGAGAGACTCATACGAAGTGCGACCTTCCGGAGTGTCCAAAGCTGTGAAGAGGGAAAGGTGAGTCCGGCTATTTGGGCCGAAACGGGAGTCCCAATCTACCAGGTTGTTTTCTATCGGGTGTCTTAGTTTGCCCTTTGGAAACTTGATTTCAATGGCGTTGATCAGCGCCTTAAGAATTGAACCAGTCCCAATCTCCGACCTCGTCCAGCCTTCATAGTCCAACCGTTGACGGGCCTCATGGTAAACAACTTCTTTGTACTGCTCCCACTCGTAAGGTAAGCCAGTGGTGAAAGACTCGAACCCTTTCCCTGATGCAGCCAGGATGGAAGCCTTGAATACTTCGAACTCCTCGAGGAAATTACGAGTGTTTAGTACCGGGATCAGCGCATCCATAATTTTCCTTTACATCATGAAACGTGAGGCACTCAAAGCCTTCAAAGTCGCGGCCAGTCAGACGGCAGATGAATCCATCCTTCATGTTGGGCAGAGGCAATCTGAGTTGAAGACGGTTTGATAGTCGCCCCTTGAACGGCGACACGAACAGTGAGTGCGGCAACCAGGGCATCGAGAGTGTCGGAGGACTCCGCATAAGTCTCGGGTACATCGAGCCAGGGAAGTTTCTTCCGTAACTGCCTGAGAATCTCATTCCGGAATCCAAGGCATTCTTCATCTATCCTCTTGTAACCACGACAACGTAGTTCCCAACAGAACAGACTACCCGCAGGATAGACCTCAAAGAAACGTCCATCTCCACTGAGGTTGGTGACCTCGTGCCGATGTAACAACGCCATGGCGCGCATCGCTGGAAGCGCAATGCGATCGGTAGAGACGCTTAAAGGCCATCGTCCGATTCTATCTCGCACTGCGCGGTCGGTCTCACGGAACCGGAAACGATCGCGGGCTTCTGTAGTCCACGCATCGTCGGTCCAATTCGTCACGGCGGCAACGAAAGCCTCCGGCCAACCAAAGGGTGCGTCGATTCCGATCGCGTTAGCTTTGGAGATGAGTGTATCTAGCTCGTTGTCCGCACAGGAAAGAGAAGGTGCCTTCGCCACCGCACAATTCTTCAGCCAATCAACGCAACAAGCAGCGGTGCCTTCCGGCATGGATGAAAGATCTATCCCGAGAGTGATCATAAAGACAAGTATCAACCTACTTCTCTACATTTGGCATTCGCCTCTCATCGTCGCGACGATCCTCAGCATGACCGCCGGAGTCAGCGCCGGGGTAGACTATTCCGCGTGACATCTAGTAGCGCCATTCATCCATTTCAATGTTTTGATACCGTCGAGAGGGAGGATTGACGTTTTCCATCGGTGCGGTCTCGCTGGGAGTTTCTATATTAGGCAGTTCCCCTGAGAAAGCCGACAAGCCATACGCCACGGCAACGTGCGGAAACATTACTGCCGGAACTTCCCTTCCGTCGGACGAACGAATATCGGGTGGCACATCAAGGGCGGCCGCGGAGAGTGTTCTCCTTGGATCCAACGGCGAAACGCACAGTTGCTCTACGAGGCAAGCGACTAGGCTTCCACCACCCAGGAAAAAGATCTTATGATCTTCCCATGCATGCCTTTCTGCATGACCTTGCAGTAGTTCGCTAAAAGCTTTGTTGATCGTTCGCTTGTAGGCATCATGTATTTGGCGCGCTTCAGGTAAAACTAGTTGGTTTCCCAGTTTTCCGTAAAGTAACTGATCCTCCCGACCGCGCCACTCCAGTACGTCATTTCCACCCTTCCACTCAGTGATCGCTTTGTCCACCGCGTCCATACCAATCGGAGGTGAGATTGCGCCGAAGAATGTAACGCTGGCTTTAACCCAACCTGATGCGGTGTGCTTAGGAACTATTCTAAAAATGCTAATGTTTGTCGTTCCCGCTCCGATGTCAATCTGGGCGTACGGGCCATCGCCGACCGCGGGTGAAAGGAAAGGCCACCAGATGGCCGCTTCGGCTTCAGTTCTTATCCAATCCCTGATCTCGCCAGGGAGCACATCACCACTATCCTTGACAGCGGAGTATGCAGATCGCAGACAACGCTCAGCCTCATTAAAGGAGATCCTCTCATCTATCGAGTGGTACTTGCTCAACTCCCACGCGGCTCTCGAAATCTGAAGAAAAGTACTTCTCAGTGCCCAATCATCGAAAAAGCTCATGGGCATTCCCAGCGTAAACCCGATCGCGATAGTTCCTGAAAAACTCTTGAGGTACTCCCTCACCGCTCTCTTGCTTTCCGAGATCAAAAACCAAACACTCAAAACAGCGAGGTCCTTGGCGCTAAAACCAGTTGGCAAAGGCAACAGAGTGCCGTGGCAATATTTCCCAAAGTTACTCTTGACTTCGCCGGCAACTCGCATTTTCACGCTCTCATGCCAGACCATGGCTGGGTTCCGCCGCTGCCGGCTCGGGTCAACTCCGAATATGAATTCTTCGCCGTCAACGCCAACTGCAGATGGCGTACGAAAATCGCCATTCGTTAACATCACGTAGGCCTTCTCTCCGCCGGGTGCCCCATAGTCACGAAAGACGATCTTCGAGAAACTCGTGCCGTAATCTATTCCTAGTCTCACTACCCGCTCTGGCATATTTGCTTCACGTCAAATGACGGTCAACAACCCGACTGCGATTTCCTCGTGTTCCACTCCGGCCCAAGCAGTGGGTGGCGGGGCAGACCTGAAAGCATCCAGTTCGCGCCGGGCCTTGGCAAGACGCGCCTGAGCCATACGGACGGCAAACTCGGCCGCGCCGCTATCCCTTAGGCTGTCCAGCCGTTCGCTCGCACGGCGCAATAGGAACTCTAGGGTTGCCCGGCGGGTTCCGAATTGTTGTTCGCGCCTAGCTTGGTCGAGCTTACCTTCCCTATGCTCGATTTCCTTTATGGTTGCTTGCAATCCAGCAAGAAGCTTCGCCTGCAAACTTTCGTCTTCTTCGCCGTTCAAAGGCCGCGGTTGGTGATCTTGACCCTTATCAAGAAGTGCCACTACGATTTGGCTGACTAGATCATAGTCACACCAGACTTGTTCTCCGTCGCGGCTGACTATCACACCCACTAGTTTCGTATGAGGTCTGTGTCCCCCTATCTGTGCAGTCGCCACAAGAAAGGCGTACTCGCCGGCTAGAAGGAGATCGGTTGATAGCGCGATGGCGAAGGCAGAATGGTTTTGCTCGCCTTCTTTCAGAACCTCTAAAAGCGCGTATTTAGTAAGTGGGTGCTGAAGGTGTACCAACTCTGCCTTGGGATGCGAATATGCAGCCTCGCGAGACAAAGTAAGCCGTACAGTTCCCGTTGCCAACCTGCGAGCAAAGGGCTGCGAATCATCGCCAAGTTCAAGTGAATACCTTTCCAAGCTAGGCGCAATTTGCCTCAAATCTACCTCGACGACCTTCTCTAGTACGCTCGAAGGCAATTGACAGCCGGAAAATTTAGTCTCAAGTACTCTATTTAGAAACTTGAATAACTCTGGCTCGGCCGGTATTTGCCGCTCACCTACCACAGCGCCAATCTCATCGAGCAGGCCTTGATCGGCAGCCATGAGTCCATCAACTTTGCTGAGTAACTCGCGGGCTTGATGAATGCGAATGGATATGGCATTGCCGCGCTGTTCCACTGCTTGCTCGATTTGCTCCCTTGTGAGATCGCCCCTTAGCGCAGAGGTAGTGAGGCTTTCGATCTCCTCGCCGACGATTTCATCCAACTCACCAATGGAGTCCTTAAAAATCTGAATCTTGTCGAGTAGTCGCTTCAAGACATACTCCTCAACTGAATCCTCAATGACGAAATTGACTATCACTAACCGTGCCGCCTGCTGGCCGATTCGATCTATTCGTCCAATTCGCTGCTCAACTACCATAGGATTCCACGGCAGATCGTAATTGACCACAACAGAAGCACGCTGAAGATCAAGCCCCTCGCCACCTACCTCGCTGGTTAGAAGGATAGTCACCGAGTCTGATTCCAAGAATTCATCGATTGCCGCTTCGCGCGAATCAATCGAAACCCCTCCGTGTATCATTCGGTTTTCGATTTTGCGCTGTCGTAGCTGTCTTGCCAGATATTCGAGTGTTCTACGAAAGAAAGAGAAGATGACAACTTTTCGCGGCTTCCGTCCGTTACTAGCGTCTTCCGCCCAGATAGTTTCCAAGGCTTGAGTCAACTCTTCGAACTTTGAGTCTCGCTGAACGGTCTTTTGGTAGAGAGCCACCAAATCGAGGAAGGAATTGCGTGCTTCACTGGTCCAGACTGATATCTTCTTGGCTTTGTCGTCATCTGAATCAAACTCCTCTATCTCGTCCGACCAGATTGTCGCTTGAGTTTGATTGAGCTTCTCGGTGAAGTACTCCATTGCCGCTGGCATGCAGCTCGCGGTCATCCTATAGGCCATTAGCAAGCTCATTTGAAATCCCCACGTGTCGGATACGCCCGGCCAAGTTGCTCGGCAGCACCCCTCCACGCTCTCGTAAATCGCCCGTTCTTGGACACTCAAAGGCACTCTCTTCCAGCTTGCCGCTCTCTCGGGCTTATTCGTCAGAGCTTCGGCTTTACGTGTACGGCAAAAAATATGTCCTATCGGACTAAGCCTTCCGATATCAGCTTGAAGCTCGACAATGTCTCGCCGATTGGGCGATGGTTGCCTTATTCGCTCAAGCACCGAGGCGAAAAATGCCCCCTCCTTCAGGGCTATGCCCGCTGAACTCTGAGAGAAGTCGTGCAGACTGGCTTGCGCAGCCTCAAAGTCGGCAATAGCGAGAGCAAGCTGTGCTTGCAGCAAATGGCGATTAGCCTTTATTTGTTCTTCGAAAAGAGGCCACTCCGCAAACTCCTCCTCCGACAGTAATCTCAGCAGATGCCAAAGGTCCTCGAGCTTGTTTTGGACGGGAGTTGCAGTTAAAAAGACGGCCGTGTCAGCTGATATCCGGCAGAGCGCAGCACCAACTTTGTGCTGAAGAGTTTCAGGATTACGCATTCGATGAGCTTCATCCGCAATAAGAACATCGATAGGGAATTCGGTCTCCGCAATGGCATCCCTGACTTCCTCCGGGCGGATACTTTCATAGGAGACTATCCAGCGGAAGGGTTCGACCTCTCTGCCCGCGCGGATTCGCTCTGTCTGGCGGATTATGTCCCGACCTTTGACGATATCGAAGTGTTCTTGAAATCGAGTCTCAAGCTCGCGCTTCCACTTCGGAGCTAAACGTGCGGGAACAAGTACAAGCACTCGCTCGATAGATTCGTAAGCCTCAAGCTCTCGGAGAATGTAACCAGCTTCAATTGTCTTGCCCAATCCAACGTCATCGGCGATTAACAACCTCTTGCCAGGACTATCGAGGAACTTTAGTAGTGGCTTGAACTGATGTGGATAAAAAAGGGTCCGCGCCGTAGCAAAGGAACGTGCGATTCGGGCCGGGGGATTCTTGAGTCGATGAAGTGTAAGGGTGAATACAAAATGATCTATACCGGAAAGCCGACCATCACGAAGCGCGTCCCACGGCGTGTCAGACGTCACTAGCGCTTGGATTGCGCCCTCAGGAACAGCTCGATTACTGGGGCCAAACTGGACAATGTAGGTCCAGCGTTCCATTTGACCATCCCATCGTGCCTCACGCACGACACCCACAGCCTCAGGTTGGTTAACACGCTGAACCACGTCGCCTTGCTGGAACTGTTTTTCAGCCTTGGTCATCAATTGCTCTTACTTCCTATCCAAACCAACTCTCTCTGAATTGCTGGAAGCATGTACTTCTTGTTATGAAGAGCATCGATAGCCTCTTTGACCGTAATGGGGTTTGAAAAGCCACAATTTATTTACGCAGATCGTCGAGAAATTCCGATGGTGTATCTCCGCTGGTTACCAGTAGATAATCGCGCGCTCGGGTGCATGCAACGTAAAGCAGGTGGCGCTCTGTATCGTAGACTTCTTTCAGATCAGCGTCGTCAGTCACAGTTTCGATTCGAGCCTGCAATGGTATTACCTCATCGTCGCAAGCCATTACCACAACGGCTCGAAACTCAAGTCCTTTGGCAAGATGCATCGTGCCAATCGAAACATAACCGCTCGTTGTTTGAAGCTGCTCATCGAGAACTTTAAAGCTGAAGGCGGATTTCTCAACCGCGGACCTAGCTCGATCCAGCTCAGCGGATGACCGCACAAAGACAGCGATTTCATGTGGCTTTACATCTTGACTCTTTAGGTCCGTGAGCCATTCAGCGACAGTCTTAATTTCGTTTTCCGCGTATCCAATACCCGAATGTCAGGTTGTGGGCCGTTGAAAATTGAAATCGCTTCTCGTGATTCGGTGACGCCATCAACATCAGATACTTCCGGTCCCAGCAATCGATCTGATTGCGTTCTGATCTGGTGGGATGTGCGATAGTTAATACGCAGCGTCTGCGACCGTTCTCGAATATCGACACCCAACGACTTCCAGGAAAATGCTTGCTGGAAAATTCGTTGGCCCATGTCCCCGGAAAGGAATAGGCTATTGGGCCGGCCGCCGCCTAATGCGGCGAGAAACCTCAGTTGAGATGGATTGATATCCTGTGCCTCATCCACGACGGCAAACTCGAAGGGCGTCTTCTTACTCGCGGCAAGATGAGAGGCCAAGCGCGTAAACATTTCGGCCTCGGTGATCAGTTCACGACTCTTTAGACTAGACCGAACCTGCTCGAAGATAGACCAAAGCACGGAACGCTGTTTTTCAGGTAATCTGGTTTTCCGTCCCAGTCGCGCCACATCCCGATACTCCTCCCAATTATCCAACTGCCATGCATCCACAACCTGCTCCCACTCGGTCTGTAAAAAGCGAATGCTGAAGTTGTGGCCTTCTACTTTGCCGGCTGTCTCTTCGAGCAGCTCGCGTATGACCTCGCCGGAAGCGAGCTGTGGTTTTCCAAAGTTTAGTTGATAAAGTCGCCGGCCGATGGAATTCATCGAGTGAACTTCTATTTGCTCTGCGAGACGTGGTTCATTACTAATGAGCCTGAGAAGTTTGGATTGGAGGGCATTTGCGAGTGTGTCTGAAAATGTTGTGAGCAGGATCCTCGCGTCCGCATTAGAGCGAGCAAGATACACGGCGCGGTGCAGAGCAACAATGGTTTTTCCTGTCCCTGCCGAGCCTGAAACACGCACCGGTCCGCTGTAATCTTTCTCAACCAATTCCCGCTGCGCTGGATGGAGAAAGATGCCCCATTTCTCCCACGGGTAATCGAGCGCTCGCTCCAACTCCTCGACGTTGCTCATTACACGGAACCGGCGTTGGGCATCGGGATGCGCGAAGGGATCGGCTCCTGCTGCGGCTGGTTGCGGCATCGGCGGTTTCGTACCAGTGGCTAAATTCAACAGCGCTTCGGCTGCTTCGCCCGGCAGATGGTCGGCCAGGTCTAGAATGGAGTCTTCGTTGGCCTGGCGTACATCCTTCAGCCAATCGGTTGGCACCCCATAACCAAGTAGATCGTCATCGGAGATATGCGCGAACAAGGGCGGCTTCGTAGGCGCGGGCTCTACAACCTCCACGTACTTGGGTATCGTGATTTCTCTTACCGTTTCGCGAATCTCGATCAACTGCGCGGCTCCGGTCTTGGGATGAACTTCGAGTTTCCGCCGTTCAGCCCACTGGTAAGCAGGGTCGTGATGGGCCACGTAGCATAAGACTATGCTCGCCCCGGTCTTATGCACTATGAGGCGGATGTCTCTACTAACCCGAGCGGACCAAAAATTCTTATCCTTTGCATTGTCTACCCTCTCAAAGCTCATGCTCGGGTGCGCAGGATTCATCTGAAGCTCAAACGCGGTGGTCTTCGCGGCCTTTTGTTCCTCATTTGTTAGCTTGCCGAGGCTACTCGTAAATGTGTCGGCGATAAGAAATTCCATAGGTGCGAGTCCAACTCAACTAATCAAACACAGTGTCCCACTGTTCAGGTGAGCATTTTTCCCAATGTCTTGCTTCCAAATGCTCCAGAAACTCTAAGGCTTTTTCGAAACAACCATGACCAATTGCCCAGTACAACTGTTCCGATAAGCAGCAGTGTTTGGATCCGGCTGATTCAACCAACGCCGCAAGTATGAAAGGACGCGGAGGTTGATCCAAGTCGTCGCTGCTATTCTGGGAAAGAAGCTCATGAAATCTGACCCAGTAATCGGCTTTTGGACATGACCAACCCTGCTGCCTTAGTCTATTCAAATACTCTAGGGCTCGAGCTTCATCTGACATAGTCGTGGAATACTTGTCCTCTCATTGCACTACTGTTCGATCTCAACTGGAATACCGATTTGATTTGCTATTGGCGTATACAGATCAACGTCAAGCTCGCGCGCGTCAATAGAAACAATCAAAGCGTACCTGGCAACTTTGTTATAACGTTCGAGAGCAGTGCGTGTCTTCCACCATCCGAGCGCAGGATAGACGCCGACCACGCCGCGGCTGGCAAGATCAGCGGCCCTGCCTCTCCAGATATCTGAGTGAATCGAACCCTTATGACGATTCTTGGTCCCCACGACCCAGTTGGGATCCTCTGTCTGGCTAAGCGTCCCTTCCTCTTCATCTCTGGCTGCGACATTGATGCGCGCTCGAAAGTCATAGTCAGTTTCGGCTGCGCGCTTAACATCAAACCGCAATCCATGAGACTCATACCGATAACGCGATTTCACGCCCCGCGCCGATGGGTTAGGTTCGATGAAGTATGAGAGCGTCACACGCATCTCGACCTCCTCTTCGCCAAGTTCTTCCAGTTTATCCAAAGGCCAGGGCAATCGATGCAAATGCATCTCTCTCGTCTTTGGTTGGTTGCTTCCTTCGCGAGTGAACGGATGAATGTGCTCCTGGACAATCATCGCCAGCGAATTAGACGCACTTCTCATTGCCCGCTCCAAATCCGGAACTCCGAAGCCACAATATCGAATCAGCTTTACGTAGTCGCTCTTTAATGGCGGTCTGTGCGCAGGCAGGAATGCCTCTCGCATAGCTGCGGTCCACTCTGCAGAGTGGACTATGAGGGCCCGGATTGACTCCGGCCACAACTGGGGATATTCGCTCATGAGCTGCGCAGCCATTCGAGCCGCCAGCGCGGTGGCCGCGCTTGTTGCATTCGAGGTTGTAAAAAGCCTCTCATTTGGTAAATGGTTCGTCGTAAGGAGACTTAAGCTCTGCGTCCATACAGCGCTTAACGCGTCCTTTGCCGCGTTCCCTCCCTCGAAGACAACATCTGGCTTCAAGGGCCAATGTGGCTGCCACGTCAATGAGGTTGTGCTGAATGGACCTAATCCTCCACTCGGCGCCACTGCCTGAAATGCATCCATATCCGGTTCGCTTATTTCTGTTAACTCGGTATACGCGCCGACAGTCAGCGCGTTCCAGGCCTGCCCAGGGTCGTGAATACTGTCCGTACCATTGCTGTCTGGATAATTCATCCACGCATTTGAATCGTCGATGTTTCCTCCTGACAGTAGTAACAAGCGCGGTGTTGCATTGTCTGCGTCAGCATCTGACGCCAGACTGTCTACCGCAGCGGACCATGCGGACGGCCGACCACGGTCTCTGTTATCGCGCGCCGTTACCGCCATTTCGAATACGCGCCGGCGATTTGGAGCCGTGATCTCGGGCCGGGCTATAGCTTCGGTTGTTAGGTAACCATGGTGACGAGAATCACCGGCATTATCCCCTTGACCGCGCAGGAGCTTCACTGATTCCAAACGATGTCCAATATTAAGGGGAGAATTCGAGACGAGCTCGGGCATTAAATCGCCGAGCAACGCCAAACCTGCCATTTGAGTTCCGTGACCGTGAGCGTCCTCCGTCCCCCACCCCGGTTCAATCGTATGAAGGTCGTTATCGGCGAGCGCGGGCGCCAGCAACGGATGCCCGTTGTTAATCCCAGTGTCTAATACGCAGACGTGAGGAACCTCCTCATCAGCTCCAACAAACTCGATGCGAGCGAGTAGGTCGTTTAACCATTCAGGTTGTTCTTCCGGGAGAAGCGCATCGAAGAAATCCGCCGTCTCTTTTGCGCGCCTTAGCTCGGCCACGCTATTGAGCACCATCATCGATTCAGTAAGTTGCGCACGAGAACCTCGCATCAATAGGACCGTACGCTCAGGGAATTCAAGCTCCTCGGGCGCCACTTGAAGATCATGCATTTCAGCGAGGCGGCGAAAACTTTCCACCGTCGCCCGTCTATCGCCACGGATTGGTAGCCATACTTCCCACCAAAAAGTTTCATCAGCTGCCTCAGGAAACACTTGTGGCGCGTCAGTCCACAACTCCTGAAGAGAAGCGGCGCGAATTTCACGAATCGTGTTAATCAACGATTTGTGGTCCAGCGCGCGTCCATTCTTGTCAGTCTTTCCCGCCAGATAGTCACGAAGCAAGTTCTCAAAAAGCGATAGCTTTCCATCAGGCACAAAAACGGTCGCCTTGGTGATGCCTCCTTCATGTCGAACATTGAACAGCTCGATACCCGAGCGTTCGCGTGCGAGACTCTCGAACGCTAATTCAATGTCTGGAAAACTCTCGAACTCAATTTGCAGACCAATTCCAGCTTCCAAACCGGCGTCAAGTTGAGCCTGGCGAGCAGTGTCCATTGTTCGTTCCAGGGCTTTGAGCTGGCGCAGCAACGCACTGCCATGATTACGACGGTTACGAGCCGGAACCTCCGTCCCGCCTCCACCCTGCTGCGGTGAGCGAAAAGGTTCGGTTTCGGTAAAGCCATCGAGAACAAAGTGAGGGAGATTCCGTTCCTGATCTGGCATGCGAGGTTACCTTTTTGTTATTTGGATTTCTTTACTCGACCTGACGCGTCGTGGCGTTCAACCAAAGACTGGTGGATCTCATCCTCTGTAATGATTTCGCGATGGTGAATTAGAGCATCCTTGAGGACTTCATCAGAGACACGAGCAACTTCAGCGTAGCTCAAGCCCAGAGCATCGTCAGCGAGCCGCTTCCAGGAAATACCCTTCTCCGCAAGCCGGTTCAATCGAGTTTTCATGAGCGAAGCAATCTGACGTTCATCTGGAAGTGAGTAATAAAGCACATCGTCAAACCGTCGGTACAAAGCAGGGTCAAGGATCTCCGGATGATTTGTGGCCGCCACAATAAGACTGTGAGAACCGTCATGTTCGATCATTTGGAGGAAGCTGTTGAGAACGCGTCGAATCTCGCCTACATCGTTTGCCAGTCCCCGCTGAGAGCCAATCGCATCGAATTCGTCAAAGAAGTACACACCGCGCGTTTGATCGGTGGCTTCGAATATCTGGCGAAGTTTAGACGCCGTTTCCCCCATGAATTTTGTAATGAGACCATCGAGCCGTACCTGCAAGAGCGGTATCCCAAGCTCTCCGGCGAGCACCGATGCTGTCAAAGTTTTGCCTGTTCCAGGGGGACCGACAAGCAGGAGCTTCCGGCGAGGACTTAAGCCGTGAGCAAGTATTCTTGTTGAGTGACGCTGTTCACGAATTACTCTGTCGAGTTGTTTGGTAAGCTCCTGACTTAAAACAACGTCGCCGAGTCTCGACTTCGGATATGAAACTGACAGGAGATTGGCAAGTTCGCCGCGAGGTCGACTGATTGGGATCGCCTGCTGTCTCTTAGCCCCATCGATCAACGCACGCAATTCCTCAGCGAGTTGCCCATGACCACGTTTCGCTTCGTGAGCGGCAACTTGCATTGCGACGGAACGAAACCGCTGTTCATCGCCCTCTAGGTGCGCTTTCAGCAATGCTTTGAGCTGGTCAGCACTCGCCATAGGTTAGTCTCCTGCGCAGAAGAGTATCATCAAACGCGAAATACCTTCATTAGTTCATCGCCGAGGTGGTTGATGACTTTCACGGCAATGCGTCCTGAGTCTCACTTGTCGAGGGGATGATATGTGTCGCTGAGGAGCTTCCGTTCTTCCCAATGAGCTTCGCAGGGCTTTCGGTAAAGGTGTGCGATTCGAAAATCCGTCGTCAGGCCTTTCAGTCGGCCCACTCCTTGGCTGCCCAGGTTAGAATTATTTCTTCCCTCTCAACGATCGTTTTCCCATTCCAGCCTTTTGCATTGATGACATCCGAGACCGCGCCGGCAATTAGGAGACCGGTCTTGTTATATGCCTCGATCTTTTTCTTCGGATCGATATTTTGCAGCTTAGAATTGAGCTTCGGCGGAAGGAGGACCAGATTACCGAGCCGGTGCCGACTTTTCTCGGGGGCCTTGCTTTTGGCCCAGATGTGCTCAATAGACTCCGACGGACTAACCATCCAAATTTTCTCCCACTGCTCGTTGCTAAAATTCAGATTTTGTTGCTTCGCAAGATACTCTTCGTAGCGGAACATAAGGTAACGGATTTCATTTTCCCATCCTTCATAGCGGTTGCTTTCTCGTAGTGAGGCGACTGCCTGGTCAATCGGGAAGTCGCTTCCAATCTTTCCTATGGCGGCGTCGATCGCGCTGAATGGCAGTTTGTCATTAATAACCTGCCAAGCGAGTCGGACGTAATCGCCTACCCGTGTGCGCGCGTCATTTCTAAGCATGCCATAGATCCTAAATGAAACCTTCTCCCATCGCGCTAGTAGCAACTTTCGCTGGGCGACCGATAAGTCTTCTCTTAAATTGATCGCTGTGGCTAACAGGCGTGCCTGGGAAATTCTTGTCACCGCATTTATCCGGCTATTCGCGGTTACCGCATCGTAAGCTTGGGTAACGCGCAATAACCAATTTGCAGTGGCCCGGATGTTCTTCGCCGTTGTCGACTTAAATCGCAGTTGATCAACGGAGTCCTTTTCGCCCAATGGACGGCTTACCGAATCCGTCGCCCACAACGTTGCGGCATATCGTAATGCTTCAGTGCTCAGCCCCTGCCGCAAACCGATAACCGCGTAGATGTCACGCCAGGTTGTATGCAGGTCATTAATTATTCCAGACTGATTCGCGTCCTTGAGCTCGAATGCCGCTCCCATCAAGATGCTCTTCAATCGGTCAATCCAGGAAACGTCCAAGCCGCGGGTGTTCAAAACTTCAAACACCGTGTAGACCGCCTTTTCACTATCGATTTCATGCAGAAGAAAGAAGAGTCGATTCTTGAGCAGAGCGATTAGCTCGGGAAGCGTTTTACCGTCAGCCACCCAGAGCAATACGAATTTGTTACAGTCCTCAATGGCCCCGAGAATCTCACGGTCTGCCAACGTCTTGCCTTTGCTCGAAGGTTGACTCGTTCCACTTCTGAGATAGTTTGCAAAATGTTGACTACTGTCGTGGTTGGTTTGGAGCAGGAGTAGTTCATCGCCTTCAACTTTGACCAGAAGCTCTTGCAGTTCCTGCATGAGCTTAGCTTCCGGCTTGGTCTTCTCGTTGAGGTTAAGCGCGATAGATTTGAGCAAAATAATTAACGTGGTCAGACGCTGTTGCCCATCCACCACTTCCATTACGTGAAACTCATCGGTTCCAAGAGTTTGGCTCTTTCGTCGCAAGCCCACGACTGCGGCCATGAAGTGGCCTTCATCCGATCCCTTAGCATGCGTCCTGGAGATGTCGCCAAACAAATCGCTCCGCTGGTCCTTAGTCCAACTGTAGGCGCGCTGATACTCGGGTATGGTGAAGAGCCGCCCATCAAGCAACTTTGCAAGTGTCAGGTACTGAGGTTGGATAGTAATCATTATATGTACCGTCGCCGAAATTCTAGGAAAGGCAGGGTTGATTAAACGCGAAATACCTTCATCACTTCGTCCCCGAGGTGGTTGATGACTTTTACGGCTATGCGGCCAGATTCTGGTTTGTCGAAGGGCCGAGAGGTGTCGCTGTTGAGTGTGGCCCAGGCTTCTTCGTTGATTTCTGCTTTGAGAGTGGTCTTGAGTGATTTGTAGGGATCGTTCGCGCCGAGGAAGTAGGCGTGGCGGACGAAGAAGCTTTCTTCGTTGTAGTCGGTATCGATAAACCAACAGGCGATGCCCTCGGCGCCGTCGCTGCGCACCTCGCCTGTGTTGGGATGAAAGACATCCACGCCGTTGACCTTCACCTGAATCTGTCCGCCTTCAGCTTCAAGAATGGCGATGTCGGGCTCACCGAAGATAACGAAGAGATTTCCCTTGCCTGTATTCTTCAACTCGTCTGACATGTGCAGGTCGGCGTTCATGCGCGCTTTCAGCACTGGGATGCGACCGAGCTTGCTGAATTCCGTTGAATGAGCGTCGTAATTGAAGGCGCAGGTGATGAGCACATCAAAGCCAGCATCGCCCGCCTCGCGGGCAGCTGACACAAGATCGGGGCGAGCGACAGTTCCGAACTCCGGCCCGATGAAGACGGCGGCGCGCTTATCCGTACCAACGTCTGGGCCACCCTCGTGATAACGACCTTCGGCGCAGATCAGATAGCCAGGCCAGGGAATAAGCGAAGTGAAGTTGATCTTATCTTCCTTATGCGCCTGTTGCACTCCCGCGGTTTTGAGATTTTCCAGAATCTTTTGGACAAAGTCGCGCTCATCGCCGTTCTTCGATTCGCCGATGCTGTCAATCAGCTCGTCGTTCTCGTCCACACCCAGCACGCGGTGCGGCGAAAGGCTTTCCACCGTAAATGGTCCGGCGACACGTACTTTCTTCTTATCCTCGTAGGGCTTGTCGTAGAGGTACTCGAACTCCGCTTTGTCCGCGATCGAATCGTCAATTTCATTCTGTCGGGCAATCCGTTGCTTCCACCATTCGGCATGCGGTTTCTTCGCCTTTTCAGTCCAGGTGTTGTCATCCTCTCGGGGGATTTCCCATTCTTCCCAAGACGCCTTCACCGCTGCATTGAGTTGTTCGCGCAGCGATTCCAGCCTCGCTTGGAATTTTTCCCAGATGACATCAATCTCGGCGTTATTGGCGATAGACTTCAAGGTAACGTGTGGAACACGTCTATAGACGAAGCCGTGACGGATGTCGCCGTGCGTCGGCTGGCTCGAAGGTACACCTAGCGTAACCTGGCTTTCTTTTGCTTGGCCTTCAGGCGAATCACCTAGTAGGTAATACGAATACCGCGCACCCATAATTCGAGCGCGGGCAAGTGCCAAGGCGACCCGTGATGTATCTATCGTGATCCAACGGCGGCCCCATTGTTCCGCTACATAGGCAGTGGTGCCGGAGCCGCAGGTCGGATCGAGAACGAGGTCGCCGGGATCGGTGGTCATGAGGACGCAGCGTTGCACGACCAGAGGCAAGGTTTCGACCACGTAGTTCTTGTCGAGCGCTGAACCAGAGATAACCGTGTCGGTCCAGATGTGGTGAAAGCTGGCCGCACTAAAATCAAGTAAACGTCTTATATACCCTAGGCTGTTCTTAGAAGCATGCAACCGCCCAGCACGCTGCAGCCGACGCATTCCTTGTTCGTTCGTCTTCCAGCGAACCTTGTTGCTTGGTAGTATGTCACGTCCCTCTATCTTTACAGGAAACCACGAAGCAGCTCCTTCACCCTTGTCTCGACCCATACTCTGCGACGTGATGTTATCGATTCTGATCACGTCTGCCTCAGCCCGCTGTTGGGTGGATAACGAAGCAAGAGGTTTGATTAGTCCGTCAGGAAAGCGTGCCTTGTTGTAGGCTTCAAATGAGCCGGCTCCCAATTCCTTCGAGTAATAGGGATTCCGAAACTTGAGCGCCTCCTTGTCTTTGCAATACCACACAAGATAGTCAGCCACGCCCCCGAGAAAATCTGATGTGCTACTCGATGTCTTTTGGAAAGTAATGAGATTGACGAAATTCGCTTCACCGAAGACTTCGTCCAGTAAGGCTCGCACACGGTGAACATTCTCAGAACCAATCTGCACAAAGACTGAACCCGATCGGGACAATAAGTCGCGTGCGGCGGTAAGGCGGTCTCGAAGATATGTTAGGTAGGTATGAACGCCATCCCGCCATGTATCCCGAAACGCCTTTACTTGTTCTGGTTCGCGAGTAATATGGCTGACGTTGCCATCCTTCACATCGCGACTCGTCGTAGACCACTGAAAATTGGAGTTGAACTTGATGCCATAAGGCGGATCGATATAGATGCACTGCACCTTGCCGCGCAGCGCTTCCCGTTCGGCAAGAGACGCCATCACTTGCAAACTGTCGCCAAGTATTATGCGGTTGGCCCAGTTGGCGTCGTGCCGGTAAAACTCGGTCTTCGCATCATCGCTCGGCAAGCCGTTGAAGTCCGCAAAGAGATCGAATTGGGGTTCGCCGTTGTCTTTGGAATTCTTATTCGCTTTTGATTGACGCAGCAGATCGTCAATCAGCACTTTCGGGTGAACCTTCTCCTGAATGTAAATCGGCGGCGCTTGAACTACGAGATCTGACCAGTCCTGCTCATCTTTGCCACGCCACACCATTTGCGGATCAAGGTCGCGGGTGCGCTGCGCCTTCTCTTCTTCCAGTGCTGCTGCGCCGCGCGGAAGCACGACGCGAATTGGACGCTGCTCTTCTTTCTGCAAAACCGATTGGTATTCGGCCGTAGGAATATTCTTGCGCGAAGCTTCGTCGTGCATGAGGGTCTCGACGGATTTCCTTACAGACAGTTTCTTTGGAGTATTGCGCTTGGTCATAGTATGTCTTAATAGTCGACGCCGACGAGTGCCTGCAAGAGATGCCTGTTTTCACTCAGTGCAAAAGCTCTTGCTTCGCGGTCGCGGCTTCAATCATCCGATCAAATTCTGTTTCGACCTTCGCCGCAAAATCACTCTCAATCTGATAGGCCTCAGTAAATTCTGCAAACGCCCAGCGGCCGTACTCACCATCGTTGTTTACGCCGGGTACCCAATAGGTTTCTATTGCTGACTTCTTCTCCTTGGCATCCTCTTTCCTGTAACCCTTGATTTCCACAACTAAGTGAAGCGGGTCGTCATCGCCATGACCGTCATCGACCAGCACAATGAAATCAGGACGGTACATTCTTGGTTCAGCGAGGTAACGGTAGGGCACTTCAAAACCCAGACTGTGATTCTTGACGTAGGCTTTTACCCGCGGATGAGATTCGGCTACGCGACAAAATTCGGATTCCCAATCGCTGTCGAGGATCACCCAATTGACGTGACAACGACGCGCATCGGTTTCCCGGCGATCCCTTTTCGAGGTGTTGAACTTCACATGGATTGTCGAGCCAGTCGGATTGTAGGAATCTAGTATTGCCTTGATCGGATGTTTGCCTACCGACTCGTTAACAATTGCAGCGGTAATGCGTTCACAGGCAATGTCTGCAATTACCTTGTACTTTAGCTGTGCTGGGAAGGTATTCCCTTTGCAGACCAGGCAGGTATCGAGCCATTGCCGTGCAATACGCTTGAGGGCTCCAAAAAGATAAAGCTTCGGCTCTTGGCCGGCGTCGCGCCACTTTGTCAGCACCAAGTGGGAGGTTAACTCGTAAAGGACCTGAGAGGGACGAACATCACCCGTGTGAACAAGATTAAGATCAACCTGTTGGCCGATGATGCCAGCGTTCATCGTTTCGGTTGCGCCGACTAAATCGGGCGTAAGTTCGAGAACTGAGTCGGGGGTGAATTTTGCTTTGACTTCTTCTCGCGGCAGTTCAACGCGGTAGCCCTGAACTCGAGGGAACCTAATTTCAAGATGATCGCGCTCTGGTCGCATTGCTTTGACCTGAATCGTCTCCCGAGGGGGCTGTGGAGGTGCAACGACGGGCTTAGCTGTAAAATCGAAAGGAATCCCGAGGACATCAGCGTATTCCACATTGAAGAGTCCTTTGTCCGGTCCCTCTTCGTTGAGTTCATACGACTGCCGGCGCAGCGCACGCCCAATCACCTGTTCACAAAGCAACTGTGTGCCGAAGGCACGCACGCCCAACACGTGCGTGACGGTGTTAGCGTCCCAGCCTTCCGTTAGCATTGAGACGGAAACAACGCAGCGAATCGAATCGCCTAGTCGGCCTAACTTTCCGACGGTGTTCATGACCTCGCGCAACAAATCCTGATCGGTGATGTTCTCAGCATCGCGACGATCACCGCTGCGCTCTACTCTCTCGCGACGAAAGCGATCGAGTTCGACCGACGCCACCGCACGAAACTTATCATCGAGCGCATCGCCTGATTCGAGTTGCTCGCTGTCAATCAGCAGCGTACGTGGTCGACCCATTGGGTTACCATGTTCATCGAAGTTACGAAACAGTTCTAGTCGGCCGTTGATGATCTTTGACGAACCGTCCTCGTCTACTTGATCGAAGCCTGAGATGTAATCGTAAACAAGCTTTGAAGTCGAAGTATTGTTACAAACGACGATGAAACAAGGCGGGACGCGAATCCCTTCTTTCTGCCAAAGTTCGTAGGTCTTTTCGTAGTGCCCGTAGAGGGCTTCTAATGCTGTTTGAAGTTGCGGTGGGAGACTCAAAGGATCGAGAGTCGCAGATTTGCCTCGACCCTTCTTCGGCATTTTCGATCTTATATGCTCCCAGAGATTCCGATACATTGGCATCTCACCTCCAGGAATATTATCGGCGACCGGCACACGCGGTAGTTTTACAATTCCGCATTCGATGGCATCCATGAGCGAGAAATCACTCATCGTCCATGGAAACAGAGTGCCCTCTGCATACCCTGAGCCGCGCAGAAAGAATGGCGTCGCCGACAAATCCATTACACGCGCTGCACCGAGTTTGCGTTTGACGATTTCAAGGCCGTTGATCCAAAGACGAGCGGCTTCGTTATTCTTCTTCGCCTCTTCTTTGGCTTCCTTCTTTTCTTCCCCCTTCAGCTGCTCGAATTCAACAAGCGCGTCCGGTTTCTCTCGATAGCAATGATGCGCTTCGTCATTCAGCACGAGAATATTTTTCATGCCCATCAACTCGGGCATAACGCGCTGGAGCATCTGGCCTTCCGTCTCCAGTGTGTTGAGCGGCTCACCGCTCCCTTGGAGTAATGAGCGCCCGCCCTTTGAGAGTTCAATGCGTTCGCGAAGTTTGAAGGAGTGATAGTTTGTGATGACAATCTTGGCGCGCTTCAAGTCCTCCAGCATATCGGCCGGGACAAGCTCGGCGCCCACGTAGGAGTTGTCAGGATCATTCGGCTGCAAGACACGCAAGCGATCCTTTATGGTGATTCCAGGAGTGACAACGAGAAAGCCGCGCGTAAACTTCTTGCTGTTCTCGCGCCGAACTGCATTGACCGTTTGCCAGGCGATTAGCATCGCCATGACGGTAGTTTTACCGGCGCCAGTTGCCAGCTTCAACGCAAGCCGATTGAGTTCCGGGTTGGCATCGTTGTTAGCGTTGGCTAAATGCTCCAGAAACTTCTTTCCAGGCCGTAACGTTGGTGCTACCTCGCTCAACCAGATGGCAGTTTCAACCGCTTCGATCTGACAGAAGAAAGGGCGGATGTCGTTGAACTTGTAATGTCGCCAATGCTGAAGCAACCGAGAAGTCTCAGGTGTTACTTGCCAATCACTTGCATTCGGCAAGGCGCGCCATTGATCCACATAGCCACGTAGCTCATTGATGATCGGGGTAGGGTCATACTGCTGGGCCTGCGTAGAAAGCCCCTTCCCTTCGTCAAAGACAATGTCTTGTTGCTCGGCCGCCTTCTTGCGCTTTCTCGGCTTAGGAATTGGCGTGATGAACTCCGCGAGCCGGCGATTCTCGACAATCAGTTGAGTCGGCTGCCCTTCTTTGTCCAGTTCCCAATGACGCGCAGGATAAGCGTAAGGTGAATTGAGGATCGGATGTTCGAAAAATGGATTGCTCATTTAATGATCGCTCTTCTCACCGCCGGGCCGTAAGCGCATATCGTTCATCAACTTTAGAAGGCAGTCTATCGTGACGAGCCGGGTTCTGCGAAGGCCGTGGTCTTGAAGCGCACTTGAAGTGCGGCGGCCATTGGCGGAAGTCACATTCTGCACTACCTCATGCCAGATTTCTAGTAAGGGCAAGAAAGCCACTGCATTGGTTCATGAAGACTCGGGAGACTCGATAGCCATTAGCAGATCTGCCGCAAACTGATTTACCGCAGCGGTGAAATGAGACGCCTAATCGCAGCCGCTACAAGTACTCTCCAGCGATCAAAAATTAAGCGGAGGCCAAGCCAATAGACACTCTCGAGCTATCGAGAGATCGGTGGGAATCCGGATTCCAAAGCAAAAGTTTGAAACAATCAACAGAGTAACTCACCTGAGAACTCAGCATCGAGGGCCAATGTCAGTCCACATTCCCTATACCAACCAATGCAGGATCATCAACTTTCCGCGGCGACAGCGAATTGCTATCAACGGCTTTTGTAGAGTCAGCAAATACCGACGATGCCGCGTTTGTGGGAAACCGGACTGGTGCGGTTACACCACCGACGAACAGACTTCCATTTGCATTGCGGATCAGCAATGGCTCGAAAGGTACGTCGCGCAATGGCGGCAATATCTTCCACCACAACCGTCTCTTATTGGTTGCCAACCCCCGAACGAACAGAAAGCAAGCGCCTCCTCCAATCGAAATCGCTCCAATCGAGATTCGCAATGCGGTTTACGAGGAATTGATACGACGGTCGCCGGCGGTGAAGTATTATCCCCAACTGATAGACGGACCTCACGGACTCTTATCAAGAGGACTGGGTGAACAAGAAATTCAGAACTACGGTGCGCTTCCTCGCACGCAGAAGGAACGCGCGAGCCTGGCTCGCACTCTGAACAGGTTTATTAGGGTCAGGTTTCCTGAGTACGCCGCTCGACGGACTCACGCTGCCACAATCGGAGTTCCAGGACTTTGGCAAGACGAAAATGGCAACGTTCAATTGTGGAATCCTCGTGATTACAATATGCCATTGCTGGTCATCCCCTATCGCGACGACCAGGGCCGAATCCAAGCTTGCCAACTTCGGCTTCAACGAAACGATCTGCGCACCGGCGAAAAGAAATATCGATGGCTCGCATGCCCGTTTCCCTTCCGAGGCGCGAGCTCAGGCACACCAATCCACTTCACCTTCAAGCCGGCTGATTTGGCGTCGGGAAGAACGGTCATCATTACTGAAGGAGCTCTCAAGGCTGAGGTTCTGGTAAGTCTCAAACCGAAGGCGCGCGTTATTGCCACCAGCGGAGTTAGCTGCTCTCACGCAGAAACCATCGAGGCCGCCCGCCCATACAACGCTCTAATTGCCTTTGACGCTGACTACAAAAGCAATCCGGCAGTCGCCCGCCAACTAGCCCGCCTCATCGCAGCTCGGGAACAGGACACAGCTGCTCACAGCCTTAAAACCACCACGAGAATCCTCACTTGGCAAAGATATAAGGGGATTGATGACGCCGTCCTTGCAGACGTCTCACTCGAGACAATGACTATTCCCAAATGGATTTCGACTCTTGACGGAAGACTACTCCAAGAAGTCTTGGAAGCTTGGCGCCAAATCAAGTACACGCCGACACCGTTCATCAAAACTAGGCGGGGGGACAAATAACTGCCTCTTGGCCTAAATCCCCAGAGAGTTTTCAAAGCCGGCCGGGGATGTCGTTGTAACTCCGGGACCGGCCGGACCGCTCTCGGGCTGACGAAGATATATCCGTTTATGCGGAATGGTCTCGATGAACGTGCCTTCCTCGCTGAGGTCATGAAGATGGAGCGCTCTTGAGCCTTTGCGCAATTTGAGCTCGATCTCCCTCTCAGGCCACCCTAGCCTTTCAAAGAATCCGCTAAAGTATCGTCCGTTGGCTTCAGCGATCGCGACGCGCTGCCTCGCTTGAACGCTGCAGTGGCTTTGGCAGACCTTCCGTGTATACCTCACCGCTAAATCAATGTCGCCGAGTGTAGGCGAGGCAGTAAGCAAGCTTCCGAAGGCCACGACCTCACTGACAAAATAGAGTAGGTCTGAATCGTTGTTTACCTCTTCAACGCGTTGTAAAAACTCAGAAACGAGCCGCTCTGCCGTTAGTCGCCTGATGGGCTTGGCCGCACTGGCCATACCCAAAGCCATGCCTTTGATTGTTAGTTCATAATTACGACCATTTGACCGCGTATCGATTTCGACAATTAGACCGTCCGCCACGAGTGCCTCGATTAGGCGCGTTGCGGCCTTCGTCTTAATCCCAAGCCATGCGGCTACGAAACTGACTCCCCACTCGGACCCGGCGCCTGCCCGCATTAGTCGGCGAATCTCCAGAACTGGATACCCACAGAGTTTTTGAGTAGAAATTATTTGCATAACAAATTCATCCTTTCGAGTGGTTGTAAGGGAGACGAGATGAGCCCGCGACATAACAGATCAGTCGCAACGCTTGTTGGAGTGTTGCCGCAGTCTTGGTTGGACGCGGCGCGGTATTGCAGATGCCGCCGCCAACGTCGATGGACTGACCATCGCGGCGTTGACGATCCCTGTGCAAGCGTGGTGCCAGAGGTAGACCAGTTAGGATCGTCGTATGTGATCCAGTTCAGACTGAATAGCGCAGTGAAAGTACCCTTTGAATACTTCCCTCATTCCCTATTGTTTATCTAATAAGACAGCGAGTAATTGGCTGGTGCGGGAATTCCCCGCAGGTGTAAAGCGATTTGCTCCCTCTAAATCAGGGAGTAATTCGTCAGGTGTGTGGATTCCCGACTTTCTATCAGGAAATAATTGATCAAGTGCGGGGATTCCCCGCACTTACGTTGAATCGAGACCACCGGAGCCGTCGCAGAGCGGAAGAAATACTCCGGCGTGGGCCAACCGCATTTTTTGAGGTGATAACGGCGAAATAGCACTCGTGGAAAGTACCTGGATCGCCTGCCTCGCGGGTCGGAACGCAAATTTACCGTCCTTTCCACATGCTGCTCTTCATTATCAAACTCTGTAAAAGTGCCCAGGTAGGACAAATTCACCCATTGGCTAGATTCTCCACTGGGTGAAAAACACCCACAGTTTGAATTCCCCAGCTAAATGCTCCGGATCTGATGGGTGCTGAAGCCTCGTCGCTACCTCTCTTCGTTTCCATTCCATCGAGGTTTTCCCAAACGGCCCATGAAACTGGCGTCACTACCTAACGTAATTTATTAGGCCACTGGATTCTCTTCAAGAACACAACAAAAAAGTGGCGGCTGGTTAAATCCGACTTTCAGACTAGCCAGAAAGATGAGGACACACAGGTGAATGAATCGCTTCCTATGAGCTTTGAAGAGGCCGCCCGGTTACTCGGAGGGCTACACCCAAACACTCTGCGCCAGCGTAAGGCGGGCACGGAGAACGTCGCGATAGTCACTCGATAGGAAACGACGATGGACCAATGAATCGGATGACGTCCACTTAACAGTCCACGGACAGCGAGCGAATGTTCCAACGGTAGACTTGATGATAGGAGATCTCAATTTTTCCCCTCTGCCCTGATCAAATTATGAAGTCGGCAGAGACACTTAATGCCATGAGCCTAATTACAAAACAGACCCGTATTGATGCCAAGCAAGTCGCTGTGATTATTGGTTGCTCCCGGAAAACCGTACTCAACGGCGGCGCCGGGACTTCACAACTCACGCGGATCCGGAACGGTTCTCGTCAAGTGCGTTTCATCCTCGAGGAAGTAGAGTCACTAGTTGAAAAGCAAATGAAACGAGCGCACACGTACAAGCCACAAACAAGTAGACGGGACCAAATGCTGACCTGATTCCCTCTCTGTCTTACCGTCCGGAAAAAAATAGCTGCGAACCCGAAGGACACTCACACAGCAAGAAATGCCTTCGATGAGTGCTTTCGAGCCGGCGAGAGAAAGTTATGATGAAGAACTTCTATCAATACATTGGCATGGGTGGTCAGACCCTCCATGGCTATGAACGTCAATACAAACGAGCCAAGCTCCGCAAAAAAGGTTTCGTAAGCAAGAGCGACGCTGAGAGAGATCTTCGCCGGGCAATGAACGACCTTGACGCCGAAGAACGAGGAGAAACCCGGACCAAGCCAACCACGGCACAAGAAGCTCTCACTATTTATCGCCACAACCTGGACGTTCGAGCCCGCGACAAAGACTATCAGTATGGTCACAACGTCAAATCCAACTGCAAGATCCTTCAAGAGTTCGTCGATCATTTTGGCCCGAACCGATTAATCCGCGAATGCACCGAAACCAATCTTCGCGAGTTCTATCAGATACTCTGTTTTCGGCCGACTCTAAACAAGAACAGCGCAGGCGTTTTTATCGGGCGCGTTCAAGGAATGCTCAAAGCCGCGCAGAAGGCAAAGCCTGATCTCGTCAACTGGCTGCGGCCAACACTGAAAGTCAATCGGACGCCTGAGTTTGAACGCCGGGTTGTGGAGCCCTGGGAATACGCCACTCTGGTAAACATCTTGCTCAATCCACCACTCGCACCATCCAGGCAACGCGAACGGAACGCACTATGGCGTGAAGCCGGTGATGCCGTGCAACTGCTTCGCATGACCGGAGGCCGTCTCAACGAAATCCTCCGCATGAAGCTCGACCAATTCATGTGGCCAAAGGGCAAAGTCAGACTCTTCGCCTCAAAAACTGAAAACCAGCGGGACCTTCCACTCTGGGATTGCATTCGGGACGTCGTCCAACGTCGTATCAGCGAAGGCCTCACCGACGGCGAATATCTGTTCCCCCGGGCGAAGGTTATGACATTCGATAACGCGATAGCGCGGGCCTGTCGAAAAGCAGCTAGACTCGCAAAACTAAACTATGGTCAGGCCAACGGATTCACTTGCCACAGCCTACGTCATACCTTCGCGACCGACATGATGGAAGCGACTGGAAACGACGTCGCCCTGGTCATGTCCTACAGCGGCCACAGGTCGATTGAGTCATTTAAGATCTACCTCCACCCAACCCACCAGGGCCGTATACTTGCTAACCAGCGCATGAAAGTCGTTGGGGACTTCTTGGGGACTTTTTTAGGAATCGAGGGACCGCAGGGACTTGTGGGAAGAACTTCTTCTCCTGCTAAGCGCTTGAAAAGAAAGCAAGTTGTGGTGTAGCTTGAACATAGTTAAAAACAATGCCCGCTTGGCTCAGAAAGCGAGCACTCCTCCGCAAATCTTCAATCTAAAAAACTTATAGACAGGGTGGAAATGCGATGGACTATTCTTGGCCTCCACTCTTATCTCATCGTTTATTACTGCGATAGACAGGCATAGCAGCGGAAAACGAGTATCCAGGGTGACGAGTAGGTGAAGATACTCTGCATCTGGTTCTCCCGACTGGATTGGGCCGGAAATGGTTGCTTCTTGCAAGGTCAATTGGCATCATAGCAAAGGCCTTATCAAACGACTCGGGAAACACTACTAGACCGCGATTGCAGTGTGCTCAACCGCGTCGCAAGTACAAATTAAGAGGCGGAACGACCACAATATGGAGCAGGATGAAAGTGAAGACACTACGATTTACAAGGTAGTAGCCAACGACGAAGAACAGTAGTCGATCTGGCCTGCGGATCGCGAAAATGCGTTAGGCTGGCATGACATTGGTAAGAGTGGAGCAAAATCTGAGTGTCTCGCGTATATAAAGGAAGTATGGACCGACATGCGACCGCTTAGTTTGAGAAAGAAGATGGACGGGGCTGAAAAGGAGCAAGGTTGATCGATGTACGACAAGCTTTCACCGTTTGTCGTGTTATATGGATTCAGGATCGATTAAGAAATCGGTGTAAGAGCATTGACGAACTTCATTGTTGTTCAGACATTGCAGGCTCAAACCAACCCCTCACAACCGTTGCTTGCTAAGCCAAATCAGTTTCTTCTCGGAAAAACCGGCGTTCATATCTGGCGAGTCTCATTGGAGCAACCAGCAGAGAACGTCGAACGCTTTCGTGAGTTGCTCTCTCGCGATGAGCAAGGCAGGGCCGACCGCTTTCGTTTTGAGATCGACCGCACCCATTTCGTCGTCGCGCGCGGGTGCTTAAGAACTCTGCTGGCGCAGTATCTGAAAACCGTTCCTCAAGAAATCAAATTCAGTTATTCAGATTATGGCAAGCCGCAACTTGCTGATTTAGAGACAAATCTCAGATTCAACTTGTCTCATTCGGGTGGTCTCGCTCTCTATGCCTTCACACGTATCGGCGAGGTGGGGGTAGACATCGAGCGCATTCGACCAGATTTTGCCGACGAAAAAATTGCCAGGCGCTTCTTTTCCGTTAGCGAAGTGGCTTGTCTTGCCCGGCTTCCCGCTCAGGCGCGTGTCGAAGCTTTCTTCAACTGTTGGACTCGCAAAGAGGCCTTCATTAAGGCTAAAGGCATGGGGTTATCCCTGCCTCTCGATCAATTCGATGTGACGCTTGAGCCGTCAAAACCGGCCGCACTCCTGCGAACCAAATGGGGCGAGGACGAGGCAGCTAGTTGGTCCATTGAGGCGATTGAGGTAGGCCAAGGTTATGTTGCCGCCGTCGCAGTCAAATCTCGTAGCTGGCAGTTGAGTTGTTGGCAGCTCGATGAAAAAGCTTGAGCGAACTGCTGTGCGTTGGCTACTGAAAAGCAAACCAAGTGACCTTCGGCAAAGGATAGTGGGTAACCCTCTGTTGCTGGCGATCCAACAAAGATAGAGTCTTCATTCCCTGTATACGACTTAATTGCTTATCAGCAGGTCTGGCGAGATAAGATAGGGTTGACTTGCGCTCGTTGCCACACCAGTTGGATTTTTGAGGAAGGGTCTCTAAACGGCTTATCATTTCGCATCACACCTCACCGTGCCCTAAATGAAAAGACGCTACCGAATTCTCGGTAGCGTCAGTCTATGAAACAGAATCGAATTTGTATCGAGTGCTTTTCAGCTGCGTGATTCAGTTGGTTCGACGCCTATAACATATAGCCGCGCTGCGGCCAAAACTCTACTGGGCCAACTTCCACTCGACTCCTCGCGGCGCTCGGCGGATGTTGGGACCTTTTCGATCAGTCAGCGGCAGCGCACCACGTCAAGACGGCGAGGGCGCTCGTGAGCTTGTGGCGCGCCAATTCAAAGGCGCGGCTCTGCGGGCCATCCAACACCTCATTAACTACCTCGGAGCCTCGTATCGCCGGTAAGTCGTGTAGAAAGATCGTCTCCTCGCCCTTCGACACTTGGGCCATCAGCTTCGGAGTTACACAGTATGGCTCAAATTTCTTCCGCCAGCCGTTCTCAGCCTTCAGTTCGCCCGCTGTTTCCCAGCGAGTCGTGTAAACGACATCAACGTTTTTTGGAAGGTTGTCCAGCCGATGATGTTGTTCGACGAGGCTGCCATGGCGCTCACCGAAGTCACGTGCCGCACCTAGGATGTTAGCGTTTAGCCCGTACCCCTCCGGCGTTACGAGTGTCATGCGCATCTTCGGAAGCTGTGCAGTGGCAAGTGCGAGCGAGGCAGCCGTGTTGTTTCCCTCTCCGACGTAGAGGATGTGGACTCCTTCAAGACGACCAAGGGTTTCGCGTATCGTCACGAGGTCCGCGATCGCTTGTGTTGGGTGTTCGCTTTCGCTCATGGCGTTGATGACCGACATCGTATCCTGCTCGGCGAACAACTCCATCTCCGCGACTGTTTCGTTGGTACGGATAATAAGCACGTCAAGAAATCCCGAAAGGACGCGCGCCGTGTCCCGGACAGACTCTCCGGTGCAGATTTGCAAATCTTTTGGGCCGTAATGAATGGTCCCGGCGCCGAGCTTCATCGCCGCCACCGTGAAGGAAGTACGTGTTCGCGTCGAGGAGCGACGAAAGTAGGTTCCGACCATCTTCCCGTGTAGTGGGCGTATGCCGCCGTTTTCGCCAGCGGCGAGGCCGAAGGCGAGATGAAGCAGACACCGTAAGTTCGTGGCGCCAATCTCTGCGATTGAGAGCAAGTGTCTGGCTTTCATGTCTGGCTCTCTTTTGGTTCCCTGCCGCGCATGAATTAATTTGGCGCGCCAGTGACGTCGACTAGATCCTCGCCCAGCGATTCGAACAGAAGGCTGTGTGACAACTCCTGCCCCGCGAGCGAGAACACGTTGAGGGGCTGGCGAGCCGGTGCGAGCGAGCAGTCAGGGTAATGGATGGCCCCGCCTCCAGCTGGAATGCCGACGCCGTGCGCGCTATCACCTGTGAGATAAAGCGCCCTCGTAAAGCGACTCCCACTCACTCTTCTCCCCGTCGGCACCCACGATGAGCGGCGAGGAGATAAATGGGCTTCAAACTCATATCACGTCGCCGTGAAGTTCATCTGTCATAGAATGGCATCGAGCTTGAGCAATGTGCGGAGGTTTACATTCGCTCCATTAATTATGTCGGTTGGACGACTATATTCCATCGGCGTGTGGCTTATGCCCCCGACGCTTGGAATAAAGATCATTCCCATCGGTGCTATTCGTGCGATAGCCTGTGCATCGTGGCCGGCGCCACTGCGCACCACCTTGCTAGTCACACCCAATTCAACCGCTGCATCGAAGATGCATTGCCGCACCTGTGGTTCGGTTAGCGCAGGAAATTGCACGCTTGTTTGCTTGAAAGTAATAGAGGCACCCACAGCCATTGCAAGCTGCTTCCCTTCGTCAGAGATTTCCTGATAAAGGTGTTCGATTTTGTTGGATTCGAGATCGCGAACATCCAGACTCAAGATTACTTTGCCAGGAATCACATTAGGTGCTCCAGGCAGCGCACGTATCCTTCCGACAGTACCCACTTGAAGGCCCGCAGTATTCATGATAATGCGGTTCACGGCTTCAATAAACCCGGCGGCTACAATCAAGGCATCCTTGCGCCCGTTCATGGGAGTTGTGCCGGCATGATTACTAAAGCCTTCTATGGTCACCTCCCACCGACTCACTCCGACTATTCCTTCAACTATTCCAATGTCGATGCAGTCACTCTCCAGGGCCGGCCCTTGTTCAATGTGATATTCGAGATAAGCCGCAATCTCTCCGGGGTAGCGCCGTGCCATCTCCAACTGATCCGGTTTGCCACCGATGTATTCGATTCCTTCCCTGATCGTCTTGCCGCTCTGACTTGGCAAGTCCAAATCGCTGTCCGAGAGATCGCCACAGATAGCGCGACTACCAAACAAACCTTCTTCTTCATTCTGAAACACAATCACCTCTAAAGGGTGTCGCGTTAAGAGTTTCCGTTCGGCTAATACCTGGGCGACCTCGATCGCACTGATCACGCCGACTGTGCCATCGTAAATGCCTGCTTCGGGCACTGAATCTATGTGAGAGCCCGTGAGAAGGACGGGCAATTTTGCATCCCAACCCTCCCGTCTCCCAACGATATTGCCGGCAGCGTCGATCCTGATTTCAAGCCCGGCGTCACGCATGAGATCCATTACATGGTCTCGTCCTTGCAGGTCAGCGCTGCTGTACGCGATTCGATTAATACCTCCTTGCGGACTTCTTCCAATTTCCGCCATCGCACGCAGGCGGTCCAGGATGCGGCCATCGTCGACCACGAGTTGGCGGTCCACCGCGGCGGCAGATGCGAAGCCGAAGCGGTCGGGTTTTTCCAACGTCGTTACGCGGGGACTTACGCCAGCATTAATCTCGCTCATGAATCCCTCCTGACAGATGAATGCTGAGGGCGCAGGATGACGATCCGCTGGGTCCAGAGGTCATGCATCTCTTCCCTAACCCGCGCACGACAACATTCATCTGTGATGCTGTTCTCTTCAAACAGCTCTCTTAAGGTTTTCTTACCATCAGCACTCATCAGAATGGAAAAGACATCTGAGGTAACTTCGACAACCGGCCGTGCAAAGAAGTGACTCATCGTGCCCTCGATCTCAAAGACAGTGTTTACTCTTCCACCAGCACCGAGACCTTTTCTTTTGACGAGTCGTCTGCTGTTTGGAAGACTCGGCGCCAGTACCTCGATCGCGACGTGATGAGGAATAGTCTCCCTCTTGCAGACAAAATAGTCGCCAATAACGAGGTAGTGGAGGCCCGTAGTCAAATAACACACGATGGCATCTTCAATTGAGTCGACTACAGGCTCCGCGTTGTTATTGAAGGACGTGTTGAGAAGAATTGGAACGCCCGTAAGTTTGCCAAACTCATCGATTAAGTCCCAGTATTTCGGGTTGCTCTGCCGCGAAACTGTTTGCACGCGCGCAGTACCGTCCACGTGAGTTATTGCTCCCAGCAATTCCCTGAACTCTTCGCGCACGTTGAGTACGAAGATCATGAATGGATACTCAGCGCGGGTTGAAGGTACCTCGAAGAAATCGCCCAGGTTCTCTTCTAGTATCGAGGGCGCGAAGGGTCGATACTCCTCTCGCTTTTTAACCATTTGGTTGATCAGCAGTTTGTTGGAAGCCGGCCGAGGATCGGCCAGGATGCTACGATTGCCCAATGCTCTGGGACCGAACTCTGAGCGTCCTTGCACCCATCCAACGACAAACCCGTCGGCGAGCAGTTGAGCTGTCTTGAGAGTGATGCCATCAACTTTTTCAAACGTAAGAAAGTCCTTCCATTGATTCAGGGCAGCTCCAATAGGATCTTCTGCATCGACCGCTCCTGTCCCGTTGCCGACAAGGGTGCCGTAGAAGAGGTGTTGAAGTTTTTGCGGCCGATATCCGGAACACTCCTCGTAGAAAACTGAAATAGCTGAACCCATTGCGCTGCCGGCATCGTGTGCGGCCGGCTGTACGAACACATCATTGAATAGATCTGAGTAAAGAATCTTGCCGTTGAGAGTGCAGTTGTGCGCCACCCCGCCCGCAAAACACAGTGTCTTTTGTTTCGTCTCTTTCTGAAAATGGCGAAGGATATGAAAGACAATTTTTTCCAGGGTAACCTGAATGGCGGCTGCAATATCTTTGTGTGTTTGGGTGAAGGGTTCGCCTTTGCGTCGGGCTTTATCCACGATGCCTGCCTCGATAAGACGCATCATGATCATATTACTGTCAAGGATCTGATAGTTTCCGCCCGGCAAGAGCCGATAAAATCTTTCGAAAAGCCGGCCATAGGTTTCCGGGTTGCCATAGGGCGCCAGGCCCATCACCTTATACTCATCGAAGCGGTGGTACCCGAGTAAGGCAATCATGTCCGTATAAAAGTTGCCGAGAGATTGTTCAATGCCATATTCCCAGAGTTTCGACATCTTATGGCCGTCGACGGTTAATATCATTCCAGACAAATTGTCACCATCGCCGTCCAGCACGAGAATTAGGCTGTTGTCATAGCCTGACGGCGCATATGCACTCCACGCGTGAGCAACATGATGTCTACAGAACCTGATCTTATCCGACACGTCGACGCCAAACTCACGTGCGAAAAGATAAGCAAGGTAGCTGCGGCCATTGATTGGTCCTTTGAGACGAGCGTTCGCCAGGTAGGTTCGCTTAGCTAAAACATCTACCATGTGTTCGGCGTTGTTGATGGCAATACGGTCAACGTCCAACAAAGTCATACCGTTTTCATTAAGACAGTAGTTAATAGCGCCTACAGGAAAACAGTTTGTATGTTTGATCCGATTTAGTCTTTCTTCTTCAATCGCAGAAAGAATCTGACCATCAAGCAGAAGGATGGCGGTGCTATCATGCATCGCAAAACCAACGCGATTGTCTTCGTCGTCACGCTTGCTACCACCATGTACACCTAAAACGATCATGCGCAGCTCCAATCAAAAAGACGTTACGTTGATCAACTGTTGGAAGATTGTTTGCAGCAGAGGGCCGTGCTCTGAGTGGAGGAAAAAATGATCGCCGGCAAACATCTTCAATTGGAATGAAGACGTGGTTTGTTCGTGCCAAGCTGCGAGCATTTCCGGTGTTTCCTCGAAATCCTGAAAACCACCAAACGCAGAAATCGGACAATCAAGAGGAGCTTCAGCCGAATAGTTGTAAGTATCGATCATCTGTAGATCGGCCCGGATTATCGGAAGGAAGAACTGCATCATGTCCGGCGACTCGAGTATTGGTGACGGAGTTCCCTTGAGCCGGCGCAACTTCGCAATCAGAGCGGCGCGTGGTAGATCATGGGTGCGGTGCCTCGTGAATGAGAGATGTGGTGCGCGACAGCCGGAAACGAAGAGATAAAGTGGCAACGGCAGACCTCGGCGCCGTAGACCCCGGGCTACTTCGAACGCGACAATTGCCCCGATGCTATGTCCAAACAAGGCATAGGGCCTTTCGCTGTGCGATGAAAGAGCGGCGGCTGAAACTTCGGCCAGATGCAAAAGCTCAGTGAAGGGTTCTTCCCGTGAACGCCTCCCGCGACCCGGTAAATGTACTGGATTGACTTCTATCTCGATTGGCAGTTCATCCTGCCAATCTCGAAAGATTTGAGCCGAGCCCCCAGCATACGGAAAACAGAACAGACGAATCCGGGATTCGCGTTCTGCTCTGCGTAATACCCAAGCGTCTGGGCTGGGATAGGTCATCATGATTCGTGCTGCCAGAACGGGGTGCCCAGTCATTGCTGAGCTAACTCAAGAATGTCCAGCAATCTTGTCAACGCTTCACAGGAGCGGTAATGCTCGGGCCACAGACTGTCCCGTATCGCTCTTGTCTCGGCCACTAACTCCGCCAGGAAGTGAGGCGCGGCTCCCGCTGTTTGATTTTCGAGGTGCTTCCGGACGGCTGCTTGTGTCTTTACGACTTGATCCAGAGCCAAACGCAATGAGTCCACCAACTCAATGTCCGCGGAGGCCAGATGGATACAAGTGCTGGTCCGTTTGTATTCGATATCTAGTCCTCGCAGTAGCTGATTCAGAACCTCGCGGCCAGAGTCAGACACCCTTGTCGTCGAGCGGAAACTTTCTTGCGGCTGCAACACTGTTACCTCCTTTGCCGGATGGACCTTCATTTGGCTTACCGGCTTTGCCTCAAAAGTCAGAAATCGCTGTTGGATACGGTCAGTACCACCGACCGGTAGCGTGTGATGCGCAACTCCGTTTCCTGATAGGGTTTTACCGCTGAGCGTGAACGCGGCGATCAGCACGGTTACTGCCGGCGAGTGCTGGGCACTTTGGTCACGCTATCTCTGTCGATAGTGATGTGGGCTTGGTAGCTAATGGTCGTCAGCAGAACCCTGACGCGTTCTGCTTCGCCGACGTCACGTTCAAAAATTCCGTTCAACCGTTTGAAGGGGCCATAGTCAATAATCACTGGATCCCCACAATTAAACTCTTCCGCAATCCGGACCAGTCCTTCTTCATCCATGCGTAACCGAATGACAGAAATTATTCTGTCATCGATGCGCGCGAGAGTATCGCCGAAGCGAACGATGGTGTTCACGCCACGGGTGAAGGTCACCTGGTGAAGGCAACAATGCGGATTGAAACGGGCAAACACATACCTGGGGAACAGGGGCTTGATGATGTGGTTGGACCCTTTAACCTTCCGGCTTCGGAGCCGGTCCTTGATCTTCGGAGTAAAAGCCTCGATATTCCAGGCTCTCAAGTTAGTCTCTGCCCTCTGTTCCTGCTTGGGCTTAGTGTGGATGGCATACCAATAGACAGTTCCGTTGTTCTCTTCCAGACTCATAAGACTCCTCCCGTGAGGTTTGGGCGATACAGATTGGGAGACTAAACCAAGATGGAGCAGTCCCTAATCAGGAGCTGGAGAACAACAATTGCGGGTGTTGGTAAAGCTGTGACTGGTGAGTTTGTAACGTGTATTCTTTGAATCCCATGGCACAACTCCCTTACGATGATCTGGTTATATCTCCAGATTTATCGTTGAGTAATGCCGCTGCGGTGCGCTATGATACGCGCGGTAGCAATGCATCCTCTGCGCAAGCAGCGGCTGTGTTGGTCCAAGGCTCCTTTGTTACTGACAGGTAGCAAAGGAGCCGCTTTTATTCGTTCTCACCAGATGTGAGAACGCGATGCTGGGCTTCTAAAAGGAGGTCTGCTTAGAGATGTTTTTGAGGCGAACTGGATTGCGGCGGCAGTACAGAGCGTCGTGTCAAAAACTACATACATGGTGAGGATTAACCGTGATTTCATGCTCCCACACACATTAACGAAAGCAATGTTCCGTTAACTTAAAACCGGGGAAAAAATCATACTCCCTTTGGGGCATTTGTCAATTCCCAAATCTCAAAAAGAGCCCTAAATATAAACGAGAAGCTCTTTGCAACATTTACTTATCTTAACGCCTCTATTGCTCACGAAGGGCGCGTAGCGGGTCGAGCTGGGAGGCCCGCCGCGCGGGCAAGTAGCTTGCCAACAGCGCTGTTATTAACAGGACTGCGGTAACCACAACAAAAGTCAATGGATCGGTCGCACTTACACCGAAGAGCAAGCTGGAAAACACCCTGATTATCCCTATCGCTCCCAGGACACCCACGAAAACGCCGATAACGATCAGTCTTAGACTCTGACCGAGAATCAGCTTCATCACATCCATTTGCTGAGCTCCGAGTGCTGTTCTGATCCCGATTTCCTGCGTCCGCTGTTCAATTGAATAAGAAAGGACACCGTAAATACCCAGTAATGCCAGAAGCAGAGCCACGCCCCCGAGGATCGTCAGCAGTACCATGGAGACCTGCCGGGGAGCCAAGGATTCCGCTACCAGATCACCCATAGTCAGGATATGCGAAACAGGCTGGTCTCGATCTACCGCAAGGACCTCATTGCGCACTGCGGGCGCAATCGAGGTTGGCTCGCCACTGGTACGCACAACCAAGCCGATCAAGGGCTGTGGTTCTTGTAAATACGGCCGATACATTTCCGGCTTTGCCTCTGTATCGGCACCAAAATGTTTTACATCACCAACCACGCCAACGATTAAGCGCCAATCGTCCTTATGTTCACCTGTAAGCTTTATGCGACGACCCACAGGGTCTTCCCCAGGCCAGTAACGGCGAGCCATCGTTTCATTGATAATGATTACCTGCGTACCTGTTTCGTTATCCGCATCGGTAAAGTAGCGACCCTTAATTAAAGGAATCTTCATTGCTGAAAAAAAGCCAGGACTGATCACGCGATGGTCAACCTCGGGCTCCTGCCCGGCAGGTAGTGGTGGATGGCCTTCGATAACGAACGGCAGGACGTTGTACCAACCACTTAAAGGCAGGTAGTTACTGAGACCCGCAGACTCGACACCCGGCAGGCTTCCAATCCGCTGAAGGACTTGGTTATAGAAGCCAATGCGTTGATAATCTTCCTTGTATTTGTAGGCCGGCAACTGAACACGTAAAGTAAGCAGCCGATCGTAATCAAAGCCAAGGTTGACTTGACGGATCTGGCGGAAGCTCTTAATCAGGAGTCCGGCGCCGATCATCAAAGCAAACGCCAGCGCGACTTCTGAGACGATCAGGTAATTACGAAAGCGACGACCGGTAAAGCCGCCCGAAGATCCTTTGACTCCTTCCTTCATGAAGCTCTGAAGATCGGGGTTCGAGGAGTGCACCGCCGGAAGCAGACCAAAGACAAGTGTTGTGATGGCACACAACAAAAGCATGAACGCAAACACGCGCCCATCAAGCGGTAGTGAAGCCACGCGTGGAATTTGTAAATTGGAAATCGTCTGCGGAAAGAACGAAACCAGGGCTTCACGTCCGCGCCAGGCGAGTAGCAAACCCACTATCCCTCCGAAAAGTGCAACCAGGCCGCCTTCAAGTAACAAGCTTCCAATTATGCGTTTGCGACTCGCGCCCAGTGAGGCGCGGATAGCGATCTCTTTTTGACGACTCGCGGCGCGAACCAGAAACAGACTCGTGATGTTGATACACGCGATAAGCAACACCAGACCAGCGGCACCGAGGAGCAAGAACATGTACAGCGAAACATCGCCGACGAATTCCTTGTGCAACGGAATCACCTGAACGTCCCAACCGGTGTTGCTGGCCGGATGGGCTTCCGCGAGCCGCGCTGCCACGAAATTTATTTCGGCCTGGCCTTGCGCTAAGGTGACTCCGGGCTTTAAACGACCGACCACGCGCAGCAGTTTTGCGTCACGGTTCGCCTGTAATTGCGGAGTCATTCGCAAGATTATCCATAGCTCCGTGTCGAGATTCGGATACTGGAAGTCTCTTGGCATGACACCAATCACTGTGTAAACCCGGCCATTGAGTGTGATCGCTTGTCCGACAATGCTCTCCTGACCGCCGAAACGCCGTTGCCACAAGCGGTAACTCAACACAACAGGAAACGTACCTTCAGGTTCTCCAGGCTGAAATGTCCTGCCGATAAGAGCCGGCGTACCGAGCATCTGAAAGAAATTCGCCGACAGAAGATAGCCAGTGAGCGACTCTGGCTCGCCGCTACCGGTCAGGTTGAAGGTTGAGCTCCGAGAGGCACCTATTTGTTCAAAAGAGCCGGCCTGCTGCGTCCAGTCAGTGTAATTGGCAGGCGATACTGGTTCCTTAGTTTTGTCGCCTTTGAGGTTTCGCTCATAAAGCATGACCAGTTGATCAGGATTGCCATACGGAAGCGGGCGCAATAAGACGGCGTTGACGGCACTGAAGATCGAGGTGTTGACGCCGATGCTGAGACCGAGGATCAGCACCGAAAACACGGTAAAAGCCGGCTTCCTTCGCAGCTTGGATAGGGCGCTACGGACTTCCTGCCAAATGAAGTTCATTGACGTGACTCCTTTGGGTGGCTATGTGAGGCACAGATTCTGCCACAGAGAAGCACAAAAGACACGAAATTTGTGCGGAGTTTTTCGTGTGCATTTTTGTGTTACCACATTTCAGCGCTGACTTTGTCAATCGCTGCGCGTAACTTCGCGCCCAGCACTTTCGCGTGAGGTTCGTCAACCATCGTGACGTGGTAGCCGGGCACGTTTTCGATCACTAATGGCTTCGTAGAAAGAAGATCCCAACCCAGTGGCGGGCTTACTACGTCGACACCCAACTCCAACCACATTTTCACTGTCTCGGGCTCATTTAGTTCGGAACGGAAAAGCGTGATGACTCCGTCATAGAGTTCCGGACTGTATTGCTTTATAGATTCCATTCGCAGCATGGCGCCGTGTATGAATCTACGCATCCAGGGAACGCCGATTCGCTCTGAAAGCAAGTTTTCCTTTCGCAGTTTCTGGATGATGAACTCGATTCCTTCATCGAGCGGCATCGTCTTCACCATCTCCTTAACCAGAGAGTGCGGCAAATCGAATTTCACGTTAGACATACGCGCAACGTCACGAGCCAAACCAGCCACCGTCATGAGTCGCACGTCGGCGTCGACATGCTTAACAAGGTAAGGTGAACTACCCTCCAGGAATGCCAACACTCCGACTTCCTTTCCTTGTCGCTTGAGTTGCGTGGCCATCTCAAATGCCACAGGTGATCCAAAAGAATATCCGCCCAGATGGTAAGGCCCCGGGTGTGCCGCAACTATTTCCTTAAGGTAGTTCCTTGCTATGTCTTCGATAGAGATAAACTCCTTCAGGTCGCCGGGATAAGGACCCTGCAATCCGTAAAACGGTTGGTCATCGCCCATGTAGCCAGCCAGGGTACTGAAGTAACGAACATCTCCTCCCAGTGCGTGGACCACGAAAAACGGAGTACGCCAGGCGCCACGCTGGATGCACACAAGCGCATCCACCTCCGCAACGTCGCCTTTATCTACCATCTCGATCAGGTCGCGAATGGTTGGCTTGCGGAAGAAGGATGAGATGGTAATTTCACGTCTGTATATTTGTTCGACCTGTGCCAGTAGCCGCACGACCAAAAGCGAATGACCCCCGCGCTCGAAGAAGTTATCAGTCACTCCTACCGGTCGAATGTTCAGAATCTCCTCCCAAAGTTTCACAAGCTGTTTTTCAAAATCCGTTTCTGGTGGGACGTAACCTCCAATCGAACCGAGTTGCATCTGCTCCGGAAGCGGAAGGTTTTTGCGATCGACCTTGCCATTGCTAGTCAGCGGCATACGATCCAATACCATCACGTCCACCGGGACCATGTATTCCGGCAGCTCACGCTTCAGGTATTCACGAATGTCTTCGCGCGTCGCTTCCTTCGACTCCGCTGCGATCGTTTCACTAAGCACAACATAACCAACTAATCGCTTATCACCGCCGCTTCCCTGGACCATCACCGAGCTCTCTTTCACGGCTTCATGCTGGCGCAGAACTGATTCGATCTCGCCCAACTCGATGCGAAAGCCCCTGATCTTCACCTGCTCGTCGGTTCTTCCCAGGTATTCCATTTCACCATCGACCCGCATCCGGCCCACGTCGCCACTCCGGTACAAACGTTTTCCTGGTTCGGTGCTAAAGGGATCCGGAACAAACTTTTCTGCCGTCAAACCCGGCAAGCCAAGATAACCGCGGGCCACGCCTTCCCCGCCGATGTAAATTTCTCCGATCACGCCCGCGGGCAAGACTCGCATCGCTTCATCGAGCACGTACATCTGCATGTTACTGATCGGCCGGCCAATCGGTACGATCGCGCTGTACCGTTCCGACGGAGGCACTTCGAAGATGCTGCAACCCACCACTGTCTCGGTTGGTCCATACTCGTCGATCATGCGGGTTGGTTGTTCCTGCTCCTGCCAGTAGCGCAATACTTCGCCCGGACAAGCTTCCCCGCCGATGATCAAAGCATCGACATTGCCGCATTTACCTCTCTCACCAAGCCAGTTGCTGAGCACTTGCAGGTGCGACGGTGTGATCTTTATCAGTGAGTAACGCTGCCCCGACCTGCTCAGCGGCACGCCTACACCTTCGAGCTCATTGCCTGGATTCACCAGTTCCACAGCCGCTCCCGTCATCAACGGTGGCAGCAATCCAGTCAACGTCAGATCGAAACTGAACGGCGAATGGACCAACGTGCGGCCACCGGCGCGCAGCTTATATGGCTCCGGAACCAAGGTCGCGTAGTTAACGAGGCTGCGGTGACTCATCGTCACGCCCTTGGGTATGCCGGTCGAGCCTGACGTGTAGTAGACGTAAATCAGGTTGTTATAATGGGCGCGCGGCGCCGGATTTTCCTGACTGTTATTAACGATTGCCGGCCATTCAGTATCCAAACTCCAGATCGGGAACTTCTCGTCAGCGGGCATCAGGTGACGCAACGACTCTTGCGTTAACACTGCACAGACCTCGGCGTCATCCAGAATGAATTGGATCCGATTCGGGGGCCAGTGTTCGTTCAGCGGCACGTAAGCGCCGCCTGCTTTATTCACGGCCAGCAGTGCGATCACCGTCATCGGAGAGCGTTCAAGACAGAGTGCGACCCGTTTTTCCGGGCCGACTCCGGCCGCGATCAGTTGATGCGCGAGTTGATTGGCCTTTGCATTTAGTTGCGCGTATGACAGTTCCTCGGAGCCGCAACAGAGGGCGAGGGCGTCGGGAGAGCGCTCAACCTGCTGCTCGAAGAGATTGTGAAAGCAAACGTCGTAAGGAAAGTCCTGTCTAGTCGCATTGTACTGCACCACCAGTTGTTGCCATTCGGCTTCGGTTAGCAGGCTGAGTTCTGACAACTTTACTTGAGGATGGTTGACGATTTGTTCAAGCAGATGCTCTAAGTGGCCGAGCATACGTTGAATTGTCGCGGCCTCGAACAGATCCGTGTTGTATTCCAGAAACGCCGCGAGACCTTGCGGATTGTCAGTCAAAGCAAGCGAGAGATCCCATTTCGCAGCTCCCTCATCAACGTCAAACGCACCGACACGAAGGCCGGGCAGTTTGAATGGCTGCGATGAAGCTTCCTCGAACAGGAAGCCAACCTGAAACAGCGGCGAGTAGCTCAGATCATGTTTCGGTTCCAGTTCTTCAACTATCTTTTCAAACGGCAGATCCTGATGGGCCATCGCGCCCAGGGAGGTTTCACGAATTCGCGCCAGAATTTCCTGGAAGGTAGGATTCCCTGAAAAGTCAGTACGCATCACCAGCGTGTTAGTGAAGAAACCGATCAGTCCTTCGATTTCAACACGCGTGCGACTCGCCGTCGCTGTTCCGACAACGATATCTTGTCGATTGGTGTAAAGATGTAGCTGCGTCTGAAACGCAGCCAGAAGCGTCATGAACATGGTCGTGCCCGCTTGACGTGAGATGTCTTCCAGCGCGTGTCTCAGGTACTTCGGCAGGACCTTCGATTCCGTCGCTCCGACGAACGTCTGCACTGAGGGTCGCGGCCGGTCAGTAGGCAACTCCAAAGGCGCAAGACTCTGGCTGAGTTGATCGCGCCAGTATTCCAACTGTTTTTCCAACACTTCGCCCTGTAAAGTTTTTCTTTGCCAGCAGGCGAAGTCCGCATATTGGAGAGGCAACTCCGCTAGCGGCGATGGCTGGTTCTCGAGGGAAGCCGTATACAACGCCGCGAGCTCGCGATAAAACACGCCGAGAGACCAGCCGTCGCAGATAATGTGGTGCATGCACACCAGGAACACAAAATCATCACCAGCGAGACGCAATAGCCGCGTTCGAAACAAGGGGCCCTTTTCCAGGTCAAAGATGTGTCGCGCTTCGGCGGTTGCCAGGCAAAGCGCCTCCGCCTCGCGCGCTTCCGGTTCTAATTCGCTCAGATCGTCAATGGTTAACTTCAACGGCTCCGGCGCGGCAATCACTTGAACCGGTTCCGCTTTACGCACGACAAAGGTTGTACGGAGAATTTCGTGGCGCCGCACAATCTCGCTCACGGCCGCTTCCAGAGCACTGACGTTGAGCTCTCCTTTGAGCCGCAGCGCTTGCGGGATGTTGTAAACGTAACTGTCCGGACTGAGACCCTGGACAAACCAGAGACGTTGCTGGCCAAACGAGAGCGGGAAAGTATTAGTCTCCCGACCCTGGCTTTCAATCACGGGACGCGCAACTGCCGAGGCAACTCGCCTCTGTTTCAACATCAGCTCGAGTACTGTGCGTTGCTGCGGAGTAAGTGTGGCAACGTCGGTTATGGTGTTACTCATTTTTCTCCCCTCATTTCATCGCTCCCAGGTAAGGAAAGGACGTCGTCGTTAACTTGATGCGAGCTTGATTAACCGCCTGGAAAGTAAGTTCAATGCCCACATACCTGAAAATTCGCTCCATCGTGTTGTCGCCATCAGCCAGACGATAAATCTCATCGACGGCCGCATCGGGTTGTTCAAGTGGATAAGGACTGGTTTGGGGCGCGAGGGCCCACTGATCTTCGTTTCTAATGTAGGTCGCCTGTTTGGCGGCAGTCTTTCTGAACGTTCGCGACAAAAACTGATCGCACATTTGTGGTTCAGACTTTCGCGCGTAGCCACTGTCAACGCGTTGCAGGTAAAACCAGAGCAGCGGCGACTGTTCGTGTAATAAAAGATTTGAAACCTGCCAACGGCGTATATCCGGCAATGCGTCGTACGCGCTCTGCAACTCGCGGTTCTCAAAGCGCATGTTCCAGTCAATCGCGGGCGAGGTAAACTTTGCAAAGGTGCTGATGCAGGGCATTAGGATTTCCAGGCCGCAACTGGCTGCCAAAGCTTCGAGAGATTCGACGGTGTAGCTGTGTTCGAGTGGATTGATCAGCAGGTCTGCGAACTCGGCGTCGGGCACGTTTCGCGTGTCTGCAAGCATCGCCGCCATTTGGTTTCGTACGGGAAAGTTGCTTGCGAGAGTCCGGGCCAGCACGAAGTCCGACTTGAAGTCGAGCGTTTCTCGTTGCTCACCAAAAATGCGAACGGCTTTTTGAAATGCTGTGTTCAGGATTCGGTGAAAACGGTTGTAAACCATTAACTCCAGGATTCCGCCGGGCTTGAGAGCTTGACTCAGTTTTTCCAGTGTCACTTTCGGATCCGCGTTGTGATGAATGACACCGGTGCTGATGACATAGTCGAACTGCTCTCTGTACTCGACCTGATTAATGCTTTCCTGCTTCAGCGTCACGTTAGCGATTCCCAGTTTCGCTGCATTCACGCGCGCGAGATCTAACGATGGAGTTGAGACGTCTGATCCGGTAACTGTGCCGAGCGGAAACTTCAAAGCGGTGTGAAGCGCTTGATTTGTCCCGCAGCCAGCCACCCAAACGGCAGGATGGTCAGGTAGCCTGCGATGATTCCAGTCGCCGATGTCCTGGTTGAGCATTGCAGCTTCAAGACGCGGATCGTCGACGCACCTAAAGGTCGTCGGTTGCCAGGGCCAGGGATACGTTCCGTAGAAGTCACCCAACAACTCATCCGAAGCAGAGTTCGACGTCGCGAGTGCCGTGTTTTCGGTATCCTGATCGAGATGCACTTTGAACGCGGTGCTCATATATTTTTCATAGGGGTGGCATCAGGATGCAGCTTTGGCGGCGAGCATGTTTTCCAGTTCGGCCCCTGACATCAGTTTGATCTCTTCGATCATCTGCGTGAGGTCTTGAATGTCTTCCTGGGCCATCTGTATTTTCGTCACTGACAGTGCCAGGTTGGCAATTGTGGGCGTGTCGAAAATGGTGCGCATTGGTATGTCTGCGTGGCAGGCCTCACCCAAACGTGAGATCACTTGATACGCGAGCAGTGAGTGTCCACCCAACTCGAAGAAATTGTCGTGAATCCCCACCTGAGGCACTCCCAACATCTGTGCCCAGATCTCCGCGATGAACTTCTCGGTAGGAGTTCGCGGGGCAACGAAGGTTGGCTTGATGTCTTGCCGTACCTCTGCAACAGTCGGCAGCTTGCGGCGATCGATCTTGCCGTTTGCCGTAAGGGGGAACTCATTTAAGTGGACGAAAACATTGGGAATTGTTTCCTCAATCAGGTTGCGCGCCAGAGTGGCCCGTAAAGCGGCCACGTCGAGCGGATGGGGTGAAACGTAGTACGCAACCAGGAGATCGTTCCCATTATTGTCTTTCAAGATCAGCGCGAGACTGTCGCTGATATCGGGACACTGGTTCAAGAGACTACGAATTTCATTCAGCTCAATTCGATATCCGTGAAACTTCACCTGTTCATCATTTCGCCCGACATATTCGAGGATACCTTCCGGCAGCCATCGTGCTACGTCGCCGGTCTTGTACATCCTGCGGCCGGGGAGTATCGGGTTGTCGAGAAATCGTTCGGTTGTTTGCGCTTCGTTATTTAGGTAGCCGCGGGCGAGCCCCACTCCGGAAATGTAGATTTCGCCCATTACATTTTCCGGCACGGGATTGAGGTCTTCATCAAGCAGAAAGATTTGCATATTGTCGGCCGGTTTACCGATTGGTACCACCGCGCGCGTATCCTGTTCTGGGTTGAAAAGGTGGACCATGCAGCCGACGGTAGCTTCGGTTGGTCCATATTCATTATAGATTTGAACGCTAGCGCCAAAGCTGTTCCAGATCTGTCGGGCGAGATTGGTTTCGAGGGCTTCTCCCCCAACGATTATCCGTCGCACGCGGCTTTGGCTGTTGTCGCGGTTTTTGACGAGCGCCAGATGGCTGGGTGTCAGCTTCAAGACACCCGCCTGATTGTCCTCGAGAACAACAGAAAGCGAGAACTCCCCTTGCTTTTGCCGATAGATGAGAACGCGCTGGCCGCTAATCAAGGGCACATATAGCGAACTCACGGTGAGATCGAAGGCCAACGACGAATACAACGGAAAGTCAAGAGCTTCTTCCTGAAGATAAGTGTCCTTGGCCCAGCAAACATAGTTGCTCAACGCCTGGTGGGATATTTCAACGCCCTTGGGACTCCCAGTCGAGCCGGAAGTGTAAATGACATAAGCCAGATCGCGGGGCTCTGCTTGAGGCGACGGAGTTTCAGTGCTTTCAAACGAAATCGAGCTTTCCCAATCGCTGTCCAGACAGATCGTGAACGACACCTGGTCGCTTATCCTGTCAACCAGAGTTTCCTGCGTTAACACAACCGAAATGCCGGCGTTTGAAAGCATGAAAGCGGTACGTGACGCCGGATGCTGCGGATCCAAAGGCACGTAAGCCGCTCGCGCCTTTAGCACACCCAGGAGAGCAATCATTGTCTCCAGAGAGTGTTCGAGATAGATGCCAACCAGCGTTCCAGGACCAACGTCGAGACTCCGCAGCGCATGTGCTAACTGATTAGCTCGTTGGTTCAACTGTCGGTACGTGAGCGATCGTTCTTCGCAGACGGCCGCTGCAGAATTCGGCGTTTGTTCGGCCTGCGTTTCAAATAGGTGCGGGACCGTCTCGCGAGGCAGGTCACCCTGGGTATCGTTGAAGTCAAAGACCAACTCCTGTTTCTTATCGCTTGAGAGCAGTTGTAGCTCCGCCACCCTTGCGTCCGGTTGGGCCATCATCGCTTGCAGGGTTGTCTCAAAGTGTCGTGCGAACACGTTGATAGTCTCTGGCTTGAACAGTTCGCCGGCGTATTCAATGGCGCCACTCAGTTTGTCTTCGCTCACGGCAAAGATCACTGTGACATCGTTTAGTAGCTCTCTGACATCCTCGCAATGGTTGATGTTTTCAAGCAGCGCCACGACGTTGAAGAGTGGCGCCCGATTCGGTGGCATTGCGATTTGGAGATGCTGGATGAGCCGCTTAAACGAATACTTCTGATGAGCATACGCTTCGGTAATTGTCTGCAAGACTTGCTCGAGCAGAAGCCGGACGTTATGACTGCCGGTGACGTGGTCTCTGAGAACAACGATCTTGTTGTCCGTGGTCAATTCGCGGTAGCGGTCATGAATAGCGGTTCCGATGATGACATCCTCAATATGCGTGTAGTGGTAAAGACAGATCTTCAAAGCCGCCACGCAAGCTGTGAAAATCAAAAGCTCGTCTCCTTGACAAGCGTTACGCAGCAGGTTCTGAGTTTCCGAATCGATGACTAGATCAAGTCTTTGCCGCTTACTGCTGAGAGTGGGAGGACGTTGAAAGTCGAGCGGAATGCCCGTGACAACCAGCTCACCGGAAAGTTTTTGCAGCCAGTATTCCATCTCTTTCTGGTGCTGCTTGTCTGCCAGACCCACGCCATTGCTCTTCATACTCTTTGGCTCCTTCACTCCAACCGGCTTTGCTATTGCCGGCTTTCTTCTCTCTAATACAAAGATCTGATTTCTTGTTTTTTGAGCAAGGTCTTGACAGAGCTGACGATCCACGAAATCACACGAACGAAAACACGAAATGACGGTAGTGTTATTTCGTGTATTTTGATGGATCGCTCCTTATTGCCGCTAAAAGCCGCGTTAAGGTTAAGCAATCTCAGTGTTTTTTGGTCTCTAAGGTTTACTATGGCTTAGAAAAAACAACCACACAGACAGAGAACACAGATATTCACGAGAAGAGCATGTATCCGCATAACTGGAGTTAAAAGGAAAAGCTGCGACTCAAGGCGGTTACATCTATTTCTTGGTTGAGCACTATTTGTTCTTCGTCGGACAACATCGTGAGTTCATCCAGGCGTGCATCCGGATTCTGCAAAATGCTACGGAAGAGATTTTCAAAGTGCCTCATGGTGCGACTCATCGTTTCGTCATCAAACAAGTCGATGCGGTATTGCAGTGAGCTAATGATCTCTTCGCCTCGCTCTACCATCAGCATCAGCCAATCAGCCTTGCCAGTCTCCACTTCGACGTTCAGCGGAATCGCTTCCAGATTGGCGAGCTTCGGTGGTGCCTGGAGCGGCTTGACATGCGAGAAGACAACCTGCACAAGGGGTGTGCTGGTCTGAGCGCGACCGATCTTCAACTCCTCGACTAGCCTATCAAAAGGCATCTCCTGATGCGTGTAAGCGCCAAGCACCGTTTCACGCACGCGCCTGAGCAATTCGCGGAAAGTGGGATTGCCTGAGAGATCCGTTCGCAGCACCAGCATGTTGAGAAAACAGCCGATTAATGGTTCAGTCTCGGCGTGAAGGCGGCTGGTAACCGGAGTTCCAATCAGAAAATCTGCCTGCCCGCTGTAACGATAGAGAAGCGTCTTGAAAGCTGCGAGCAGCACCATGTACACAGTGACGCGCTCTGCCTGACTCAATGTTCGGATGGCCCTGGTTTGGTCCTTGTCCAGAGTAAAAAACTGCCATCTGCTCTCGAAAGACGAAGCCCCAGACATGGGCCAATCGACGGGCAGGTTAAGCGCGGCCGGCGCCCCGTCAAGTTGCCTCTTCCAGTAACTCAAAAGGGTTTCCATTTTGTCGTCGCGGAGCCAATCTCTTTCCCAGCACGCGAAGTCTGCGTATTGAATCGGCAATTCCGGCAGTAGCGAGGCTTGCCCCTTGTCAAGCGCAGCATAAAGCGCCACCAACTCTGTCGTGAACACTTCATGCGACCAGCCATCAAAGATAATGTGATGGCGGCAAATTGTGAGGACGTGCTCATCGTTTAGACGCAGCAAGCGGACACGAAACAGCGGACCACGTTCCAGGTCGAAAACCACCTCAGCTTCCTGCTTTGCAATTTGACGAGCCTCAGCTTCCTGTTCTCCGGCGGACATGGTTCGCAAGTCTTCGACCTGCAAATTCAGCGCGGCGGGTGGGGCCACGACCTGAACGAGTTGATCGCCGCTGAGGGTGAAAGTAGTGCGCAGGATTTCATGCCGTCGCACAATCTCGTTCAGTGCTTTCTCGAGCGCCCCGACATTGAGAGGGCCGCGGAGCCGAACTGCATTTGAGACGTTGTATGCGGTGCTCTCCGGTTCCAGCTGTTGAATAAGCCAGAGTCTTTGCTGCGCAAATGAAAGAGGCGCCTGACGTTCCAGCGAGCGTCTATGAATCGGCGACATCTCAACCGCTGCATCCTGACGCAAAGCCGCGTCCACTTCACGTGCCATTTCCGTCAATGTCGCGGCCGCAAATATGGTTCGCAGCGACAGATCAATCTTGAAGCTCTCGCGCAATTTAGAAGCCAGGCGCATCGCTAACAAAGAATGGCCACCAAGGTCAAAGAAGTTGGCATTTGCTCCGACGTTCTTACAGTGCAGTACCTCAGCCCAGATAGCAGCCAGGATCATTTCGGTCTGGTTACGCGGCGCGATGAAGCTTTCCGCCGGCCCAACTTCGTGCAAGTTCGTCTTGATCAGTGCGCGACGATCGACTTTGCCGTTGGGAGTTAGCGGCAACTCCTGCATCAGCACCAGCGCCGCCGGGATCATGTATTCCGGCAGCCGCTCCTTTAGCCATTTCCGCAGCCCGCTTACTTTTACGCTGTCGTCTGCAACTACGTAGGCCACCAACTGCTTCTCTCCACCCGCTGGCTCTTGCACCACCACGATTGCTTCCCTCACCTGATCATTCCGGCGCAATACACTCTCGATCTCTCCCAACTCTATCCGGTAGCCTCGGAGCTTCATCTGATGGTCCGCCCGGCCCAGAAACTCCAGTTTCCCATTTGCCAGATACCTCACCTTGTCACCTGTCCGGTACAGCCTCTTTCCTTTTTCCCCACTGAGACTGTCTGGGATGAACTTCTCCGCCGTCAGCTCCGGTCGCCTCCAGTAACCGCGGGCCAGTCCACTTCCTCCCAGGTACAGTTCTCCCACAACTCCCACAGGCACGGGTTGCCAATGCTCGTCCAGCACGTACACTCGCGTATTCGCTACCGGCCGTCCAATGGTCACCCATTCACCGCTGCTGACGAGCGTGTATGTCGAGTAGGTGGTGTCTTCGGTGGGACCATACAAGTTGTAGACTTTTTCTACCTGGGTGGTCGCATAGATCTCCGCTACTAACTCCTCGCTCAGCGGTTCACCAGCCAGGTTCACCACCCGCACCGAGTCGGGCACTGCTCTCGTCCTCACCAACGCCGCCATGGCCGATGGCACGGTGTTGATCAGAGTCACCTCGGCCCCATCCTGCAGTTCCGGCAGCTGCAAGGCGTTATCGGCGAGGATGATCTGGCCGCCATGACTGAGCGTCACGAATAGTTCAAAGATCGAAAGATCAAAACAAATTGACGTCGAGAACAGAACCCCGCCCAGGGCTTGCTGATCGAAGATTTCGCCTGCCCAATGGATGAAAGTTGTCGCGCTCGCATGCTCTATTGCTACGCCTTTGGGTTGGCCCGTCGAGCCCGAGGTGTAGATCAGGTAGGCCAGTTGGTGTTCGTTCACCTCCACCCCGGGGTCATTCCCAGTCTCCAACTCCGAGTCCCCATCCCACTCCCACTCATCCACCAGCAGCAGCCTCATGCCACTCTCTTCGAGGTGCAGCGACTCGGCCAGTGGTCGCGTGGTCAACAGCACCTTGAGGCCGGCATCAGCGCTCATGAATGCCAACCGCTCCTGAGGGTACTGAGGATCCAGCGGCACGTAACAGCCGCCCGCCTTCAGTACTCCCAGCAACGCTACCACCATGACGGCAGAGCGCTCCAGTAAAATCCCGACTCGATCTTCAGCACAAACTCCAACGTCAATCAGATGATGCGCCAGTTGATTGGCCCGCCATTCCAGTTCGCCGTAGGTCAATTGCTGTTCATTGTCTGCAACAGCCAGGGCGTCTGGTGTCCGCTCCGCCTGTTCCCTGAACAACTCCCCAACACTTCCGGTTGCAAGACTCCGCTCCGTCTTATTCCAGTCATGCAACAGCTCTCGCCGTTCTGTAGCAGACAGCAATGGCAAATCGAAGAGCCGGCCGGTTGGCCGAAGCGTCATGCTCTCGAGCAGGTTACGCAGATGCTCGAGCCTTCGCGCAATTGCTCCGTCATCGAAAACAGAAACGTCGTAAATGATCTCCAGTGAGAGTTGTCGAGCCGGAGATACTATGACGCAAAGCGGATAGTTTGAGTTCTGGACGGTTTGTACATCGCGAATCGCCAATCTGCCGTTGGTTGATTCCTTTTCCTTCTGTAACGGATTCACCGGCGCACTTTGGAAAACATAGATACTCTCAAACAATGGCACTCCACCCTGCACCTGGCTCAGCCCCTGCACGCGAACTAGTGGGCTATATTCAAACTGTCGCAGATCAGTCGATCTCGCCTGAAGTTCTCGCAACCACGCTGGCAACGTCACATCCGGACGGAGTTGCACGCGAAGCGGCAGCGTGTTGAGAAAGGGTCCAATGATGAACTCAGCACCCGCTAATGAGAACGGCCGCCCTGAAACTGTCATACCGAAAACTACGTCGCTCTCTCCGCTGTAGCGACTGAGGAGCAGGGCCCAGGCGCCCTGCGTGAGAGTGTTGAGTGTAACTTCATGCTTCCGTGCGAGAGCTTGCAAGGCAATGGTCGTCTCGATCGACAAACTTATTTCCTGCGATTCGTAGGTCTCTCCGGTCTCGGATCGAGAGGTTCGAGCTGTTCCCAATGGCGTGGGCGCCTCGAATCCTTGCAACAGTTGCCGCCAAAAGGCATCAGCCTCACTCAGATCCTGTTGCTGAAACCACTTTACATAATCACGATAAGAAGGCGCTGGTTCCGTTTGGGCCGTCCTTCCCTGAGAGAAGGCGTGGTAGAACGATGAAGCCTCCGCAAACAGTAAAACCTCTGACCAGGTATCAATCAGGAGGTGATGGACAGTCCAGATAAATTGAGACGATTCGTCATCGAGTTTAATCAGCGCCAGACGCATCAGTGGCGGCACTGAAAAATCGAAGCCGCGCATCCGCTCTGTCATTAAATATTCTTGCAGCCGTTCGCGTTGTTTAGCGGTCGATTGGCCCCGCCAGTCAAGCTGTGTCAGCGAAATATCTGCCTGGTCATAAAGCACTTGAACCGCGTCATCAACTTCCTTCCACTCGAAAGCGGTGCGAAAAATGTCATGTCTTCTCACTACTTCGTTCCAGGCCCGCTCGAATGCAGAGACATCAGGCGAAGGCTGGAGAACGCAATGCGTCTGCACCATGTAAACGCCACTCTCCGGGCTGTAGAGGCTGTGAAAGAGAATGCCCTGTTGAATCGGAGAAAGCGGATATTTGTCTACGATATGAGACATGAGAATTTCCGATCGGCTGTTTCGACTTTCTTAGAAGATGCCCAAACGGGATTCTGCCGGCGGTGCGCCAATCGCGCTCTCCAACTGGGCGATTGTCGGATGACGAAAGAGTTGCACCGGGTGAAAGGTAAGCCCCAACTGCTTCGCCTTGAAGGCGATCTGCACGGCCAGTATTGAATCTCCGCCAAGCGCAAAGAAGTTGTCATTCACTTCGACGCGTTCAAGATTCAGGAACTCACACCAAATCCTCGCCAATATCTTTCCTGCCGGACTGAGTTGTTCAAGGTAGTTTTCATCCTCTTCGCGAAATTCTGTGGCCGGCAAAGGCAGGGCTTTGCGATCGATCTTTCCGTTTGGAGTCAGCCGCATTCGCTCCAACACAATGATGTCCTTTGGCACCATGTACTCCGGCAGTTCGCGCTCGAGGTATGCTTTGATTTCTTCTTTTGCCCTCTTCCTCAACTCGCGACCATTTCCGTTCTCTTCTCCCAGCACCACGTAGCCCAGCAGTCTTTTTCCTTCGGCAGTCTCCTGCAATATCACGGCACTCTCTTTCACGACGGCGTGTTGTAGCAGGACGGATTCCACTTCTCCCAGCTCAATACGAAATCCTTTGATCTTCACCTGCTCATCGGTTCTCCCCAGATACTCCATCTCACCATCGGCACGCATCCGGCCCAGATCGCCACTGCGATATAACCTCTTACCCGGCTCAGGGCTGAACGGGTCCGGCACAAAACGCTGCGCAGTAAGAGCAGTCTCTCCCAGATAACCGCGGGCAACTCCCTCCCCGCCAATGTAGATCTCTCCGACCACTCCCGCGGGTAACTGGCGCATTTCTTCATCCAGGACATACATTTGCATATTGCTGATGGGCCTGCCGATCGGTATCGACCCCTTGCATGTCGCCGCCGGCACTTCATACGTGCCACAACCCACGACCGTTTCCGTTGGTCCATATTCATTGATCAAGCGCGTTTCGGCCGATTGTTGCTGCCAAACAGTGAGCAGGTCGCCCGAAAGAGCTTCGCCACCTATGATCAATGCATCGACGCGCCCGCCCCGCTTACGTTCACCAAGCCAACTGCTCAATACTTGCAAGTGCGAAGGGGTGAGTTTTATTAGCGAGTAGTGTTGCTCAGAATTCGCCAGAGCATCGCAGAGGTGCTCCAACTCGTCACCCTGTTTCACTAGTTCGACTGTGCCGCCGGCGATCAATGGTGGCAACAAACCAGTGATCGTCAAATCAAAGCTGAAAGGCGAATGGACCAGCGTCCGACTTCCCTCACCGATGCGGTAACTTCTCCTGGCCCAGCTCAGATAGTTGATCAGGCCACGATGATCGATCATCACGCCTTTCGGGTTACCGGTTGAGCCTGAGGTGTAAATGACGTAAGCGAGATTTTTCGGATGTGCGATCGCCGGCGGATTTCCCTTATGGTGTACATTGACCGAAAACAATTTTGTATCCAAACACCAAACATGAAACTCAGCTTCTGTCGGAAATAGTTCGAGAAACTGTGATTGCGTGATGACAGCCGAAACTTGCGCATCCTCCAGAATGAGCTGCAATCGCCGGGCAGGCGCCTGCACGTCGAGTGGCAGATAAGCGGCGCCTGCTTTTAGGACGCCGAGCACCGAGATCACCATCAGCGGCGAACGCTCCAGGCAAAGGGCCACGCGATCTTCAGGTCTAATGCCACGACTAATCAGATGATGGGCCACATCGTTGGCGGCTGCATTAAGTTCTGCATAAGAGAGTTGCTCGTCACCGCAGCATAGCGCCGGCGCATCGGGAGAGCGTTCGACCTGGAGTTCGAACGCTTCCTGAAAAGAACGGAGATCTTCGAATACTTCCGCCGTTTCGTTATACGCTGCCAGAGTTTGCCGTTCGGTCTCTCCCAGGATTTCCCATGTCTCTGCCGGTCCGCCCGGTTCGGCTAATACGCTGCCGACCAGTGCGTGAAATCGTGAAGCGAGGCATTGAATACTCTCTGAATCAAATAGCTCGGAATCGTAGTGAAACTCTGATACCAGACGGTGGTCGGATGCGACGCAGGCAAGTTTTACCTTGAAACGATCGAAACACACATACTGTTGCTGCATTAAGAACTTTGTGCCGCCGCCCGCAGATTCCGCTAGCTGGTCGATGAACTCAAAGCAGATCGGGAAGAAGGAAACAGAAGAAGCGTTCGCAAATCCATTGCTGCCACTCCAGGTAAAGTAGTCTTGCCATTGCCACGCTTCATCAATCGCTGCGGCAGTTGCCTGGAAGATGTCTCGCGCCGATGAATCGGCGTGGACTTCGGAAAGTAGCGGAACGTGCGCAGTCAGTAGACCAAAGGTTCGTTCTAACCCAGGATAGTTATGACTGTTGCAGGCGAGGCCTATTTGCAGCGGCGACTGGCGTGTGAGACCCCACAACAGAATTTGCCAGCACGAAAGAAAGAATGCCGCCAGCGAGACTTCCTGCTCGTGAATAAACCTTTTGATTTTGCGATCAAGCGTATCGCACACTCTCACTCTGAAGACTCGTGGCCGAAAAACTTTCTCGTTCGCAGAACGTTTCTCAAACGGGAGCGTAATGGAGCCGGCTCCAGAAACCTGTTGGTTGCGCCAATATTCCCTGCCCATCTGCGCGTCTTCAGTACCCAGCGTTTCGTAAAACCACTGCGAGACGTCGGCGTATTGCAACGGCTGCTCATGAGATTCCTCAACTTGTACGTCGTTGTGGTAGTAATCTTTGATTCGCTCGAATAAGCTGGTCATCGTACTACAGTCAGCGCAGAGCGCCGGCAGCGTGAGAATCAACTGGTGTCCCCAGAACCACAGTTGGACCAATTGCGCGTGAAATACAGCACCTTGCTGAAGATCAAATGGACTCTGACGGCTGGTCTCGATTAATCGTTGCAGTTCGAGTTCCTGATCCGAGGCGGGCAGTCTTCGAAGATCGCAGGGATCAGCCCAGGCAATACGCGTTTCCGAGATCGTCTGCACAGGTATATTCAATTCCGGCCAATACTTGAAGTTGGTGCGCAAGATCTCATGCTGCTCGACAACCTTAAGCAGACCTTCTTTGAGTGCGCTGCGGTTAAGTGGACCTTCGATCATAATCACACACTGCGCGACGTAAGGCATTTCTGAGTGCGTTTGCGCCAACGACCAGAGATGCTCTTGTTTCGGTGAGAGTCGGAATCCGTTAACCATTTTGGTTCACTTAAACAGACTTGAGGATCAATGCACGCTGTTCCAACTAAGCGGATCCGCCATCCCAACGACAACTTTGCGGGCGCCGCTGTAGGGCGTCCGGCTGTGCGCCACCAGGAGATTGTCAAGCATGAGCACGTCGCCGGCCTGCCAGGTAAAGCTGACAGTCTCTTCGCGATAAGCAGCTCGAAGTTCATCCAGGATGTCTGGCTCGATGCGTGTACCGTCACCGTAATAGGTGTTGTTTGGCAGGTTATCTTCACCCAGTTCGCTCAGCACTTCACGCATGAGCGGATCCAGCGTCGAGTAATGAAAAAACGTTGCATGATTAAACCAGGACCACTCTCCGGTGCGCGGATGGCGGACTACGGCGGGCCTAATCGCCTCGGTTCTCAAGCCATCACTGTCGCGCCATTCATAACGGATGTCATTCTGGCGACAATAGTCTTCGACTGCCTGTTTGTCCGTGGTTTGAAAGACAAAAGACCAGCGCAGCCCGAACTCAACGCCGTAATTGCGCACATACTTCACTTGCTTCTCAATAAACCGCTCGCGCAACTCCGGAGCCAAACGCTGAAACACCCTGCGGGTGTCCACAATCGGAGTTTCCCCACCCTGGTTCGCCGGCTCCAGACAGAAGAAGAAGATCTTTGTGGGCCAGTGGAGCTGGTACGAGTTTTCGTTGTGCGGAAATATTGACTGGCTCGGCGAATATTCAGTGGACGTGTAGATTCTTCCACTAACCAGACTGCGTGGCGACGACCGTTCTTTATATTCGAGCAACTTCGCTGAAACTGACTCGATAAACCACTCAAACTCCATCACATCTTCAAGTCTGAAACCGCGAAAGAGAATCGCTCCGTATTTGGCCAGATAATCTTCGATCAGGCCGCGATTGTGGGCCGCCCAAACGGCCAGATTCAGTCCTTCGCTGGAAGGTTGGACCACTAAAGGAAGCGCTCCTCCATTCAGAGGTTCAGCCGTGATCAAATCGGCGGAAGAAACGCTGAGAGCGTTTCGCTGACCTGAACGAAGGTCTTTCAAGCTTCTTCTTTGCATTTTGAATTCCTGGGAGGACAGATTGGCTACTGCCGGCTGACTGCTTGTCGTCTGGCGTTTCTGAGAGTTTCCTGACGATCAAGTTGGAAGGCGTTTTGCCGAGCTTGAAGATGTTTTCGCGCCGCTTCATCGATCAGCGCCAACAGATCCCTCACAATGACGTCACTTATCTCCGAGATCCTCTCCAACAGAAGCTCGTAAACAGCCATCCAAATTTTGCTTCTGGCAAAGGTGAACAGATCTGAGTTGTAAACACACTCGACGTATAGTTTGTTGGAGGCTTCAACGACGTTCCAGGAGAGATCAAAAGTGGCAAAGACTTTGGGGTTCGGCAAGATCTCCGTTTTGAGGTCCGCAAGCTGAAGTTTGGCCCCCACACGATCCATGTTGAACGAGATGGACACCATCGGATGCCGGCTGGGATCCCTGATCAGGCGTAAGTCTCTTACCAATCGATATAGCGGATAATTCTGATGGTCGTAAGCATCAAGAACATTCCGACGGATTGACTTCACATACTCAGCAAACGACCGGTTTTCGTCAATCTCACTGCGAATCGGCAACGTGTTGATGCAATAGCCGATGAGATTATGACCTCCCATCAGCGCTTGACCAGCGGCCGGCGTGCCGACAACTATCTTCCTGAGCCGGGTCTGTGTATGGACCAGCATCATGAAGGCGGCCAGAAGCAGCGTAAACATTGTGCAACCATGCTCGGCAGCCCTCGTTTTTAGTTTGCCCAGGAGTGCGCCATCGAGCATCAGCCGTTCCAGGTTTCCGTTATGGGTTTGCAGCCGTGGCCGCGGAAAGTCAGTGGCGATATCGACTAATGGTACGCCGTCTGCGAATTGGGCCAGCCAGTATTTGCGAGAGCGATCCATCTCAATGCTGTTCTGATTCTGTGTCTGCCAGTCGACGTACTCGCTAATCTGCGCCGGTGCCGGCAACGAGCAGGGCACCCCTCGGCGCGCCGCGTTGTAATAAGCGCAGAGCTCGGAAACAATGAAGTCGAACGACAAACCGTCGCAGGCGATGTGATGAGTGGTGATGCTGAGCAAGTGTTCCAGTTCTCCGAGTTTTGCAATGCGCAGACTCACAACCGGTCCGTTCTCGAGATCAAAGACTCGTCCTGCTTCTTCTTCGACAAACAACGCAATTAGATTTTCACGCTCGTTACCCTCGAAAGTAGAGAAATCTTCCAGCGGTACTTCCGCTCTTAAGTTGGCATAGATGCGCTGGTGATTATCTTCCAGATTGAATGTCGAGCGCAGTGCTTCGTGCCGGTCAATCACCTTTTGAAAAGCATCGATCATCAAGGCAGGATCGAAGGGACCATGCAGTCGCATCGTCGACGACTCGTTATACGCTCGCAAGGCGTCATCTCCGGTTTTCATCAGCGCCAGCAACCCCTTTTGCGCTTCTGTTAAAGCGACGGTTCGAAAATCTCTGGAAGTCTCGAATCGATGGCTCGAAGCTGAAGGCGCGGGTGATGGGGCGTATGCAGGTGCACGCCGAAGAAAACCTCTTTCCTGCAATTCCTCCACTGTTTCTGCGATTTTCTTAACGACCGTTGCGATATCTCGATCCGAGTGCGCGGTTGAGAGAAAACCCGAACGGTCACCGATGAAAATTCCCTTCTCCAGTAAATGAGCTACAAAAAGATTCGTATAGTTGAACTCCCGCGGCACCATGAAACGAAAGAGCGAACCAAAATAGTTGATTCGGAACGGTGCCTTGAGCCGGGCAAAGTCAGCAGCGATAGCTTCTGCAAGGCGGGCTGTCTGATGGTTCAGTCGCTCCTGCAAGTTTGGACCACTCGCTTTGAGGTGAGTCAGAACCGCCTTGGCCGCAGCCATTGCTAATGGATGCTTACAAAAAGTGCCTGCGAAGAATGTCTGGTTCGCAGTTGGGTAAGAATCGTCGCCATAACGCCACATCCCACCGTCAACTGCGTTCATGAATCGCGCTTTACCTGCTACGACGCCGATGGGCATGCCACCACCCACGACTTTGCCATAGGTGGCCAAGTCAGCTTGCACTCCGAACCACGCCTGGGCTCCCCCTGGATGAATGCGAAAGCCAGTGATCATCTCGTCGAAGATCAACGCTGTCCCTCCGTTAGCCGTCAGCCGCCGCAATTCATGGAGAAACTCCCTCGGCTGCACTTCGGGACGACTGCTCTGCACCGGCTCAACCAGGACGGCGGCAAACTCCGGCATTCGAGATTCCAGGAATGCCAGTGACTGCGGGCGATCGTAAGGCAGCACCAAAACGTTCTCTAGTTTGTGTGGTGGAATTCCCAGCGCCGCCGGGACGGGTCCCGACACCTCGTCCAAATTAAGTCCGCGTACCAGCACTTCGTCGTCAATACCGTGATAAGAACCGGCAAACAATGCAACTTTTGAGCGTCCCGTAACTGTGCGCGCCAAACGCAATGCCGCCATCACGGCCTCGGAACCGGTATTACAAAACGTCACTCGTTCCGTTCCGGTCAACTCGCTAATCAACTCCGCGACTTCACCCGCAAGGGCTGATTGAGGACCAATGTGTATGCCATTTTTTAGTTGCTCTTGCAGCGCCTCAGTGACGAAGGTTGGCGCATGTCCAAAGAGATTGACGCCAAATCCCATCGTCAAATCGATGTATTCATTGCCATCTTCATCCCAGATTCTCGAGCCGGCCGAACGTCGCCCAACTATTGGATAGACGATCTCTTTCCATAACCGGCGAAAACCAGCGGAGGCTCTCGTGTCAGCAAGCACGGAACGATAAGTTTGCGTAAGCTCCTTCGACTTGCGAGTGCGAGCCGTATAGCGAGTAATAAACTCATCCAAATACGCTTGCTGATTCGGAGTGAGGCTATCCGTGCTTTTTCTATTCACCGGTCGCCATGGTCCAAACTGAACTGGTTCGGCCGACATTGCAGAACGCCTTGGAGGCGCGGCAGGTGCAGCGGGTGCGGCAGGTGCGGGAGGCGCGGGACGTGCGGCGACCGGCTGAACTGTTTCATCAGCTTGCCACGGCAACACTGGCATGTTCATGCACGATCCAGGACGCTTCTGATCGCAGAGTGACCATTGGCTTCGGGTCGCTGTATTTGCTTTCAATTGTCCGGCAGGCAGAATCCGGTCGAGACACGCAGCCAGTGCTTCGATCGTCGGATAGTCTTCAATCAACAATCGAAAGGCTACATCGACGCCAAAGCAGTTCTTAATGCCCTGGCTGATCTGGATCAGCATCAGTGAGTCAAACCCCAGATCAAAGAATGAGGCACTTGGCGACAATGCCGCTGGATTGACTCCCGATTTCTCCGCCATGATCGACTGCAACCCGGCGATGAGGTTTGCGCGTCGATTAAGTTCCGTCACCGGCTCCTCCGCGGGCGCAGCGGTCGGTGACTCTTTCTCCTGTTGCTTTAGCTCGACATTCACCCATTGGTTGCCATTTGGTCCAAACCGCCGGCGGTGCTGGATCCAGAAACGTTGACGATCAAATGCGTACGTTGGTAAAGAAACCCGCCGCAGCTTGCGAGGCTGGACCACTCGTTTATCGCTTGCCGTCCGCGTCAGCGCTTCCTGAAAACTCCAATCTCTTAGTCTGGTCCAGTCCACCTCTGCGCCATACGTCCACAACTGAGAGACGCTGTGCAACAGATCCGGCAGCTCCTGATCGCCGGCCCGGCTAAGTGTGCTTACCACTTCGTGTCGTTTTTGACTGTCTCCTTGCAGCAGCGTCTGTCGCACGAGCCGGCCCAGCGCACCTCCAGGTCCTACTTCGACCCAGATCCAGTTTCCTGCAGCTGCAATCGTGCTCACGCCCGCGCTGAACTCCACCGGCTCACGCATGTGTCTCAGCCAATACTGTGTGCTTTGCACTTGCTCAGCCTGCGCCCACTCGCCGCTGCGATTCGATACAAAAGGCACGCTTAACTTGCCTTTCATGGCTTGCGCTAAGACTCGCTCATAAACGGGCAACACCGGTTCCACCATTGCTGTGTGAAAAGCGTGTGAAGTAGGCAGTCGCTTCGTTTGAATCTGCCGTAGCTCCAGGTGCCGCTCCAGTTCCGCAATCGCTGCTTCAGCACCGCCGACGACACAGCGTTGTGGCGCATTGACAGCCGTCAACCAAAGTTGCTCCTCAGCTCCGTTGCTGATCGCGGCGATCTCCTGACGCAGTTGATCTGCTCCGAGACTCACGGCCAGCATCACGCCGCGTGGCAACTCCTGCATAAGGCGCCCGCGTTCTGCGACCAGCCGCATGGCGGCCTCCAGGTTGAAAACTCCGCTCAAACAGGCAGCAACGTATTCACCCAAACTGTGACCGATCATTGCCGCAGGTTTAATTCCCCACTGCTCCAGTTGTCGCGCCAGGGCACACTCCACGGTAAAGAGACAGGTTTGCGTTACGACGGTTTCGTTCAACTGTTGTTGTGACGCGTTTTCACGCCCCGGCTCGGGATACAGTATTTCCCTTAAATCGAACTTCAACGTAGATTGCGCCACTGCCGCGCACTCATCGACAACGAGGCGAAACTCTCCACCTGCGTCATAGAGGTTACGGCCCATATTCACGTACTGAGCGCCCTGCCCGGGAAACATGAAAACCAAACCCTGATTTGCGGGTAACTGCGCACCCGCAACTGCTCGCGCAAACTCCTCGCCACGTAACCCGGCCACTGCTTCTGCGCGATCGCGACAGATGACCGCGGCTCTCTGTGCGAACATCCGCCGTCCCACTTGTAACGTGTAGGCAATATCAGCCAGGTTTTGCGCGGGATGCTGTTCGATGTGTTTCGCCAATTGTTGTTTAGCTGCCTGCAAAGAAGTCGCAGTGCGCGCGCTCAACAGCAGTACCTGCCAGTCGTTTACTGGCGCTGCTTCTGAACTACTTACGAGCGGCGCTTCTTCAACGATTACGTGTGCGTTGGTACCACCAATTCCAAATGAGCTGACCCCCGCGCGACGTGGTTCATTTGCCTTCCGCCCCCAACGACTCAAGCGCGCGTTTACGAAAAATGGACTCTGCTCAAAATCGATTTCCGGATTCGGTTTCTCATAGTGCAAACTGGGCGGCAACTCTTCGTTCTCAAGCGCCAGCACCGTTTTGATCAAACCGGTAACACCCGCGGCAGTATCGAGATGTCCAATGTTGCTTTTCACAGAGCCGATCGCACAGAACTGCTTGCGATCGGTTTGCGCGCGAAACGCCTGCGTTAACGCGGCGATTTCGATGGGATCGCCAAGGGACGTAGCGGTGCCATGGGCTTCGATATAAGAAATCGTATCGGGATGCACGCCGGCCATCGCCTGTGCTTCCGCGATCACCGCGGCTTGCCCCTCGACGCTTGGAGCGGTGTAACCTACCTTCATTGCGCCGTCATTATTGATGGCCGATCCTTTGATCACTGCGCGAATTGAATCGCCGTCAGCCAGGGCGGCGCTTAATGGCTTGAGCAAAACGAGTCCGACACCGCTGCCCGCCACCGTTCCGGCAGCGCGTGCGTCAAATGGACGGCAATGCCCATCAGGCGACATGATTCCGCCTTGCTGATAGAGGTAACCCGTCTTCCACGGCAGCACGACAACTGAGCCGCCTGCCAAAGCCATCGAGCACTCACCATTGAGCAAACTCTGACAAGCAAGATGCACGGCCACCAGTGAAGTCGAGCACGCTGTCTGCACTGTCAGGCTCGGTCCTTTTAGATCAAGCTTATAGGAGAGCAAAGTGGCGACGTGGTCCCGGTCGTTACCGATCAAGGTTTGAATACTGCCGAAGGATTTGACTATATCCGGGTTTGAGGAAAGGTTGTTTTCGTAATAGTAGTTGAAACCGGCTCCGACAAAAACTCCGATTGGATTCTTATAGGCTTTGGGATCGTAGCCCGCTGCTTCGACGACCTGCCAGGCACATTCCAACAGCAACCGCTCTTGTGGATCCATGATCTCCGCTTCTCGCGGTTGCACGCTAAAAAACGGGGCGTCGAATTGCTCGACATGGTCCAGGATCGCCCTCGCCCTGACGTAGTTTGACTGCCTTACAGTTTCCTCAGGGATCTGTTCGGCAAGGACTTCCTCAACCGTGAACTGAGAGATCGACTCTCGGCCCTCTCTCAAGTTGCGCCAGAATTCTTCCACACTGCTCGCCTGTGGGAAGCGACCACTCATGCCGATGACGGCGATGCTTTCCTGATGCGCCTGGTAATCAACCACGCTCATACAGCCTCCTTACCACCTTTATATGATTGATACTCCTGCCGGCGCGCGCGTTGTTGTTGACTGGTCTCTCTTCTATTCGCGGCACGCTCTTGAATCTTCTGAAATGAGTTGGGCGAATCGCCGTTTTGTTGTCCGCTCAGAAATTCGGCGAGGGTCGAGATGGTCGGATACTTGAACATCTCGACAAGCGAAATGTCCTTCCGGCAATGATGTTTCAGTTTTAGGTTCACTTTGATCAGCAAGAGCGAGTGGCCACCGAGATCAAAAAAGTTATCGTCTCTGCCGATCTCGTCGACGGGAAGTACTTCCTGCCAAAATCCGGCGATGACCTGTTCCAACGCGTTCTGCGGCGGTGTGTAGACAGCTTTAGACTGCGACGGCGCCTCGCCCGGGTTCGACAAAGCCTGGAGATCGATCTTGCCACCTGGCGTCCTGGGCCATTCATCGAGCAGGACGAAATCCGCCGGCACCATGTAATCGGGCAACTGTTCCTGGAGAAACTGGCGCAGCTCAGTGACGGATGGACGCTGATTGGGTTTTGGCACGACGTAGGCCAGCAATCGTTCGTGCTCGATTGCATCAGAATTCTGTTTTGGCAAAAGCTTCAGACGGCTTGCCAGCAACTCGCGCTGGTGCGGTGATAAAGCGGCGACTACCGGTTGGAAATCAACAGTTTCTAGTTCCATCTGGTTCCCCAGGGTGCAACTGTAGGGGCGGCACTCCGTGGCCCCCCTTCGTTCGAATCACAATTATTCGGGAGACGGATCAGTTGAGCGCAATGTGCGGTGAGGCTAAGGAATATTCTTTCTGAATTCCGCGTTCGGTAGCGTAGCTGGCTTGAAGCCTCGAAAAAACTTTCGTCGAGTCGACCGGCGTGTCGTCCAGTCCTGCCACAACTACATCACGGCAGGTTTCCAGGAAGTCATTCACATATCTGAAACTGAATCCACGACCTAACAGATAAAAGATTGTTTCGAAGCTGAAACCATTCTGCGGCACATAGAGTGAGCTTTTGATCTCTCGGAGCATGCGATCCACGTTGTCGCAGGCCTCCACCCAGGTCATGGAGTTATGCTTCCAGGTGTATCCCGCCCCCTGCAGGTTGAATTCTTGTGCTCTCTTATGGATTGGAGTGGTGGTGTCATAAAACCACATCTGGGTGGCAAAGAAGCTCGGTGCAGTATCCGAAACCAGGGAGATTGTATTGGCAAGGCTCGATTCTCTTTCACCGGGGAACCCGATAAAGAAGAGTGCCCAGGTCATGATGCCGGCATCTTCAAGCCAGCGAATCGCCCGCCGATATTTATCGGGCGAGGCGAACTTATTCATTATCTGAAGGACCTCCTGGTCCCCGGATTCAATGCCGAGCAGCGCGCCTACACAACCACTATCGGCAGCCAGTTTGACGGCTTCAATATCCATATTTCCACACCGCAAATAGGACAGCCATTTGAATCGAAAACGGTTCTTAATAATCATTCGGCATAGTTCTTTGAAACGCGGCAAGGGAACGTTAAAGGTGTCGTCAATGAAATATACGAATTGCACACCGATATCGGAGAGAAGTCTTAAATCAGCTTCAACCCGAGCAATATCTGCCAACCGGTGTTCGCCTGCCCGGACCGGATAGCTGCAAAAGGAGCAGGAAAAAGGGCAGCTGATCGCAGTTCGCATCATCGAAAATGGCTGCAACGCAGTTCGGTCAAACAGCGACCACTCAACCCCGTTTTCGTTAATGGGATTATCTTCCGGCGCTTTTCGTGTCCGCCAGGAGTTCCCCTCGTAAAAAATCAAGAGGTTGGGGAGGGACTGGAGTTCCTCCAGGGTGGAACCAGATTTCAGCGCGTTAACGATTCGAGCAAGAGCAGATTCCCCTTGACTGTCGATTACATACACGTCTGCCCCGATGTCCTCCAGTATCATTTCCAATGCGTCTGACAACTCGCCTCGCTCCAGGTGGGAAGGATATGGTCCTCCGATGATGATCTTTGTGTTGGGTGATCGTTCTCGGACGAAAGAGACAATCTCCTTCATTGGCGTCGGCTCGAAATAGAAAGTTGTGGTGATCGCGATAGTAAGCGGCTCATCCCGCAGGAGCTCATCCAGTTTCGGTTTGCCTTTCTGAAACTCGCCGACAATAGCGGTACTGGCTCCACTCCGTGCCAAAGAACTCGCCAGATGAAGCGCCGCCAAACTAAGCGGATCAAATGGACTTAGCTCCTCGGCTTTGGGGTCCGCTTGTTTTCGAACCGCATTGAATAAGTCCATGTAGGAAATGCGCCGGCCATCCAATAAAAGAGAATTTATTTGTGCATCGCGGTATGCGCCGTTAAATCTGGCCATGGATTGGCATCCCGCAATATAGTCCTGAAAGTTTCCGGTATTGTGGCCAATAATGACGCAATCAATTCTGTTCATTTCGTCTCCTTCATTCTTAACGTCAAGAACTGGCGGCACTCTGCAGTTGGACCGTCTGCTGTTCTGCAATCTCCGCTATCTCATTTAAGAGCTTAAGGCTCGTCTCTCGATCCAGGTCTGCAAGCTGATGCGCGAGAGTTTGGATGTCGTCGCCCAGGATCTCACCGTTTGTGTCTGACGCGTTTTGCCCCTTCAGCTGATTGACCAACAACACCACTGCATCGCGAACGTCAGGATGTTGGGCCAGCACAGACTCAATCTCGCCAAGTTCGATCCGGAACCCACGAAATTTGATCTGGTGATCGGTGCGTCCAAGTAGTTCGATACTGCCATCAGCCAGATAGCGCGCCATGTCGCCGGTGCGATAGAGCCGCGCTCCCGGATCGTTGCTGAAAGGATCGGGAATGAATTTTTCCGCGGTCACGCACGGCTGATTGAGATAACCACGCGAAAGCAAAACGCCGGCGATGCATAACTCTCCCGGAACTCCCAGCGGCATAAGTTGCAGATTCGAGTCGAGTAAATAGATCTTCGCGTTTGCGATTGGCTGGCCCACCGGTACAGAACGGAGAACTGGTTCAGGTTGCGACTGGGGACAGAGATAAGTAGTAGTGGTGATCGTCGCCTCAGTCGGTCCATAGGCGTTGATCAATTTAGGTTTGCTTATTTGCAGATTGTGCCATTCTGTTAATTTTCCCGGCGCCGCCTTCTCACTCCCAATCACGATCAGTCGCAGTGCCGGCGGCAGCGTCGCCCCTGTGCGTGACAACTCAACCACTAACTCATGCCAGTAAGAACTGGGCAAGTTGGCCACAGTCACCTTTTCTCGCTCTATGAATTGCATGAGCTCGCCGGGCGACAGCAATTCATCAGGACGTAACACAACGCACGCGCCGGTCATTAAACTCGGGAACAACTCTTCAGCCGCAACGTCGAAGCTCATCGCGGCAAACTGCAACGCGCGATCACTTGAATTCAAGCCGTAACGCCTGACAACCGCCAGACTGTGATTGACGAGCGAGCTATGCCGGACCAGGACGCCTTTCGGTTTGCCGGTCGAACCTGAAGTGTAGAGCACGTAAGCCAGGTTCTCAGGATCCGGCAGCGTAGGTGGATTTGTGTCGTCCTCGCCTGCGAGATTGCCGGCCTGGTGGTCCACCCTCAGCGTCACGACATCACCAGGTACGAAGTTCAGATCCGAGCGAGCATCAGTCACCAGCACAGCCGCATGCGAATCTTTAAGCATGAAACTCAGTCGGGACGGCGCGGTGAACGGATCGAGCGGCAAGTAGGCAGCACCCGATTTCAAGACGCCGAGAAGTGCGATCACTATCTCGACCGATCGCTGCATGTAGATGGCAACTACTGCTTCCGGTCCTATACCCGCGCGCCGCAAGCGATGCGCCAACTGATTCGCGCGCCGGTTCAATTGGTCAAAGGTGATCACTCCTGCGGGCCCGGCGACGGCCGCAGACTGTGGTGATCGTGTCACCGCCGATGCAAACAACTGTGGCAGGCACGCGTGCCTTGGATAGTCCGCCTCCGTTTTGTTCCATTCCTCCAACAATTGGCGACGCTCTTCCACACTGATTAACGGCAAATAACCCAGACGCATGTCAGGATCCAGGGCAATTCCTTCAAGTAAGCTCTGGAAGTTGCGGATCATCCGCGAGATTGTGGCGTCGTCAAAAATGTCCGTGTTGTATTCGAGCCCCCCAACCAATTCCTGTCCGCGGTCCTCCATGTTCAGAGTTAAATCGAATTGTGCAGAGGCGTCTCGCATTGCCATTCCCTGCACCGCCCACTGTGAGGCGACTCGCAACCAGGGTGGCGGAGTTTGCAAAGTGAACGCGACTTGAAAAATTGGCGTGTGGCCAGGGTCACGTTCCGGGCACAACTCTTCCACCAGTTGTTCGAACGGAAGATCCTGATGCATGTAAGCGTCGAGACATGTTTCGCGCACCGATCGCAGCAATTGACGAAAACTTATATGGTCTGAAATTTTCGAGCCCAGGACGAGAGTGTTGAGGAAGAGGCCTATCAAGTCTTCGATCTCACACTGGTCACGGTTGGCGATTGGTGTGCCGACCAGAATATCTGTCTGTCGTGAGTAACGGTAGAGCAGGGTCTTGAAGGCAGCGAGCAAAGTCATGAAGAGTGTCGCGTCTTCGGCACGCGCCAGTTGCCTGAGTTTCGCCGTCAGAGATTCCGGGAACCTGAAGAGTTGATTGTTGCCGCGAAACGACAGCGCCGGCGGCCGGGGGCGATCGGTAGGCATCAGCAACAGCGGCGGCGCATCGGCGAGCTGTTTTTTCCAGTAAGCGAGCTGCGATTGCAACGCCGGCCTTTGTAGCCACTCTCGCTGGCCCAAAGTGAAATCAAGATATTGGACCGGCAATTCAGGAAATGGTGATGATCTTTGGCCGGCGAAAGCTTCGTAAAGCGTCTTTAGTTCCTTGAGGAAAATTGGTATGGACCAACCATCGAAAATGATGTGATGAAAAATAACCTGCAAAATGAACTTGTCGTCGTCGAGCTGGACCAGCAACGAGCGCCAGCACGGTCCACTACCAAGATTGAAAGGCCGGCTAAACTCTTCCCTAATTGCACTTGTTGCCGCGCTCTCGCGTTCGCTTTCCGCCAAACCACGCAAGTCCGTAGTTCTCAGAGTGACCGCAGCGGGTGGCGTCACAGACTGGATCGGTTGTCCGTCTTGCAGCCTAAACGTGGTTCGTAGAATCTCGTGACGCCGGGCAATCTCCGTAAGAGTTTTTTCCAGTATGCCGACGTCGACAGCCAGGTTGATTCGAATTGTCAAAGGGCAGTGGTAAGCAGTCGTTTCCGGATACATCTGGTGGAGGAACCACAGCCTCTGTTGGGCAAAGGAGAGCATTCCTGACGCGGCCATCCTGCGTGAGAAATCTGCTCCAGTGCGCTGTTCCTCGGGTGGACGAATCTCGCGCAGCCTGGCCAGCAGACGTTCACGCTGGCTGGCAGACAGATCACGAAGTTGACTGCTGACATCGCTCATGCGTTCCACTCCTCAAACACCTGGCTCATTAGTCTGCTAATTGCCTCACCTCGCTGATCAGTTGTGTGAGCGTCGCACTATCGACCTGTTCCAGGCGGCGCTGCATAATGATCTCGGCAAGGTCAGCGATTGTCGGTGAGGTGAAAAACGTTCGTATCGAAATGTCTTCGTGAAATCTCTTGCGAATGCGGGAAATCACTTGGGTGCTGAGCAGTGAGTGGCCGCCCAACTCGAAAAAGTTATCGTAGATGCCAATCATTTCGATCCCGAGCACTTCTTGCCAGATCTCTGCAAGGCCTTGTTCTGTCTCGCCGCGCGGAGCGATGAAGGCATTGCGCAAGCCAGGTCTCGGATGACTGGCTAGGGTTGCAACAGCCGAAGCTGAACCGTTGCTCGACGGCAGCTCGCGCCTTATCCATCTTTCCAGACGGATTTGCAGATCGCCGACGGAGACAACCACCTGGGTCAGCGCGTCCGCCGAGAGAATGGCCTGGAACGCGGAGGTTGCCTGTGCCGGCGTCATGTTTAGATCTGATTGAGTCGACTTGAAGTCGATCGTGTGAGATTCATCTTCGCCAACCAGCCAGGTGTCCCAATCCTCGCTAATCCAGGGAGTGCGGGCAGTGCGATTGTGCTTGCACACGAAAGCGTCGATGAAAGCGTTGGCGGCGGTGTAGGCGGTAAACCCCAAGCCCCCCAAAACAGATGCCAACGAAGAAAACAGAACACAAAAGTCCAGCTCAATTGCCGCCAGGACTTCTTCCAGGACGTAAAGCCCATGTCCCTTCGCTTCGAAGTTCGGTTCGCATTGAGTTGTGGTAGTTTCCGGGACCGGACTGAATGAAGCGGCGCCAAGAAGTCCCGCCAGATAGATCACGCCGTTGAGCGCGCCAAAGTGTTGTAAGGTTTTATTGACGACCTGACGCATCTCATCGCGATCGCTCACATTGGCCTTGAACGCGCACACCTCAGTACCCATCCCTTCCAGGTCCAGCACCTTCTTAATGCGTGATGCAGTCTTTGTTTCGCTCCGCTCGTTCAGCCATTCTTCCCAGGTATCCCGCGGCGGAAGTCCGGAACGGCCCGTCAACACAAGCCGGACGTTCGACTTCGTTGCCAGATACTCCGCGAGCGTCAGACCGATCCTGCCGAGCCCGCCGATAAGTAAATAAGTCCCGCCTTCGCGCAGCCGCGTGGGACATTGGTTGGGGTTCAATCGAACGGGTTCGAATTGTTGTGTCCAGCGATAACCACCGCGATACGCGATCGCTTCGCCAGTGCTTGTGTCCTGCACCTCCGCGATCAGTTGCCGGGCGAGCTTCTCTGTTTTCTGACTATCGGAGCATGGAATCACCACATCGACGCTGCGGCAGCTGATCTCCGGATATTCCTGCGGAATGACCTTGCATGGACCAAGGAGAGTGGCACTCTCAGGCCTTAGCGTTTCGTCACCAGTGACTTCCTGCATCTGATTGGAAATCACAGCAATCTGGACGCGTTCGCTACCGCGCCGTCCCAGCGCCTGGGCCAGATAAAGCACACTGTAAAATCCCGCTGCTTGTGCCTCGTCAAAGAGTTCGCGTTCGGCTAACGACTCGTTGTCGGTGTCCAACGCCCAAAGATGAATGATGTGAGTTGGATTCCAATTCGTATCCTGAAGTTTGGTGAGCAGACTCTCATAGTCACCGGGTTGTGTTCGATTAATCGTGTAACTCAGGGCAGCAGCCGTGCGAAACACTTCACCGGCAGTTACGGTGACAACTTCGTGTCCTTCATCTTTGAGCCAGGCTGCAATTTGTGAGCCGAGCCCGCCACGGTCAAGGAAGATCAGCCATCTCTGTTTTTCATGGCGGGTTGCGCCGGTCGCCTGGGATGAGAGCGGAACCGTTCGCTTCCAGGAGGGAAGATAGAACCACCCTTCGATGTCGTGCTTCTTCTCGAGCTGAACTGAGGGCTTCGGCTGATCACCGTTGGCTTGAGGCAGCCAGTAGTACCGCCGATCGAAGCTGTACGTGGGCAGAGAGACTCTGCGGCGCTGTTTATTACGACGTACCGCTGCCCAGTCTGGAGCCACCCCGGCGAGCCAAAGTTTTGCCAGTGTGCTTGATAAGAAGAAGCCGTCCTGATGCTGCTCGTAGGAGTTTCTGATTGTGGGAAGGGCGACCTGTTCTTCGGTAGCGTTCGGTGGTCGTTCTTGTAACGCCAGGCTCGTCAGGGATTGCCCTGGACCAACCTCAAGCATGACGCGCCCTGGCTCTTTCCAGAGTTCGCTCAGACCATCGGCAAACCTGACAGTTTGACACATGTGTTTGGCCCAATAGTTTGGATCCTGAACTTCGGCTGCCGTGATCCAGGTGCCCGTGACGTTGGAGACGTAAGGGATATTTGGTGCATTCAATTTCACTTTGCTGACGAGGGCAGTGAATTGATCGGCAATGGGCGAGAGCAACGGTGAGTGAAAGGGATGACTCGTGGGTAACCTTCGACACGCGAGACCTTTGCTCAGTAGTTTCTGTTCGCAGTCGTCAACAGCTTCGTTTGAGCCGGAGAGAACACAAAGCGCCGAACCATTAATGGCCGCCACCCAGAGTTGTTCAGACAAATAATCGCAAACTTGGTCTTCTGAAAGTGGAACTGCAAGTAGTGCTCCGGTTGGGAGTGTCTGGATCAGTTGGGCTCGCCTGGCGACGAGAAACAGTGCGTCCTGAAGCGAGAGCACACCCGCGAGACACGCAGCAACATACTCACCGATACTGTAGCCCATCATTGCCTGGGGCTTGATTCCCCACTGCATCAAAAGTCTCGCCATCGCATACTCAATGACGAAAACTGCCGGCTGCGCAATAAAGGTCTCATTGAGCTGTTTGCTTTGCGCGTCGTCTTCCCTTCCGCCGCGATTCAGCATTCGTTTTAGATCGAGGCCCGACGAAGAAGGCTGCGGCAGTGGGTTCTGCGTCCCTGACGCAAAAAAGAACTTACGAAGATCACTTCCGAGATATTCCTTCAGGATCTCGCAACATCGATCCACTTCCTCGCGAAAAGTGTCTTTCGCTGCGTAGATCCCGGCCGCCATATTCAGATAGTGATCGCCTATGCCCGGGAGCAGGAAAGCCACGGGACGTTCAGCGGCCTCGCACACACTCTGTAACAGGACACGCGGATCGTTGGACCGCAGTGCGGCCGCGACGTCCAGTGGATCACGACAAACGATCGCGGCGCGCTGGGCAAAGTGGCGCCGGCCAACTTGCAGTGTGTAAGCGACGTCAGCGAGTTCCTGCTCCGGATGATCAGCAAGATGTGTGGCCAGTCTCTGCTTCGTCGCCGCCAATGAATCCGCGGAGCGAGCGCTCAACAACACCACTTGCCAGTCGTCCGCAGGCTTTGCTCGCATCAATGCAGGAGCTTCTTCCAGAATCAAGTGTGCATTCGTTCCTCCCATGCCAAAGGAACTCACTGCGGCCCGGCGCGGCTCACCTTCCTTACGCGGCCATTCTCGCAACTGGGCGTTCACATAAAACGGACTCTGCGCGAAATCTATTTCCGGGTTTGGCTGCTCGTAATGCAGACTGGCCGGCAACTCTTCGTGCTCCAGCGCCAACACGGTCTTGATCAATCCCGCCATTCCCGCGGCTGTATCGAGGTGGCCGATGTTGCTTTTTACTGATCCGATAGCACAAAACTGCCGGGCATTCGTCTGCGGGCGAAAGGCCTGCGTTAAGGCGGCAATCTCAATCGGATCGCCAAGCGTCGTAGCCGTACCGTGCGTTTCTATGTAAGAGATGGACTCAGGATGAATCCCAGCCATCGCCTGTGCTTCGGCGATCACAGCGGCTTGTCCCTCGATACTCGGAGCGGTGTAGCCGACCTTCAGCGAGCCATCATTATTGATTGCTGAGCCTTTGATCACGGCGCGGATTGAGTCGCCGTCCGCGAGCGCAGCGCTCAGAAGTTTTAGCAACACCACTCCCGCGCCACTGCCTCCGACAATTCCACCGGCCCGCGCATCAAACGGCCGGCAGTGACCGTCCGGCGAAGTCAGTCCTCCGTCTTGAGGGATATAGCCGGCACGCTGAGGCAGAAGAATCGCCACGCCGCCAGCCAGGGCCATCGAACACTCGCCGCTAAGCAAACTCTGACAGGCCAGGTGAACCGCCACCAGCGAAGTGGAACAAGCAGTTTGCACTGTTAGGCTAGGTCCTTTTAACCCGAGCTTGTAGGAGACTCGCGAAGTAAGAAAGTCTTTATCGTTGAGAAGTTTTGTTTGAAACCCGCCGAGCGAGCGAAACAATGCGCGATTCAACATGAGCTGAAACATGTAGGTATTCGTCGCCGCGCCCGCGAACACCCCGATCGGCAACGGGTAAGAACTCGAATCGTAACCTGCTTCTTCGAGGACCTCCCACGCGCACTCCAAAAAGATCCGCTGCTGCGGATCCATCGCCTCGGCTTCTCGCGGAGTCAGGCCAAAAAATTCCGCATCGAAATACTCCAAATCTTTCAGTTCGGTTCCCCTCCGCACGTACCTCTCCTGCCGGAGCAACTCCTCGCTAACTCCCGCGGCAAGTATTTCGGCTTCGCTAAACTCCCGCATCGATTCGACGCCGTTGCGCAAGTTCAACCAGAACTCCCCGACGTTCGCTGCTCCCGGAAAGCGGCCCGCCATGCCAATGATCGCAATGTCAGACTCAACCTGTTTCTTACTGCGTCTCACGTTCGCCCGTTCGCGCGCCTGGACCAACCACTCCTTATCGCCGGCGCTCGTGCTCAACCCCTGGGCGTGCTCTGCCAGCGAACCAATGGTTGGATACTTAAATAAGTCGATCGCAGATAATTCCAGTCCGAGTTCTTCGCGCAGCCGGGCATGCGCCTGGATCAACAAGAGCGAGTGACCGCCGAGATCGAAGAAGTTGTCATGGAGGCCGACTTGCTCGACCTTCAATACCTCCCGCCAAATCTGTGCCAGCCGTCGCTCCAACTCACTGCGCGGTTCCGTGTATGGCAAGGTAACGTCGCGCTGGGGCACTCCTGGCGCTGGCAGACCGCCGCGATCGATCTTTCCACCTGGCGTGCGCGGCAAACGCTCCAACCTGATAAAAGTCGTCGGAACCATGTACTCCGGCAGGCGTTCGCGCAGGTAGCTGCGCAACTCCGCAGTTTCCACTTTTCTGTTGGCGGGCACTATGTAACTCACGATATGTTTATCGTTCGCGTGTTTCTCTGCCAAGACGCTTACACATTCCGAGATCGCGAGATGTGAGCCGAGTGCCGCATCGATCTCTCCCAACTCGATGCGAAAACCTCTCACTTTCACTTGATGATCCATGCGACCAAGAAATTCAATGCTGCCATCGTCGAGATAGCGTGCGAGATCGCCTGTGCGATAAAGTCTGGCGCCGGGCTGGTGACTGATTGGGTTGGGAACAAACCTCTCGGCGGTCAGATCCGGTCGCTGCCAGTAGCCTCGACCCAGGTTTGCGCCACCGATGTACAACTCTCCGGCAACACCCACTGGCGTCTCGCGCATTTCTTCATCCAACAAATGAATGGTCGTGTTCGGTAGCGGGCGTCCGATCGGCACGCTCTGGCGCTCGGTATTTTTCTCACAGGCCCACCACGTCACATCGATGGTGGCTTCCGTCGGTCCATAAATATTGAGCAGCTCCACTGTGGGGAACTGTGAGAAGAATTCTCTTTGCACATGCAGCGGCATCGCCTCGCCACCACAAAACACATATTTTAGTGACTTGCAGCTTCCGGGTTTCCGGCTCGTCAAAAACATTTGCAACGCCGAGGCCACGAAGTAGATAGTCGTGATCTGATGTTCGTCGATCAGCCTGGTGAGATACTCTGTGTCGAGGTCGGCCTGATCTTTGGCCAATACCAGACGTCCTCCGACCAGCAGGGGCCAGAAGAACTCCCACACAGAAACGTCGAAACTGAACGACGTTTTCTGCAGGACCGCATCGTTCTCAGCTAACGGATGAAACTGTTGAATCCAGGCCATGTGGTTAGTCAGACCACGATGTGGAATCATCGCGCCCTTCGGCGTACCGGTCGAGCCGGACGTGTAGATCATGTAGGCCAGATCGTCCGCCGAAACTTCGCACTGGAGATTTGCTTCACTCTCCAAAGCGATTTCGGCCCACTGCTCGTCCACCGGGACTACTTGCACGCCTGTTTCAGACGCGGTAGCTTCCTGCACCAACTTTTCTAGTTTTCCCTGCGTCAAGATCAGGCCCACGCCCGAGTCCTGCGACATGTAGCGCAAACGCGCGGCCGGATAACCGGCGTCAAGCGGCACATAAGCCCCGCCCGCTTTCAGAATCCCCAACAGCGCCACCACCATCTCCACCGAACGCTCCATCAAGATTCCCACCAACACTTCCGCGCCCACTCCCTGCCGCTGGAGATAATGGGCCAGTTGATTGGCCCGCGCGTTTAGCTCCTGGTAAGTGAGTTTCTGCTCTTCAAAGCAGACGGCGATCGCCTCGGGCGTGCGCTTCACTTGCTCCTCGATCACTTCTTGCACACAACCGAGCCCATAATCGACCGCGGTGCTGTTCCATGCTGCAAGCTGGCGGCGCTCGGCGGTGGTCAGCAACAGTATCGATCTGACTCGTTGGTCCGGCGCAGCGCACACGTTGCTCAGCAACTGTTGCAAATGGTCCATCATCCGTCTGATGGTCTGCTCTTCAAACAGATCTGTGTTGTATTCCACGCGGCCCCAAATGCCATGGTCTGAATTCGCCAACGAAAGCGCTATATCAAACTTCGCGTGACCGCTATCCAGGTCGATCGAACTAAACTCGAGTTCGGGCAACTCCCACGGATCCAGGCGAATGTTTTGCAACGCAAAGACCGTCTGAAACAGCGCCGAATGGCTGAGATTTCGCTCCGGCATAAGCTCCTCGACCACTCTTTCAAACGGCACATCCTGATGAGAAAAAGCCGCGAACGATACTTCGCGTATTTGCTTGAGAAAGTCGCTGAACCTCGGATTACCTGAGAGATCAGTGCGAATGGCTAAGGTGTTGACGAAAAACCCGATGAGCTTTTCCACGTCCGTGCCCTTGCGATTGGCGACTGGCGATCCAACCACAATGTCTGCCTGACCGCTGTAGCGATGCAGCAACACCTTGAAACCTGCCAGCAGAGTCATGAAAAGCGTGACACCCTGTTGCCGGCTTAACTCCACAAGCGAATCGCTCAATCCCCTGCTGAATTGCACCACGATCCTCGTGCCGTTGAATGTCTGAATGGGTGGGCGAACACGATCCGTCGGGAGTTCCAGCAGCGCGGGTGCACCTTCAAGGCTTTTCTTCCAATACGCGAGTTGTCGATCGAGCACTTCGCCCTGCAAGTGTTCTCTCTGCCAAATGGAATAATCGGCATATTGGATCGGCAGTTCCGGCAGTGGTGAAACCTGGCCGGCCGAAAAGGCCTTGTAGAGCTGAACGATCTCTTTCAACAATACAGACAGGGACCACGCATCGGTCACAATGTGGTGTGCAGTAAACAGCAAAACATGATCTTCTTCGGCCAACCGGACCAACCGTGCGCGCCACAGCGGCGCCTGCGACAGATCGAACGGTTGTTGGGCATCCTCATTTCCGAGTTTGCGTGCGGCTTGCTCGCGCTCATCTTGTGCCAGGGGAGGAAGATCGACGAGCGGTAAAGTAAATTGAGAAAATGGCTCTACGATTTGGACTGGCCCTTCAGCGGTTGATGAGAACCTTGTGCGCAGGGACTCGTGACGTCGCACAACCTCATTGAGAACTCGTTCCAGAATCTTGATGTCCAACTTACCGTGGAAACGCATCGGCGTCGGAATGTTGTAAGCGGGATTGCCAGGTTGCAACTTATCCAGAATCCACAGCCGCCGTTGCGCAAAGGATTGCGGACTGACATTGGTTCGCTGCGGGCGCGCAGAAATGTTCGGTCCAGAAATCTCGGGCGCAGTTTCTTTCCGTTTCAGACGCTGTCTCAACGCTTCGAGCTGCGCCGGAGAAAGCTGCGCAATACGCTGTGAGAAGTCGTTCATCGTAGTTGTTGATTTTTCTACGGATGTAGGACGCGGAGTTTAATCCCACAAAGGTAAATCTTGTGGTTGACGCAACGCTCTATGCTTGAAAACCGGTATGCTCAAGCGTTCGGCTAATGCGCGAAAGGGAGCTTTGTACCGTCCCTTCAAATCATCGTGAAGGACGATCGCGTGAATTCCACCCGCTATTGAGCTTACGCACGACTCCAATTTGCCTGCTGCCGATTCGGTATCATAGCGCCCGACTTCAATCCAATAGCTTGGAAGAATGTGCGATACAGCCAGCGGGCGACTATCAGTACTGTCGATCGGGGCCGTAGCAAAGGAAGGTTCCAGGTGGACTCCCCCGGCGCATAAAACGGATCTGAGCCGGCCATTTTGCGTACCGCTAAACACCTTTTGCAGCGACAACGCCACGGTGCGCGCGGCAAGTGGATTGGACCAACTGGTCGGCGTACTTCCAATTTCAACATCGACCAGTGGCACGCCATAGAGCGGAATGAGATCAGGTTGACCGCCATAAGGAATGCCGGACCAATGTGTCGCTTCCGTAATGGTTCGAAAGGTCTCAAGGCCCGCAGCCTTCCTGTTCGACTCCAAAGCGAGCAGCAGATTGCGCATGTATTCGGGATGCGCCGGACCATAGTTGCCCGTGGCAACGTCGCCGGTTGAATGAACAGTAAAAATCTCGTCAGGCGCATTTTTCCCGCCGTGCCAGTTGACTAGCCCGGCAAAGTCGAAATCACCAAAATGCTCGCAAAGCATCGGCAGATAGCGCTTAAAGTCGTGGCTCAGGACAACTTCAGTGCGAACGTAGAAGAAGCTGTTGTCGCCGGCTTCCACCACTAAAACCGGGTCTCGATCGATACTGAAGCCAGCTTCCCGCGGCGTAAAGAGATTAACGGCCGCAGCGAAAATATGGGGCGCAACGGGATCTTTATCTAGATCCCGGCAGAAGATGTAAACGGCTTTTCGGGCGGCCATTGGCAATCTCCGGTGGCTAGACGATTACTAAAGCGACGAAACCAAAGAATCAGGTCATGATGAGGTTTTCGATCACGGGTTTTATAGAGACGACCTCTCATTGTTTGAGGTGAACGCGGCAACGATTCGCCCTGCTGCCAACGATCAAGCAAATCGGCCAGGCGATGAATTGCCAGCTTCTCAGCACGACAATAAAGAGTCTCCGCAGTGTCCGCTTTATAAATAGGAGGAGTCACTACTTCGATGATGTCGCCGGTATCGATACCTTCGTCGACAAAGTGTAGCGTTGATCCGATTCGGTCAAAAGTACGGTTATAAAGAGCAAAGAAGAAACAATGGTTGCCGCGATAGTACGGAAGGTAACCACCATGCACGTTTATGATTAGCTCACCGGCCGCTTCCAGTACTTCTTTCTTTAGAATCGAAGTGCAAATGATCACCGTGAGCTCGGGCCGTACATTTCGGAGCAACTCGCTGACGGATGGATCGTTAATCCAATCAACAGTAAGTACGCTACTCCTTTCCGCCGCTGGAGTTTCAACCAGATCTGCGAAGTAACGCCGGCGCTGCTTGTTCAGACGAAATACAGTGCGCCGAAGGTGATGGTAAATCGCATAGGCATAGTCATGGTAACGGCCGTTTTGCCGCAATCTCCTTCGCTGGCTTGCAGCAGGCTCGATGACGACTGCTGCGACATCGAAGCGTGAGCGCAATAACGCGACCAGATACTTGTGGTGTGCATCGTCCGAGCCGAGAATGGCGATCTTTTTTCTCACCGCTCCAGAAGCTTCCCAACGCCTGATTCTTTCGCCACGCGATAAACGACCGCCGCGAGAGCAACATCCTCGATTGCAAGCCCGAAAGGATTGAACAATATGATTTCATCATCACTCTCGCGGCCCACCTTGGTCCCGAGTACGACCTCTCCGAATTCCGCGTCGATCCGCCGGGTGCCGTTTTGCGATCCAACCCAGGGAGACTCGGGCCCAACCACCTTGCCTTCCCCATACATTCTTCCAATCAGCCTCCGCTTGTCCGCCTTGACTAGTTTCCAATCGTCAACGATTACCTTGTGCGCCTTGAGCACAACCTCAGGAAAAGGATCGTCAAGGGATACGTTGCTCAAAAGGGCGCCCGGTTGTAGCCAGTCAAATCGAATATAGCCGGCTGTCACAGTAGTTACAGGAATGATTAACTGAGCTTGACGGATCGCCTCCTCGGCCGTGGAAGTTACCCTGATGTCGATTTCGGGCGGCGTCCCGGATTGCAGTTCGCGAGAGAGTTCTTCAGCTCTCTCCCGCTTAACGTCGAATAAAAGGATTTGGCGCAATCCGGGGAGACGCCGCACCAGAAGCTTGAGGTGAGCGCGCGCTAAGGCGCCGGCGCCGATGATGGCCACAGTTATGATGGCCCTTATGCCGAGCAAATCAACCGCCAAACCAGTGACGCTCGCGGTCCGCAAGCTGGAAAGGTGAGCAGCGTCCATGACACAAGAGATCCGCGTGGAAACGCCGTCGTAGAGCATGGTCAATCCGCTGGCCCGTGGCAGCCCACGCATAACATTACATGGATTGCTATTGATGATTTTCGTTCCGGCAAGCACGCCCTGGCCCAACACGTATCCCGGCATGTTCAGGCTTCTGACTTCTTCACCGTTTGCATTGGTCCAGGCGAGATATGCCTCGTCAGGCAGAATTGTCTTTCCTGAGCCGTGCAGCGCGAACAGGTCGCGCATCACCGACACGCTGTCAATTTCACCGCAGATTTCTTCGACCTCTTTTCGGCAGAGGTAAAGAATCGGCTCCTCTGAGTTCGCTTCCACAGGCGTTCGCAGAAGTTCGTTTGCTTCTTTTGTGGGAAATGTAGCGCTCAACGCGAACAAGTCCTCGCGGTTTAATTTCTTCGACCTAGATGCCCAGGGCTTTGCTCAGGTTAGGCGCCTGGAGAGATATATCGCGTAGACCTTCCAACTGTTCAAAAGAGACGCGTAAACCCTGCTGTTTGATCCACTCGTCATTGAAGATTGTGGAAGAGTAATTCTCGCCCCGGTCGGCGCAGAGACAGGCCACTCGGTGTACTGTCGGATGGTTCCGCAGGTATTTCACGCAAGCAGCGAGCACTGCGCCGGCCGAGCCCCCCACGCTAATTCCCGTCATGTCCAGAAGCGCTCGACAGAATGCAAACGCCTCTTCATCGCCGATCAACATGTGCTCATCGTAAGAGTCGCTGGTGATGAAGTTTGACTGTTGGGCTGAGCCTATACCAGTGAGCCGGCGTGGACCAGGGAGACCTCCAAACACCACGGAGCCTTTTGCATCAACGCCAATCACACGAGTCGCAGGACTTTTTTCTCGAAAAAAGCGTCCTATTCCTGCGAGCGTGCCCCCAGTGGAAACAGCCACAAAGACAGCATCGACTCTTCCATTCATTTGCCGATGAAGTTCCGGTGCGGTGGATGAATAATGGACCTGCGGATTAGCTGCGTTCGAATATTGATTGGTCCAAATGTAGCCGTCTGATTTGCGACACAGCTCCTGTACCCGTGCCAGCCGAGCGAGCAGATATCCGCCCTTTGCGTCAGCCTCATGAACCTGTTCTATATCAGCACCCAGGGCTCGCATCCGCATTACGTTTTCGCGCGAGGCCTTTGGATCGACGACACTTAAGAACTGATAACCACGTGCACGGCAGATAAGAGCCAGCGCTACGCCAAGATTCCCTGAGGTCGACTCAATAATTACCGAGCCCTGCTTTATTAGCTTTTGCGCTTCAACATGTTGGATCAGCGCAATTGCAGTCCTGTCCTTCACCGAACCTGCCGGGTTTTCACCCTCAAGTTTTAGATGCACCTTCCTCGCAATGCCGTCGATGTTCAAATAGATCGACTTGAGCGACGTGTTACCAATCCAGTTGATACGGCTGGAAAGAGCACTCGGCTTCAGCCTCAAAATGGCTTCCATCTCCACCATTCGCGGACTCCTTCTTTGGCAAAGTTTTACTGAGGGAGTTGAGGTGTAGGCTATCCCAATGGCTGGCGGCTGCTGCGTTCGACTTCCAATAATATTTCGGAGAGCACGCTGGTATCTGTGCTCTCAGCAAGTTGTTGCACGACCAGCAGAGCAAGACTCGAGATTGTCGGAGATTCAAAAAAGCGGGCTAGCGGTGGTTCGACATCAAACGTCTCTCGCAGTCGGCTCATGAGTTGAAGCGCCGCCAGCGAGTCGCCTCCAAGCTCAAGAAAGTCATCGTAGATTCCGATCTTCTCTATTCCCAGCACTCGCTGCCAGAGTTCGGCAATCGTACCTTCCATTTCATTGCGTGGCGCCTCATACGAGCTGGTAAGTGCAGGCCGCGCGTGGAGGGACGTAACTGGTTTTGCTGCTGCGATCGCTTTCACAGCCGTCGAGGCTTTGACGCCCTGGTAATGGCGACAGAGGGCCGGAAAATCACGGGTTGAAACTATGATCTGAGGCAGCGTGCTCGAGCCGAGGACACGTTCCAATACCTGGATTCCCTCACTCGAGCGTAAGCCGTGTCCGGCATCGTTGTCCGCTATCTCGTCTGATGTAGGTTCGGAGTTGAACTGACCGGAAGCTCGCCTCATCGTGAACTGCTTTACTTCAATCAGCTCGTTGCCGTTATCATCCGTAATCAACAACTCAAAGGCGAGTTGCTTTTTCAGCGGATCGTCGCTGGGTTTGAACTTCGCGTAGCTGCACAGTCTTCTCGGCAACGGCGCCTTGACCTTCAACTGGTGATAGTTGAAGGGCAGATACATTCCCTGGTCCAGGTACTGTATTGCTAGAAAACTCATTGCAAAATCGAGCAGGGCGGGATGCCAGGTCAACGAGTGAAGGTCCGCTGCGTATTCTTCCGGCAGTTCGAAAACAGCCAAACCCTCGTCTTTGCCGAAATAGACTTGCCTCATCGTTTGCCAACGAGGTCCATAGCTTCGCTGCGTTGCAGGTCTACGCAGAGACTCTATTTCCGTTTCCACGCATCTCTCTTTGATCGCCTGAAGGTCGATTGTTCTCCTTGAGGCGTCATCCAGGTAATTCATCGTGCCGCTGGCATGTCGCACCCACTGCGACTCCGAGCCATTTTGAGCAGCAGGTTTACTGGCAATGTCGAAAGCGAATGTGTCTTCATTCTGTGTGACTGTCACTCGGACATTTCTCGCTTCATGGTCGCCTACCACCAGAGGAGACACGAATGTGATCTCACGGATTTCAATCGGCTTGCTTTCGGAACGGCATTGTTCTAACGCGGCTCGGGCCATTTCCAGGTAAGCTGTTCCGGGTAGTACACCCTTACCACGGATTCTGTGCTCCCGGAGAATCCAATGGGTCTTCGCACTGAGGAGAGTTTCAAACGTCTGTTCGGTGGCGCTTCGATGGGTGCAGATTCCGATTAACGGATGCCCGGTTTCCTGATGATCTCCCGCGGAACCATTCTGCGAAAGCCAGCGAGACTGCGGAGTGTCGACCGCCATACCAGTTTCGAGCCACTTGTCCCAATTGATTGAAAAGACCCTCGCCTCTCGCCTGCGATACTGCGCGTAAGCATCGAGAAAACTATTTGCGGCGCAATAATCAGCCCCTCCAACTCCACCCAGTATTGAACTGATCGAGGAGCAAAGCACCATGAAATCAAGCGGCGTGTCTTTGAACACGCGGTCGAGGACGAGCGTGCCTTTCGTCTTAGGCGCGAGCACATGCTCCATCATTTCGCGCGTCCGGCGTTGAATTAACCCGCCTCCCGCTATGCCGGCAGCATGTATCACGCCATTTATCGTTCCGAACCGTTGGTTTGCCAGTTCAGCCACTCTCCGCATTTGCGGTTCGTCTGCCACATCTGCTTGACATAACAAGACCTCGGCTCCCGCTTTTTCCAGCGCCACTAATTTTCCGATCTTGCAGCTAATGGGATCATCTTCTCGGTGATTGGCCAGCCATGACTCCCATGATTCGCGATCAGGAAACTCCGAACGGCCGGTCAGCACTAACCTGGCCTGCATCGATCTGCCCAAATGCTCCGCCACGGTCAAACCAATGCCGCCGAGGCCGCCAGTGATGAGGTAAACGCCTTTCGACTTGAATGGGATCGGAGCGGGTTTGAGTTCCACTGATTCGAACGATTGAATCCATCGATGTTCTCCACGATACGCGACTACCGGGTCAGCTGCTTCATAGCTAAACTCTGCCAGTAATTGATCGACAAGCTCGTCCGAAACGCTTTCTCCTGGTGAAAGCCGCACATCGATGCTGCGGCAACTGAGCCCGGAAATTTCTTGTGAGATGACCTTGCAGGCGCCGAGAAGAGTTGCTTGCTCTGGTCGAAGCTTCTCGTCACCAGTTATGGCGTGTAGATCGGTCGAGACGACATCGATCCGAATCTCATCCTCCGGCAGGTGAAGGGAAAGTGCCTGAGCCAGATAAAGCAAGCTGTAAAACCCTATTCGCTGATAAATCTCCAGCAGGTCAAACCCTAGACCGAGGTCAGCATCCTGCCCGGCGGTCCACAGGTGCACTACTTTTTGTGGCGTTTGATTCGCCCTCTTCAACTCCAGCAGGAGTTTGTCGTAGTCATCCTGTTCACGTGGATCGATAACGTATATACCATTGCCTGTGGCTATGAATTCTGATCCGGCGACGACACTCACCACGTTCTGATCGCTTTTCTTCAGCCTGGCTACTAAATGGGAACCGAGTCCGTTCTGGTCCACGAAGACCAGCCAGGTCAGTTGTTGTCGTGCACCAACTTCCAACTTCGGCGGCATCGATCTTTTCCACGATGGGATATAAAACCAGTCTGTGAGGCTGGTCTTGCGCTCCAGTGAGGGTCCTTCATCCTGACGTGCAGGCGGTTCGAGCCAGAAGCGTTGGCGTTGAAAAGCATAGGGCGGCAGCCAGACGCGTCGTGGTTTCCGCGGTGTTACACCAGCGTGCCGGCTGCTCCACACCCGCAGGGCTTCCCAATTCACGCTCGTGCCACAGGTCCATAGCTCGCCAATACTTCGTAGCATTCGCGCCAATTCATCGCCTTCACCATCACTGAGTGTGGTTAACACCTTATCGTTATGATCCGTTGCCCGCGGAGCTTGGTGCCCGTTCTGACTCTCACTTGCCAGAAACTGTAATTGCTGCCTCACCAATCTACTTAGCGCCCTGCCGGGTCCAACCTCCAGCCACAGCCAATTCCCTTCGCGCGCGATTTCCGTCACGCCGGCTCTAAATTTGACCGGCTCGCGCATGTGTCGCACCCAATAGCCGGTCTGCTGCACTTCAGCCGCAGTGGCCCAGCACCCGCTCGTGTTTGAAACATAGCGCACTTGCAGATTTGGGTGTCGCACTGTTTTTTCTACAACCGCTCGATACTGTTCGAGCACCGGATCAACTAACCCGGTATGGAAAGCGTGCGATGTTTGTAACCGCTGTGTCCGCACCTTTTTGTCATTCAGGTATTGCTCCAACTCTTCAATCGCCTCCACACTGCCACCGACCACATTCCGTTGCGGCCCATTGAGCGATGTAACCCAGAGCCGTTCGTCTGATCCGTTGGAAGCCGCTGCCAGTGCTTCTCTTAACTCCGGCTCCTCAAGAGTTACAGCCAGCATCACACCGGGGGGCATCTGTTGCATTAAGCGGCCACGTTCGGCGACCAACTTGACCGCTTCTTCCATACTGAATGTTCCACTCACACAAGCAGCCACATATTCGCCCAGGCTATGTCCGAGTAACGCGGCTGGACGAATCCCCCAAACGCGCAGTTGTTCCGCCAATGCGTACTCCACCGTAAACAGCACTACTTGCGTTAACGCTGTTTCCCGCAACTGTTGCTGTGCTTCCTGCTCCTGGAGGGGATCTGGATAGAGAACTGTCCGGAGGTCGTAACCCAGAATCGCAGAGGCCACTTCCGAGCACTCGTCCACCACTCGCCGAAAGTCGCCGTGCGTTTCGTACAGGCTGCGGCCCATGTTGACCTGTTGCGCGCCCTGGCCCGGAAACAAAAACACAATTCCCTTAGTCGCACGTAACTCCTCGCCGCTGACGTTTATTCCGGTTTTGTCATCTCGCAAAGCAGCGATCGCTTCACCCGCCGTGCGGCAGATTACTGCTGTGCGCTGCGCAAAGCTGCGGCGCCCTACCTGCAACGTGTAAGCAACGTCATCTAAATTGTGATCTGGATGTTGCTCCAGATGATCCGCCAGCCGTTTGCGCCCCGCCTTCAACGACTCTTCATTACGAGCACTCAACAACAGGAAATTCCAGCCTGTGTTATCGTTCTCTGCTGCTGAGATTTCGTCGTTGTTTAAAGGCGCCTCTTCCAGGACCACGTGCGCGTTGGTTCCGCCGATGCCAAACGAGCTGACTCCCGCGCGTCTCGGACGGCCTTCAGTTCGCGGCCACGGGTTCAATTCTGCGTTCACGTAAAACGGGCTTCGCTCAAAGTCAATCTCGGGGTTCGGCCGTTCGTAATGCAGAGTCGGCGCCAGTTCCTGATGATTCAAAGACAGAACAGTTTTGATCAGCCCCGCGACTCCCGCCGCTGCATCAAGATGACCAATGTTGGTTTTCACTGATCCGAGCGCGCAGTAATGGCCCAGGCCATTTTCCTTGCCAAAGGCTTGTCTCAAAGCGGCCACTTCGATCGGATCGCCAAGAGGCGTGCCTGTACCGTGAGCCTCAATGTAACTGATTGTTTCCGGCGACACACCAGCCATAGCCTGCGCCTCAGCAATCACCGTAGCCTGACCAGTGACACTGGGTGCCGTATAGCCAACCTTCAGCGCGCCATCATTGTTTATGGCCGAGCCTTTGATTACTGCGTAGATGGCATCACCGTCCGTCAACGCAGCCGTGAGAGGTTTGAGCAACACCAAACCGACGCCGCTGCCTCCCACAGTTCCCGCTGCTCGCGCATCAAACGCGCGGCAATGACCATCCGGCGATTTGATCCCGCCCTCCTGAAACAGGTAGCCGCCCTTCTGAGGAAATCTCAGCGAAACTCCGCCAGCCAACGCGATCGAACATTCACCGGCTAACAAACTCTGGCAGGCAAGGTGTACCGCCACGAGAGAGGTCGAGCATGCGGTCTGCACAGTCAAGCTTGGACCAGTCAAGCCAAGCTTGTAGGAAACTCTCGTGCTGACGAAATCCTTGTCGTTTCCCAACTGCACTTGTGTGTTGTTGAGGTCGCCAGTGGAAGTTATGGACGCATAAAGCCTCGGGAGGTAGGTGTTCATGCTCAATCCCGCAAAGACCCCGATCGGGAGTGGGTATGAGGCAGCGTCGTAACCGGCGTTCTCAATTGTTTCCCACGCACACTCCAGGAACAGACGTTGTTGTGGATCCATGATCTCCGCCTCACGCGGCGTGATGCCGAAAAACTCCGCATCAAAAAGATCCACGCCGTCGAGGATAGCACCTGCTCTTACATACCGATCTTGTCGCAACAACTGCTCACTGACACCGGCTGCTCTGACTTCTTCTTCACTGAATTCCCGAATCGACTCTACGCCCTGCCGCAGGTTCTGCCAAAACTCTTCCAGATTTGCGGCACCAGGAAAGCGACCTGCCATACCGATGATCGCCACATCTCGCGTAGCGCCTGCCGAGCGACGCCGCGCCAGGGCCCGAGCCTGGGTCAACGCAAACCACGAGTCGGCATCCGTGACTTCGCCCGCCTTCGGCCCCGACTGAGTGCTCAGATGCTTCGCCAGTGAACCGATCGTCGGATACTTGAATAAATCAAGCACCGGCACCGGGCGGTCCAGGTGCTCCCGCAATTTCGACTGCACCTGGACCAGCAACAACGAGTGGCCTCCGAGATCGAAAAAGTTATCGCTGAGCCCGACTCGCTCGAGTCCGAGCACTTCCTGCCAGATCGTAGCCAGCGACTGTTCCAACTCCGTCTGCGGCGCAACATAGGTCTCTTCGGGAGTTCCATGCATGTCCGGATCCGGCAACGCGCGACGATCGACTTTGCCGTTGGGAGTTAGCGGCAACTCCTGCATCAGCACAAGCGCCGCCGGGATCATGTATTCCGGCAGCCGCTCCTTTAGCCATTTCCGCAGCCCGCTTACTTTTACGCTGTCGTCTGCAACTACGTAGGCCACCAACTGCTTCTCTCCACCCGCTGGCTCTTGCACCACCACGATTGCTTCCCTCACCTGATCATTCCGGCGCAATACACTCTCGATCTCTCCCAACTCTATCCGGTAGCCTCGGAGCTTCATCTGATGGTCCGCCCGGCCCAGAAACTCCAGTTTCCCATTTGCCAGATACCTCACCTTGTCACCTGTCCGGTACAGCCTCTTTCCTTTTTCCCCACTGAGACTGTCTGGGATGAACTTCTCCGCCGTCAGCTCCGGTCGCCTCCAGTAACCGCGGGCCAGTCCACTTCCTCCCAGGTACAGTTCTCCCACAACTCCCACAGGCACGGGTTGCCAATGCTCGTCCAGCACGTACACTCGCGTATTCGCTACCGGCCGTCCAATGGTCACCCATTCACCGCTGCTGACGAGCGTGTATGTCGAGTAGGTGGTGTCTTCGGTGGGACCATACAAGTTGTAGACTTTTTCTACCTGGGTGGTCGCATAGATCTCCGCTACTAACTCCTCGCTCAGCGGTTCACCAGCCAGGTTCACCACCCGCACCGAGTCGGGCACTGCTCTCGTCCTCACCAACGCCGCCATGGCCGATGGCACGGTGTTGATCAGAGTCACCTCGGCCCCATCCTGCAGTTCCGGCAGCTGCAAGGCGTTATCGGCGAGGATGATCTGGCCGCCATGACTGAGCGTCACGAATAGTTCAAAGATCGAAAGATCAAAACAAATTGACGTCGAGAACAGAACCCCGCCCAGGGCTTGCTGATCGAAGATTTCGCCTGCCCAATGGATGAAAGTTGTCGCGCTCGCATGCTCTATTGCTACGCCTTTGGGTTGGCCCGTCGAGCCCGAGGTGTAGATCAGGTAGGCCAGTTGGTGTTCGTTCACCTCCACCCCGGGGTCATTCCCAGTCTCCAACTCCGAGTCCCCATCCCACTCCCACTCATCCACCAGCAGCAGCCTCATGCCACTCTCTTCGAGGTGCAGCGACTCGGCCAGTGGTCGCGTGGTCAACAGCACCTTGAGGCCGGCATCAGCGCTCATGAATGCCAACCGCTCCTGAGGGTACTGAGGATCCAGCGGCACGTAACAGCCGCCCGCCTTCAGTACTCCCAGCAACGCTACCACCATGACGGCAGAGCGCTCCAGTAAAATCCCGACTCGATCTTCAGCACAAACTCCCTGCTCCCTGAGGTAATGGGCCAACCGGTTAGCGTGTTGGTTGAGCTGCCGGTAAGTGAATTCTGTGCCTTCAAATCTGAGTGCCGGAGCATCAGGTGTCTTTGCCGCCTGGGCTTCAAACAGTTGCGCCAGCGACAGGTGCTGCGGAAACTCAGTTTGAGTGTTGTTCCAATTGACGAGCAGCTGCTGGCGCTCATGCCTGGTGAGTAACGGCAACTCGGCGAGTCGTTGCGCCGGATTCGCAATCAATCCCTGAAGCAATTGTTCGTAGTGAGCGAGCACGCGTTTGGCAGTCGTTCGATCGAAGAGATCGGAGTTGTACTCCAGCGCTGCCTGCAACCCCTTCTCATTCACAAAGGTATAAAGCAACCAATCAAATTTCGCGGTGGACTGTTCGATCGATAGTGGGGTTGCTTCGATGCCGCGCAAGCGCAGGGGTCTGCGCTGATCGCTGCGCATCGTGAGCATCACCTGAAATAGCGGTGAGTGGGCCAAAGTGCGCTCCGGCTGCAATTCTTCAACGAGTTTTTCAAAAGGCAGATCCTGATGCGCGTAAGCCTCGAGGCACGTTTCCTTCACCTCCGCCAGCAGCTCAGTAAACGCCTGCTCACCTCGGACCGTGCTTCGCAGCGCCAACGTGTTCACGAAGAACCCGATCAACCCTTCAATTTCGGCGCGTTGCCGATTCGCCACCGGCGTGCCCACCACTATCTGCTCCTGCCCCGTGTAGCGCCACAACAGCACCTGAAATGCCGCCAGCAGCACCATGAACAACGTCGCACCGTGCTGTTGGCCCAACTGGTCCAGTGCTGCCCTCAACTCGCGGCTCAACTGCCGCCGCTCGACCCCGCCCCGATAAGTTTGCACCGCGGGCCGTACACGGTCCGTTGGCAACTCCAGCACCGGCAACTCGCCGCGAAACTGCCCGCGCCAATAAGCGAGTTGCGCTTCCAATGCGGCGCCCTGCAGTTGCTCCCGCTGCCACAGCGCGTAGTCGGCATATTGGACCGGTAACTCCCCAACCTCGGCCTCAACCCCGCCGTTGTAAAACTGTCCCAATTCTGCAAACAGCACTTCCATGGACCAACCGTCGCAAACGATGTGATGCAGCGACAGTAACAACAGGTGCTCGCGCTCACTCAGCCGCATTAACCGCACTCGCAACTGCGGCGCCTGGCGCAAGTCGAAAGGCCACTCAGCCTCCGCCCGCGCCCGCGCCAACGCCGTCGGCTCGCGCTCCGCCGGCTCCAGTCGCGAAAGATCTTCAACCCGCAAACTTACCGGCGCCGACATTGTGATCAACTGGCACGGCTGCCCTTCCCGATACCCAAAACTCGTGCGCAACGTCTCGTGCCGCTCGATGATTCGGTTCAGACTTCGGCTCAACGCGTCGATCTTCAGCTCCCCTTTCAGCAGAAAGGTTGCGTACACGTGATAAACCGAACTTTTAGGCTCGAGCTGATGCAAAAACCAAAGTCGTTGCTGGGCAAAAGACAGCGGGCTGGGACTGACCTTCTTCCGCCGCGGGATCGTGGTTTCCGTTGGCAGATCAAAGCCTCGCTTCTTGAGCAACTGCTCGAGCAGTTCTCGTTTTATGGCAGCGCGGTCCATATGACAGTTGTTATTGCAAAACGGAAGACATCTGGCGGTCGGCCATGTGGCTTAATTCTTCCGCGGAGACATCTGCGGCCAATCTGTTGATTCGAACTACTTCGTCAGCAGTCTCGTGTCCGCCCCAAAGGTCTGCGATGTTATTCGCGAGACCTTCTACGGTCGGTGTCTCAAATACTCGTCGCAGCGGCAGGCTTACTTGAAAGGTTTCGCGCAAGTGGGAGACTAGACGTGTGGCCAGTAGCGAATGACCACCGGACTCGAAGAAGTTGTCGTGTACTCCCACGCACTGCAACCGCAACAAGCGACACCAAATTTCAGAAACTGCTTCTTCCGTGAGCGTACGAGGAGGCACGTAAACACGCTGTGTTTTTAGACGGTGCTCATCCCAGGATGGTAAAGCAGCATCATTGATCTTGCCGTTCAGAGTCAGTGGTAATTTCCGCAAATGGACAAACACAGTAGGGAGTGTTTCCTCCATGATGCTTTCTTTGAGTTTGGAGCGAATCTCACTGAACTCTATTTCCTGACGGGAAACATAGTACGCAACCAGAACCTCGGCTCCCTCTTTATCTTTCACGAGCTTCACAACGCCGTCGCGGATCTGCTCATGGCGCTGCAAAGCCTTACTGATTTCGTCCAGTTCAATGCGATAACCGTGATACTTCACCTGGTGATCGACGCGGCCGAGAAACTCGATCTTTCCGCTATGTAGATAGTGGCCCAAGTCTCCAGTTCTATAGAGGCGCGCTCCCGCTCTTTCTCCGATTGGATCGGGCACGAATTTTTCAGCGGTTACGTCCGGCAGATCACTGTAACCGCGTCCTACTCCTTCGCCGCCGATGTAGATCTCACCTTTGATACCGACCGGCACCGGCTCAAGTGTCGAGTCGAGAATATAGACCTGCGTGTTCGCCAAGGGCGTCCCCAAAGGCACACTCGCTGAAGTGACCGGCTCATCGAGTTCGTTGGTGAGCACGCCAACCGTCGTTTCGGTGGGACCATAGTGATTGAAAATGCGACATTCGGGAGCGAGCTTGCGAACAGTTGCGATCAAATCCGGGGTACTCGCTTCTCCTCCTAACACCAGACGTCGACGCGGCAGCACACGCTCCGGACGCGCGCTCATCATTAAGGTCGCCAGATGAGACGGAACAATTTTCAGACAGTCAATCTCGTGCTCTTGGAAATAGTCTGCCAGCCCCTCCGGGTCGGTCGCCAGATCGCGCGAAATGAGATGGAGAGTGCCGCCACGGCAAAGCGACGGGAAGAGCATCGTATGGCCCAGATCGGCCGCAAGCGTGGACACTAGCGCGTAGTTTGCGGGAAACGGAAGATCTAGTTTGTCACTGACGCTGTGCACGTAATTCCGCAATTGCCGGTGCTCGATCGCTACTCCCTTAGGTCTGCCCGTGGAGCCGGAAGTGAAAATCATATAGGCGAGATTTTCTTCACTCGCTCGGTTAAGGGGATCCTCAGGTGACTCACTCGCAATGCGATTCCAGTCTGTATCGAGACAAATCACGCGCGCTTCGCTATCAGGCAAACCGGTCACCACTTCCGAGCTCGTGAGCAGCACCTTGGCCTGTGTGTCTGCAAGCATGAAAGACAATCGTTCCGCAGGGGTGGCTGGATCCAACGGGAGGTATGCGCCGCCGGCTTTCAAAATACCAAGCAGGCCGACAACCAGCTCCAGTGATCGTTCACAGCAAAGGCCCACGACCACGTCCGGACCGACCCCCAGACGCTCGAGGTGGTGAGCCAATCTATTCGATCGGCGGTTTAACTCTGCGAACCTGAGGCTCTCGTTCTCAAAGACCAACGCTTCTCTCTCCGGGGTCCGGGTCGCCTGTTCGGCAAAGACTTGATGAATGCATTGCTTCGAACTGTGTTCCCGCCGCAGACTATTTCCAAACAGCAACCGCCGGCGTTCTGCCGGGTTCAGTATTGGGAGTGAATGCACGGGCCGATCGCGATCGCTAATCGCACTCCCAAGCAAGGTCTGAAAGCTTTCCAGCATGTTTTGGATCGTTTCAGCCTTGAACAAGGCCGCGTTGTACTCCATCCGCGCCCGTAATCCCTGGTCGGTATCTATCATCACAAAGGTGAGATCAAACTTGGCCGCTCCACTCTCAAAATCCGGCGGGACCATTCTGATGGTCGCGGGTTTAGTGGACAGTCTGGTTTGATTTTGTAAGGCGAACAGCACCTGAAAGAGCGGTGTGTGACCGAGGGAGCGTTCGGGTTGGAGTTCCTCGACTAGTTTCTCGAATGGCAAGTCCTGGTGAGCATAGGCGTCCATCGCCACACTCTTAACGCGCTTCACCAACTCACGAAAACTCGGCTGGCCGCTAAAGTCGGTGCGCAGCACCAGAGTGTTTACAAAAAACCCGATCGGTCGTTCGATCTCGGCCCTGGTGCGGTTGGCAATGCTCGAACCAACCATAATGTCTTGCTGACCGGAGTAACGGGAAAGCAACAGCTTGAATGCTGCCAACAACGTCATGAAGAGGGTGACGTCTTCCTGGCGGCTGAACCGTTTGAGCGAATCGGATAACGAACGCGGCAACATAATGATATGCGAAGCGCTGCGAACTTGTTGTTCTGCGGATCGCGAAAAGTCTGTAGGCAACTCGAGAACTGGTGGGGCCCCTCGCAATTGTTGCTTCCAGTAGGAGATCTGTTGCTGTAAGAGTTCGCCTTGCAGGCGCTCGCGTTGCCAGAGCGTGTAGTCTGCATACTGAATCGGCAACTCCGGCAGTGGGGAGGGCCGGCCGCTGGAGTAAGCTTCGTACAAAGCTCTCAACTCGTCTGTGAAAATGCCGATAGACCAACCGTCACAAATGATGTGATGAAAAGTCGGAAGCAGGAGGTATTCCTGCTCACCTGTCTGCAACAAGAGCAGTCGCAGCAACGGGCCAGTGGACAGGTTGAAAGGCTTCTGAGCTTCGGCCCCCGCAAGTTCTCTAATCTGGCGCTTGCGTTCTTCTTCCGGCAGTTTGCTCAGGTCGGTCATGCTCAACCGCAACCTCAACTCGGGGGCAAACACCTGCACCGGCTCACCCGCTATCGTTGTAAACGTCACTCGCAGGATCTCATGTCGCCGAATGATCTCGTTCACACTAGCTTCCAACGCCGAGAGGTCCAGGAGACAGTCGAGCTTCAACGCGAAGGAGAGGTTGTAATACGACTTTCCCGGTTCGAGTTGATCGAGAAACCACAAACGCTGTTGGGCAAACGAAAGCGGCGAGGTTTCGTGAGTGACGCGGCGCGGTATTGAACTGACCTGCCGGCTCGCTGCCCCGCGTCGGATTTTCTGCAATAACAGGGCGCGTTTAGCTGGCGACAGGTTTTTTACACGATCTTCGCGGGAAGGTGTCGACATGAGATCTAATCTTACAGAGGGGAGGATCGGAGGTTTGGTTATTCTATAAAGCTGGGAATTTCATCATCCGCCAGGTGCTCTAACATCTCGAGCGCTTCCTCAAACCCGGCCTCATCACTCATCTCGATGAGCGCAGAATCAGTGAGTGCAGCAAGTCCTTCAATAGTCGGCGCAATGAAGATGTCCTGTAACTTCAGATCAACTGCGAACCTGGTGAGAATTCGAGAAACCAACTGCGTTGCCAACAAGGAATGTCCGCCTAGATCAAAAAAATTATCTCGCACGCCGATTGGCTCTATCTGCAAAAGCTGCTCCCAGATTTCCGCCAGTTCCTGCTCGGTTTGCCCGCGTGGTGCAACGAATGCGCCGCCGTTTGCCTGGTCGAGTGTTGGCGCCGGCAGCGCGCGGCGATCGACTTTGCCGCTAGGCGTCAACGGCATTGCTTCAAGTCTCACAAACGGACCCGGCACCATGTACTCCGGCAGCCGCTCCCGCAAGTAACTGCGCAACTCCCTCACCTGCTCCTCGCCCCCAACCGTCCGCAGCACCACATAAGCCACCAACTGCTGATTGCAACTTTCAACCTGGCGCACTTCTACCAACGCTTCGCGCACCTCGTCGTGCCCACGCAGTACCGCTTCGATTTCTCCCAACTCGATGCGATAACCCCGTAGCTTCACCTGACTGTCCGCTCGGCCCAAAAACTCCAATTCACCATCTGCCAGATAGCGCACCAAATCCCCCGTCCGGTAAAGCCGCGCGCCGCTCTCGCCATAAGGGTTGGGGACAAATCTCTCTGCCGTCAGACCAGGTTGGCGCCAGTAACCTCTGGCTAATCCGGCGCCACCCAAATAGAGTTCGCCTGTCACTCCTAGTGGCGCCGGTTCCAACCACTCATCGAGCACGTAAACTTGCGTGTTCGCAATCGGCCGCCCGATCGGCACGCTGCGACGATCGCTATTTTTCTCACAAGGCCACCACGTCACATCGATGGTGGCTTCCGTTGGTCCATAAAGATTGTGCAACTCCACACTTGGGAACTGTGAGAAGAACTCTCTTTCCACATCCAGCGGCATCGCCTCGGCGGCAGAACACACATACTCGAGAGAGTGGCAGGTTCCGGCTTTCCGGTTCGCCAAAAACATCCGCAAGGCCGAGGCGGGAAAATAAACTGTTGTGATCTGATGTTCGTCGATTAGTTTGGTGAGATAGTCTGTGTCGAGGTCAGCCTGATCTTTGGCCAATATTAAACGGGCTCCGCTTATCAGCGGCCAGAACAACTCCAACATAGAAGCGTCGAAACTATACGATGTTCTTTGCAGCACCGCATCGTCATCCCCCAATGGATGAATCTGTTGCATCCAGGCCGTGTGGTTGGTCAGTCCACCATGTGGAATCATCACTCCCTTCGGATGACCGGTCGAGCCCGAGGTGTAGATCATGTACGCCAGATTGTCCGCCGTGACTTCGCAGTTGAGGTTCTCTCCACTCTCCAAAGCTATTTCGCCCCACTGCTCGTCTACCTTGATTACTTGCACGCCTGCTTCAGATGCGCTCGCCACCAGCTCTACCAGTTTTCCCGTCGTCAAGATCAGGCGGGCGCCTGAGTCCTGCAACATGTAGCGTAAGCGCGCCGCCGGATAGCTCGCATCAAGCGGCAGATAAGCTCCGCCCGCTTTCAGAATCCCCAACAGCGCCACCACCATCTCCACCGAACGCGTCATCAAGATCCCCACCAGCACTTCCGCTCCCACTCCCTGCCGCCGCAGATAATGGGCCAGTTGATTGGCGCGCTCGTTTAGCTCGCGGTATGTCAGTTTCTGCTCTGCAAAGCAGATGGCGATCGCCTCGGGCGTGTGTTTCACTTGTTCTTCGATCACTTCCTGTACGCAACCAAGCCCATAATCGACCGCGGTGCTGTTCCATTCGCAAAGCTGGCGCCGCTCTGCATCCGTCAGCAACGGTATGGCTCTGACTCGCTGGTCCGGCGCAGTGCAGACTGCTCTCAGCAACTGTTGCAAATGGGCCATCATCCGCCCGATGGTCTGCTCTTCAAATAGATCGGTGTTGTACTCCACCGCTAGTTTCAATTCGCCAGCGGGTTCATAAAGCACGGTGACGCTTAGGTCACACTTTGAGGCAGCATAATGAATGACCTCAATTTGCGTTCTGAGTTGATGTAAATTGAGTTCATTTCGCGGTGTGCCCGGCAGAGTGAGCATGACCTGAAATAACGGTGAGTGGGCCAGACTGCGCTCCGGCTGTAGTTCCTTCACCAGTTTTTCAAATGGCAGTTCCTGATGGGCATACCCGCCCAGGCAGGTTTCCTTCACCTGGGCCAGCAATCCCTCAAAACTCTCGTTTGGCATGATGCGGGCCCGCAACGCCAGCGTGTTTACTAGAAGCCCGATCAAGCCCTCAACTTCGAGTCGCTGCCGCTTCGCCACCGGCGTTCCCACTACCACGTCTTTATTTCCCGTGTAGCGCCACAACAAAGCCTGAAACGCTGCAAGCAGGACCATGAACAGCGTCGCTTCTTGCTTTTGGGCGAATTGCTCCAACTGCCTGGTCAAACCCTCACTTAACTGCCACTGCCCAATATCCCCGCGATAGCTTTTCACGGCTGGTCGTGGCCGATCCGTTGGCAGCTCCAACACTCCCTCGGCCCCGCTCAACTCCTCTCGCCAGTAGGCTAACTGCTCCTCCAAAACGTTTCCCTGCAACCACTCCCGCTGCCAAAGCGCGTAGTCGGCATATTGAATCGGCAAATCCGCTAACGGAACTGGGACTCTCGTGCAAGCGCAGTTGTAGAATTGTTCCAATTCCCCAAACCACACTTCTATGGACCAGCCGTCGCAAATAATGTGATGCACACAAAGCAGCAGTGCATACTCTGTGGGGGCCAGCCTCAATAACCGTGCTCGCAGTAACGGTCCCTGTCGCAAGTCGAATGGTCGCTTCGCGTCTGTCTCTGCCAACTCCATAGCCGCGGGCCATCGTTCCACGTCCGGCAGGTGTGAAAGATCTTCCATCACGAGATCCAGGGAAGCCTGCGACGAAATTATTTGGCAGGGTTGCTCGTCGCACACTCCAAAACTGGTACGCAACGTCTCGTGCCGCTCGACGATCTGATTCAGACTCCAACTCAACGCCTCTACGTTCAGCTCGCCTTTGAATCTGAGCAACCGACAAATGTTGTATGCAGAATTGTTCGGCTCGAGCTCATGGAGAAACCATAGTCCCTCCTGTGCAAATGACAGGGGCCAGATGTTGTCCGTCTTTAGTTTTTCGTGAGGTAAATGTTCAAGGCCAGATTGCATTGCATTCCGCTCTTTCAAGCGCCGCGTTGTCCGATTGGACCATGGACGGGCGCGTTTTCCGCGCTTATCGCTGGCTATCGCATTACGCGCCTTCGCATTGATAATGGAGTTGAATTGCTTAGATTTTTCCGTTGTTGTGCTACTTCAACCAGATGGGCCACAGTGCCTCCGCGAAACAGACTATCGAGTGGTATCTCCACCTGGAGAGCACTGTTGACGCGGGAAAGTATTCGTGTTGCCAACAGTGAATGGCCTCCCAGCCTAAAGAAATTGTCTTCCACGCCGACCCGGTTCAATCCCAACACTTCCGCCCAGATCCTGGCTACCACCTCTTCGTGCTCATTTCGCGGCGCCACAAATGCCGGAGTCGACGTGGTTAAATCCGGATCCGGCAGCGCGCTGCGATCAATCTTTCCACTGGAATTCAGTGGCAGCTCCGGCAGCAGCACAAATTGGCTCGGCACCATGTACTCCGGCAAATGTTCGCGTAAATAACTGCCGAGTTCCGTGGGAGCGTCGTTACCATTATCTTCAATAAAGACCACGTAACCGATGAGAAGTGCTTTTCCGTCCGCGCGCTGCCTCAGTTGGACCACAGCCTCTCTTACGTTTGCGTGCCGCCGCAGCACTGTTTCGATTTCTCCCAACTCGATCCGATATCCACGGACCTTCACCTGGCCGTCAATGCGCCCGCGAAACTCCAGTTCGCCATTGGGCAGATACCGAACGAGATCTCCGGTGTGATACAAGCGGCCGCCTTTCTCTCGACTAAAAGGATTGGGCAGGAAGCGTTCGGCTGTAAGCGACGGCTGTAGCCAGTAACCTCGCGCCAAGCCGGCGCCGCTCAAATAAAGTTCACCCTCTACTCCCCTCGGCACCGGCTTCATCGCTCGATCCAACACGTACACTTCGCTGTTCGCTATTGGCCGGCCAATCGGCGGCGTCAACTCACCGTTAACTATCCAACTCGTAGCGACTACGGAGTATTCAGTTGGCCCATAGTGATTCACCAATACGAAGGGCCAATGTTCCGGCGTGACGACATGGAGACGCTCGCCGCCCGTCAACAAATATCTGAGTGCACACGTCTCAGGCCAACTTTCCGCCAACATTGCTTCCGCTAAAGGAGTAGGCAGAAAACTTATGCTGATCTTGTTCTTCACCAACCATGAGACAAGCAATTGCGGTGTCTTCACCACTGCGGCAGGCGCCACATGCAGGCTGGCCCCGGCCGTCAGGTATGGCCAAACTTCCCAAGTTGAGGCGTCGAACGATTGGCCGGCGACCTGCGAGGCGCGATCATCACTGCTGACAACATATATCTCGTGGTGCCAGCGAACCAGATTCATCAGGCCAGAGTGCGTGACTGCTACTCCTTTGGGAGTACCGGTCGATCCGGAGGTATAGATGACGTAGGCGAGATTGTCGGCGGCGACCTCGAGCGGCAAAGGCGTTTCTGGTTCAGCGCCATACTCGGCTTGATGCCGATCAAGCAAAATGATTTGAGCGTTAGTGCCGGTGATATTTTTTGCGATGTGCGCCACACTCAAAACGGCCGAGGCTCCAACTTCGCGCAGTATGAAGAGTATTCTTTCGGAAGGATGCTGTGGATCCAGCGGAACATACGCGGCGCCAGCTTTTATCACGGCCAGCATTGCCAGAACAAATTCGCACGAGCGATCGAGCAGCACAGCTACTCGTGATTCCGGTCCGACCCCAAGTGCTCGCAGGCGATGCGCCAGTTGATTCGAGCGCCGATCTAACTCCTCATAACTCCATTGCTGCTTGTCGTCAGCCACGGCCGGCGCATCGGGTGTTCGCGCCGCCATTTCGGCAAACAGTTCATGTACACAGCGACCCGGCTGATACCTGCGGCCGGTTTCATTCAACTTCCTGAGGAGCTCGTCCTCTTCCAGATCGGTTAACACTGAATACTCCGAGATGCGGCGGCTGGGATCTGAAACTACCGCCGCAAGCAGGTTTTGGTAATGAGTGAAAAGCCGCCCGATTGTGTCCGCGCGGAACAAGTCAGTGTTGTATTCCCAGATCAGGATCATTCCTGATTCTTCCTGGCCCCGCTGGCGACGGTATTGCTGTCCTCCTTCAGGAATAACAATCACATTCAGATCGAACTTCGCGGACTCGTTGCTAAGCGCTTCCTTTATGTTGATGTTCAAGTCCGGAAGGTCGACCTCGACGAGGGGCGCATCGTGAAAGCTGAAAGTCACTTGATAGAGCGGCGAATAGCTCAGGCTTCTGGCAGGCTGAATCGCTTCTATAACACGATCGAAAGGAAGGTCCTGATTAGCGTAAGCATCCACTGTAACTTCGCGCACCCGGCGCAACAGTTCTTCGAAACTCGGATCACCCGACAAGTCAGCGCGCAACGCGACGGTGTTGAGGATCATTCCCAGCAAACCTTCAGTCTCTTTCCAACGTCGGTTTGCGAGTCCGGTGCCTATGCAGAAGTCTTCCTGATTCGTGTAGCGGTGCATGAGCGCAACGAAAACTGCAAACATCGTCATAAACAGCGTGCAGCCTGAGCTACGACTAAGCTCTCTTAACAATCGCGAAAGAGGCGCCGGCAGTTCTAACCGCAGTGAGTTTCCACGAAAGCTGGGAACCGGAGGTCTGGGGAAATCGGTCAACAGCGGCAACAACGCTGGAGCATCCGTAAGTTTTCTTTTCCAGTAAGCAAGTTGGTTCTCGGCTGCTGGGCCCTGCATGAATTCCCGTTGCCAAACGGCGAAGTCGGCAAACTGAATCGGCAGTTCTGCCAAAGGAGAGGGCAAGCCTTTCGAAAAGGCCTGATAGATTTGGAGTAGCTCGCGCAACAAGACACTGAGCGACCAGCCATCGTGCAAAAAATGATGCTCGACCTGTAAGAGCAAGTGTTCTTCCGGGTCTAGCCGAAAGAGCGTCCACCGGATCAGAGGCAGCTTTTCGAGATCAAAGGTTCGGTTGATCTCTTCATACATTAACTGGTCCAAGCGTCGCTCGCGTGCATCTGGTCCCACTAATGCGAGATCGACTACTGGAAGCTTCCTATCTTCTGCTTCGTGAATTAACTGGATCGCTTGCCCATCTTTCTGAATAAAGGTGGTGCGAAAGACCTCATGCCGGCGGATTAACTCGCTCAGGCTGCGCTCTAGCGCGGTGACGTCGAGCTTCCCATTAAAGCGTAAAGACGCCTGTGTGTTGTAAGCCTTGCTTCGACCGTATAACTGCTGGAGGAACAGGACACGCTCCTGGGCGAATGACAATGGCAAGTCAGAATCTCGGGGTACGCGTTTGATCGGCTTTAGGTCAAACTGTTGACCTCTCTCCAAAGTAGTCTCGAGTGCCGCAGCCAAACTAGCCACAGTTGGTGAATCAAAGAAGCACCGCAACGGGATCTCGACATTGAACTGATCACGTATGCGTGCGGCCGCGCGCGTGAGCATCAGCGAGTGGGCACCGAGTTCAAACAGCTCGTCATAAACTCCCACTCGATCCAGTCCCAACAGCTCCGACCAGACTCCAGCAACGATCTCTTCCAACGGATTCCGAGGCGCAACAAAATTTTCTTTGACGTGCGCACTAACGGGCGCGGGTACTGGCAACGCACGGCGATCGATCTTGCCGTTAGGCGTCTTGGGGAACTTGAGTATTTCGACAAAAACTGACGGTATCATGTAGTCGGGAAGCTTCGCCTTCAGGTAGCTACGCAGGTCACTGCCAGTAATCCGTGGCAACGATCTCAGCACGACGTATCCCACTAGCCGTGGTTCGCCCGGCTGGTCCTCGCGCAGCACGACGACACTTTCCTGGACCGATGGGTGCTGGAGCAGCGCTGTTTCGATGTCGCCGAGCTCGATTCGAAAACCTCTCAGCTTAATCTGTTGATCCCTGCGTCCGACGAAATCGATCTGACCGTCAGGCAGGCGACGTACCAGGTCACCGGTGTCATACAGACGTTCTCCTGGCACCGTAGCGAAAGGATTGGGTATGAATCTCTCAGCGGTGAGCGCCGGCGACTTGAAGTAACCGCGAGCCAGACCTATGCCTCCGATATACAGATCGCCGATGGTATTTGTGGGAACAGGCGTTAGATTCGCGTCGAGGATATGATACTGAATGTTGTCTATAGGCCTGCCAATGGTTGGTTTGGCTTCCCCAGCAACACATATCCCGGTAGAGGTCCAGACAGTCGTTTCCGTTGGTCCATAAACATTGAAAAAGCGGCGACCCGGCGCCCACTGGGCCACCACCTTTTCAGAGCATGTCTCACCGGCTACGATGATTGTCTTCACGGCCGGCAACTCTTGCACTTCCCAGGTGGCTAAAACGGATGGGGGGAGCATGATGTTTGTTATGCGGTTCTCCCTTAGAAACCTGAACAAAACGGGAGCAGACAATTGAGCCTCGCGACTTGCGACACAGAGCGCCGCGCCGGCGCAAAGGGCCAAGGTGCTCTCCAGGACGGAGCCATCAAAGCTTATCGACAACCACTGAAGGACGCGGTCATCGGGAGTGACGCGAAAAGTGCGCAACTGGCCCGCAATCGTGTTGCACAATCCTCGATGGTGAATCATTACACCCTTCGGCTTGCCGGTGGATCCTGAGGTGTAGATGATGTAAGCGAGATTATCGGCCTCGACTCCACTGTCCGGATTCTCGGTGTTGCACTTGGCGATCGCCTCCCGCTCCCCATCAAGACAAAGTTCCGAGAACACAGCGGCTCCCAACTTGCTCCGGGTGCTCTTTTGTGTCAGCACTAATTTAAGTTCGGCCTCGTCCAGGATCATCGCCAATCGCTCCTCGGGATAGTTGGGATCCAGAGGAACATAAGCGCCACCAGCTTTTAGCACCCCCAATAAACTCACGATCACGTCCTGAGAGCGCTCCAGCAACAGGCCCACTCGCACTTCCGGACCCACGCCCCGCCGCATAAGGTAATGGGCCACTTGATTGGCCCTGTGATTCAGCTCCTCGTAAGTTAATGACTGCCCCTCCCAGATGAGAGCTGGTGACTGGGCGAAGCGGCGTACTTGTGCTTCAAAGAGCGAATGTGCACCGGCAGCGACTGAGTAGTCGCGCGCCAACTGAGAGCTGGCTTGATCGTTGAATGCAATAGTCATTGATTTACACCTATCGAGCTGCTAGTCAGAAATGGCATCGGGCAAGAGAGATTCGGCACGCCGCAAAGTGGGCAAATTGAAAGCTACGATCTGAATGATGATCGCTATCGTACCGGCGATCACAAAGATCAAGCCCATACCACGGCCCGGTCCAACTCCGAGCAGGCGACCAACACTGTCGCTGAGCACTCCGCCACTTGCGAGCATCGGCTCAAACCATTTGTCCGAAATCCGTCCCGCAATTATGAAGATATTGGCGCAAGCGCTTAACAATGCTATCGTCGTAAACTTAGCGGCTGAGCCAGTTTGCTGATAAACCCAAACCCCATCGCAAAGGTAGTCAGGCCGGAACCGATGCCAGACACCAGTTGACCAAACCACATGAGGAAAAACATCCAAAGCTTGCGATCGAACGGACTCGGCTCCTTTCAAGGGTGCTTTGCTCAGTTGTCGCCATTGCTACCTCTTTTCAGGGCTGAATCCTGGGGACGCTTACGCGAATGTAGTCAGGAAACGCCGGTACACTTCCCAAATCGTTTTCCAGTCTGATCAGCCCGTATCGCTTATCAATCTCTCTGAAACCCGCAAACTTGTAGGTCACATACATCATTCGATTACGCTCAGTTGGTAGAAATTCAGCCGTGAGCTTAACGCCGATACTGCGAGCGAACTGGCGGATATAGTTGATCATGATGGTGCCTACGCCTGTGGACATAACGCGGCAGGACATCAGCAAGAGTTTGACGTTCCAATGGCCGGGCGAGCACTCTACCAGCGCCAACCCGATCTTCCCGTAGCTTCCGTACCTGTCGTCGAGACTTCCGACCAATAATAGATGGCTGTCAGACTGCCGAAACTCGTCAAGCTCTTCGTATGAATACGTATGCCCGGTGCTATTCAACTGATGTGTACGGACCGTCAATTCCTCGGCCCGTCTCAAGTCTTCGGCTTGCGCCAGCTCAATGCAGAAGTGCATCCTAAGTGTCGCCAGAAACTCCTCCTTGGGTCCGACAAACTCGTCTTCCACCTGCTTGCGTTTGATGTCTCTGGCGTACATGAACCGTCGGGCTTTGGAGTCTTCGGTAATAAAGCGCGGCATCATTTCCGACATCTCCAGCAAGTGATCCAACCGCGCGGCGTCAAGACACATGATCATCGGCAGCGTATGGGCGACTTCATCCCGCTCAAACGGTTGATCGTCTATGAATGCAATGGCGTCCAGGCCGATGTTGAGCGACTTGGCAATCGTCTCGATTCCCTTGACCTTCGTACTCCAGGAAATCTGCGGATAGAGAAAATATTCAAGCAACTGCAACTCTTTCAGCTTTTCTACTGCAGAGAAGTAATCATTTTTACTGGCCACCGAATGAAGAATGCCCCGCTCATCCAGAACCTTGATGATCTGAACAACTTCGGGTCGCAACTCGACGTCGTTATCCTCCAGTAAAATGCCTTTCCAGAGTGTGTTATCGAGATCCCAGACAACGCACTTAATGGAGGAATTCCGAGCCAGCTCGGCAAGTTTGCTTTGCGCACTCACCTGGATCACCTTTGTTGTTGAGTATTGAAGATCGAAAAAGATTTACGTCAAGGCCAGGTTTTGGCACTCATACTGTGCTATGGACACTTCCAGAAGCTGAGTGCTGCCCTCAATGATTTCCATGACCTTCGCATCTCGCAGGTATCTTTGCACCGAATACTCGCTACTACACCCATTGGCGCCATGAATCTGGACCGCATTATTTGCGACTCTGGCCACCATGGTTGATGCGAAGTACTTGGCGATTAAGGTTTCGGTTAGTGTTCTTGGGTCGCCAACGTCTTTGTAATAGCCGGCTTGATAACAGAGGAGCCTCGCGGCTTTGGTGTTGGTAATCATGTCGGTGAGCATCTTGCGGATCAACTGGTAGTCTTTGAGATAGGAACCAAACTGTTTACGCTCCCCGGCATACCTGATACACGCCTCGAAACATCCCTGCGCAATACCGACGCAACCCCAGGCGACACTGTAACGACCGAAATCGAGTGTTATAGGCAGAATATGCGAGAAACCAAAACCTTCTCGCCCTACAACGTTCTCTTTGGGAATGCGGCAATCATTCAGGTGCAATTCCGCCAGCATCGCGGCTCTGGTTCCAAGCATTCCAGAGATTGGCTTGATAGAGAGCCCGGGACTATCTCGTTCGACGAGGAAAGCGGTTGGTTTACCTTCACAATGTGCGAAGATCAGAAACACATCAGCGATTTGTCCGAAACTGATCCACTTTTTCTGCCCGTTCATAAGATAGAAGTCTCGGAAACGCTCAGCTCGTGTCTCGACACTCTGCGCATCACTCCCCACGTTTGGTTCAGTGAGTCCGTAAGCGCCGATAACTTCTCCTCTTGCCAGCCGAGAAAGCCAGCGCTCTTTCAGCAGCCCGCTTCCCCATCGCAAAATCGACTGCGCCACCATACCGTGAACCGTCAACAGAGACCGTACCGACGAACATCCCCTGCCGACTTCTTCATGCAGCAGTCCTAAGGTGATCATGTCCTTGCCCTCGCCACCATGCTGCACTGGAAGATGCAGTCCCAGGTACCTCTGTTTCCCAATGCGTTTGATCAAGCTCAAAGGGATCGACTGTTGCCGATCGAAACGGTCCGCATGAGGAACGATGTAATTGTCGACAAACGCTCGAAACGAAGCTTTGTCTGAGGCTTGTTGAGGCGTCAGTTCAATTTTCATTTCCACTCGCGGGTGACGTAACGGCAGGTGAGGCGAAAGCTTAAACCCTGACGGCAGACCGTCGCTTGATTAAGCTGCTAATGGCATTGATGCTATTGAAATTCTTGAGGTCGAGATCTTCGTTCTCAATCGTAAGGTCAAACTCCTTTTCCACAAACATCACCAGTTGCATGGCCATGAGGGAATTAACAAAACCGGTTGCAAATATGTCGGTATCGTCCTGAAGATCCACATTACGAAATAGGCGAGCAAAATAACCTCTGATCTTTTCTTTTGGGTCGTCCATTAGCTTGCGCCATCCTCTTCAAGAAGCACGATCGCCATCACCATAAGAATAGAATCCACGTCCGCTTTTGCGACCCAACAATCCGGCTGCGACTAGTTTGCGAAGCAATGGACTGGGTTTGAATTTTGGATCGTTGAAGCTCTCGTACAACACCTCGAGGGAAGACAAAATAGTGTCGAGTCCAATCAAATCAGCGGTCTCCAACGGTCCCATCTTGTGACCAAAACACAATCGGAAGATCCGATCTATGTCTTCAGCAATTGCGACTTGGTCTTGCAGGACAAAGATTGCTTCGTTTACTGTGAGCATCAAAACGCGGTTGGAGACGAAACCAGGCGAGTCGTTAACAAGCACGCCCTCTTTGCCCATACTTGCGAGCAGATCCAAGGTAGCTTGAACCGTTTCAGGCGACGTGTGAAATCCCCTAATCACTTCCACCACGGGTTTCAAAGCAACGGGATTCATGAAATGCGTGCCGATCACCTGCGAAGGGCGCTTGGTAACAGAAGCAAGACGAGTGATCGGGATGGCCGAGGTGTTGCTCGAGAAAATTGTCCGGGTCGGACAGTTTGCTTCTAGCTCGACAAAAACCTGTCGCTTGGTCTCCCAACTTTCCGTCACGTTTTCGATGACAAAATCGACCTCGTTAAGAACTCGGTAGTCAGTGGTAGTACTGATGAGTGATAGAGGGTCTTTCGCGGTGGTTGCGTCGTCTTTCTTTGTGAACATCCGCTGAAAGCGCAAGTTCTGCTTGATCTCCAGTAGTGCTTTATCGAGAACCGACTCGGACAGATCCAGCAGAAAGACACGCTTTCCGGCCTGAGCGAGGGCTTGAGCCACGCCGCTGCCCATGACACCGGCTCCTACTACGCCAACTAGTCGCATAATTTTTTTTTATAAACCCGCTTGAGCAAAGGATGAAAACTGGGGAGACGCTGAAAACACCGAGGTGGCGGTCAGTTTGAATTCGGAATAGATACGCCGAAGCCGTTGACTGATTCAAGCCCAAGGTAGGAGCGCAACGACAACCTTGGGTAAGCGGTTCCCATGTTTTCCTAAACCCCTGAAAAATTTATTGCCGCACATGCCTAACGCCTTTCAGCGTTGGTCTTGCTTCTGGTTTTAGATCTCAGGGGTTGTCGCTACGCCCCCACTGGTCTGGAATTAGCGAAACGCCTTCAGCGTACTTACGCGCATATTGAAACTGACGCACTACTGACCCGAGCATCCTTCATCATTGTGTTAAGGAGATCTGTCTGCGCAATCTTCTTGTCGTCCTTGGGAACAGAGGCAATCTCCAGCGCCAGAAGATTGTGCGCCTGAGACATAAATGATTTGAATTGATCCAATGACATGCCTCGGCCCATCAGGTAAGGAACTATCCAAAAGTCAAACGACCATTGCGGCAGCCAGATCGATTCCCGCACACTCAAAAACATCTGGTCGATTTGGTCCATCGCCGACAAGCTGTCCATCGTCGCATGGCTCCAGACGAAGCCTTCGCCCTTGATATCGTATTTGTCGCGATGCTGCTGAATAGGCGTTCCAGGCTCGCAATACCACATCTGAGCGCGATAGTAGTCCGGCTCGTTTTCTCGGATGAAGTCAATTGTCTCTTTAACAGTCTTCTCAGTCTCGCCCGGGAAGCCAACGATGAAGGAACCGAAAGTCATAATGCCTCGGCGTTTGAGCCATTTGATACCATGAGCGTATTTTTCAACGGTTGCCGACTTGTTCATGTTGATGAGTATCGTAGGCGAGCCTGATTCGATGCCAAGGAAAACGCCCTTGCAGCCGCTTTCGGCCATTAAGTCAATAGCTTCTTCATCGGAGTTGCTGCAACGAAAGTAAGAAAACCAATTGAAGTTGTACTTCTTGCGAATCATCAAACGGCAGATTTCCTTGAACCTCGGGAAGGGGACGTTGAACGTGTCGTCGATGAAAACCACATTTTGTACATTCCCGATTTCCTGCATGGAATCGAGTTCGCGCTCGATCACGTCCAGACTTGTAAGGCTCAGGGCGCCCGCCCGAGCGGGATAGTTACAGAAAGAACATTTGAAAGCACAACTGCGCGCGGTTCGTGTTTGCAGAGTCGGACCTAACTCCTCGTCGGAGAATTTTCGCCAGTCAATAGAGTTTTCATCTAACGAGTTGTTTTCCGGTGTCACCGTGGTTCGTCGCAGTTCCCCGTGCTCGAAATAGACTATGTTGGAAACCGTGCTCAATTCAGCGCCCTGCTTTAGGCACTCCACGATGCGAGCCAGAGTCAGTTCTCCCTGTCCTTCGATTACATAGATGTCTGCTCCCATGTCATCCAGCGCAGCTGTAAAAGAGGCGCCCTGATTGTTTCTGGCGTGGTTCGAAATCAGAGGTCCGCCGACAACAATCTTGACTTTGTCATTGTACTGCCTAATGAACTCAACCATCTCGTTGACAGGCTGGTTGACTACGTAGAAGGTTGTGGTAATGGCAACACAATAAGGATCTTCACGAAGGTACTCGATTAGCTTTTCCTTTTCCGATTGAAAGAGATTGATGTAGCTAGCGCTTAGGTTTCTCTTTCGGAGAAAAGTGGTCAGATAAAGCGCCGCCAGGTTTGGAATATCACCCGACTTGAACTCTTCGAACGCGATCCTGTCTCCGTTGTTTCCTGCATTGCCAAAAACATGATTCATGAGCCCGACGTAATCCAACTTTTGGCCGTCGAGGTCGACAAAGCTGAACATCAGGTCGCGGTAAGCTTCGGTGTCTGTTCCGTAATTTCGCAAGAATTTTTCGTATTGCGTGAACGGAACTTCGTTGTAACCGATAATGACGCAGTCGAGGTTTTTGTTTTTCATGCGAGCTGCGAAACAGTTCAACCCCAGGGGCTGGGGCGAGCAAAAGATTAGACGAGTGCTCTTTCGCCGGTGATAAAGCCGACGATTTCTTAAGTATTAAATTAAGTTTGGGAAAGTTGAGCGCTTATTCCGAGCTTGCGTTTACAGGCTCGTAAGCGGGAGGGTTCGTGATTAGCTGCTTTCAATCAATCCAACGAAGTGAGTAAGTGTTCCTTTTTCGAAGACTGACAGGCTACCGCCCTAAGAAGGCGCTTTTTGGAGTTGCCTTTGTGATTCATCAGCGTCGAGGTTGCTGATTTCTTATTTGTCGGGGAATTAAGCGAGACAATAATACTCTCGTTTTAAATCATGTCAACCGAAAAAGAATTATGCTTGTCGCGCAGCCTCTTCCATCTTTTTGCGCAAACTCAGCGGGCGCATGTCAGTCCAGACTTCTTTGATGTAGGCCAAACATTCTTCCTTTGATCCGGTCTTTCCAGCGTCGCTCCAGCCCAACGCATTTTCTCGGTCGGCAGGCCAGATCGAGTACTGCTCTTCGTGATTAAGAACAGCCTTGTAGGTGGTAGTATCTTCTTTGTCGTCATTCATCATTGTCTCCTTTCAAATACACAAGGAGTGAGGATCGGAAAATTTTGCTGGGCTCAAACAGGGAGGGGCGCATTGTAGCAGATCGAGTGCGTTACGCAACACACCCTTACGATGGTGGTGCAACGTGGAAGAGAGGGCACCCGCAAAGTCCCAATTCTGGATGGGATGGAAATAGCGCAAGCTGCTTCAGCATCTCGTTGTATTGGTGTCAGGATTATTTAAGAAACAAACGGAATGTCATTTAGGATTTTGAAACATGATCTTTTCCCTTCTCGCTATGAATCCCAGGGACCGTGTCTTTTGACTTATTACTCTTACCGCCGACCGCTTTCGTTTTCAGATCGACCGCACCCATTTCGTCGTCGCGCGCGGGTGCTTAAGAACCCTGCTGGCGCAGTATCTGAAAGCCGTTCCTGAGAAAATAAAATTCAGTTATTCGGATTATGGCAAGCCACAACTTGCTGCTTCAGAGGCCACTCTAAGATTCAACTTGTCTCATTCGGGTGGTATCGCTCTCTATGCCTTCACACGCATCGGCGAAGTGGGGGTAGATATCGACCCTATCGACCTGTTAGTCAGAAATCGCATCCGGCAAGATAGATTCGGCACGTCGCAAGGTGGGAAACCTGAAAGCCGTCATCTGAAGAATGAGCGCGATGCTGCCGCAGAGCACAAAAATAAAGGCCATACCACGACCCGGTCCAACTCCGAGCAGGCGCCCAACACTGTCGCTGAGCACTCCACCACTCGCGAGCATCGGCTCGAACCAACGATCCGAAATTCGGCCCGCAACAACGAACGCTATTGGCGCCATGCAACTCGAGAGCATGCGCCGCAGGGAAAATACGCGCCCCTGGACTTCCGCCGATGTCTTGGTTTGCCAAAGCGCCTGGCTACAGCTATTCACCAGCGGGATGGCAAAATAAAGCGCGAAGATCGCCGGCGCGATAATCAATACCAGCGGGGTTAGACCGATGAGGATTAAGCTGACAGAAACGATCATACTAAAACCAAGAACACCTCGGATCCGATCTTTGGGGCCTCCCCAGGCACTCATTACTAAGCTACCTGCCAACAAACCCACACCTGAAATGGAACTGAGTGTGCCCAATGTTTGAGCAGGGTGGAAACTCAAGATCATCGGCGAGAACAACACGAGCGCCATCGTAAGAAAGAAGTTGGTGGTCGTAAAAAATAAAAGCACGGCCAACAGGCTGGGTCGCTCTTTAATGTAGGTCCAACCATAAATTGCTTCTCGGAATATTGAAGGTGACGCATTCTCCTCTTCAGTTTTTTGCACTTTGGGGATTTTGATTATCAGCAAAGTCGCGATCCCGAAGATAAAGGTCAATACGTCTACCAGAAAGATAGACTGAAGACCCATGAACGCGATCATCAAGCCACCGAGCAGTGGTCCAGCAATCTGTGAGGTCGCTTGCGAAGCATGGGTCATCCCGCTTACACGACCCAGCATACGTTTGGGGACGGTGAGCGTAATCGCCGGATAGTAAGCCAGATAACCAAACGTGCCGGCCATTGAAAAAAGGACTACGCAGATATAAATGTGCGCGATCGTGAGCCGGCCGGTGACGGTCAGTAGCAGCATGGACAGTGTACCCAGGCCACAGATGGCATCGCTCAACAACATGGTCCAACGCTTGTCCCATCGATCGACCAGAGCCCCGGCAATGGGCATCAACGCAAGGCCGGGCAGAGCGCTTAACAACGCTATCGTCGTAAACTTAGCGGCTGAGCCAGTTTGCTGATAAACATAGACTCCCATTGCAAACATGGTCAGGCCGGAACCGATTTGAGACACCAGTTGACCAAACCACATGACGTAAAACGTCCAAACCTGCTTGCGATCGGCCGGACTCGCAACTTCGCTTGTTTCAAAGGTGCTTTGTTCAGCTGTTGCCATTGCTACCTCTTTTCCGGGGGATGAATCTGGGGGCGCTTACGCGAATGTAGTCGGGAAACGCCGGCAAGCTTCCCAAATCGTTTTCCAATCTGATCAATCCGTACCTTTTGTCGACCTCTCTGAAACCTGCAAACTTGTAGGTCAGATACATCATTCGGTTGGGCTCAGTCGGCAAAAATTCAGCGGTGAGCTTAACCGGCAAAAAAGAGGGTTTCGCCGCTGACAAAGCCGGCGATTCTTACTATTCCAAAATGATCTGGGAAGTTGACTAAGTAGGCGGGGCTGGCATTTACAAGCCGGGAAGCGTGAGAGTTTGGTTACTTCAGTTCAATCACTTTCAATTCAATCACTCGATAGTGAGTTAGCGCTCGAATCTGATTACTAAGATTGACAGGCTGCCGCCCTTTAAGGGCGCTTTGAGTGCCTCGGTGAATTTCAGAACGTCAGATCAGCGAAAGTTAACTAACGTGTCGCTGAGGTTTTTGTTGTGTGTTGGGGGAATGACTCGCGCCATAATACTGACTCGATTCGAGTGCGTCAACCAAAAAAATTCTGCTTCAATACGAAAGAATCGTGCTGCCAACACATTGCACCTGAGGCATGATGCAGGCCTCATGCGTGTCTCGCAGCTTCTTCCATCCGCTGCGCAAACTAAGCGGACGCATATCAGTCCAGACCTCTTTGATGTAAGCGAGGCACTCTTCTTTTGTTCCGGTCTTGCCGCATCGCGCCAGCCCAACGCATTTTCAGGGTCAGCAGGCCAGATCGAATACTGCTCTTCGTGATTAAGTACAACCTTGTAGATGGTGGTGTCTTCTGTTTCGTTGTTCATGCTGTCTTCTTAAATGTTTTTCGACTGAGAATCGGAAATTTCTGTCGGGTTTAAATCTGGGGGAGCGCATTCTAGCAGATCGTGATCTCGACGCAACCACCTTCATGGAGATTTTGATTAGCGATTCTTTTGTGCTTTTTTTTCAGCTAAACATTTGGTTGACAAGCGGAATAAAGAGTAAGATACTTCGTCACCGTTTTTGCGTTGCGTCCATAAGTCCCCGCGTTTTTTTGCAATCCTGGTACTTACCTCATACTCAATATGACAACTGTAAGACACCTGCTTTCTACCGATGTTGGACCAGAGAATCTTTGCCGGCTCGTGGATCTATCATGCGCGATGGCGGCGAACCAATTGACTGAGCTGCCCCTCAAGGGAAAGGTAGTTGGCGTCTACTTCCAGCGTGCGTCCACACGCACGCGCAGATCCTTTATGGTGGCAGCGATTAAACTCGGGGCCGTGCCCGTCGCGTATGGTCCAAATGATTTGCAGATTTCCACCGGCGAGACAATTCAGATACTGCTCGCGTGTTATCGGGGTATCTCGACGCGCTCGTCATTCGCACCAATGAATCAATCGAGGAAATGCGCATGATTCGCCACACAGAGTGAGATGGCGATTATTAACGCGATGAGCGATACGGAACATCCCACTCAGGCAATTGCCGACATGACGACAATCAAACAAGTCTTCGGGCGATTGCACGGCGTGAAAATTTTGTATTTGGGCGACGGTAATAACACTACCTCAGCACTGGCATTAGCGGTCGCAATGACGGAGGGAATGCGGTTGATGATTGTCACGCCTGGAGGGTATGGCATTCCCTCCACCCTCCTCGAAGCGGTGAACGGACTCGCTCGGCAGCGCGGTGCGCTCGTGGAACAACATCACAACGTTGCAGAGCTGCCACACGGGTTTGATGTCGTCTACACGACGCGCTGGCAAACGATGGGAGAGTCAAAGCCGGATCTAAACTGGCGGGAGAAATTCATTCCATACCGCGTCACTCAAGACCTGATGCAACGCGTCTCGAACGGTACGGGCACGATTTTCATGCACGATTTGCCTGCGGTGCGGCGTGATGATGTATTTGATGAGGTGCGCGACGGGCGCGTTGACCTGCCTGAATCAAACGCATTTTTGATGGGAACTTAGCAATGAACAACAACGGAATCAGTGCCGCTGAAGATCTGAGCGCGCCAGCCGATAAGGGCGAACAGAGACCGCGCGAGCAGTCGCATGTCATCACTATCGACAATGGGAAGTGGGCGGTGTGGCGTTGGGTTTGTCTCCGAGGTGCGGGCTTTCCGGTTGAGGAGGTCTTAAAACTTTCCAATCCAGCTGCTGCCACCGCCGCCGATAAGATCCTGGAAGCTGAAGACCTGGAGAGTGAGGCCAGGGAGGCAGCACTGCAGGCCGCCCGGCACGAGTTCGAAATATCAGCCTCACATGAACGACGGCAGGCGCTGAAGTTGATAGACCGCCTGAAAACCGGAAAAAGAATCAACCAGGTTGTCCCAGATTACGCAGCGGAACCTGTAAGAACACTCAACGCGGCAATGCAAGAGGTCGACGTTTCCTGGGCCAGCTTTCGTGAGATTTTCCGAACCAGCTCCGCGGTGGTTTCGCAGGCGGTGCGGGAAATCGCAAGCGGCGATGACTTTCGCGAAGCTTTAGTTTGGCAGAATCGAGAGGCTTTTCGCAACGGCGTAAAACACTTGCTCGACGCATCGGCAAATAAAACCTCAAAACCATCCGCACAGCGCGCTCGTGAGGCGCTTGTAGCCAAGTACCTGCAGCGCTACTGCACCAAGAACGACACGATAGGTTTTTTTGGACCAGTCGGATGGGTACGGCTAATGCACGAAGGAGAACCTATCGCGGTGCGGCCAGGTCCACGGCTCGTCGCGTCGCGCAACGTCTACTTCGAAGTCTGGTGCATCGACGCGATCACGGAGACTCTGGCTCAGCAGCGGTCACTTAAGTACTGGACTGCGCCGCGGCAGATGTCTTATTTGTCTCTGGATGGAACATCCCTCCTGCTTCCAGCGAGAGCGCCACTCAAACTATCGGCCAAACAAGCTGCTGTGCTCAATGCTTGCGACGGCGAGTTGAGCGCCCGGGAGATTGCCCGAAGTCTGCTTCGCAACGCCTCCCTGGGTTTCAGCAATGAGGCGGAAATCTTTCAGCTGCTCGATCAATTGCGCGAGAGCGACTTCATCGTCTGGGAGTTGGAAGTGCCCGTTGAGTTATATCCCGAGCGTACGCTGCGTCGCATGCTCGAACGAATTGACGACGACGATAATTTGCGCCGGACGAGCTTGGCAACCTTAACTGAGCTTGAAGATAGGCGAAGGGAGGTGGAGGGTGCGGCCGGCGACGCTACGAAGTTGGACCTTGCGCTTGGTAATCTCGATGCCGCCTTCAGCCGCCTGACGAAAGCGAGCGCCACTCGTTCAGCGGGCGAAATGTATGCAGGCAGAACGCTCGTTTATGAGGATTGCCGGCGTGATATTGAGATCGAGATCGGGCCTGAGCCGATCGCGGCGCTGGCGGATCCGCTTTCACTTCTTCTGACGAGTGTTCGCTGGTTTAGTTTCAGCATTGCCGCACTCTACAAGCAGATCTTTCGCGAAATATATTCTGAGATAGCCATACGAGCCAACGCTCAAACCATTGATTTTCCCACGTTTTGGTATCGCATTTATCCGCACATTTTCGGAGAGACGAAAAAGCCTGTGAACGATGTGTTGGCGGGGCTTCAGGAGCGGTGGGCGCAGATTCTGGTTGTGCCCTCGGACGTCCGCCGAGTGAGCTACCGTTCTGAAGATCTGCGCGCACGCGTATTGAAAACATTTGACGCTCCGAGTTCGGGCTGGAAATCAGCGATCTATCACAGTCCGGACGTAATGTTTGCCGCTTCAAGTGTGACGGATATCCAGCGCGGAAATTTTAACTTCGTGCTGGGTGAGCTGCATGTTTCGAATAACACTTTGCGTCCTGCTGTTTTCTGCACTCACCATCCAGCGCCGGCGGACCTAATCCACTACTACGAGCGAGATCGCACCAGAACGCGCGCGGTGCCCCTTATTCCCAAGTCTCGCTGGCCTTCGAGGAGCGCCCGCATGCTTCCTACCTTGTCATCATCTTCTGATTATCGGATTCAGCTTAGCCCGGATGCTCATACGGCGCCTCGCGACAAGGTCTTGCCCTTTGGCAGCCTAGTGGTGGAAACAGATGGTGATGAATTGATAGCTCGTACGCGCGACGGACGTGTGCGCGTCGACATATTGGATATCTTCTCGGACATCCCAACTCTATCCATTTGGAATGGCTTCAGCATTCTTTCGCCCCAAAACTATCAGCCGCGTATCACCATTGATCGTCTGGTTGTCTGTCGCGAATCCTGGACATTCGCTCCGGCTGACCTCGAGTTTGCTTTCGAGAAGACTGACACGGAACGCTTCGTCGCGGCGAGGCGCTGGGCTCGAGGATTAGGCATTCCCCGTTTCGCCTTTTTCAAATCGTCAAGTGAGCGAAAGCCGTTGTTCGTGGATTTTGACAGTCCGTTGTATGTTGATCTTTTCGCGGCCGCAGTGCGCAGCTGCGAGGATAGCGTCTCAGGCAAGCAGCAGATAGTGGTGTCTGAAATGCTTCCTGCGATCGAGCAAGTTTGGTTGCCTGACGCCAACGACCGGCACTACGCCAGCGAACTGCGGATGGTGATCGTCGACCGCCCTTGAGAATTGTACGGTACACTAGTTGGTACTAGCGATGCTGTCTTCGGGCAAGCCAAAAGCATTTCTCGGACACGCGCACGAACGGAATTGGTTATTTCATTAGGCGGCCATCACAGAATCAAACGGTTACGGACAGCCAGCGATTTTCCGCCGACTTCACGTTTCTTTGTTTTGTATGCCTATAGTGTGCCGGCCTTGCGAAAGACAATCCTAGTCTCTTAAGAGTTCCTTCAATACTCGTAATAGCCCCATCATGTATTTCAGGCAAACCAACTACGGAGATGCAGCTATTGTGAAGAAGAATACTTTACCTCGTGCGTAAGATTCGGCGTACCAGCGGCTGCGACGTGAACGATGAAGGGAGGACAAAAGTAACGAAATAACTCAATAAAGATGGTAGGCGCGTGGGGATTTGAACCCCAGACCCCTACCGTGTCAACGCACCGCTTTGCCAAAAGAAACCCCAATGATAACTGGCCTTTTCTCCTTCTTTCCTCTTCTATCCGACCAATTACCCGACCAATTCGGTGAGGAAACTAAGGATGAGATCGTAATTATCAATCATGGGTGAGCCGGTGCTTGCTTTTTCAGTGTCGGAAGAATCTTAATTGCTTTTCCTGCCTTCTGCTCAGCCAAGCGCAGTTCGTACAGACTTTGGAGGTTGAGCCAGAACTGCGGACTGGTACCAAAGAAGTGGCCCAAGCGTAATGCCGTGTCACCGGTGATGGCGCGCTGGCCATTGAGAATCCCAGTAATACGGTTCGTTGGCACCTTTAGCTGTCGCGCCAATTCAGTGGCGCTCATCCCTAGTGCCTCCAATTCTTCGGCCAAGTGCTCGCCGGGATGTATCGCTGTTATTGGCATAAAGCCTTCCTACTTAGTGATAGTCAACAATTTCCACGTTGGTTGGCCCCGGCGACCTGTCGGGCCATTCAAAACACACGCGCCATTGGTCGTTGATCCGTATGCTGTACTGCCCGTTGCGTTTTCCCTTTAGCGCTTCAAATCGATTACCGGGCAACGCAGCCAGATCCAATATTGAAGTGGCGGCTTCAAGACGATCGAGTTTCAAGCGTGCTGAACGTTCAATACCAGAGAACGCTTTGACTCGCTTTCCGCGCGCGAAGTCGCTGGTGCGTTCGTCCCGATAGCTGAGAATCACACGTCAACCATAAACGATTCTAACGCGTTACGACAAGCGTAACTCTTAGACGCATTACTGAAGCCGACTTGATGGGCGTTGACATCCAAGCTCGGAACTCTCTGGACAAATTGCTCGGCTGTCGAGCCGAGGTTGAAATGATGAATGATGGAGTCCAGACTACCTCGCGAACCCTTGATGTTAATAGTCCCATTCTCGGTGACAGCCAACGGCACGTTGATGGTCTCTTACAAGGCGACCATAATGGTTCCGATCATGCCTGATGGATGATTCTAATCCGAAGATAAGCGCAGCCTCGACTGCATCGAGGGCCAAATCCGTCTTTTTGGTCTCCTTTTCACCTGGAGTTTGATTCGTGGACAGTGACGAGGTTCTGAAAGCTCAGCTCGCGAAGGCGATTGCGGAATGTGAGCATTTGCGCGAAGAAAACGCGCGGCTCAGGCTTCGCGTTGGCGATTCTCCAGAGGTCGGTCATCAACAGGTTGAACGGCCGTCGCCGAACGGCGATGAAAGGCCAGACCCATCGGCCATTGTGACCGTTGACTCGCGGCCGGAAGTCAAAGTGTCCTTGTTCAAGGATCTGTTTCGCGGCAGGGACGACGTGTACGCGGTCAGGTGGGAGGGAAAGAATGGCCGGACGGGGTATTCTCCGGCGGGCATCCGCGAATGGGACCAAGCGCCTTCACCGGGTCGTGGCCAGAAGAAATCATTTCGCCACAGCAAGCTGTTCCCTCTGAGCGAGGAAGTGATTAGAGATCATCTGCTCGGAAAGCAAACCATCGGAGTCTATCCTCTCCTGCAGGACGATACCTGTTGGTTCGTAGCAGTAGACTTCGACAAAAAGAGCTGGGAAGCGGATGCTTGCGCTTTCTTGAAGATGTGCCAGGAGACTGGTGTACCTGCGTCGATCGAGCGTTCACGATCGGGCAATGGAGGCCATGTCTGGATATTCTTTGCAAGTCCGATCCAAGCGGCTCTGGCCCGCAGGCTCGCGAGCGCCGTCCTGACCCGCACGATGGAGCGGCGTTACGCGATGGGGCTCGATTCTTATGACCGGTTGTTTCCAAGTCAGGACACAATGCCCAAGGGCGGATTCGGAAATCTCATAGCCTTGCCCTTACAGCACGGCCCTCGCGAAAACGGCAACAGCGTCTTCGTAGACGATCAGCTACGGGCGTACGACGACCAGTGGACGTTCCTTTCCTCGGTAAAGCGATTGGCCCCGGACGAAGTTCAAGTACTTCTTCGCAAGGTGTATCCAGCCGGCGACGTCATTAACATAAGACACAGTGCATCCGATTACGACGAAGCGAGTGATCCGTGGATCCTCCCGCCGTCTGGCCAGCATGCATTCAAGATCATAACCGAACCGCTGCCTCCAAACATATCAATCAAACTTGGGAATCTGATTTACGTCGAAAAGAAAGATTTACCCGATGCATTTCTGGATCGCTTGATTCGGTTGGCCGCCTTTCAGAATCCGGAGTTTTACAAGACTCAAGCGATGCGCCTTTCGACCTTCGGCAAACCCCGCGTCATTGCATGTGCTGAGGACTTACTTCATCACATCGCTCTGCCTCGTGGGTTGCTGAAAGAGTTGCTCGGTCTGTTCCACAGTAATCGCATCGCGGTTGATGTTACCGACCATCGGTTCGGTGGAGTTCCCATTGAGGTCGATTTCCAAGGCGATCGTCGTGCGGCGCAGACAGAGGCAGCAAAGGCTTTGGCTGCTTGTGATGACGGGATCCTTTGCGCCCCGACAGCATTTGGAAAAACGGCAGTTGCTGCACAGCTGATTGCGCTACGCAAAGTGAACACGCTGGTGCTGGTGCATCGGCGTCATCTAATGGATCAATGGCGGGAGCGATTGGCGTTGTTCCTCGGGCTTAGCACCAAGGACATCGGCCAGATTGGAGGCGGAAAGACCACAAAAACCGGGTGCCTCGATGTAGCAGTCATACAGAGCCTGATTCGAAAGGGCGAGGTCAAGGACATAGTGGCCGAATACGGCCAGGTGATCGTGGACGAATGCCATCACGTCTCCGCCTTCTCATTCGAGCGAGTGTTGAGAAAGGTAAAGGCAAAGTACGTCGTCGGATTGACGGCAACTCCAATTCGCAAAGACGGCCACCACCCCATCATCCTCATGCAATGCGGTCCGATTCGCTTCAATGTGAGCAGTAAGAAACAGGCCGCAGCTTCAGCTTTTCAATACGAGGTCATACCCCGGTTAACCGAATTCACAGTACCTCCTGAATGGAATGGCATCGGCATACAAGATATCTACACCGCTCTCGTTAATGACGAGCAAAGAACCGACTTTGTCGTCGCCGATGTTGTGAGCGCAATAGAGGACGGACGTTTTCCTTTGCTACTCACCGAACGTACGGACCACTTGCAGCTTTTGCACGAAAAGCTGGCGCGACGGGTGCCGAACGTTTTTGTGATGAAGGGCGGAATGGGAAAGAAACAACGCGATTCGGTGGCTGCAGAGATCGCTGCAGTTCCGGCGGACCAGCAACGAGTCATTCTCGCCACGGGACGTTACATTGGAGAAGGCTTCGACGACGCGCGGCTGGACACACTGTTCCTCGCAATGCCGATCTCTTGGCGTGGGACTCTGCAGCAATACGTCGGGCGACTCCATCGACTTCATGAAAGCAAATACGTGGTTCGAGTGTACGACTACGTCGATGCATGCGTACCCGTGCTGAATCGCATGTATGAGAAGCGCCTGAAAGCGTACAAGGCGGTCGGCTACACGGTGACTCGGCCGTCTGGCGAACAAGAGGCTCAGGCTGATCTAAGGTTTGCCGCCATCGAGCGAATCGCGGTTCAGGCGGCGATTGCTTTTGAAGAAGCGCGAGGCTCCAAGGTCGAAAGTGTTGAAAGCGACACGCGGGGCTTCGATCTGATCTCGCGCCCTGCGCCTTCCGATATTGCACGAGAAACGGGCGACACTCGGTTCATCGAAGTAAAAGGGCGAGCTGCGTTTGGTGAGATCGCGCTTACCGCTAACGAATACAAAACAGCCCAGCGCCTGGCCGATGATTACTGGCTCTACGTCGTGTTCAATTGCGCGTCGCAACCTCAGGTAACCACTATTCAGAACCCTGCTCGCTTCGACTGGGAACCGTTGTCAAAGATTGATTGTTACCGCATTAGGCCGGAAACGATTCTGAAGAGCCATCGATAGAAGAGCCCATTAATAATCGCCACCAATCTCATCCTACGTAGCGGACCAAAGCAATGACTATCAAAGGCGCAGTTCACTAAGAATCCTTCAGTCCAGACTTTCGCCGCTTGAAGTTTGCCAAATCCTTTTTGGAGTGGGAATCTTGTGTGAAGGCAATTTTTGAGAGTCTGCCAAAAGTCTGCCAAACTGTGCCCGCACCGATGAGGGGAGGACAGAAGCAGCGAAATAACCTAAGAAAAATGGTAGGCGCGTGGGGATTTGAACCCCAGACCCCTACCGTGTCAATCCGCGGCCCAACGCCACGTATAACGCTTAATCCGCTTTTGCAGCGTAAAGATTAATATCGCGGCTAGAGAAGTCACGAATATGCTGAATAAATCGAATAAGTGCCAAGCGAAGCGTGGCAAAATCGTGGCAACTCAGTGAGTGGATTTCATAACTTAAATAGAGGCCTTTTTGGAAATCCGGCAGCCTTTTTCTATTTGCCCAGATATGTCCTTAACGAGAGATACTCTCCCCAGCGTCGTAACTTGAGTTGGAACGTGTGAGGTGCCAGACCAGCAAAAACGATTTGTGGCGCTTCGAGCACTCTTCTAGGAGTTCTAAAACCCCAATCTTTGCCGAAGTGCCAATGTGGGGAAAACTGGGCGGACTTGAATAGTAATAGGTGGTTACAGACGTAAACCAGCGCACTCGTAACGGGCTGCCATCCGCGAAAAAGTTAATAATGTCGCTACACGTAACAGCCGTACGCCACGTGGCCGGTTTCATACCGGTACTCAAATTGTCGCTGATTTCAACAATGATAGGTACTTCGTGCTTAGTGATCCTCAGTGATGTCGCTACCAACAACAGCAAGCGATTCATCTCTCCAATTGGTACACTCCGCGGCCATACGTAGCGACTTGGATCAGACCATTCTGTTGGGCTGAAAAACCAGTGACGATCACCGGAGGCAACCCGTTATTGAACTTTACCCAACCGACCCCATCGTCGTCAGAGCGATAGACACCGATGTCGGTTCCAACATACAGGGTTCGAGGATCCAAAGGATCAATAAGCAGTGCATTAGCGGGGACGTTGGGAAGTCCGGAGCTGATGTTAGTCCAGTTCTCGCCTCGGTCAGTAGTGCGAAAGATATGACCCGAACCAAAGCCCGAAACCGTGATGTAAGCCCTTGCTGCGTCAGAGGCGCTGATCACAATGCTCGTGATGAAACGTCTGGGCAACCCGCGAACCTCGCTCCAAGTTCTTCCGCCGTTCCTCGAAAGCATTACACGACCCTGAGCTGACCCCGTATAGATCACCCCCGACCCTGCGGGCCCGATCCCAATGGCGCTCAATACGTCGGCTCCAAACCTCGTCTCCCCTACGGTGAGATCCTTAATGCCGGCTGTCGCCTGCCACGACCTGCCTTCATCCCTGCTGACGAATAGACGCCAAGTGCCAAAGTACAAGTCTCCACTCGATGGATCGATTGCGAAAGCAGGATAGAAGCCTATACGAGCGCCATCTTCAGGCTCGGGCTCCTGAAATGTCGCTTCTGTCGCGATCGTAGTAATAACCCCCGGCACGCCTTCGCCATTGTGGTGGAAACGAAACACTCGTCCGAAAACGTAGCTGGAATAGATCGTGCTCGGATCGTTAGGCTTGATCAAGCAGCGTCCACTATCGCCCGACTCGAATTCACTCCAGCGGGTTCCTAAGCCACGGACCAAAACGCCATTGTCCTGAGTACCTCCACATGAGGTGGTGGCGTCTGACGGATGAAGCGTGACACTGTTGAATTGAGTGAGGCCGAGCGTGGCGTTAAGAGACTCGAAGGATTCGCCACCATTCTGAGAGCGAGAAAGGCCACCGTCATTGCCGATATAAATCAGATTGGGATTTGTGGGAGAGAATGCGAGGACATGCTGATCAGAATGAGTCGATGCCTCTTCGGGTGAGAACTCATATTTCATTGAGAACTTGTGCCAGTTCCTTGTCAGGTTGGACCAAGTCACTCCGCCGTTTGTGCTCTTATACAAATCGCGTGTCCCAATGTAGACCTTTCTTCCATCAGTGGGATCGACGCTAATGTAACTGTTGTAGCCGAGTTGTCCGATATCTACGTCGCCGTGGCCCAGGTCAGTCCAGTGCTTTCCACCGTCCCTGCTGACGTGCACGCTAACCTCGGCGCTGTTCTTCTTAACTACTCCTGCATAAGCATAGATAAGCTGCGAATCTGCTGGGGTGACGGCGAGCTTCGCCTCAGTTGCCACTAGAAAACTGGGCGTGAAGATTACTTGCCAACTTTCACCGCCATCGGTGGATTTATAAATCCCGGCCGATGGTGGTGTGTCAGAGAAAGTGTCGGACATGCAAAGGTAAAGAGTTCGCGGCTGAGTAGCGTGGGCAACGAGATCTCTCGGTAGACCAGTGAAGGTTCTCCTCCACTGCCTTCCACCATCTTCGGAAAGAAAGAAACCGCTTGCATACACCTCCCCGGCTCCGGTGCTCGCGCGGAAAGAATACTGCGTTAAATAGACTCGCTCTGAATCCTCAGAGTCCACAACGATGTCATTAATTGTCCCGGGAGCAGGAAGAGTATGATCGCTGACACGAGCCCAAGTCTGTCCCGCATCCAACGATTTCAAAACTCCAGTGCCCATATAGCCACCGGCAGGGTCGCCCATGCCTGCGTACACAACTGAGGGATTGCTCGGTGCAAAGGCGAGAGATCCGACAGCGAGGTCAACATGATTATCAGAGACAGGGACGAATGTGGTGCCGCCATCTGTTGAACGCCAAATGCCGCCCGTTGCGCCACCGACAAGGACGAACTGCGGGTTGGCAGGTGAGATGGCAATTGCATTGACGCGGCCGGTAGTGACACCCATCGAGGGAAACTTGGCAGCTATGGGCAGAGGGCCCAGGTGCCGCCAAGTTCCTGCTGGTGGGGTAGGCTGCGGTGATGGCTGCGGCGTTGTTGCGACACTTGCAGAGAACGCGGCGAAGCGGCCCTGAGAGGGCAAAGTGTCTGCTGGGAATGTCCTTTGGAAAAGGAACCAGTTGAGCCGCCACTTCGGATCTTCATGAGTCTCTGGTCTTTCGTTGGGCGGAGGGGAAGAAAGTGTCGCTTCAGCAGCCAGCAAGTACCTATTCTCGACGCTTATTCTGCGCAACGCTTCGCGCAGGTTACGCGATACAGTTCCGGCAATTCCGCGACGCTGTTTCAGCCAAGTGCGACCGCGAGGTCGGGCCGGCGACGAATGCAGGATGCGCGTCGTCGATTGAACACGGCGTTCCTGCGACAGCACGTCATCATTAACAGTTAAAAAGAGCATGATGCAACTGCCTAGCAATAGACAGTTGCATCTGTTTTTCCACCGGGATTTGAGACTGAGTAAGTTCATAAGTTTGTGACCTACGGTTTAAGTTAGTCGCAGGAGCGCGCGCTTCTAAGGAGCAATCCTAAAGGTAATACCTCCGGTGTATCCTACCTTCCAGGCTTTCTCGATCGGCGGCGTTGCAATAGATTCTGGTACGAGATCTCCCTCCTTGAAATCACCCGCCAACTTGTTCACGCGTCCAAAATGTAGAGCGAAGGGCGTGATGAAGATGAGTCTTCTGATCGAGAAACTCACTCCGGCAATGGGCTCGACATCAGTGCCAGTCTGTCCTTTTAGATCAACGACTGCACCGAAGCTCGCATGCCAGTTTATGGTGGGTTGATCGGTGAATCTGATATTCACCAACGCTAGTGGATTGGGACGGAAAGACGATCTGTTTGTAAAGCCAAACTTTTTGACGGTGGTTCCGCTCTCGGTGCCGGCTGCATTCACCACACTGAACTCTTTCTCATCCAGCGTGCTGAAATTGAAGCCTGCCGTAAACGCAACGCGAGAATAACAGTTAACCGTGAGAACCTCTCTTGTAACCGCCGTTGCATTTGCCGTCGTGCGATCGGTTTTGCTTATCGTCAGTTTGGACGATTTGCTTTCGGCCTCGTCAGTGTGGCAACTGACGAAGGCTTTTTGGGTAAAGGCGTCTTCCTTTTGATCGTGCACATTCTTAAGCACATCCCGCCAGGGGATAAGCAGTTTCTTACCATCATCAAAAGCCTTGGAATTGAAGGAGGAAATTTTATTTTTCAATTCAGTTACACGATCTCGTACGCGGTTGTATCGATCCTGATTGGCAACAAGCCACTCTTTCCAGACCTCCTCAGACTCAAGGCTCCTGAGGTCTTCTAGCCTGGCTGTAACGTCGTCCAGCGCGGTTAGGACAGCGAGAATGTTATCGGAAGGCCATTCATTAGCTATTGCCTGCTCTACTTCTTCCAGGACATTCTCGACTTCTCGCAACAAACCTTCCTGGTTGTCACCCTGCAGGTATGCATCTGCAACATTCGCGAGAGCCTTAGAGTTCGCGTGCGCATCCTCTAGCGCAGTAGTGATCTCGTTAATTCTCTTTTCAACATCTTCACGTAGGCTCGTTTCGGCCACACTAAGTCCCCGACGTGCCTCACCGAATTCTGTGTTAAGCCTGTCTATGTCGCTCTTGAATTCGTCTTCGACCTCCTTCGTCTCTGCTTTCAACTTCTCTCCTTTGAGGCCTGCGGTGCGTGCCGAGAGAAAAGCTGGCGATGGCTTCTTGTCTGAAGGGGGTGTCGTCGGCGTCGACGTTGTCAGCGGAAGCTTTGGAAGGACCGGAAAACTGCCAAGATCAGGACCCTCTGTCCGTGTGGTCTTAGTATTGAATTCAATCCGATATTTCAGCGTGTTTAGGTTATGGAACTCAACGCATGTGTTCTGAGTGCTCGTATCGCCTTCGAGCGGGTTATGTGCCTCATCACTTACTACCCGTCTCGCCTTACTGCTGTCATCACAACGTTGAGGGTCTGTCGGTCTGCCCCGCCCTTCTTGTAACCCCATCACTCCGACGATTTTCGACAAAAGGCCGCGATCTTCCGTCGGTGGGACGGCAACTTCATCCGGCAGAGGCAGCCGGTTTTTGGTCCGAACTTCAAGCACCGGTTCGATAGCGGGTCTATGCGGCGCTGCTGCAGGGGGAACATCTGGTGCCTTTGGTCCATTTCCGCCGGAAGTTGGTGCTGGATTATCGACGGGCACCAGCGCAGGCCCTTCGATACGAGTCAGCCTAAGACGTGGTGGCGCCACAACCACGCTAAGAGAAATTATTAATGGGTCGGCGTTAGCGACGGCCTGATCAACAACCCTCGCGCTAAACACGTAGGGTCTATCTCTGTACGTTTCCGGAATGCCTACGACATTACCGTTAGTGCGGATCGTCAGACCCGCCGGTAATTCGCCCTCCACCAGAAACCATTGGAGTATGGATTCACGCGTGCCGGTATCGATCTTCAGTCGATATCTCTGACGCAGCAAAGCTTCGACGTCAACTTGGTATGGTTCGCCGACGCGGCTGTCGGGCAGCAGGAAAGCTTCTTTTGCGCTCTTCGCGTTTGCGCTCAGTGGCGCGCCAAAGTAGATCAACATACACGCAGTGAAAATCGTAATGGTCTTCAATGGTTTTCTCCTTTGAGCAACGACCTTAACTCCGACGTATTGCCGATTTAGGATTCTTGAGTTCCGGATTCTCACGTTTTCGGCAATCTCACCTTGGTGTGTCAAAGACCGCAAAAACATTTCATGGTGGACTCCACTGTGATCGAAAGGTCAAGCCTGATAGACGGAAGCGTTCGCGATGTTTTAGGAGAAGGGCTGGCTAAGGCTCCGCGCAATGAATACTTTTGCGCGTACCCTGCACCATGTTTGAACGGTGAAGAGTGAAATAGGGGCAGACTTAACGGGAGTTGATTTTTCGATAGACTGAATTAAAGATCACCATGCTTTTCCAGCCCGGTCGAATCTCGGATTCATTTCGTCACTAATCAACAGGCGAGAAGTCGATGTTCTCCCCGCCCGAACCTGAGTGCATTTCTTAAACGTTAACTGCCAGGGACAACTAGATCTTTTCATAGATCCGTTATGCGCACAGTCGAGCCCCTTGTAACGCGCCGAACTTCAGCAGCAAATGAAGCATCCCAGGCTTGAAGAATCAGAAATAGATCAAAGTTGGGCAGACCTGAGAAAATCCACAGAATTCGCCGTAGCCGATCAAGTTACCCGATCTACAGATTCTTGGGTGAGTCAATGCAGTTGGCGATTTCCCATGTTAGAGTTGGATTCTTGGCTGTTTCGCACTCCGTGCGCTCGCCTTTGCCTTCCGGAGGATCACGCATCAATCGATTCCATTCAGGACCGAGCTTAAAACCTTCCCGTGGAGATCTCTCCGTTGCCGCAAGATAGCGCTCCAGAAATCTGCGCCAACCAGTCGCCCGTGGTAACGAGTGTTCCGTCTGACGGCCGGTCGGTTTGCGGCCCTTTGTATAAGCTCCATATGCTTCTCTGATTCTGTTCCAGGGAAAATAGATCGAAAGACCCCGTGAGTATTGGTACTTTGCACCTACGTGACACGATTTCACCACAACCTTTTGCGAGTAACTCGCGCCGGGAGTACTCGCACCACAGAGAATTTGCTTTATCACGTTGCAAGCTTCAATTACTCGCGAAAAATCAACGTTGCGAGCTGATGAGGCAGCCTGAACGAGACCTATCTCTTCGACCAATTTGTCGCAAAAATCATAAAGGTCCGCATACTGATCGTCGCGATACGTCTGGGCGACCCAGTGGGCACGCACCAGCAATTGAGCAAAGAGCCGTCTTGAAAGTTGCGCATTCTTCGAACGCGAACCATTACGCAAAAGGGCCATTGCTGCGTCCACAAACGACTCAATCGCAGGCGCGAGATCATCAAAGGCTGAAAGGGTCAATGCCGACAAATTGCCCGAACTCTTCCCAATCATCGCGTAATCGACAAAGTAAGAGTTGTACACATCCACTGTTTGTTTGGTGAGATTCTCCGGACTGGTCGTAGGATTTTGCTTCAACCAACTCAAAATGTCTCGATAAGGCCAGCCGATATCGTCAACGTTGCCTTGAGAACTAACCAAGTAATCGACGTAGGTACGCAACTCGTAACCGATTTCAGCGGTGCTCATTAGACAACTGTCGAGGCCGACAACATCGATCTTGCGCCCAATTAATCCGCGAACTTTGGGCGAGATTCGTTGGAATACGCGATGAAGTTCGAAGGGATGCAGTTTCTTATGCGGCTCCATGATAGACGGAAGAAAAGTCGATACGGGTCCGCCACCGTCCCCTGACAGAATGATCATATATCGATCTGACTTTTTATATTCATATTTGATGCCCCACCAAATGAAATCCGAAAGTTCCTTGACGAAGCAGTACTCCGGTCGTTCATAGTGACCTGGATTTACATGATCGCTTACCACCCATTTCTCGTTTGCTTTCAAATGGAATCGCAACGGTGTTGGGAGCTCAACCGTATTAGAGTACTTCTTCCATAACCACTTTGCAGAGTATTGCGCCAGGAGTGTTAGATTGTTATCTGAGCCGACACTCTTCATGTCTTTCAGGGAGTAGACCATGTCGTCCGCAAGACGGTTCTGCCCTGCGAAATAGACCATGACTTTCCAAGTTTGACTTGCCATAGGAGATCTCCTTTCAAATCACTATCTGATCAATTTGTTAGCACGTGTGTCCTGACGACATGAGTGCTCCTTAATCGGAAAATATTTCACTTGCGGGATGCACTGCGGGAGGTTGATGTGAGAATTACCGCGCTTGCACCAAGCGGAAAGCGTAATCTGTGATGGGTTCCGAGCCGGAGGGGGTCTTGCCGCTTACGCTAACAACGTAGTCGCCTGAACTGATACCCGCAGTGGAAAACTGAAAAGCAATCTGTTTACCGGAACGTGTTCGGCGTAATCCATCGCGATGCGTTATTACTTTTGCGTCCTGATTCCTGATCGTTGCGCCATAGCTCTTGTACTCGTCTTTAGGAAGTGAAAGCAAAAGGCGAACGTCTGACTGCCCCGGTCGCAGCGTTACAGTTCGACCAGTGCCTGACGAGTCCCGCGTTAGTTGAGGAGTCAGAGAAAGAAAAGCAATAACTCTCGAGGGCGATGCGGTTTGATTAGCTGAGTCGTTTCTTAATGACTCAATCAGCTTTTGGTCCTCTGCTCGCAGCTTTCGCTCTCTTTCGAGATCAGCCGCTAGTTGATTGATTCTTGACGTTTGTTCGTTTGATTGAGCGTTAAGAGTTTCGCTTTGTTGTTGCAGGACAGCTCGCTCGCGTTCAAGCCGTTGCGATGACTCACGCAACCGCATCCATGCGAAAAGCAGCGCTGCAACCATGAGGACAACAACTGTTGATCCTGCGAATGCAAACTTGCGTCCTGCTTGCGGCGCAAAGATCTTCTGCCACCATGTAACTGTTACGGGGCGTTCAGCCACAACGGCAGACACAACAGCAGCTGTCCCTGTCGCTAGGCTCATTGAGGCCACGCGATTCACCAGTATTCGTGCGAAATGGACGCGTCCAGCCAATCGAGCGGAAGACTGAAGCAACTTCTCGAATTGCTGCCTTTGAGCACCGGTCAGCTCATCACGTACGTAAGCATCAACGAGCTCATCTTCAACGATTTCAAGGTCTTGAAAGCTGTTGTCATCAGCAAAATATGAATCTTCAATGCCAACATTTTCCTGTTCAGACAGATCTCCCAATAGGTATCTAACTTGCCAAGCTTCCTTTTCAGTGCGAAACGCCAAAGCTCCCTCCACTAACAGTGTTGTTACGCAATTATTCTTTCAACTCGAGACAATGGTTAACGCAAGCCTCCAGGCTGATCCTGATACGATGAACCCGAATTCTTAACGCGTTGAGCGGAATATCGAGCCTTTCCGCTAACTGACTACGAAGATCAATCTTTGCTCTTTTTTCATCCTGGTAGTAATCAATCATCAACGCGCGCTTGTCTTCGGGCAAATTATCCAAACAACGATCGAAGCAATCCAAACGTTTATCCGGCTCAGGGTCTTCAGTTATGGTCGATGCTGGCACCTCACGAGCGTTCTCAAGCTCGACGGATGTTGTCTCCCGGAGCCGGAGCCTTTCCATGAATAGTTTCCGCGCGACGCCATACGAAAAAGCTGCAATGTTGTGAATTTCCTTGCCTTCCTCAAGACGACGTGCGACGCGATCGATCGTCTCATCAGCACATTCCTCCGGGGCGTCAAGGTCTCGCCACTCAAAAAACCTAACCAATTTCCGCCTCAGATTCTCGTATTGTTTGGCAGCTTCATCCCGATCCGATGCAAAACGGCGCAGCAGATTGTCAAAGGCTGTCTGTGTCAGCGCCCACTGTTCTTTTTTAACGTGAAGAGGGGAATCCATCGACGGCTTGATCAGTTTCTTTTTGGGAACTTCCTCACGCATCGTGGCAACTACGCTCTGTCCAACAAAGAGGCTTGCAGAGAGGTTGTCTAATTATAATGTATTTGACGATGGGCTCCTAACTACTGCCACTCACCCTGCAGTATGAAGCCCGCCCAATAGTAAGGCGAACGCCAACGCTTCTGCCCGCGCAACTTTAGCTGTGCTTGTCGCAACGCCGCGCCGGGCTTCAATCCGTCGTTTAGCATTCCGCGATAAAACTCGGTCATCAACTCCGAGGTCGCAAAATCGTCAACCTTCCAGAGGCTCGCGACCACGCGTTTGCTGCCGGCTTGCATGAACGCGCGCGAAAGTCCGATCATGCCTTCTCCATTAAACTCCTTTCCGATCGCACTTAGACACGACGACAACGTTACGAGTTCGGCCTGAAGATTCATGTCCAGGACATCAATTGATTTCAAGTAACCAGGCTGGGGTTTTCCCTGATCATCGAAAAGCGACAGAACGATGCCTGAAAGTGAGGGGCGCTGCGTGTTTAAGACGCCGTGCGTTGCAAAATGAATCATGCGGTAATCCTTCAGTTCGGGACTCAACGCGGTCGCCAAATTCGCTTTGAAGTCGGTGGCCTTGAGGACTGATCCATGAGCCAACGATGTAATCGCGTTTGCTTCCCATCGCGACGCCAACAGGCGACGAAGATCTCCAGAATCTGTCAGCACGCCTGAGTCGCGCAGCGTTTGGGTGAGTTGAACGTCCAAGCCCGGATTTGGTCGGATTCGCCGGTGCCCTGCCTTAGTTGTTTGATTACTCAAAAAGCGCGGGTCATCAGGGCTGAAGACTGGATCCGCAATCACGGCCAACGTCTTTGGCGCCGCGTTCTGGCTTTCACCGCGCTTTCGAACGAAAGACATTACAGATGCGGATGGCAGGTAAACCACTTCATTCGTAGCTATCAGCGGTGTCGCAGACTGTTCGAGAGCCGCAAACGGCACCAGATGAAGCGCACCATCCGCGACGATAACCACAATCTTATCCGCCAGTTTCTCGCTCACTGGTCCAAGCAGGACGCGAGCCAGAGTTTTTGACCGCTTCTGCAACTCGTCAGCACGTTTCACTGCATCATTCGTAGCAAGCATTTGCGGCGGCTTCTCAGAATTGGAAATGAGTTCATAGAACTGGCGCACCTGTGTCTCGATCGATTTGCGATCCGGAAGTTCAAAAGGTTCGACGGAGTCGCGGGTCACCACCCACAAATAACTCCGCGAATCACCCAGCGCATATTCCAACAACACAGTCTGACCGTCTGACAACAGCTGTTGAATCTCATTTGCCGAAAGCACACGTGGCGCAGGTCGATCAACGCTTTTGCTCCAACGAGTACGAACGACCGACGCAGCTCGTTCATATGCATCGCTGAGCTGGTTTATCTCTGCATCGATCTTCGCTACTGCCACCAATGACCCGGCGCGAAGTAGCTCGGCTCTTTTCATCGCCTTATCAGAAAGCGAGTGTTTGAGGTTCTCGATGGTTGAGACTAGTTCTGTGTCTTCTCTTGAGCTGGCAGTCGGCCTCTGTTTGTCGTCGAGAGCATTTAGCAGCGCACGTGCACGCGCTCGCTCGCTAAGCTCGAGTGCTTGCTTTGCAAACCCGCGGTCAGGCGACTTCTTGTGCAACTGCATCAACGCATCGATGTACGTTTCGTAGTGTCTCCTGACGTCCGCGAGGTATGAAGCGCTCAACTCGGAACTCTGTAGCTCGGATCGAAAATTCTCGTCGAGTCGTATTACCTCCTCAAACTGCGACAAAGCTGATTCAACCTGACCTTGCTTAAACGCCAACGAACCGAGTTGGAAAAGAGCGGCTGACTCACCGCGTGGATCTTTGGCTTCCCTATGCGATCGCAGAGCTTCATTGAATTTCTCCGACGCCTCTTGAAGTTTGTTTTGTCGCTCCCGCATTCGACCCTCGGCGGCAAACAGGTAAGCTGTTCCGCGAGGGTCTCTCGCCTTCCCGATTAGCTCTCGACACTCGGTGTAATGGTCCAACGCTTGGTCATACTGGCCCAGTGCTTCATAGGTTCCCCCCAAATCCCTGAGCGTCGCAGCAAGGTAGCGCCACTGCTTGAGTGCTTTATACAGAGTCGCCGCCTTTTGCAGCACCGCAGCAGCCTGCTGATAATCTTTGACGGAAAAATAAGTTGCACCCAAACGGCGATAGATACTGGCCGCTGCGGGCAGATTTTGAACCATCAAACGTAGCTTCAGCGTATTTTGGTAGTACTCCAGTGCACGGCCGGTGTCCCCGCTCTGCTCGTAAACATACGCTAGACCACTTGTAATCCACGATTGTCTGAGAGGATCGCCCAGGTGCTGTGAGAGTTTTTCAGCATCGAGGTAAAACTCGATCGCAGATTGCAGCCGTCCTTCTTTGGCAGCGAGGTGTCCACTGAAAGTGAGCGCATCGACAACTCCCGCTTTGTAGTCGATCACTTTGCTCATCGCGAGCGCCTGCGTGTACAGAGTTGTTGCTTTTTCGGATTGGTAAAGATCTGAAGCGATTAGCCCCAGTGTTATTAAGGCTTTTGCGTATCGCCGGCGATCCTGTCCTTGTATGAACAGCGCGAGAGTTTCAGTTGCGTACTCCTGCGCTTTCGCGTAGTCATTGAGTTCATAATGGTAATCGGCGAGGCCTAGCAGCGTCCTTGCAAGGGTGGCTTGGCTGCCGGACGATTTTGCGATGTCAGAAGCTAATCTCATTGCGGCCTCAGCCTTTGAGAGTTCGCCATGCGCGAGTTGGCTACGCGCCAGTTCGAGTAACACCAGGGGACGCGTGGTGTCATCGCGCGACTGCTCGGCCAACTGAGCCGCAATTTCAAGACGAGGCAACGCGGATCGCGCCCTATTCAGATCATTTAGTGTCGTTCCCCAAGCCAACAACAAATTGAGGTACAGTTTTGTTGCGTCGCTTGATGAGGTGTGTTGCTGCAATAGCTTGAGTGCGCCTTCAAACTTTTGGACCGATCCTTCGAGGTCAGTCGCCCGTTCGCTCCAGGCTAAATTTTGTGACTCGACGATCAATTGCGCTGCGTGAATTAGATCATCGCGCTGCCCCTGATCTGAGGGTGCTACGTTACAACGAAAGAGCGATTCTTCCTTTACCGTGGGCTCGTCGATTTCAATCTGATAAACGCCTGAGGTTGTAGAGCGAAAGAATAACTGTAGAACGTCGTTAGAAATAGACTTGAGCTTAAGTATAGTTCTTGAAGCCGGATCACGAATCGTGACGGTGATCGGGAGATCACCATGATCTATTACTAGCTTGAACAGCTTTCCGCCGGTAAGTTCAGGTCTTAGCGTTCGGCACGACTGGAGTTGAGGATTCTGTGCAAGTGATGAAGTGGAGGAATAGTCTGTGGTTACAGCGAACGTCGTACGAATGCCGGAGAGCGTCGTCCAACCCGCACCAACAGAAGCACCGCAGATAAGCAGCGCGAGCGTAAGCCTTCGGCGAAGTGCGGTACCTCTTCGCAACGCTGTAACGACCGCCAGACTCTGATTAGGTAAAGATTTGCGCAAGATGGTTACATGGCGACAGTTCCGCTATCGAAAGACCGATTCAAGTGTTTTGCACTTCAACGCAAAGGTTCTATTACACATGGATTAACTCCCCACTCTCTGGGAGGATTCTTTGCCGCCTGGGGGTCAAGTCCAGGAGCGCCTTTTCCTTCGGGCGGATCCTTACTCAGTATCTCAATCAGTTCTCTCACCGATTCGGCAATATTCAATTTGGGCCAGTATCGTTGCGGCCGTTGGGAGCACTCGATGTAACGCTCTAAGAACTTCGCCCACCCCGTTTTCACGGCAAAATAATCGGGCTTGACCTCCGGCACTTCGTATTTATCTCCAGGGAAATAATGCTCCTCGATCTTATTCCAAGGAAAATAAATGGAGATTCCGTGAGCGTACTGGTATTTAGTTCCGACTGTGCAAGACTTGATAATGGCGCTGCCATCGTCCTTGTCACATTGTGGAGTTTTACATAACACCTCTTTTATGGTTTTACACGCATCCAAAACTGGCTTCAATTTTCTAAGTAATTGCGCGTGAGTCTTCATCATGATTCCCGACTGAACGATGAAGACATCGCAGAAGTCGTAAAGATCAGCAAATTGGTCCTGCCGATATGTCTGGGCTTCCCAGTGAGCGTTTACAAGAAGTGCTATAAAGATGCGCTGTAGCGCCGTTTGTTTTTCGCAATCTTGAGGCAACAGGTCTAGTGCGGCGTTCACAAAATCCTTTACAGCGGTCCCCAGATTATTCATCTTGTCGATGCGAAAGGCTGACAGACACGCTGATGCGCCGGCAATAAGGGCGTAGTCGAGATAATAAGTGTTGTACTTGTCTACTGTGTTGGTTGCAAGCTCAAGTGGTTACGTTTCCGGGTTGGCTGTTAACGGTTGCAGAATGTCAGCGAAGGGCCATCCCAGGTCATCTTCGTTGACCCAACAATGTATTTGGCGTGTCGCTTTAATCCGTAACCGATCTCGACCATGCTCATCATGCAACTGTCGAAACCGACAATGTCGAAAACTATCTTTCTCTTGGCGAGTTCATTGACTTGACGAAATACCGCGGTCAGATCGTACGGTCTAAGCTTGCGACCCGGCTTTAAGAGCGAAGGAAGGAAATCGGAATTGACGCGTCCACCGTCTCCCGAAAACACCACCATGTAATGCTGAGCCTCGTAGTTCTTTACTCCCCAATAGATAAACTGTCCTAACTCTTCGATAAAATTCTTGTAAGGCTCCTTCTGTTTGACATCAACGAAGTTTCTGGCGACCGAACCTGCGGGATAGTTCTTCGAGGTCACCAAGTCGAATCTGCGTGGCGTAGCAAGTTTTGTAGGCGATACGTCCTTGCGGAATACCCATTTGGAGGAGAATTCAGCTATCAGGGCGACAGGCTTATTTTTTTCATTCGCGGCCCGCTTTATCTCCTTCAACGCATAAACCATTTCGTCGAATAGTCGGTTTTGACCAGCCAAATAGACCATTACTGTCCATCGCTTGTCCGGCTTCGTGCTGTTTTTCGTTTCGCGTCGATTCTCCAATTAGCAATGAAGTATGGTTGTTATAGAAAGAGTTCCGTAACCATCAATAAGGTGTGCCGTGTTCTCAAAAAACATTTCAGGTAGTTGCGTTCCACAATGTCGGCAAGGACCGCAACAACGAGCATGAACTAGTGCGATGGTGTTCACGAGGAAGCGCACTAGGCAAAGTTAGAATTTGGTGTGTAGAGCACCGATAAATCGCAGGCTCCGGAATCAATTCACCAATACTTGGTTAGTGAGCAACAGCAGATGCGAGGAAATGGTGGGCAGAGGCGCCCAGCCTGCACAATTAGTCCCGCAAGGTGTTCAACGAAACTTGGACGTTCCGCTCGACCTTCTGGTCACAATAGAACTAAGACGAATCCACGGTTCGTCATGCTGTATAGGCAAAAGCTAGCCAGATGTCAAGCTCCTTTGTCGATGTGTTGCGATATTGAGACCGGGGCTTTGACTCGCCTCGAGAGTTCTTGATCAGAGAGATAGGTTTTGTGGCCCGCTAAGGTATTCCTCGTCTTAAGAATGACGAGACGGCACTTCGTTCCGTGAAGTCAAAACCGCAAGTCCCTCTTGGCTGCAGTTGCAGGCAATGAAACGTGTCTTCTCAACTGATTTGACTACGGCTCAACTGCCGTTCATGTCACCTCATTAGACTTTAGCGGTGAAGCTGACCTCCTCCCTATTTGGATGCATTGAAAACTAGGACTAGAAAAACTTCTCCAGGTTTTTCGACGAGGTCTATATGGATTACTCCCGAAAGCATAAGGCGCCGCTCTCGGTAGACTTCGATCAGGGCTACGGAAAGACGTTGGTAGAAGAGTTCGGTAGTAAAGCGCTGACCCCAGATTTCGCCTCGTATGATTGAGAATTACCTGGGTCAGCTTTCAACGATCATTGGGAGCATCTTAAAGCAATATGTCGGATCATTCTTAACACGGGAATCGCCCTCCGAAAAGTGTTGGCAATCAGGAAGGAGCACGTCAATCTTTCGAATTAGCAGCGTTATTACAAGATCGAGGGAACGGACGTCCTGATTCCACCGGAAACGCTGCACAAAGAATTGGTAGGCGCGTGGGGATTTGAACCCCAGACCCCTACCGTGTCAAGGTAGTGCTCTACCCCTGAGCTACGCGCCTATTAACTCTTTCAATCGTCGCTTAACAATCGCGTTCAAAGCGAGGCAGCGAAACTAACAAAGCGCTCGCGGGCGTGTCAAGCAAGGTTGCTGACAGCAAGGTTGCTGACTGGGTGGTATCCGAAACTCAAAAGACAAGTAAACGATCCACGAAATCACACTAAATAACACTAAACTCTGCTTCGTGAAATTTCGTGTTACTTCGTGGCTCGCTCTTTGGAGTGCGCCGGCCCGGCGGCGCTTTGGTCAGGCCGATGATATTTAGGTGCTTGATGGATGTCGCGCGCCTTGTCATCCGAAGAGGGCCAAAGCGGCGCCTGGCCGCCGCACTCCAAGGAGTTGCCTGTCCAGTCACCAGCTTCCTCACTCGCCAACATTTGCGGCTTCAGCACCCAGGCTTTCCCACTTCTCGTAGAGTCCTCGCAGGCGCGACTCCGTCTGCTGGTACCTGTCGCTCAGGCTAATCAACCGCGTGGCGTCGCGAGCGACTTCCGGAACACTCATCTGGGCTGACAGTTCGCCCAACTCGCTTTCTACTCGAGCAATTTCAGCTTCCAGGACTTCCGGATTTGTTTTCTCGGACTTCTTCTTCTTGATAACTTTTACGGCAGGCGTTCTGGAGGGAACAGATTCTTTCTTTCCTTTGCGCTTCCCTTCACCGGCATTCAGATCATCTGTTTTCGGTAACACCACGTCGGGCGCATTCTGGGGTGCGGCAGCGGCCCTGTAGTTTTGCTCTTCAACAAGCGGTAATCCAGCAGCTAGTCGTGCCGCTCTCCAATCGTGATACTCCGTGTAATCGCCGTTGTAGTGAACTGCACTCCCACCGTCGTCCAATGCCAGAATTTGGGTGGCCGCGCGATCCAGGAAATAACGATCATGGCTAATCGTCACAATCGTTCCTTCGAAGGCATCCAGTGCTTCTTCCAAAGCCTCGCGCGAGGGAATATCCAGGTGATTTGTCGGCTCATCTAGAGCCAGCACATTGACGCGGGAATAGATCAACTTCGCCAGGGCGAGCCTGCCCTTCTCGCCACCCGACAGATCGCGAACATGCTTGTAAACATCGTCGCCGGTGAACAAAAACTTCGCGAGGAATGATCGCAGCTCACCCGCCGTTGCCGAAGGCAACGCTACTCGTCGAAGCTCCATAATGATTTCGTTTCGGTCGTCGAGGTCTTCGAGCTGCTGCGAGTAGTACCCTATTTGAACTTTAGTGCCCCAGCGAATCTGGCCTGCCAGCGCGGGAATCTTATTAAGCACTGTCTTGAGAAACGTAGTCTTGCCAGATCCATTTGGCCCAATGACCCCAAGACATTCGCCCCGCCGGAGGATAAACGAGATGTCCCGCGCCAGGACTTTCTCGCCATATCCAACCGCGGCCTTTTCAACCATCAGCACGTGATTCCCAGTACGCTCGATCTTCTGCAAACGAAAGTCGCCGGAAGATTGATCCGCACGCACGGCTTCAACACGATCAAGCTTCGCCAGCAGGGTGCGACGCGATTTCGCTTGTTTCGTTTTTTGGCCCGCCAGATTGCGACGGATAAATTCCTCAGTCTTGGCGATCAACTGTTGCTGGTTATCGTAAGCTCTCTGCTGTGCTTCACGCCGAACTTCGCGCTCTTCAAGATAATCGGAATAGTTACCCGTGTAGCTCGAGGCGCGCCCATTTTCCAGCTCGACAATGCGGCGACAGGCGCGATCGAGGAAGTAGCGATCGTGGCTGATGACGACGTATGCCGACGGATAGCTCTGTAGAAACTCTTCGAGCCACTCAACTGCTCCCACATCAAGGTGATTTGTCGGTTCATCAAGCAAAAGTACATCGGGTTCGGCGAGTAAGAGGCGCACCAGACCCAGCCGGTTTTGCTGACCACCTGAAAGCTTTTCAGTTTCAAGCGACCAGGTCTCGCGGTCAAAGCCCAACCCCTGCAAAATAGACTCGGCCTTAGCGGCATATTCGAACCCACCCTCGCGTTCAAATTGATGCTGAAGATCGCTGTACCGTTCGAGCACCTTCTCGAGGTCGGCATCCACTTCAGCCATCTGGTGCTCGAGCTCGTGCATCTCGTGTTCGATCTGTTGCAAATGACCAAAGGCGGCGAGCGCAGACTCGTGAACGGTTGAGCCGGCTTCAAAGTGGATATGCTGCGCGAGCAAACCCAGACGGGTCCCGCGGGCGCGAATCACCTCACCCTGGTCGGGCGTTTCTTCTCCATTAATGAGACGAAAGACTGTTGTCTTACCTGCGCCATTGCGTCCCACCAGCCCCACGTGTTCGCCGGGATTTATTTGCAAGGAGGCGCCACGCAAGACGTCCTGCGTGCCGTAAGACTTGTGTACATCTGAAAGACGAAAAAGCATTTGACTGCGACCACTGAGCGGTTAGTAAAGCAAACTGTTAGTTTGCGTCTGGCAGCTCACGTACACCGTTCGTAACGCCAGATCCGCAAACTAACAGTTTGCGTTACACTCCAAGCAAAACGGGTGCGGAGCTAACTAAGCCTCTCACACCCGCGAAAACCTCTTTCCGCCACCTACAGTTTTGGCGAACCAGCTGGGGCAGCCGTTGAAGCAGCCGGCGACGGTGCCGCTGGCGATACTGACGGCGCCGCGGCAGCCGGACTAGACGACGGCGCCGGCACATTGCCGGATGATGCCGGTCTCAAACCAAGATTGCTTGGAGTGTTAAGCATCGTGCCTGCCAGGTTATTGACTATCTTGCCCTCGTTCATTGCCACCTCAAGCAGGGCAGCGTTGAGAATGTCCTTGCGCTGATTGATCAGCGCCTGAGTAATCTGCTGGCGAACACCCGGGCTCTCCAGTGTTAGATTCTCATTCTGCAAGCGCTTCTCTGTAAGCTTGAAGACGTACCATTTGCCGCTGTCGAATCGTATCGGTTCAGTGGTGTCACCAGCCTGCATTGTAAAGAATCGGGTGATTAACTCGGATGGAAACGCGTTCTGCTTCAGATCCTCTTCGGTGGCAAAGCCAAGGTCGCCCCCGCGAGCTATAGTATTCGGGTCCTCGCTCTTAGCGCGGGCGACGGTAGCGAAATCTGCTCCACCTTTGAGTTGTTGGGAAATATTGTCGATCTTAAGCTTCGCCTCAGAGTCGTTCTTGGCGTCGCTGGCAAATCCCGCTGCCGAGTTATCTGCAGGATCCGCGACAATCATTGCCAGCGCCACACCGCGCGAGCTCACGAATCTCTCTTTGTTGCTGCTGTAGAAGTCTTCGACTTCTTTATCGTTCACCGTGATCTTGGAACTATACTTGTCCTGCAAATTCTTGATGGCGATACTCTTTCTTGCTTCTTCACGCAACGATTCGAGCGTCATAGACGTGGCCGCCAAATTCTTCTGAAAATCATCATCAGTCATTCCGCTTTCCTGCTTCTGCTGGTTGATGAAAGCGGTGATCTGATCGTCCGTCGGCAATACCTTCTCTCTCTCGGCACGCTGGAAAAGCACTTCTCTCTGGATTAAGCCACCCAGCACCTGCAGGCGGGCCTGGGCCATCTCCAACTGTGAGAGGGTCGCTTGCTTGCCGCCCGCCTGGCGGGCCACGCCCTGCTCCACTTCCGCCAACATTATCTTCTTACCGTTTACGGTAGCAGCGACCGTACCGTCTTTGGTTTCCGAACCTCCCCCTGACGAACATGCACCAAGGAACAAGGAAGTGACGGCCAAAAACGTGGTTGCGATAGTTAGTTTTCCGATTCTTTGCACTGTAAGTTGATACTCCTTCTACAATTGTTGGTCCGGGCGGGTCCTATCCACTTGACGATCCCGGACACGGTTGCTATAAATCTCGTTTCGACATTGCCCCAATACTCAATCTGATGAGCCGCGGCAATCTATTAAAGCTCTGGAGGTAGTAGTAAAAATCATGGCCAAACGATGCGAAGTCTGCGGTAAGGGGCCCCAATTCGGCAATAACGTTTCTCACGCAAACAACCGGACGCCGCGCCGCTTTAATCCAAATCTACAATCAATTCGAGTACAAGTCTCCAAGGGTGGCGTACAACGAATGAAGGTCTGCACGAGTTGTATCAAAGCGGGAAAAATAGCTAAAGCAGCGTAGCTGGCTTCCCAGTAAGAATTCCAATCGGCGTTTGGGGGATGCCTCAGGCGCCGGTTTTTTATTCGCCAACCAGCGCTATCGCCTCGATTTCAACCCTCGCATCGCGCGGCAAACGGGCCGCTTCGACGGTGGCACGGGCGGGTGGCTCTTCTCCAAAATATCTTCCATAAACCTCGTTCATCGCCGCAAATTCGCCCATGTCAGCCAAAAAAACTGTGGTCTTAACCACTCGATCCAAACTGGTCCCCGCTGCCTGGAGGAGCGCTGCCACGTTTTTGAGCACCTGTTCAGTTTGCTCAGTAATTCCACCTTCTACAAACTGTCCGGTTGCCGGATCGATTGGTATTTGGCCCGACGCAAACACGAACCCGTTTACTTTCACAGCCTGTGAATATGGTCCGATGGCCTGGGGAGCGAGCTCTGTCTTGATAATCTGCTTCACAGTCGCGAGTGGCTCTTTTTGAGACATGCAAACGAAAGGCGTGATTCTACCAAGAAACTAGCGGAGGGGCAAAGATGGCGGGATGGCAGGTATTGATGCAGTTTGGTTATTTAGGCTGAAACGCCATCAGGTACAGGACCCAGCGCGGTAGCGCGGGATCCTTCAGGAAACTGAGTATTAAGAAGCATTGGCGACCTTACAGCTATGTTGCCTCCGGGATCCCGCGCTACCGCGCTGGGTTCTGTAATTAGGTACATTGCTCCAAACTGCATCAGTACCCATTGCCAATTGCCGATTTCCAATTGCCGATTTGGGGCAGCGGTATGGAGTTGGCAGCGAGAATGAACTATCGAGTCGGATGACCGCCGTTAGACATCGCACCAATTGGCAATCGGAAATCGGCAATTGGCAGTGGGGTTACGCCGCGCCCTGCATGCGTTCTACATCCAACACACCGGGGACGCCTTTGATGGAGTTGATGACCTTGTCCAGATGTTTGACATCAAACACCTCGACCGTCACTTCGATGTGTCCTTTTTCGTCAGAGGCCACCGTGGCTCGTGCATCGCGAATTCCTGTCTTCATGTCAGATATGGCGCCTGTGATGCCTGCGATCATGCCGGTCCGATTTTCTGTGACAGCCAACAGTTTAACCGCGTACGCTGTCGTCTCCGGCCGCCCTGCCCATTCGACATCGACAATACGCTCCCGGTTTACCATCAAACTCGCCACATTCTTGCAGCGTTTCTCATGGACCGCCACGCCTTTGCCGCGCGTAACGTAACCTACAATCTCTTCCCCATGCAGCGGATTACAACAACGAGCGCGCGTCACCATCAGATCGTCGACGCCTCGGACCACGATCGAGTCATCGCCCAGCCGTATGAGACGTTTGACAGCGCGAACGCCACTACGCAAACGCGATTCTTTTTGCTTATCAAGCTGCTCAAATTGCTCCTGCCCAAGATACTTGGCGATCACATTGCGTGGAATCAGCTTTCCATATCCGATTCCCGCCAATAAATCCTCAACCCGTCCGTAACCATACTCACTGGCGACGCGTTTCATCTCAGTATCGCCATCTTTATCGAAGAGTTTCTTGGTGGAGAGTTGAAAACGCGACGCCTCTTTCTCGAATAGCTTTCTCCCAATATCAATCGACTCCGCGCGCTGCTGTTCGGCGACCCAGTGACGAACCCGATTGCGAGCTCGCGACGTAACGATGAAATTGAGCCAGTCGCGTGAAGGATGTGAATTGGACGACGTCAGTATTTCGACCACGTCGCCATTCTGTATCTGGCTGCGCAAGGGAACGATGCGGCCGTTGATGCGCGCGCCGGTACAGGTATTTCCGACTTCGGAGTGAATCATGTAACCAAAGTCGACGGGCGTCGCGCCTCGCGGCAGCTGAATGACCTTGCCCATGGGAGTGAAGGCGAATAGATCTTTGGGGTAGAGATCGAGTTTCAATGAATCGAGGAAGTCACGCGAATCTTTAACTTCCTGGGTCCACTCCACCAGAGAACGCAACGCCTGGAACGCGTTGTCGTCATCGTGCGCACCGCGTTTGCCCTCCTTATACTTCCAGTGCGCCGCGACTCCTTCTTCTGCGATCTGATGCATGTCCTGGGTGCGGATCTGCACCTCAAACGACTGGCCATCTGAACCAATCACCGAGGTGTGAAGCGACTGATACAGATTGTCGCGCGGAGTCGCGATCCAATCCTTGATACGTCCCGGCACCGGCCTCCAGGTGTTGTGAATGACGCCCAATGCCCCATAGCAGTGCCTGATTTCGTTTGGAGTAATCACTCGCGCCGCCACCAGATCGTAGACCTGGTCCAGTTCAATCTTTTGCCGCCTCAACTTCTTCCAGATGGAATAAAGACGTTTGACCCTGCCCTCGACGCGCACGAAAGGCACTTCGGCCTCTCTCATCTGCGCCTCAATTCGTTCCCTGACGCCGGAAAGAAACGCTTCGTTTTCCGCACGTCTCTTCTCGAGTTGTTCTGACAGTTCGCGGTAGTCCTCCGGGTGAAGATGCCGAAAGGCCAGGTCCTCCAGTTCACCACGCAGCTTACCCATTCCCAGGCGATGGGCGATGGGCGCGAAGATTTCCATCGTCTCTTCAGCGATGCGTTTTCGTTTTTCGGGGTTGAGGTATTGCAGAGTACGCATGTTGTGAAGGCGGTCGGCCAACTTAACCAGCACAATGCGTACGTCATCAACCATCGCCAGGAGCATCTTGCGTACGTTTTCAGCCTGTTGCTCCTCACGAGAGATGTTGCTTATCTGGGCTATTTTCGTGAGGCCATCGACTAAGTGAGCGATCTCTTCACCGAAATATTTATGGATGGTCTCGAGATCAACCAGCGTATCTTCAACTACATCATGAAGGAGTCCGGTGGCGACCGAAATTTCGTCAAGCTTCATGTTGGCGAGGATGTTTGCCACCTCGAGCGGATGGACCAGATAGGATTCGCCGGACGCGCGCTTTTGTCCCTTATGCTCGCGGGCCGAAAAAAGGTAGGCACGACGCAGCAAATCTAGATTCGCTTGCGGATGATTGCTCGCCACGGTCTCGACAATTTCTTCAATGCGAATCATCTAAACTTTTTGCCGTTCGTGAATTGCAGTTTGAACATGTAGCAGGAATTATAACAAAAAGGTGATGCACCCACGCGAAAGTCGGTGCATCACCTGATGTCTCTGTAGGACAGACATTCCTGCCTGTCTCGTAAGTTGATTTATTACTTAGTCTTTCTTGGTCTTCTCAGCTTCCTTCTGAGCTTCCTCTTCTTTCTTCTTTTGAGCCGCTTCGCTTAGAGCGTTGGTTCGTTTCTGAGCGACCTCGCGTTGCTTATCCAGCTCGGCCTTCCGATCCATATTGCCGTCCATTTCAGCCAGCTTGGAAGCTTCCAATAAGAGATTGGTCTTATACGACCAGGCCGCTTCACTACTGGGATCCAGCTTAATGGCATTTTCCACTACCTCGAGGCCACGCTTTACGCATGCCTGAGCGGTAGCGAAATCCTTAGGATCGGCAGGCTTTTTGTAAGTAACCTTGGCGCGGTTCCCTGTCTCGAGAGTTGTCGATTTGTTGGTGGGCAGTTCGCTAATCTTGAAGGAACAATCCCAGTCTTTACTGGCCAGAACCACGTAGGCCTCTGCGCGTTTTACCGGTTCCAGGTTCGCATCGTTGGCGCGGGCTGAAATCCAGGCTTTCAGTTTATCTTCATCCTTGAGCGCTCCATAGAGCGCAGCGATTGCTTTATAGGCTTCTTCGCTCTTGGGATCTTTTGCGAGTATGCTCTGATAGGCTTGAATAGCTTCGTTCGCTTTGGCGAGGTTTTCTGGAGTTTGCACACCAGCCTTATATTGGGCGTGAATCGTCCGGGCTATGAATAAAGGTGCGACCTTGCTATTGGGGTCAAGTTCCGCGGCTCTTCTTGAACGCTGCTCAGCATCGGTAAAATTCCCTTCCCGATAGGCGCGAGCAGCTTCATTCAGCTCGTTTTTTGCGCGGATGCGATTGACCAGCCCACAACCTGATGTCGTCACAACGAGAATCGCCAATACGATGGCGATTCTAGTTTGAGAGAGTTTCATTTATCGGTAGCTCCATTTTCAGCGATTGGCCCATGCAGGGGCTAGAGCTGTCTGTCGTACTCTGAATGTTGTAGTGATACTTACTGCGGCAGATCGTCAACCTGCAATCCAACAGGACTGGCACCGGCGCCTTTAATAGCGTCTATTACTTTAACGACGTCACCGTATTTTAGCGACCTCGGCGCCTTCACGAAAACCGTCTTTTCCAGCCGGTCATCCTCAGGTAAGTCAGTGCGTGTTTCCATACCCGGTTTGTAAGCACGCTGCGCCTTCCGCTCCCGGAAAAGCTGGGCCAGCCTTTGGCTCAGACCGGAAGTGTCATTTACCGAGCCGACATTGTCCTGATTGAGCTTGAGCTGAAGATCGTTGGAAATCGAGACCACGAGGGTCAGGGGGTTAGGCTTGAGCTGACTTAAATCTTCGTTTGGATCCCTCTGGGTGGGAATATCTGCCTGAAACTTGCTTGGTTTGAGCGGAGTGATCACCATGAAAATGATGAGCACCACCAAAAGCACATCAATCAACGGCGTTACGTTGATATACGGAACCGCCTTTGCGCCGGTCTCCTTTTTATGACCATCATCCATTGCCATGAACTTTTACTCCTCCAAAAGAACTCAACAGCCCGCTAAAAAACACAGGTCAACCGGCGGCAGGCGGGACGGGCGCCGTTGTTGCGCCACCTTTCTTCTTATCGGCAACAAGTCCGATCTTATCTACTCCCAGCGCCCTGACCTCGTTAATGACCGTCACCACGTCTCCGTAGCTGACTCCCACGCCGCTCTTAATGTAAACAACCTTGTCTTCTTCCTTTTTCACGGCGTTTAGCATTTTTTCGACTTTGTCTTTCAGTTGATCCTTGCCAATCTTGTCCTTGCCAATGTAGTACTCGCCATCATTGGGGATCGCAATAACAACCGACGTGTCCTTGACGATCATTTGATCTTCTACGGGGTTATTAAGATCCTTTGGCAGGTTGACCGTTACACCGTGCTGCAGCATAGGTGTCACCACCATGAAGATGATTAACAACACCAACATGATGTCGACCATTGGGGTAACATTAATTTCTGAGTTGAAGCCACCGCTTCCGCCACCTGACATTCCCATGACTAAATCTCCTTAAAGCAAACCACCAAACCGTCTTGCTGAATCCCTGGTTGGATTAACCGACCAGGGACTCTCCTATTAGACTCACTTACGCCTTTAACTGCTTCGTGCGGTTCTTGATGAAATAGTCAACCAGCTCTGACGCCGAGTTATCCATCTCAACGATAAAGCCGTCGACCTTACCCGTGAAGTAGTTGAACAACCACACGGCGGGAACTGCGACCAGTAACCCCAGCGCAGTAGTAAACAGAGCTTCCGAAATACCGCTCGCGACCGCCCCGATACCGGCCTGCCCGGCATCGCCCATGGCGCGGAACGCATTAATAATTCCAAACACCGTGCCGAACAGTCCGACGAACGGAGCGGTCGAACCGATGGTTGCCAGACCGGACAAGCCACGTTTGAACTCGGCCGTCTTAATCGCGATGGCCCGCTGCAAAGCACGCTTCGAGGCTTCGATTTCATCGCCCGAGATGTCTGACGACTGCTCGTGCGCTCGAAACTCCTGCAAGCCACTGCTCACAACCATTGCCAGATGCGACTTGCGATGCTTGTCGCTAATGTTGATCGCCTCTTCAATGCGGTCGTTCTTCAATGCCTGGGCGACGCGCGGCGCAAACTCGCGCGACTGTTTCTTCGCCGCTGTGTAGGTCAAATATCGCTCGACCATGATGGCAATTGAATAAACCGACATGATCAAAAGAATGACAACCACGGAAATAGCCACAGCGCCCATACTCTTAATCATCGTCATGAGAGAAAAGTGATCGACGGCGGGCGTGGCAGCCGGGGCGGCTTGTTGCCACATCAGCAGCAACACGCCTAGAGCTTTCGTTCCTAAAAGACTGGTTAGAATAGTCACGGTGAACCCTCCAAAAGGTTTTTCTTACATTTGACAGCTCGCAGGGAACTCGCAGAATGAGCCCACAGAGGCTCGCACGGCGCCGAACCTCCGCACTTATTGGGCGACGAAATTGTATGTGATTACGCCAGTCACCTTAACGGGCTGTCCCGATAACTTGGTGGGCGAAAATCTCGCGCCGCGCGCTGCTGCTGCTGCCACTGCTCGGAGCAATGGGTGGCCAGATACGGGCGTAGCGGAAATCACATTACCATTCTCGTCGATGGTAACCTGGACGACTACTGTTCCCGAGGCATGCGCTTGACGAGCAATTGGCGGATAAGCCGGCTTTGGCAGACTGATCGCTTTGCCGTTAAGCACGCCCCCGGAGATTGGTGCCCTCGGTGGAGTCGGTTTGGGCGGTGGCGGTGGCGGTTCTTCCGCAATGTTTACGCTGGTAGGTCCGGCCACAAGTCCCGTTCCGGTTCCCGGGCCGGCAGCCATCGGAGCAGCCGCATTCGAATCACTGGTGCCTACTACGGTGGTAACCCCTCGCCTCACGGGCGGAATGTTACTGGCCTTTGCAGACACCTCTTTAGGTACAAGCTCGGTCCTGTCGACGCTGGCAATTAGTTCTTTGCGAACGTCCACATTTTGCTCGACCTTTTGCGGTTTAGCTTCCGCCGGCTTTTCGGGTGTTGCTTGTTGAGGTACGGGAACTGGCGCCACCAGGGTTGTTAATTCAAGGTCTTGAGCATCCAGCGAGTTATCCATGTACCAGATGCTGGCGACCACCAACGCCGTTCCGAGAACCGCGTAGATCCCCATGGTGACCAAAAGGAATGAGCCCTTTCGCGACAGGTCTTGTTTGTGCGAACCAGACTCTACAAGATTATCGAACATTTTTAATCCTCCCTATTCCGGTGCCAAATGGATCAGGGGTGCAAAAAACTCTGAATTCGAATTATTGCTTCTCTTAACAACCAAGCGTCGACCCCGCTTGAGTTTGCTAACATTTATGAAGGGGAACCAGCAGCCAGCGATCTGAAATCGTGAATCAATTGAAAAGCTGCAGTGCGAGAGAAAAAACTCGCCGGCCCTTCTCAACAGACTGCCGCGCACCCAACCTCAGCTTTCACAACGCGGGTCGACTCTTGAGTATTTAATTGGCCAGCAACGGCTGCAGTCTATGCCGCAATGCGCGGCAAAGTCAAGGGCAAATTTAAAGTTTAGAAAAGGGGAAAAGCGGGTCATGAAGCTCTCTGGCTATGACGGATCGCCTAGGTGCGGGTGGCCCCTCGTGATCGCTTTATGGCGCCACTTTGCAACGGCGTCCGGGCGCTTACGCTGGAGCCACGGATGTTTTCATTGGATCCCAAATTTAACGCAGCCGCGGAGGTTTTATCGGCGGCGTTAACACGCTGCTCCCACCAGACCATTATGGGACTGGCAATAGCCACGGAGGAATACGTACCGAAGATGACGCCGATCAGTAATGCCAGCGAAAAGCCGCGCAGCACCTCACCACCAAACAACACCATGGCCAAAACCGAGAGAAAGACCAGGCCATTGGTAATTGCAGTCCGGGAAAGCGTTTGATTGATTGCGTCGTTAGTGATCTTGTAGAGCGATTCCCGACGATGCAGTCGACGGTTTTCTCGTATTCGATCGAAGACAACGATTGTGTCGTTGACCGAAAAGCCTACCAGGGTAAGCAGTGCTGCGATTACCGTGAGACTTATTTCAATCTGAAAAATCGAAAAGAACCCCAGAGTTACCAGAACGTCGTGAAATACAGCAATCACGGCGGCGGCTCCATAGGTCCACTCAAACCGGTAGGCCATATAAACGAGAATTCCAACGAGAGCGGCCAATGTTACCGCGATAGCCTTGTTTCGGAGTTGGGCCCCGGCCACCGCGCCCACTGCGTCGGTGCCGATGATCTCGTATGCGTCGTTTTCGGCGCCAAACTGATTCAAACCTGCTTTCACTCGGGCACGGCCAAGGTCTAATTGCGCTTGCGATTCGGCCTCGGTTGCCCCCTCGAGCGGCAGCTTGATGAGCGCGGTATCTGGTTTATCAATCACAGGCTGGATGACGGCATTTCCGACACCCGTGACCTTCAAAGCATCGCGAATGGCCTCCGCGGAGGGCCTCTGCTTAAACCTGGCTGTAACTACGGTGCCGCCTTTGAAGTCTACACCGAGGTTAAATGCTTCTGTGGCGCCTGGACTCCACTGTCGGAATACAGCCGAACCAAGGCCCGCCAACATCAGCACCACGGAGATCGCGATCAACAAACGCCGATTTGCCAGCCAGTCGACCCGAACATTCTTAAAAACTTCAACCATATTTTCCAATCGCTAGTCGCGTTACGCAGTTTGGGGAACCGGTACGTTATATGCTCAACGTTTCCATCTTCCGTTTGCGACTCAACTCCCACATAAAAATCGTGCGCGAAACATAAATCGCCGAGAAAAGATTTATCAGCAGACCCAGGACAAGAGTGACCGCGAATCCGCGCAATGGTCCCGTGCCGAAGACGAAGAGGAACAACGACGAAATGATCGTCGTGACGTGCGTGTCGATGATTGTCACGAAGGCGCGCGCGAAGCCCTGCTCGATCGCCGATGGAACCGTCTTACCGCTCTTAAGTTCCTCACGAATGCGCTCAAAAATGAGCACGTTCGAATCGACGGCCATGCCGATGGTTAAAATGATACCCGCGATCCCAGGCAACGTAAGCGTGGCGCCAAAAACGATCAGGGCGGCGAGCATTAGAATCATGTTCAATATCAACGCCACCACTGCGTTGACGCCGGCTCCTCGGTAGTAAAAAAGCATGAAGCCAACGACCAAGACCAAGCCGACCAGTGAAGCCCTTACTCCCGATCGGATGGAGTCGGCCCCGAGGCTGGGTCCTACGGTGCGTTCTTCCATGTATTCAATTGGCGCCGGCAAAGCCCCGGATCTCAATGTGAGGGCCAGGTCTTCTGCTGATTCTTTGGTGAACCTTCCGGAAATCTCGCCCTGATCGTGGATTTGAGACTTAATATAGGCGATGGACTTCACTTCACCGTTCAGCACCACACCCATGTACTCATTAATATTGGCACCCGTCCACGCTCCAAATTTCTCTGCGCCGGTCGGTTTAAGCGCGAAAGAAATCAGGTACTCATTCCCACCGCCCTGTCCCTGGGTCGCGGAGGCATTTCTTAGTTCACTTCCGTCAACGACAGGGGGCGACTCAACCACAACCCAACTTTTCTGCCCCGGAACCGGATTTGTGGTAGAACCAGCGGTAGTAGGCTCGTTACGCTCGGCATATTGCAGCACCCGACGATTTGTGGGCACCGTACCACCCAATGAAGCCTTGGCCTCTTCCTCAGTGAGGTAGGTCTGGACCGTCGCCGGACTCGGTGGACCAACTACGTGGACGAGCTCGAGCTTCGACTCCGCTTTGAGCAATTGCTTGACTCGCTCGGGATCCTGGATACCCGGCATTTGCACGAGAATCTGATAAGAACTTTGTGAACCGTGGCGCTGCACCAGTGGTTCGGCAACACCGACGGCATCGAGGCGGCTGTCAATAATTCTGTGGGCCTGTTCGGTGGCCTGTTCCGAAAGGTTTCGCTGGGCCGTCGGACCCAGGGTCCAGCTGATCGTCGAGCCACTCTGTGACTCTGACCACTCCGACAGGTCAACCTTTTTCTTTACTGCTTCTGTAATCTCTCCCAGGCGGGAAGGATCCGTGGCTTCCAGCACGATCCGATAGGTGTTTTTCCCAGTCTCCGGCCGAACCTCTTTCACCGGCAATCCGGCTGCCGCAGACTGGATGGCGCTGGCATTCGTTGTCGTTAGGGTCTTAAGGAATTCTTCAACCTTAACGCGCATCACCAGATGGGCTCCGCCCTTTAGATCAAGGCCCAACTTAATGTTTGAAGCTAAATTGGCTTTGATTCCAGACCAGGTGAAATCACGGAGAGTAGGACGGTGGCGTGGTCCAATGACGATGTAGATGCTTGCCAGCGTAACAATCAGAATTATAACGATACGCTGCAGGAGGTTCTTCTTTTTCATTGCAAATCTTTACTAATGCAAACTCCGTCAGACTATTTTTTCTCTTCTCCATCAATACCTGCGATGGCAGAACGCGCAATCTCCAGCATTGATTTCTCCGCACTTCTAATAATGAAACTGGTATCTCTGACGGTAGTTATCGTTCCTATGATTCCACCGGTGGTGACCACCCGATCGCCGGCTTTCAACTCAGCTATGGTCTGCTGCAATTCCCGCTGCCGTTTCTGTTGAGGTCTAATAAGTAGTAAGTAGAAGACGCCAATAATGAGCAGCATCGGCAGTAATCCGCCGAGGGCTCCCAGGCCGCCTTGAAACATCAATAAAGTTGTCATCTGCTTAATCTTTCGAATCTAATCAAAACTCGGACTGGCGTCGACTAGTTGACGGAATTCCAAGAACTAAGGTTGGCTGAAAGAGTTCGCTGACACGGCTTCGCTCAGCCCCTCGGTAAACTCTTGCCGAAATTTCGTGAAATCGCCAGACCGGATAGATTGCCTTACACGTCGCATAGTGTCAAGGAAGAAGGC
>JBBPIC010000029.1:0-85581 GCA_038040525.1 Acidobacteriota bacterium | reverse complement strand
CTCAAAATCTGGCGAGGTCAAACTCATGTCGGTTCGAGTCCGACCTCCGGCACCACACCCGTACGCATTCCTGAATAAATCAGCGCATCTTTTGCAATCGTGTCCAAACCGAGTCCAAGAGTTTCCTTCCCGGCAAACTTCTCAAGCACATCCATAGCCTGGTCTTTACTCTCAGTCGATGCGTGTCCATAGTGCAGAATCAGTGACTTGTCTGTGTGGCCAGTGATGGATCCAATGGTAGCCAGGTCACGGCCGGCTTGGAGCATTCGAGTGACCGCCGTATGGCGCGCGTCGTGAGTTACAAAGCCACCAGCGGCGTCGCGGCCGTAGGAAACACCTGTCGCCTCGCATGCTTCCCTGAGAATTTGATAATAGTCAGTGACCTCACCACCGGCGCAGGTAAAGACGTACGCGCCTCGCGACTCGATCTCACGCTCGCGCAATATCTCAGCCAGGGTGTCAGTGATTTTCAGATATCGAACTGTCTGCTCCGAACGGTGCTCAGTTTTGGTGCCGACGATCTGCATTACCATAGCGCCCCAGTCCACTCGATCCCATCGCAGCTTGCACAGCTCACCCTTCCTTGCGCCCGTCAATAGTGCGGTGCGGAACACGTGCCCAACGTTGCGGCGGTTAGCCGCCTCAGGTTCCGTCTCACTATTTCGGTGTGGCGCATACAGCCAAGTCAACACTCGGATAACTTCATCAGCTGTAATGACTCGCTCGCGCTTCCGTTTTGATTGCCTCGGCCTGGGCATCTTCGGTGTGGTCCAATTTTTCAGGCCAGCGAAGTGTACCGGCCCAACGTGCAGCGCAGCAGAGACAATATTCAATTCGCGATTGATGCTTGGGGCACTCAGACCGTCGCTCTTTCGTTTGTCAACAAACCTTTGAATATGTGCCGTCTCCAGCTCCGTGATACGCCGAACGTCCGGCAGCTCCCCACAAAGCGTGCGCAGCACACGCGTGGCCCTGACTTCCTCGCGTCGGTTTGCTATCAGAGCCAATTTCTTGTCGCAGACTTCCTGCAGTGTTGGGACTTCCTTAGGCACCACAAAGCCGTAACGGATTTCTTTTTCCAGCGCACGCAATCGCGCAACCGCTGACTCGGCGTGTAGCCGACTATCGAAGCCTGATTCTCGTTTTCGGCGGCCATCGTCAAGGCGGACATCGAAACCCCAGGAGTAATATTTCTTCAACCTGGCGTCGTACTTCCACCCTACTCGATTTCGGTTTGAATAGAATTTCTTAATCATTTAGCGCACAAGCCGCAAGACGTCATTTCGTAGGCGCGCATCATCGATCAATTTGCGACGATGAGCAATGATTTCACCGCGAACTAAAAACAACTTGCGCCCCTGATGAACAATTGTCAGATGAGCAGTGCCAGCCGACCGTTTGCGAATAGTAGACGGGTCAAGCCCAAGAAGTTGAGCGGCCTCACGCAGAGGAACGAGGACTTCCATATCCGACTCGACAAGTTGTATCTGATTCTTGCGCATCTTTACGCACCCAAAGACCAGCGGGCCATATACACAGCCCTCGCACCCTTCGATGTAAAGTAACTCTCGACCTTTGGTTTTCTCGTTGCCAAGAGACTTTCAATCCGGCCCTGAACATCGAGACAGCCATCGCCACAAAGAAACCACGGCTCACCCCAATGAGTGACGTAGACTAACAACACAACTTTGCGCCGACCATGAAAAGGACACCACATAGTCAAAAAGCGTTTGTCATCATACGGACGCCTAGTGTCCTGTGGACTATTCGGCGAAACATGACAAAGGAACTCTATTGCATCTTCTCGCAACATTAGCTGACCCCTTCCCGGCCGCCATCGGCAACTTCGCCGCGCGGGTCCACCTCGGCACCTTTGACGGATACCGCCGATCGGCACGGCACTTCCGCCGCTACTCGAGCCCACTGGCTCCAGTGAACTAAAACGGAATGTCATCGTGCGGCAATGCCGCTTGGGCTTCATCCCCTTTGCTTTCTGCGCTTTCATCCGACGTCGATTCGTCGCCTTTTCCGCTATCTACGAACTGCAAATCTGTAGCGTGCACCTCCAACGTATGCCGGGGTTTTCCATCACGGTCCGTCCACTCCTCCACTCGCAAACGTCCCTCGATGTAAACCGGACGACCTTTCGTTAGATACTGGGCAGCGGTCTCCGCTTGACGGTTCCAAACAACCACGCGAAACCACGTGGCGTGGTCTTGGATCTCGCCAGCCTTGTTTTTGCGACGCTCGTTGGTTGCCAGACTGAAGCTGCAGACCGGCGTCCCTTGAGGCGTGTAGCGCAGCTCCGGATCGCGCCCGAGATTCCCGATGAGGATTAACTTATTGAACGACATTTTATTTTGCGCTCCTTTCCATCTGCTAAACATAATTGCCTGACGCGGCGAATCGCGCCGCATAAAGCAATAGCGCGAGGGGAAGCTGAAGGTCTTGATGCCAGACAGATAATGCATAAAGTTGAATGGTCAACGGACTGGGTGCTAATGAGGATTCACACGCATCGTGAACGACGTAGGACAAGACACGGCGAGCATGAGACTCCGCAAGAACTTCTTGAACCCAGACGGGTCGCGTGGCTAGACCTTCTGTCACTCCCATTCCTTTTCTCACGCCGCTTTTAACTCAGCGCTCCCCACACTCCGGATCCGCTCGGCAGAGTTGCCGATGCGCCCGATCGCTCCGCCAAACTGAGACCCATCCAAACAATAAAACCGGGTCTCTGGATACTTCTTCGCAAGCAGTCTTGCCCTGGCGCGGCGACCTTCCGCCACTCTTATAGAAACCAGTTTCAGCCATTCATCGAAGTTCATTCGCTCACCCAGCTCCATCAGCGACGGAGAGCGGGGGCGAATGAACACTTTTTCGGGAGGAGGCGACTCCGAGGGATCTAAAGAAGTCGGAGATAAGAAATCTGTATCAAGAGAAGCAGTATCGCCGCCCGAGGCGGCGTAGAGCGTTCCTACGTCGCTGCGGGCGTCCCAAACAGCTATCTGGTCCCAGGCGATAACGTAGGAATGGGGGTGACCATTTTCACGCGTCACCCGCTTGCAGAAATCTTCCCAAGTTTCACCAAGCCGGATATGCAACACAACTTGCGCGGGGAGCTCAGTCACAGAGACAGGCGCTTTAGTGCGCCTCCACTCTCCAAGCAGTTCAAAGCATCGCGGCCAGCGCTTGACCTCTGCGATAGCAACCAACTGCTCATCGGAAACCTCAGACCATGACGATGCCTTTGTTATGTACTTCGTCAGTTCTTTGACGGCGCTGGGCAGCCCGATCTCTTCATCAGACGGGCGGCCTTTCTCGCGAACCATTCGCACGTCGACATTAGCCCCGGCCGCAGTGGTTGGTTGGACCTCAACAAGTTCGCCTTCGATCAAGGGAAAGCGTGAATACCAGCCTTGATTAATCGCAGCCGCATCCCACTCAATCTCGCGGCCAAACTCACGGACGGCTTGAGTAATACATCTGGTCCATTGATCTTGCAGATTACCGAGCGACGGCAACGAACCGACAATCCGCAGGTTACTCGCTTCACGCTTGGCCGCCCGTTCTGATCTCCACTGCCTGGATTTTGCTTCCTGCTCTGCATCGCGTTCTATGTAACTTCCGTAGACCAGCAAGTGAATGTGAGTGTGATAGCCATGCGGATTAATCGTGAACTCAACATGCTTCGCACCCGCCTCAACCCGGCTGGACCAGAACGAGCTGTCTGCGAGTAAAGCGAAAGCACGGTTATAGATTTCGTTCGACTCTTCGAGTGCGACGCCCTGCAGGGTTGGGCCGGTGAGAGTCACAAAACGCTCGAACTTACCAGGCTCCCGCTGATTGTCTTTCCAGAAGTCATTACGCGCGGCTATCAGGCGACGCTGCGCCTTGCGCTGCAGATCCTTTATGCAGTGTGGGCACATTCGACTGTAACAAGAAGTCTTACGCCCGAACGCACTGAACGCACGTCCTTCTGCATCCGCAATATCTGCCATCCAAGTATTGTCCGAGTCGGAACAGCGACCCACCAACACTGATCGGCAGAGCGCTCGGTTAGAGCCACGGGCAAGCGCAGCGGAAAATAAGCGCACTGCTATGGCTCTGCCCCGTTTCGCTTCGGTCTCAGCTTCTCTTTTTTGCTCTGGGATTGTCGGCTCGCATTTCTCACTTGCCGACGACGGAGGGTGCGACTAGAATGCAACACGTCGCACGCGCTGCCATCATCAGCGAGTGTTTAGACCGACCGCCTGTGGCCCTTGATTCCCTAGACAAGATTTCTAGGACCGCAGGCGGCCTTTTTTTGTCAACTTCTCAATTCAGCTCGGTTTCTTCATCAGCTCGAAATCCAACTAATCACCAGCACAGCGGCGACTACGCTGATAATCAAACCAGTGCTACTGATGCTTTGCTGCTCCTCAGCAACGGCACCGACACTGTAGTCATCGGCCACAGGCCACAGGTCAACAGGAAGCAGCGACCAATCAAACACGTTAGCGGATGGCAACTCAGACACAAGGACGCCACGAGTTCCATAATCCGGGTATTCAGCCGGAGCATCGTTAACGTAAACATCCGGCGCTGGTTGATAACCGCTGCCGAGAATTGCAGGAATCCCGCTTGCTGTGCGTGCGGTGAAGTTATCGACGCCCGTACTCGGGTTGTAGCCCTCGGCGCGCTCATAAATCGATGCTCCCCTGGCGCCCTCGTATGCTGTGTTCGCGTTTCGTAAAACATTCGCCGCGCGGCTTTCTGGACCATTAAGTTCTTGAATGACATAAGTAAGCTGCGCATCGAAATTAGTGTTTCCGCGAATTGGAGGCAGGCGGCTCCCCAGCCACTGTGCGATCCCAAAAGCGCCTGAGTACGGATTAACACTTGATGGCCCACTCCCCGTGCTTTCGACATTGGCCCAGCGTGACACCAACCCCGCTGCACCGTAAGGCGACAACCCTGCGCTGAGCAAATAATTTAGCGCGTAGTTTTTTCTGCTCGCTGTCCACCATCCCACTGTCGTTTCGCCTCACTTCGTTTTCAATGAGTTCGACACATTTACTTCACCAACTGCTTAGGAACTCCCCACTCACCAAACAGAAACTTGCCTGGCTTCTGTGCCCTTAAAAGTTTGTAACCCTCAACAATGATTCGCTCGCCGCCAATGGTTGCAAGAAACAACACGTTTCGATCTGCAACATGCAACTGACGCTCAAGGCTCCAGCCCACAACCGCGCCGACAATCGGAGAGCGAAGGAAAGTGAGAAATTGAAAACCCTCGTACGGCGCATCCTTTATTGCACCGCCAATCGCAACCGAAAGACCTGCGAGTAGCCCAACGGCCCAACCGGGAAGCTCTGGAATTTGCAACTCAGCCATTCATAGCTTTACTTTCGCGTTCACGCAGATCGTCCAAGCCGGTTGGATCGAAGCCGTTGCCGCCTTTCGCGATTGGCTCTTTTTCCAGACGCTGCCGGAGCTCAAGTTTCAAGTCATTAATGAAACCTGCGGCATGCGACAATTCGGAGACATCAACCCAGTCGGGATTCAACTGAGATAGGTTGACGACCAACATCGCACTCGGGAGGCTAAAAAGCTGCTGAAGCAGAGGCAACGGGAGCTCCTGCAGAGCGGCCGCTGCGACGCGAATATGCGCGGTATTCAAATCGTCATCATCGGGCTCAGCCTCAAAAAGCCGCATCTCAGCAACCACAACGCCGAACTTTTCAATGAGTAACTTTTCCAACGCGATCTCTTCTGCCGATTGCTGGCTAGACGGCTGAGGCGGATTCGGGGGTGGAGTAGCCGTGACAGGCGGAGGAGCTGCGCTCGAAACATCCGCATGTGCGTTGGGAGCTGGACTTGGAGTTGGACCAGATGCAGAAGCAGTTGACTTCGTCCCGGCCATCCTCTGAGCGATTACGTTTGTATTGACGTGACTAAGGAGCTCTGCAACCTTGCCTCCCAGCACTGGAGCAAGAACGGGCGCAATGTAGGGAGTCCACCCGCTCACATAGTCCAGAGCCTTTTCTACCAGGCTCCTTGGTTCTACGGCATTCTCAGGCGCTCGCAGCATTTCCCTCATCGACCTCATGAATTCAGGGATAACGCCAGTCTCTTTGATTAGCATCAATTGAGCGCGATCTTTCGATGTGAGGGCATCGTCGGGATCGGGAGCTTCCGGTTGCAGTTTCTTTTGCAATTCAACGACGCGTTCGAACAGCACAAGCGGATCTTGTTGCTGACTTGACGCTCCGGCCATCTGGCGCTGCATCTCTTCGCGTTCTTCCTTCAGCAACTCCCTCATTTGACGAAACTGTTCCATCGGATCGAGCTGGCCGCGCTCGTGTCGCTCCCTGGCTTCGAGGGTTGCATTCACAGTTGCAGCAACGATCCTTCGAATATCGGCCTCGCTTCCCTCTGGTCCATGTCCAGCATCGCCAAGAATGCCGATAGATGCCGGCGACTCGAAATCGCTTACTTCATCTTTCGAGTAAAACAGCACTTCGCCGGAAAACTCACCGCTCCGTTTCTTCTCGATGCGATACAAGCCAGGCTCGCAATCGGTGCGCTCTTGGATGTGCGCCTCGACATCCACTTCAAGGGGGACGCTGCCCTTCTCTTCCCTTGAACCGCCTCGGCCCTCGGGAAGAAAAGTGATGTAGAGTTTTGGCTGGCCACGACTGCGCTTTACTCGCGGTCGTTGCGCCGTCTCGTCTTGGTTTGTTCTGGTCATAGGAGCGGTAAACCGAACTAATGCGCCGGTAAAATCTCCGGACAACTTCCGGCGATTTACCCGGCAAAATCCGGACAATTACGGTATATGTAACCCTAATTGCTCCGGGTTGCTGTCGTTCTGAGATGACCCCGACTCCTATTCCTTGTCGTCATCATCATCATCGTCATCATCGTCGGATTCATCACTTAGTTCAGGCACCGCCTCCTCGCAAAGGAGAGCAATTGAATCCAAGCTTTCCTGCATATCAGCGCGCGTTGTACCCGACTCTCCCACACGATCATGAATGTCTCTAAGCGTATCCTCGTACTCTTGTTGCTTCGTTTTGCTCTTTGCCATCTTTATCTCCTTTGTGGTTGTGTCGCCCCCAAGGGCCTGCGTCGGAACCTTATGCGTCGGAAACCTAAGCTGAGGACGCACTACTTGTCACTAGGGTATTTGCGAATCTGGACCGATCTGGAAAAGTCATTTGCAAATCTGGAAAATGAAAAGGGGCGCGCGAAATGCTCGCGACGCCCCATCTACCGGAAACTAACTCGCAGAATCAGAACGAGTTATTTCCAGAATGGTATTCCAGATTTGCTTCTAATCTTGCGGTCTATATCTCGACACAGCCAGCTCAACAGCTCTTGCAATGTTCTTGACTCCGACTGAAGAGCCGTTTTTCACTTCCTTCCGGACGGTTGATTCGATTGCCTCTTGTTTTGAGCGGCCCTGATCTCGAAACCCGTCATAAGCCGCGAGTCTCTTATTTGTCTTTTTGTTGGTTGACTGCCGGCCTGTATGTTTTTTCTTCGGCACGGCAGTGGCAACGTCGGACCCAACAGCCCTACGGTGCCGATTACCGCCCTTTTTCTTCGTGTACTGTTTCTTCAAGCCACTTGGCAGCAGCTTTGCGGATTGTGTGTTTTGCTCGGCAGCGGATTCCCCCTGAATCAGCAACGGCGGCCTCAGCCGTGATGAAGCCGTTGAAAAAAGCCCGATAGGAGTCAAATTGGATAGCTGCATGCGGGCCGCTGCAAGCCGTTCTGCATTTACTCGCTGAATCAATCTCTCTCTCTCCTCACGCGTAAGAACCAACCATTCGGGCAGGTCATTTATTGAGTCCGCAGTGAAAGGCCTTGGCATGCCGGACAAAGCCCAATCATTGAATTTATCCGGGTCACTCTGTCGCAAGTCCCGTATGGCATAAGTGCCGCAAACCTTAGCAACCAACTCCAGAGTTAAATTGTCGCTTAACCACTCGACGGATTTAGATGCGAGAAAGGCACCAGCGCCGAGAGCAGCCGCAGTGACAACCGTCTTAGCAAGTTCATCGTCGTTCATTTCTTTGTGGCTCTCTTTCGCTTAGTACTCTTTTTGTTGGCAGGCTTTCGGCCTGGCGTCAGGCGTTCGAAAGATAATACATCAGACCGCCGTAACAAATTACGCCCAAACATTTCAAGCGGAACAAGCCGACCACGCCTGACTAACTCGTTGATTGACGCGAGTGATACCCCGCGCATCTGCGCGGCCTCAGCCTGCGTAACAAACTCGCTCGCGTTTACCATTTTTCCACTCCTCACCATCACTATACCTCTTTTCCCTTGACCCACTCAATACGTTTCTTTTATATTGAGCTGCTATGGATATTTAATAGACACCGTAGCAAGCTATCAGGCGGAACGACCAGAAAGCGGGCTTGGCAAGTGCGCAAACACTTCCAAGCCCTGGGCATCAACAATTCCACCGGCGAAGGAGAAACAGTCAATGCGTTCGCATTCTACCACCACGCCTGCGAAAGCAGCGAAGTCCGACTTAACAGAACAATTCCTCTTACACCTTGAACGCGAAAAAGGTCGAACGCAAAATACACTCTTGAGTTACAGATACGACTTGAAAAAACTAGCGAACTGGGCCAATGGAAACGGCAAGACGATCCACGAGCTAACGCGGCAAGATCTGCGACAGTGGATGATAACGCTCTCACGCGACCAGCATCTAAATCCGCGGTCAGTCACACGCGCAGTCAGCGCCGTGCGAGGATTCTTTTCCTTTTTAGTACTCGACAAGCGTGTAACTCAGAACGCGGGCGCTGGCCTGCTCACACCAAAGGGAGACCATAAGCTCCCACAGTTTTTGACTGTCGAAGAAGTCAACAAACTGTTTGCGGTTCCTGACACTGCAACACTGAGAGGCGTTCGAAACCGCGCGATTCTGGAGTTGATGTATTCGGCTGGACTCCGCGTCTCAGAAGTAGCGACGCTGCAGCAGCGCGACATAGACCTAAAGGGGCGACGGCTAAGAATTACTGGCAAGCGACAGAAGCAGCGCATCGCCCTGATTGGCAAAAGCTGTATTACGTGGTTGCGTCGCTACACATTCCTGCGAGCCAACCGCAATCCAGAGCGCGTTGCTTTCGCTGCTCAGGGAGATAGTGTTGTTCTAACTTCTCAACCAGAAGACATCCAGCGCGAACAACCAATGACAAGACGGAGCATTCACCATATGGTGACGCGATACGCGAAGCTCGCCGGTTTTGAAAATGTTTCGCCGCACACACTGCGTCACAGCTTTGCGACGCATCTGCTTCAAGGCGGCGCTGACTCGCGCTCAGTCCAAACACTGTTAGGCCACTCTGACATTTCAACCACACAGATTTATTTACACATCACGACTGACAGACTGCGCGACGTTTACAACCAACATCACCCGCGAGGGCTCGACCCGCGCGGAACTTTGGCTGATGTCGGACGTCGCACCGCAAGCCGATAAACACGAAAATCCAAAGCGAGTTTTGCGCTTTCGGAGTACCGGAGAGCAACTCATGGTCCACCTTTCAAATGAGAAAGGGGCACGAGCCGTCAACGACTCGCCGCCCCTATTCTCTCCGTACACTCACCCACTACGGCGCTCGGGTTGCTCTCCAGCATTGCCCTATCCTCCGAGCAGGTGCAGAGAATCTATCACAGCAGTCAAGCACCCGGAAGAGATCATCGAAGCATGGTTCGATGGTTCTTGCTGGCCCAACCAGGGAACTGGCGGACATGGGGCCTACGGCGTAGTAGTCAAGCGCCTTCAGCAAACCATATTCTCGCGCTCGGTTTACATGGGCCACGGCCCGCAACTCGCGAGTGAAGTCTGTGAGTATGCTGGCATCATTTGCGTCTTTCGTTTTCTTCTACAACAAGGAATCGAAACGGCAACCATCCACGGTGATAGTCAAATGGTTATTCACCAACTCGATGGATTAGCCAGGGCAAAGGCGCGCAAAGTACTGGCGCACTATCAGGAAGCCAAAGAACTGCGCGACCAGTTGCCAGGCGTTCGACTCGCTTGGATTTCTCGCAAGTCCAACGCCGAGGCCAACACGCTTTCGAGAATTCGATTAGTCAACGTTGACACCATCTAACCATTTGGGAAGGCTGATGGCGTTAGCCTCATCGGAAGAAAGCCAGTTGGGGTAGTAAGCCTGAATGGGACAATCCTTCACAATTTTGAATTTAATAGAAAAAGTGGCGTCTGGCTTGGCGCCTTCCAATGCTTGCTGTAATTCGACGCGGTCTTCAGGACTCAAATAGACCTTCTCGCAAAAGATTGTCACCGGCCCCAAGGGTATATCAACGCCGAAAATAGTTGCGGTCTGTTCATTCTCATGTTGGCTTGCTAAAGAACCGATTTTACCCTCCCCAAATTCCGCGAAAATGTTTCGAGCCGTGGCTAGTCCGGCAACTACCCTTAGCTCCGAGCCCTCATATAAGGCCTTACCCGTTTGAAGCTTCGAGGCTGTTGAAAGAATCGTATTAATCAGCGTCCCCGTGAGTCGTTCTTCGTCAGGCAAATCGATTGGGTAGTGAGTCTTTTGTTGAATCAAAACGACCGCCTCAAGGACTTCAAGCCACCATTGATCAGGCGAAGGGAAGTGATTTTCCGGCACATTCATCGAAGCCAAAATCAGTCCTGTGTCTAAATGTTCGATGTTGAGTGTCCCTCCCACCGCAAGCGATAACATGAATCGATATGCTTCTAGCGCTTGTTTGACATTCAAGTTTGAAGTCTTAATGCTGTAAGAAACTCTGCAGAAGTTCGTCTTCATGTTTATTACGACCGCGAATTTCCACGGAACCGGTTGCTCATTGTTCTCAAGCGAGAGCTCCTCGGTTCCGGCGACTCCATTAAACTGAACGTATTCGAAAGCCGCATGATCGCCGTCTGGTGATTTGATAGAGATTCTTGCCAGGACCGGTTTAGGTAATTTAGATGGTCCCAACGTCAGTTCCATTCGTTCTTTTGGTAACTCTACAAACTTTGCAATAACGTCGGGAAGAACAAAGTCCTCGAGGTAAGGCTTCGTAATAGTCACCGCGGCTCCTGTTGCCAGGTGCCGCTCAAAGTCCTCCCGAGCTTTGTGTCCATCCGCTGTATCAGGAAACGAAAACTTGACAGCGCCTAAAAGGGGATGTTCCCCCGAGCCTTCTGCGGTCTTCGGCTGAATCATCATTTCGCCAGTAGTTTTCGCGACAATATGGTGGTGAGGACTTGCCGCATCCAAGACGTTTTGTATGGCTTTCAGGTTTTCGAAAACCACTCGCTCAGGCAGGTGCTTTTGAATCAGTTGCCACAACTGATCGCCATTGATGAATCGAGTTAGCTTGTCCAGGTTACTGTTTCCGAGGGTGCCGCGGATCGCGGTTATCGCTTCATTCTTTATCTGTCTTGAGCAGACGACAAAGCATCGCTCGACACGTCTTTCCTCAGTCGTCTTTGGGTCGAGCCAGGGATTGCCAAAAGCCTGCTCAATTTGGAAACGCACTTCCGCTGCGCTGGAACTCCCGGTGGCTTTTCCGGTTATCTTCTTTGCTTTGGCTACCACGGCATAATTAACTCGCTCTCCCAAGTCGCCTGACTTCCACATGACAACATCCTTACCCAGCTCTGTGCTGCCTTGGTACAAATGAACGTCATTAAATCCCATCGACGCAAAGAGGGGTATCAACACTTCTTTCTGAAGCTGATCTTCTTTCATCGTAGCGAGTTGGGCTCGGGTTATTCCCATAAAGGTATTTTCACATTCTTACGGGGGCCAGACCAGCGCGGTCCGCTTGCGAGGCCAATACTCATCTAAGGCTCAGATTGTGCCTCATTTGATTTTGCCACGAGTTTTGCCGCGTTTTTCCGGCTACATGCTTGGCTCTGATAGGGGACGGCCACAAACGACCGTTTGTGCCGCAATCGGTTGAACTAACTGACAAGAAAACTTTCGATGCAGTGAAAATGCCGATGACTGTCAGACCTCAAACATGCCTCGAGTGGTCACGGACTCACCGAGGGGGAAATGTTGTCCAGCCCGGCTAATAACATCAGCTCGAGTTCGCAACGGGCAGAATCGCTGTTGATGGTCACCTCCGGTTTGCACTTGCGCGATCGCCGAGTCACGGCGCGCCGCTTCTTTTATGGAGTCCGGAGAGTCACACCCGAACAACCCAGGTTTCCCGCCAAGGCGGACCGTTCATCGTTTCGAGGCGCACCCAGTCACAGTTAGGGAAATGTAAATGTTGACCTGGGCTAAACAATTGACAATTCTGGCGATTCAGACATATCTTGCGACGGCTCTAAAAATTCGCAGGCTCACAGCCATCGTCCCAGCAGTCCCTTTAGTCAAATTCAAATCGTAGGCCCTTCCACTTTTCCTAGCCGGAGGAATATCTATGAGTCGACCCACAGACATCAATAAGTGGGGCAAAGCTGTCCCTGATACTCACAAAATCGTCCTCGATGTTGAGAATGCCCGAATAGACGCTAGTGCTTCAGCCAGCCAGGACACCGTTAGACACTTACTATTTCAAACGGAAAGGATTGTCGAGCTGGCGAACAGCATTGTTCGTTCCGGAGCACTATTTGCTGGCGAGCGCATTATTGTCTTAAAGCAAGGCAACGACTTTGTCGTCCTGGAGGGAAACAGACGCGTGTGCGCGTGTCAGGTTCTTCTTGATCCATCCCTCGCACCACCTCTGCACCGAAAGCGAATTGTGCCGGTTGGAAAGGAACTCAGATCCAAATTAAGCAAGATGGAGGCAGACGTCGCACCGAACCGAGATGCAGCGGAAATAATAATCACACGACGGCATACGCAACCAGGAATTGAACAGTGGACTCCGATTGCAAAGCAGCGCCGAATTGCCAGAATGATTGGGTCAGGGGCAACCATGGCAGAGGTAATGGAACGATTTCAGATGCCAAAATCAACGATAACTCGCGTCATGAGGGACCACGAAGTTCTGAAGCAAGCTAAGAGCCTCGGCACCTGGAGCGCTGAAGAGCGAAGAAGGTTGAACAGCCCGCTTCTGAAAACAAACCCGTTCACTCGTTTTTTCACACTCAAGGGCGCGAGAAAAACGTTGGAGATCGATTTCGATGAAACCGGGCGTTTGAGGACATCTTTGGCCAAGCCGCAGTTCTCAAAAGCTATAGAGAGCATCGCGCGTGAGCTGCTATTACCTAATGACGCTGACTCAGAACGGCTGAATACCAGGGCAACGCCTGAGGAGGTTTTTCAAAAAGCCTTTAAGGGAGATCGCGACCTTCAAAGTTTATTAAAGGCCAATGCTAAGGCACGAGCTGCAAGCGGCCGACTAACAGCGAAAGCTGACAAATTCTTTGAGTCACTTACATGTCCGATTCAAGATAATCGACTCGCCCAGCTCACGAAAGAGATTTCCAGTATCAACTATTCAACCTTCAAGACGGCAGCCACTTTTTTGCTTAGGGCGCTACTCGAGAGCACTCTCGACTGGTGCATAAAGAAATACAGTCTCAATCAGGAGCTCATGAAGCAGTACCACACTACCTCTTCCCGCACCCAACAACGAGAGCCAGGCCTGGAATTCAAGATCGCGTTTGTCCGGAAACATCAGGCCACAATATTTAATGTCGACGTGCACCGGACCCTCGATCATTGGCTACAAACAAAAAACATCGCAGACCTCGTTATCCACGGGAAATGGGCAACTGCAAGTGTGCCGCTTCTCGAGACCGCCGCCAGCACAATCAACCCTTTCATAAAAAACATCTTCGACGGCAGCGCGCTAAAACCGTAACCTACCATGGATAAATTTCAGAGTCCCCTGCGTTACCCTGGCGGTAAGAACGCGTTGGCTGACTATTTCGAGATAGTCCTAAAACAAAACCTCTTAGTGGGCACACATCTGTATGAGCCTTACGCTGGAGGAGCGTCGATCTCGCTCGCTATGTTGTCGCGTGACGTTATCGCTAAGGCGACCCTTGTTGAAAGAGATCCGTTGATTTACGCCTTTTGGAAATGCGTGAGGTTTCAGGTGGAGGAGCTCTGCGAAAGACTTCTAAGGCTAAGGATCAGCCTCGCAACCTGGAAGAAGTTCCAAAAATATTTGGACCCTAACGCATTGGACAAATATCCGCTGATCGAACTCGCAGTGGCGGGTCTGTTTTTCAACCGCACTAACTTCTCTGGGATTCTTGACGCCGGCCCAATTGGGGGGATGAACCAGATCTCTGACTATAAGATTGATTGTCGCTTCAATCGCCAGCGGATAGTTGAACTGATTAAGGCAATCGCAACGTTAGGCTCTAGGTTGGTCGTGGTTTTTGGGGACGCACTTCAGTATCTGAGACGTGCAGAGCAAAGATTGCTGGCAGAGCACGCCGTAGCATACCTGGACCCTCCGTATCTCTTACAGGGACCCCGACTCTATCGGTACAGTTACAAAAGGAACGAACATCAAGCCATCGCGGACTTGGTCAGCCAAGCGCAATATTCCTGGATTGTAAGTTACGATAACCACCCTTACATTCGCCGATTGTTTAACGGGCAGCGAATCGTTCCGATCTCTTTGAACTATGCCGTCAAAGAGTCACGGAAGGCGGACGAGTTGTTGATTTCGAACATCAGATTAAGTAAGCCTATTTATGTGCAGTCGTCGTCATCAGCTGAACGCTCTCCAGCACGAACGCGGGCTATTGGGTAAACTATCTTTAATAACAATCAATCTTTGGCGGCGACGAAAATCGAGTCCGAACGGAGTCCACCGTGTTCCCTTTCATCCTCACTATCCTCGTTATCCGCGATTCAATGGAAGGGAGTAAGTTGAATTAGAATCTGCAAGTTGCAGGATTGCAATGCTTATCGCATTTTACGCTTCCGTCCGACCTCCGGCACCAAACCTCTTCAAGTAGTCTCAGATCTCCCCTGCTGCGTTCGGGGACCTTTCCGCCGCGGTGGTACAATGCGTCACCAATTCAACCGGCCCCCCTCCTGAAACCATTCTCTCCCGTACGACGTTTCGCGTCGGAAGGAATAACTTATGAAGAAGATACTCTCTGTATTGGTTTTACTGACCTTTCTGGTGATGCTGGAGGTGCCGGTTTCAGCCCAAAGGTGCGGCAGATTCAGGCACCGCCACAGCAATGTCACTCATACCCATTCGGCCTGCGTCGGCGACGGTCATCGTCATGGGAGAAGCTTCTGGCAGAAGCATCGCGATAAGTTGACCACAGCCGGAGGCCTCGGCGCCGGCGCATTAATCGGCGGAATTGCGGGTGGCAAGAAGGGCGCGGCTATCGGCGCTGTAGCCGGCGGCGGCGGTGCGGCAATTTACACATACGGGATTCGGAAACGGCGTCGCTCGGCGCGCTACTAATTCGAAGAGGTTTTCAAGCTCGAGTGCGCTCCCGCGGGTAATCCTGCGGGTGCGCACCAGGGAGCATCCCCTAAAAACCCCTATCGCGGCACCCTCCTGCACCCTTAACCCTCACAAATTCAAGCACTTATGGTGGTGTAAAAACATGTTTGCCAGGGTTGGTGGAAATCTGTAGAATTGCCTGTCCCCGAAATGGTGGACTTCCCCGGCAGATATACCCCAGTAAGTCTTCAGCTCAGTTCTCCGTAGTTTTACCTACTCTGTTCCCCCCAGGAGTCAAAAAATGCCACATCGCTCCAGACCGCGAATTCTTTTTGTCGACGACGAGTCAGAGATTACTTCAATCCTCACGGACCTGTTTGAAGATCAATACGACTGTGCGAACGCCGGCTCTGCGGAGGATGCTCTCGAGCAAATCCGTCAAAACGATTTCGAGCTCGTCGTAAGCGACATCACCATGCCAGGTTTGAGTGGCCTCGAGATGATTCCCCACGTGAAGAGCATGGCGCCAAACACAGTGGTGGTCATGATCAGCGGGATGCAGACAGTCGAAAGTGCGATCGGCGCTTTGAGGCTGGGGGCTTTCGACTACGTGATGAAGCCCTTTGACATTCGACAGGTTGAAGCTGTCGTGACGCGTGCGCTTGAACATCAGGACCTGATAGTTGCCAAGCAGCGTTACGAGGACCACCTTCAGGAATTAGTGGAACAGCGGACAGCGGAACTGGATAAGACCTTAAACTCTTTAGAAGACGCCTATCGATCAACGCTCAAAGCGCTTACCGCAGCCCTGGAAGCCAGAGACCAGGAGACACACGGTCATTCAGAGCGCGTGGTTACCTACAGCTTACGACTGGGAAGAGAATATGGGCTGGACCAGTCGCACATGAAAGCGCTCGAGTTTGGCTCGCTACTTCATGACATCGGCAAGATTGGCGTCCCCGACATGATTCTTCGTAAGCCCGCCAAATTAACCGAGGAAGAGTGGGTTCTGATGCGCGAACATCCGGCTCACGGACAACAGATTCTGCGCGGAATCACTTTTCTCGAAGGCGCCGCTCGAGTGGTCGCACAGCATCACGAGAAATGGGATGGCTCCGGCTACCCGCTTGGCCTGGCCGGTGAAGACGTTGATGTCTGTGCCCGAATATTCTCAGTGGCCGACGCCTTCGACGCCATGACCAGCGATCGTGTGTATCGCAAAGGCAAACCATATGAAGCGGCCGCGCGCGAGTTGGACGACTGGTCCGGGAGACAGTTTGACCCGAAAGTTGTTGAAGCTTTTCATCGCGTGCCGAAGGAAGACTGGGCCGAGCTGCACGCCAGGTCTTTGATGAAGAAAGAAGACGGCGACGACATACGCCGGGTAATAGACATGATCGAGGCCCAATACGAAGCAGTGGTCCACTAAGGTACTCGAATTAATTCAGCACTAATTTTCTCCTGCCTGCGAAGGCACCACATAACCCCGCCGCGAACGCAAACTCAATCCAACCCGCCGCGATGCAACTTCGATCTTCCGGTATTCGGCCGGAGCTGCAAACGCCAGGGCGCGCTTTGGTCGGTAGGTAACCACGTATTCCGAGCCAATCTCACGCGCGGCCTCTTTCGCTTGCGTGACCATTTGTTCCGGAGACGTGGGTAAAAAGATCTGTCCGCCGGTTTCATCGGCCAGGGTGGTGAGCACCTGCTGGCTTTTTTTCACTTCGGCTTCATAACCTTTTCGCTGACGACGCATTGCAGGATCAAACCTGACGGTGACGCCATATGTAGGGCTGCGCGTCGTGCCTGGCGGGTTTGTTGGATCGTTGCTGCTGATTGGATCGTGGGAGATGGGGAGTTGGCCGGTCTCAAGTGTGGGATGCTTCTTCAAGTCCTTCTGCCGGACGAATTCCGTGTAACTGATAATGTGGACCGTGGATCTGGTAGCAGCCAACTTCTTGAATGCCTGGACACGATCGATTTTTCCACCCGGTGTGTCCACCCCGTCAGTGATGAAAACCACATGACGGGTGCCTTCCGGACGATCTTTTAGGAGGTCGGCGGCCGCAACCACAGCATCAGCGAAACGTGCTCGCTTCCCTGAAGAGAGTTTGGTTCGCAGTGCTTTGAGAATGCTTTGCCGATCAATCGTCCAGGGTTGCAAGAGCGTGACAGAGTTGTTGAATTGCATGGCCGCCACCGAAGTGTTTTCCGGAAGTTGCTTCAATAGTTCGATAGCCACATCCCGCGTGAGGCTGGTGCGCTTCGAGAGTCCGCCGAGCCCGCTCAGCTCTCCCCCGGTATCAAGGACCACAACCACATTGGCCGGAATATGCCGTACGCTTTTTATCTGTTGGGCCACTCCATCCTCGAGTATGAGAATGTCATCGGGAACGACGGTAGGATCGTAATGGCCATACTGGTCGACGGCTATCACCGGCAGCCGCACCTCTTCAGTGAACACCTTTACCGGAACTTCATCTTCGATTGGGGGCGTGGGGCTCGGCTTCGGTTTTTGTTGGGCCCTCGCCGAAACGCCAGGCACCAGCAAAAACAGTAGAAAGAGGAGTACTGCGTGTCGTTTAGACAGAATTAAAAACAAGATAATTGCCTTTCGGATTGGGTTAGCCGAAGTTTGATCCCAGGAGAGCGGTTTTGAGTTGCCCGTAGGACAGACATTCCTGCCTGTCTATCGCCGGCAGCAAGGGTGTCGCAGTCAAGAACAAGAGATTCCATATGATTCCATATCATTTCTCATTTTCCATTTTTTATTGCCCAAACGGGAAACCAATCGACGGCGGCTGTGAGGCGACCTTGAACAATGCAAAATCAAAAATGGGAAATCATTAATGGAGAATCTTTCACGCGTGATCGCCCAACGTTGATATTGCTCAGCTTTGACAGACAAGAATGTCTGTCCTACCCAGAGAGGGAATGTCGCTTTTATTGGCGGGCCTGGGACTGGACTGCGGTTATGGCTACGGCGTCAACTATATCTTCGGCTTTGCACCCGCGGGAAAGATCATTCGCAGGCTTATCGAGTCCCTGGAGAATGGGTCCGATGGCTGTGGCGCCGGCGAGTCGCTCGGTAAGTTTGTAAGCGATGTTGCCTGACTGAAGATCGGGGAAGATTAAAACATTTGCCCGGCCCCCCACCGGTGAACCCGGGGCTTTCGACTGCGCCACGCCTGGTACCAGCGCGGCATCTGCCTGCAGTTCGCCATCGATCTCGAGTTGAGGGGCTCGCGCTTTTGCAGTCCTGGTCGCCTCGACAACTTTATCGACCAATCGATGCCTGGCGCTGCCTTTGGTTGAAAACGATAGCATCGCAACACGCGGCGAGGCGCCGAGCAACGCCTGGCATGAATCCGCGGAAGCTATCGCAATCTCAGCCAACTCCGCGGCGGAGGGCTCAATGACAACGCCGCAGTCAGCGAAGATCAGTGCGCCGTCTTGACCGAAGCTGCTGTCGCGCAAAGCCATCAGAAAAAAACTGGACACGAGCTTGAACCCAGGACGCACTCCGATGCAGTGTAGAGCCGCGCGTACCGTGTGCGACGTTGTATTAGTCGCTCCGGCCACCGAACCATCTGCTTTCCCCAAACGCACCATGAGATTTCCGTAATACAAGGGATCCGACACTAGCGTGCGAGCTTCATCTGCCATTAAGCCCTTGGCACGGCGCATTTCATGGAACATTGAGACCATCTTCTCGAAGTCAGGGGCGCGCCGGTGGTCCAAGACTTCCACGCCCCCGAGATCGGCCCCTTCCCTTTGCGACGTTTCCCGGATCGTCGATTCATCTCCCAGCAGTGTTATGCGGGCCAAACGTTGGCGCGCACAAGCAGCCGCGGCTACCACCGTGCGGGGATCATTTCCTTCAGGCAGGACTATGTGCTGAGGTTTAGCGGCTGCGCGCTGGCGAATGCGTTCAAGGATGTCCATGCCTTTGGTTGCTGCTTTCTGCTTGATGGCTTCTGCTTACTTGTCGTCTGCGTAAACCACGCGGCGGGCGTCTCCTTGGAGTGCGCCGCCTTGTCGGCGCTTTGGCCAGCGGCGGCCCGGCGCCGCGATGTCGGATAAATTGACGCTCTGCTTCAACGTAAACTGAACCTACCAAAGCTGCGACAAGTCGCCGCGGGCCAAAGCGCCGACAAGGCGGCGCACTCCAAGGAGACGCCCATAGCGCTTACTGCTCACTCCGCGCCGGGTGCTCAGGCTCCGGCCGTGCCACCAGCAGCGGCTTCGGTAACCCTTTGAGACCTTCGTTTTTTCCACCGGCCGCTTCGACTCGTGCGGTGAGAACTCTGCGGATTGGTTTCGGCAAAAACTTAGCGGCCACCATCGCCGCGGCGCCGACTAGCTCCACGACATCGCCTCCGCCCTTCCAGTGTTCACGCACAATCTTCGGATCAGTTCGCTCCATCAAGCGCAGCAACGAGAGGGCGATGAGATAGGCATCGTCAATTTGCCCTACGAAAGGCAGCATGTCGGGTATCAGGTCGAGGGGTACGATGGCGTAGACAATGGCTCCGGCCACTAGTACGCGTTCGGTTGCTGGAACTCGAGAATCCGCGAGTAGGCGAACGGACAGCACAAACATGTTGGGTATGAACAGCAGCAAGTTCTTCAGTCGCCGTTTTGCAAGAAGGTCAGCCATCGTGCCTCCGAAATCTGTTTTTGGACGGGTAGATACCGAATTACGTTAACACGAGTTTCACAAGTTGATTAACCCGACTTTGGAGTGCGGAGCCGCTTTGGCCCAGCGCAGAACACCGCGGACTTAGCAGAAATCAAATAGCTTGCATCGTCAGTCGGACCAAAGCGCCGCCGGGCCGCGACTTTGGAGTGCGGCGGCCTGGCGCCGCTTTGGCCCACCGCACAACACCACGCGACTTAGCAGAATCAGATAGCTTGCATCGTCAGTTGGACCAAAGCGCCGCCGGGCCGGCGCACTCCAAAGAGGCGCACTTGGGGCTCGTAACCTCACTGCTTACTGCTCACTTGCTTTTAGTCGTTCCAGGAGCTTCTCGTGAATCCCTCCAAAGCCACCGTTCGACATTATTGCCACCACATCACCCTGGCGCAGTTGCGGCAGAAGGTGCTCGATAATTTCTGGTGCGCCGGGAAATGCGAACGCATGCTTGTCGTTCTTTGCAATGTCATCTATCAATTTGCGCGTGTCGAGGGTCTGTCCTTTTTCTGAAGCCTTCCGGCTGTCGAAGACCTCGGCAATAACGACGTAATCCGCAGCTGAGAATGCGTTCGCATAATCATTCTGGAAAACTGCCAGACGCGATGACCAGGAACGAGGCTCAAACACTGCGATCAAACGACGATCGCGATATCGATTGCGTAGTCCGCGGAGCGTCTCGCGTACGGCAGTCGGATGATGTGCGAAATCGTCGATCACCGTAACGCCGCACTCTTCACCTCTCACTTCGGCGCGGCGACGAACGTTCTTAAAGCTTCTTAGGGCCTCGCGAATACGATCGCGTTCGATGCCCCACGCATCGGCCGCAATGATCACGGCCAGGCAGTTGAGCAGATTGAAGTCGCCTATCAGCGGGGTTTCAAATCGTTCCCAGTATTCACCTGCGCGTGTGACGGTAAACTTGCTCAATTCTCCGGAGAAATCCATTTCGCTGAGGCGCCACTTAGCGTCGGCGCTGGTGCCAAATGTCTCCAGTTGGGTAAACAGCTTCTGGTCCATCGAGGCGACAACTTCGCGTACGTTGGGGCTGTCCCAGCCGGCCACCAATCGACCATTGCCTGGCACGAGGTTCATAAATCTGCGAAACGCGAGTTTTACTGCGTCGAGATCCTTGTAAATGTCGGCATGGTCAAACTCGATATTATTCACAATCGCGATTTCCGGCAGGTAGTGCATGAACTTCGGACCTTTATCAAAATACGCGGTGTCGTATTCGTCGCCTTCGATGATGAAATAGTCGCTGTCAGTCACGCGAAAGCTAACTCCGAAATTCTGCGCCACACCCCCAATCAGAAACGTGGGGCTTAGTCCACCCTGATCCATTACCCAGGCAGCGATGCTGGTCGTGGTGGTCTTGCCATGTGTGCCGGCCACGACTAGTGAACGCCGGCCGCGAATGAACTCTTCTTTTACGACTTCAGCCTGGGAGTGATAGAGCAGTTTGCGATTGAGAGTTTCTTCAACTTCAGGATTGCCACGTGGAATTGCGTTGCCCACGATAACGCAATCAGGCGCTGGTTCGAGATGTTCTGTCTGGTAGCCCGTCATCACGGGAATACCTAACGATGTCAGCATGGTAGACATAGGTGGATATACATTCTCGTCTGACCCGGTCACGCGATGTCCGCGCGCCTGAAGCATGCCCGCCAACGCGGCCATCGCAGCGCCGCAGATCCCGATTAAGTGATAATGCATGGATAGTTGTTCCCTGGTAAAAGCGTGACATTCTACACAAAGCCTTGCTACGGCCACTAATTTTGTTTAGGCCGACGCGGAAATCAAAAACGATCCACGAAATATCACTAAGTATCACTAAACACTTTCGTGTTCGTTCGTGTGGTTTCGTGGATAGATACTTTTCCGAAGGGCATTTGCGCCGGTGCAGGCAAGGCGGTTATTCTCACCCCTCCTTTGGACTTATTCATAAGCAACAACTTCAGAAGCACGATGCGTAAATTATTCATCACCGGTGGCGCCGGTTTCATTGGCTCGGCGTTCGTACGATTGATTCTCGATGAGATTCCCGAGTGCGAGGTTGTGAATTTTGACGTCCTCACTTATGCCGGCAATCTGGACAATCTAAAGGGCCTTGATACCACACGTTATCGGTTCGTCCGCGGAGACATCGCCGATCGCGAAGAAGTGCTGGACGCGTTAGCGCCCGGCACCGACTCAGTAATTAATTTCGCCGCTGAATCGCATGTGGATCGCAGCATTACCTCAGCTGCCGAATTTTTGAGGACCAACATCGTTGGGACGCAAGTATTGCTGGACGCCGCGCGCGAACGACGTGTGCGCCGCTTTGTGCAGGTTTCCACGGACGAAGTGATGGGAAGTTTGCCGGAAGACGAGAATGCATTTTTCACTGAGGCGTCGCCATTTGAGCCTAACAGTCCCTATGCCGCTTCCAAAGCATCCGCAGAACACATGGTCCGTGCGGCCCACCACACGTTTGGAGTCGACACGGTTATCACGCGTTGCGGCAACAACTATGGTCCACGCCAGTTTCCCGAAAAGTTTTTGCCGTTGGCAATCTCAAATGCGCTGAGCGACCAACCAATCCCGGTTTATGGCGATGGGCTGAATGTACGTGATTGGATCTACGTTGAGGATCATTGCCGGGGAATAGTTTCAGCACTGGAGAAGGGCCGTTCCGGTTCTGTTTACAACTTCGGCGCGCGCAATGAAAGGCGCAATATCGAGGTAGTGAAGTCGTTACTCGACTTGCTTGGGAAACCGCATTCGCTTCTGCGTTTCGTCAAGGATCGACCAGGTCACGATCGCCGGTATGCCATCGATCCGGTCCGGGCTGAATCCGAACTTGGTTGGAAACCCATGGAAACCTGGGAAAACGGATTAAGCAAAACTATCTGTTGGTACCAGGAGAATACCGAATGGGTTTCCAGGACTCGTAGCGGTGCTTATCGCGAATACTATGAGCAACAATACGGGGCGGAGGTCTCGACGGGTTGAGAGTATTGGTGACAGGCGCGGGCGGAATGGTCGGTCAGGCCCTGAAAAATCACTGTGAGGCAGCCGGTGACGAGGTTTTCGCATACGATCATCAGGCTCTCGACATTGCGAACCAGGAGCTGGTGAAGTCAACTTTGCTCTCGGTGAAGCCAGAGGCGGTGATTAATTGTGCTGCATGGACGGATGTCGACGGATGCGAGCTTGATCCGCAACGATCGCAGGCGGCAAATGCAACCGGCCCTGCGAATCTGGCAAAGGCCAGTCGACTGGTTGATGCGGCCTTCGTTACGATTTCCACGGATTACGTTTTCGACGGCCAAAAGGAAGGCTTCTACACACAGCGGGATGACCCAAATCCACGGAGCGTTTATGGGCGCTCAAAACTCGATGGGGAACGACTGTCGCAACTGGCATACGCGCGCACAATCGTGGTGCGAAGCGGATTCATTTTTGGCCCAGGCGGAAAGAATTTCCTGAGCACAGTCGTCGACCGGGCCCGGCGGGGTGAGTCGCTGAAAGCTATTGGAGACTCCTACGGCACACCGACATTTGGTATCCATCTGGCGGCCCGCTTGAGGGAGTTGGCCCAACTCGATCTGCCCGGAGTGTTTCACGTAGTAAATGAAGGCAACGGCGCAAGTTATGAAGAGTTTTCGCGAAGGGCACTCGACATCGCTGGCTTCGAACACGTGAATATCGGAACCGTCTTAACGGAGTCGCTTAAAAGGCCAGCGCCGCGTCCTGTGAATTCCCGCCTGAAATGCCTGCTTTCTCAGGCTGTCGGCCTGGCGCCACTTCCATTTTGGGAACAGGCCGTTGAGGAGTTTGTGGGCCCTTCCTCTGAGGCTAATACCGCCAGCGAGGCCTAAAACGCTCATAGTTTACTTGCCACACGGCGAGTCTCTGCTATTATTCTATCCTTCTGCGGGATTTCGTCTCTAAATAAAGGTCTAAGTTATATGGTCACACAAGATAATCGCCTTATACCGGCCTCGCTCGAACGCGGTCTGGATCGGCCCCTGGGGGATCTTGCTACCAAACCTTACGGGGTTGCAGCCGGCTCACCCACCAACATCCGCGACTATTTGTTCGTGATACTAAAGCGGAAGTGGCTGATTCTCAGTCTGACGCTGGTGGTCACCTCTTTGGTTACGATACAGATGTTCCGTACCCCCTCGATCTATCAAGGGGAAACGATGATCCGGATCGACCCCAAGCCGCGCAGCGTCTTGCAGACCAAAGAAATCGTTATCAATAATAGCGCGAACGATCCCACCTTCCTGGGCACGCAGCTTAAACTCCTGCAAAATCCCGCGCTCGCTCGGCAAGTAGTTCTAACCCTGGACCTGCAAAACAATCCTAACTTTCTTGGTAATCAGGCGCAGGGAGGATTCTTCACTTCATTACGCAAGATATTTTCTCGCGAAACCAAGGCTCGACCCGCCTCGCCGGCGGTTGCGACGGGCGTGAACGTCGTTCCTGAGAACGCGTTGCAGGATCGACAATTGTCTGCCGAGGAGTTAGCCAAGCTCGAACCATACGAAGATGCCATCACTTTGAGCGAAGTCGTAGAGCCGATCGAAAAGACAAATCTCGTTACGATTAAGTTTAGCCATACCGATCCTGAACTCGCCCAGAAGGTCCCCAACACCATTGCCGAGGTGTTTATCGCCAATAACGTCGACCGCGCGACCCTGGGCTCAAAGAAGCAGGAAGATGTTTTGGCTCGAGAAATTGCCAAACTCCAGCTGGCAGTCAAGACGGACCAGGAACGGCAGTTCAATTACGCCCGCGCTAAAAACCTTCCTTTAAACACTGAGCCGGGCATGAACGTCGAGGCCAGGCGCTTGAATGAACTGAGCACACAATTGTTGGAGGCGGAAAACGAACGTAAAAGCGCTCAAGCGATATATGAAAGCGCCAGGAACGAAAAAGATCTGTTTGCTATTCAGGATGTGCAGAAGTCGGAGTATGTTGCAAATTTGAGGGAGAGAGTAGCTGAACTCAAGCAAAAGCGGGACGCTCTGCTGGTTGCTTATACAGCTGAGTGGCCGGAAGTTAAAAAAGTTGAGAGCCAGCTGGCGCCAAGAGAACGAGAACTGGAAAAAGCCACCGCGGAGATTGTCGGTGGCCTGAAGGGTCGCTACCAGGAAACGCTGGCTAAGGAGCAGTACCTCCGCAAGACGTACAACGACCAGCGTGGTACGACTACTCAGCAGACCCACGATCAGATTGAGATGATGGCGATCTCCTCTGGCCTGGAAACAAACAAGCAGTATTTGAACGCGCTGCTGCAGCGACAGCGCGAGCTGCAAGCCACAAGTTCCGCCGAGAAGCCCAACGAAGTGAGCGTGGCCACCTACAGCCGTCTGCCAAAGGTGCCTATTGGCCCGCCGCGTATGCGAAACATATTGATCGCTTTCCTGCTTTCGTTAATTGCAGGGATCGGTCTTGCTTTCCTTCTCGATTTCCTGGACGACACAGTCAACTCGATGGAGGACGTCGATCGATATATTCACTTGCCTGCGTTGGCTCTGATTCCCGCCAGCAAGAGCGAGAAGAAAGGCCTGATCGGATTACCGGGTGCGACCACGCCGGCGCCGGCGGCTTCGAATGCCCTCGCGTTGGTAGAAGATGCGAGATCACCAGTCGCCGAATCTTACCGGCACCTCCGTACTTCGTTGCTGTTGTCTTCGGCGGGCCAACCGCCCAAGACGATTTTGGTTACCTCCAGTCAGCCATCTGAAGGCAAAACCACTACAGCTATCAACACCGCAGTCATGTTGGCCCAAACCGGGGCTGAAGTGTTGATTATCGACTGCGACTTGAGAAGACCGAGACTGCACGCTCACTTTGAAATCTCAAATTCAGTGGGATTGACCAACTGGCTTTCCGGCGAGAGGGATCTGGATAGGCTGGTTCAGACATATGAAAAACTTCCAAATCTGAAACTCCTGACTTCTGGGCCGGTGCCGCCAAACCCCGCAGAACTCCTGGGATCTGATGAGATGAGGAAACTGCTGGGTGTATTGAGCGAAAAATTCGCCCACATCATTATCGATTCGCCACCGGCCATCTCTTTTACCGACGCATCGATTCTCTCAACCATGGTCGACGGTGTCGTGCTGATTGTGCATGGTGGAAAGAGTTCCCGGGCTGTGGTTCGTCGCGCCAAGCAACAGTTGCTCGACGTGGGGGCACACATATTTGGTGTGGTGCTCAATAACGTGAAGTTAGAGAGCCAGCAGGATTATTACTATGCTGGTTACTATGGCTATGGCTATTATTCGAGCTACTACTACAGCGAACCGGACGGGGAAAAGTCGGACGACGCGGCTGCCGCTAGCACACGATAGGGAAAGGCGTTAGCTCGATTCAGCCGACAGCGATCCACGAAATCACACGGAATAACACGAATTGTCTTTCGTGTCTCTTCGTGAAATTTCGTGGATCGTTTGCCTTTGATCGCCGCTAAAAAGTCGCGTTGTGATACCTGCCTCGGTAAATCCGGCTTACTTACCAAATCGCAATATTCCAAGCGGACTGTATAATTCTGCGTAACCCAAGGTGTGGAACCAGGTATGAACAACCGTCCCTTCCGAGTAGAACGAGAGTTTGGGCTGATTGTCGGGGGGGTGTTCCTTTTGCTCGGGACATGGTGGGTTTATCGCGGAAAATTTCCCGACGTCGCGCACGCGCTCTTGTTGCTGGGTGCCGCACTCTTCCTCCTGGGTTTGATTTTCCCCCGAGCGCTGGTCTATCCAAACCGGGCCTGGATGAAGTTGGCGGAAGCGCTTGCCTTTGTAATGACAAGGATCATTCTGGGCATAATTTACTTTATGATCGTGACACCCATCGGAGTCATCAAGAGATTAACGGGTTGGGACCCACTTCATCGTCGCGCTGCTCCCAGCGCGTCTTACTGGAGACCCTATTCAGCCAGGCAGCGTGACACGCGTCACTACGAGAAGATGTATTAGGAGTTCACATGTCAAAGGTCCAGGTAATCAACGAGCTGTGGCAGTTTATGAGGGAGAATAAGAAGTATTGGCTCGCTCCGATCGTCATAACTCTGGTAGCGGTGGGAGCTTTGCTTGTGCTGGCGAAGGGTTCGGCCATTGCGCCCTTCATCTATACACTCTTCTAACCGGGAAGGCGTAATCGGTGGTAAGCATTCTTGGCGTGTCGGCCTTTTATCACGATTCCGCAGCCTGTCTTGTGATTGACGGCGAGATAGTGGCTGCGGCGCAGGAAGAGCGGTTCACCCGCATCAAGCACGATCACAACTTTCCCGTCAATGCCGCCGCCTATTGTCTAAGTGAAGCAAAACTCACTGCCGGCAGCCTCGATTACGTGGGCTTTTACGACAAGCCACTGCTCAAGTTTGATCGGCTGCTCGAAACCTATCTTGACTATGCTCCCGCCGGATTCAGTTCCTTCCTTAAAGCGATGCCGCTATGGATGCGCGAAAAGCTTTGGATGCCCGACTTAATTAGAACTGAGTTGGCCAAGACCAACGGCGAAACTGACGAACGAGCTGCCAAGAAGCTGGGCAAGAAGTTTGGTTGGAAACTTCTCTTCGGGGACCATCACGAAAGCCATGCAGCCAGCGCCTTCTATCCTTCACCATTCGAAGAAGCAGCTATCCTGACTATCGACGGAGTGGGCGAATGGGCCACCAGCTCAATCGGAGTCGGGAAGGGCAATGAAATCTCTCTGCTGAAAGAACTGCGCTTTCCCGACAGCCTTGGCCTGCTGTATAGCGCGTTTACTTACTACACCGGATTCAAAGTGAACAGCGGCGAATACAAGGTGATGGGACTCGCGCCCTACGGTGAACCGAAATACGTCTCCATCATTAAAGACAAGCTCTTGCAGATTCGGGAAGATGGGAGCTTGAAGATGAACCATGAATATTTCGGTTACGCGCATGGGCTGAAGATGACCAACCGGGCCTTTGCCAAATTACTTGGTGGCGCGCCCAGGAAGCCCGAGTCCCGGATCACCCAAAGAGAGATGGACCTTGCCCGCAGTATCCAGGTGATCACAGAAGAAGTGATGCTGAAGATGACTACCTACGCCTACCATGAAACCGGCATGAGGAAATTATGTATGGCTGGGGGCGTAGCTTTGAATTGTGTAGCTAATGGACGGGTGCTCCGCGAAGTGCCTTTCGAAGATATCTGGATTCAACCGGCAGCAGGTGATGCAGGAGGCGCTCTGGGAATAGCCCTCGCGGTTTGGCATCGTTATCTGGGAAAGCCGAGAGTGAGCCCCGAAAAGGCTGGTACCTGGGAGTCACTGCGAACCAGTCGGAATGCTCAACGCAGCAATGGCATGCCGGCCTACGCCGACAGCATGAAGGGTTCATATCTTGGACCGAAACACGGCGAGGAAGAGATCGAGGCTTTCCTGAAGTCGAAGCAACTGCCTTACAAGAAATACTCGCGAGAGGATCTACCGCAGGTAGTTGCGGACCTTCTTGCGGCCGGGAAGATAATCGGGCTTCATCAAGGGAGAATGGAGTTTGGCCCACGCGCGCTGGGCGCCCGCAGCATTATCGGCGACCCGCGATCCCCACAGATGCAGGCGACGATGAATCTCAAGATCAAGTATCGTGAAAGCTTTCGTCCATTCGCACCCAGCATATTGCGAGAAAAAGTTGCCGACTGGTTTGAGTTAGACGTCGACAGTCCATATATGTTGCTGGTGGCCGATATTTCCCCTTCACGCCGAAGAAATATGACGGCGGCAGAGGAATCGCTGTGGGGAATCGACAAGCTGAATGTTCAGCGCTCGGAAATTCCCGCAGTTACGCATGTTGATTACTCAGCACGCATACAAACGGTAAGGCGAGCAGAGAACCCTCTCTACTGGGAAATTATCGATGCCTTCCAAAAGAAAACGGGCTGTCCTGTGGTAGTGAATACGAGTTTCAACGTTCGCGGAGAACCGATCGTTTGCTCACCGGAAGATAGTCATCGCTGCTTTTTGAGAACGGAAATGGACTTCCTCGTGTTGGAGACCTGCGTGCTCGACAAGAAAGACCAGCCCGCATCTTCAGAGACGGCAGATTGGCGCTCTCAGTTTAAGCTGGACTGAACTTGATTTTTCCAGCTCTCCGCGAGCGGAGAGGCGTAGGGGAGGAGGTGGCCTGCGCACCAAATCACCAAAACCAACAAAAGGCCAACGTCGCAGGTGAAACAATCAAGTCCCGAAAACCAGGTTAGCGTCCAGTTGCCGCTAAGGCGGTTTGCGTGAAAACGATTGTGCAGAGTCCAAGTCTCGATCGTAGGAATGCGGCGTGGGACGTTCGCCACGGATCAAAGAATTACGCTGCGTTAGTCGGCGCGCAAATTGCGAGCGGTGTCTTATCGTTTGCCGCAGTTTGGCTGGCAACGCACTTGCTCGGGCCGACCGGTTACGGTGGTGTGGTGGCCATTATCGCCGCCTCTCAGGCGATTGGGCAGTTGGGAGTTAACTGGACCGCGGTTTCTCTCTCGCGTTACGGCGTCGAAGAGTTTGTTGAGACAGGGCACGTCGCTAAAGCCTTCTGGACGCGATTCTGGATCTTCCTGCCCAATGTCATATTGATCCTCGCCACGTCCCCTCTCTGGTTGCCGTGGCTCGTTTCCTTACTGAAGCTTCCATCGCAAGCTTCCCCAATTGTTCTCAGCCTTTTTCTTGCCAGTGCACTATGGATTCATGTTCAACAAGCGCTTCAAGGCGCAAAGTTAATGCGGCTGCAAGCCAGTTTATTGACGTTCGAGCGATTATTGGTTCTTCTGATTATTCTGGCTTGTGCTCTCACTGGTAAAGCTTCTTTCTTGAACCTCGCCCTGGCTTATATCCTCGCGCCAATCGGCGCATGTTTGGCCGGATTGTGGCGGCTGCGCAACCTTATTTTTCCAGTGGTAGGCATTGACCGCGCATTACTGAAGCGGATGCTGACTTTTTCTTTACCAATTCTTCCAGCGTCGTTTGTTGGATACATGTCAAGCAACTATCTCGACGCCTTTTTCATTACTCACTATCTTTCCGGGGCGCACCTGGGCGTCTACTCGGTCGCTTATCAGCTCACAGGGACCGGACTGCAACTGCCGCTGCTGGTAGGATCGGTTTTGCTGCCTCTCTTCGTCACGCTGCAAGTTGAGGGACAATTCGACCGCGCGGAACGTTTCATGCACAATGCGCTTCCCTTGCTCACGCTCCTATGGGGAACCGCCTGCGCTTTGGCTGCTGCTGTTGGCAGTTACTTTCTCCCTTTGATTTTCGGCGAGCAGTTTAGCGGACTGGGAGCACTCTTGTGGCCTTTGATGGCCGCGGCCGCTTTGGCGGGACCGACTTTGATGGGATACGCGCCATTTTCAAATTCGAAATCTGTTACTTATATTGCGATGCTGGGGGCCATAGCTTCCGCTTTAGTGAATGTAGTACTGAACTATTTGCTTATCCCAACTTTCGGTTTGATGGGTTGCGCATGGGCTACCACCGCGGCTTATGGAGTTAACACGCTAGTTGTTGTCGTGTTGGTGCATAAGCGACTCCTTTCGGGTCGGCCGTGGACTATTCAAGCTGTCTCACCTATCGTTGTGGGGTCGATGTTGGCTTCGTTTTATTCTGTCAACCTCATGGCCCTGGCCGTGACGTTGCTGTTAAGCGTTGCGCTCATGCTGCTCCATAGAAAATCTGTTAGCGCGGGATTTAAGATGCTCAAAAACTTTCAGCGCGGTGGCAGCGAAGCGCCAAGTGTGGCTGAATCTTAGAAGTGACTAGAGAGCGTTTATTTGAACTACCGTAATACGAGATAAACAACCGATGTTGAAGATGTATCACCAGCGAGCGCACAAGGGTGACTCGCCTGAGCTATGGGAAGAGAATTGGGAGAACAATAACTTTGAAGAGGCTCTGCGGTTTTGTGAAAATGACCCTTTGCGACCAGTATTCGAGCGCTTCGCGCGACCAGGAACTTCAATGCTGGAAGGCGGCTGCGGTCAAGGTCATTACGTTGCATACTACGCGGACCGCGGAGTCCGTGTTGTCGGATTAGACTTCGCGCAGTCGACTCTTGCCCGTCTGCGCGGGCGTTACCGCGAGTTAATGTTGAGTGCTGGTGATGTGGGAGCGCTCCCATTTTCCGATGACACGTTTGACCTCTACTACTCAGGCGGCGTGGTAGAACACTTCGAAACCGGTGTCGAACCGGCGCTGAGAGAGGCGCGTCGCGTTTTGCGACCAGAAGGCGTGCTAATGATAAGCGTGCCCTATCTTAGTCTTCTGAGGCGGGTGCTGTCTCCGTTAAAGTCGAGTTTGTGGAAGCGTGTGCCCGGTGCGGAAGTTGACGCTGAAGGCGCTCGCGACGGTAGGCAGTTTTTTCAGTACGTTTATACTCGGCGCGAATTCGAGAAGATCCTTGAGACGGCGGGCTTTCGCGTCATTGGGGCCCAGGGCTATGGCATTTTGTGGGGGCTTTACGACGTGGCTTTTCTTCAGAAGCTGGGCGAGAAACTGACCCCGGGGAACGCAAGTGGATCTTCGACCGCTGTGTCACAGAATGAAGAGCGCTCACAGGCAACTGTGACAGACTCCAATGGTCGAGGCCGAACGGGCGGATCACTCCCGGGTTTCCATAGCCAGAGTGAGACACAGACTCATTCAGCAAATCCCAGCGTTTATACTTCATCCCGCTCATTAATTAAGCGTTTGATCGTTAACGAAGATGACGGCGTTCCTATAGTGGGTCGGAGCATACCTTTTATGCGGTGGGCCTGCGCTAATATGATGATGTACGTTTGCGTTAAGAAGACCTGGGTTAACTATTCAAGTCTGAGGGAGCTTTGACATCTGGATGCTGGTCCCACCACTACACATCTCATCGCCCATAATTCTTCAAGTCTCAGCTCTTTAGTCCAGTCGGAAGTTAAAATCGGACCAATCATATGGCCAGAGTTAAGGATCAACGGGCATTAATTCTTCACGTTATCACGTCGCTTGGGCGGGGCGGAGCCGAAAGACAACTCGTTAATCTTCTGTCAAACACTGATCGAACCCGCTTCAAACATAAGGTCGCGTTTCTTAGAGATCCTGATGATTTTGCATCTGAAATAAGATCTGCGGAGTGCGAGTGTGTCTGCCTGGGGGCCCGCGGAAGAACCCAGTGGGTATATGCAGCGAAGAAGCTTCGCCAAATCATAAAGACGGAAAAGCCGGCGATAATACAAAGCTGGTTGTACGATGCGAACATCAGTGCGAGGCTGGTTGCGCCCTTCGGCTCTACGATTCCGATAGTGGTCTCGCTCCAGAGCGCAGATTACGCACCTGAGACTCTTGCGGCAGCAAATCTTCCTCGCCGAAAAGTTGGGGTGCTGAGGGTTTTAGATAGCCTCTCAGCGCGCTGGATCGATCCGGTTTTTGTGGCATGTTCCGACTTCGTGAAGGAATCTGCCACCGAACATCTCAGGCTTCGACCCTCTCGCGTGGAAGTGATTTACAATGCGGTAGATCCTAAGACATTGGTAGCTTCAACGAGCGAGGTCGATAACCTGAGAATGAGCTTGGGGATTCCGGCCCGCGGATTTGTTTTCTTGAATGTTGGGCGGTTGGACCCCGCAAAGGGTCAGGCGATCTTGCTCAAGTCTTTTCAGAAGGTCGCAGATAGAATGCCTAACTCCTACCTCGTGGTGCTTGGGCGCGGACCTTTGAAGGAAGATTTGATTGAGTTGACCGACAGCCTGGGAATATCGGATAAGGTGCTGTTCCCGGGAACGCGGGCGGATGTGGGAGCCTTCCTTTCCCTTGCCGATGTGTTTGTTTTTCCCTCTTTCTTCGAGGGGCTGCCTCTTGCCCTCATCGAAGCCATGTCGAAGGGTCTGCCGTGCATAGTTTCAGAGATAGACACCCTTCGTGAGGTAGCAAAACATGAGGAAACCGCTCTTTTGGTAGAACCGGGCTCGGTGGACCAGTTGGCAGAGGCAATGCTTGAATTGTACGCGAATTCAGCTAAGCGAAAGGTACTTGGAGATCGTGCACAGCAAGAGACAAATCGTAAATTCCTCATAGATGTGACGATTGGACAGTGGGAAAGGCTTTATTCCAGCCTTGCGCGTAACAGTGAATACGAAGCTCGAGGTTAGCGATCCATCGAAAGCCCTTTTTCGACTGGTGTGAATAATTCTGTCTCCGAAGTTTCCTTAAGCTGCTTTTGCATGAAGTGGAAGACCTGAGGCAAGATATGAGTTTTTCGGGCACTGTTATACGATCTCCTACTGCTCCATCGACCCGCAAGTAGGGAAAGACTGATGATCAGAGGGAAGCACGATGACTTACATTTTGGGGATTAGCGCGTTTTATCACGATTCAGCCGCTGCCCTGCTGAAGGATGGCGAGATCGTGGCGGCTGTCCAGGAGGAAAGATTCAGCCGCGAAAAATACGATGCGCGCTTCCCGCTGCATTCCGTTGAGCACTGCATTAAAGAAGCAGGTATCACGCCGGAACAACTCGATTTTGTTGCCTTTTACGAGCAGCCTCTCACAAAATTCGAGCGTCTGATCGAGACTTACGTAAGTTATGCTCCTTCGGGCTTCCAGAGCTTTCGCCAAGCGATTCCTGTCTGGCTCGGACAAAAACTACATCTGCCGAGAGAGATTCGTCGTGGGTTGGGGAACCGATACGAGGGGCCTATTTTTTTCCCCACTCACCACGAGTCTCATGCAGCCTCGGCCTTCTTTGCCTCGCCTTATCGCGAAGCTGCAATCCTGACCATGGACGGTGTCGGCGAATGGTCTACTACGACTATCGGTCATGGCAAGGACAGTCGGATTGAGCTCACTCAACAAATAAGGTTTCCTCATTCCCTGGGTCTGCTCTACAGCGCTTTCACATATTATTGCGGGTTTAAGGTCAATAGCGGCGAATACAAATTGATGGGGTTGGCGCCTTATGGCGAGCCTCGTTTTGTTGATCTTATTTACCAGCACTTAATCGACGTCAAGCCGGACGGCAGTTATCACATGGACCTTTCCTACTTTAACTATCCGCAGGGCCTGACCATGACCACTGAAAAGTTCCATGAACTGTTTGGTGGGCCTCCTCGCAAGCCGGAATCACTTCTCGATCAACGTCATATGGATCTGGCTGCGAGCGTCCAGAAGGTGTGTGAAGAGATTGTGCTGCGCAGCGCAAGACATGTATGGGAGCAATCGGGTCGACCTGCGAATCTGGTAATGGCAGGTGGAGTGGCCTTGAATTGTGTAGCCAATGGACGATTGTTGCGTGAAGGTCCATTTGAGAACGTTTGGATCCAACCCGCGGCGGGCGATGCCGGCGGCTCCCTGGGTGCGGCGTTGTTCGTTTGGCATCAGTTGCTTGGAAAACCCCGTCAGCCGCTCGGTGAAGACATTCAGAAAGCTTCCTATCTTGGACCTACCTATTCGAGTACGGAAGTTCGAGGGTTTCTGGACGAGGTTGGGGCCAATTACCGTTCTTTTGATAACGAGGCAGACCTACTGGATCATGTTGCGACTGGCATGTCGCAGGGAAAGATAATCGGCTGGTTCCACGGGCGGGCGGAGTTTGGCCCTCGCGCACTGGGCGCCAGGAGCATCATTGGCGACCCGCGGAATCCTCGATTGCAAAGTGACCTCAATATCAAAGTTAAATTCAGAGAAAGCTTCCGTCCTTTTGCTCCCTGCGTGCTGCGCGAGCACGTTCATGAGTGGTTTGATATGCGTCGCGGTGAGGAATCACCCTACATGCTCATGGTTGCTCCGGTTGCAGAACGTCACCGTACCAAACTGACCCAGGAAGAAATCAATCGCATGCTGCACGAGCCGGACCTGTCTCACCGCGTAAACGTCGCTCGCAGCACGGTTCCGGCCATTACCCACGTTGATTACAGTGCAAGAGTTCAGACTGTGGACGAACGGCATGGCCGCTTTTATCGACTGATCAAGAGCTTTTATGAGAAGACAGGTTGTCCGGTTATTATCAACACCAGCTTTAATCTTTCCTGGGAACCCATAGTCCTGACACCCAGGGAAGCTTACCAAACCTTTATGCACTCCGAGATGGATATGCTGGTGCTGGAGGATTGCGTCTTACACAAGACCGAACAACCACTTGGATTTCAGCCCGCGGTACATGCAGTAGCAAGTGTTGAGGGTGAAGCTGACACTCGCTTAGCCGAGACTCCATGGGCCGATCCTTTTACGGGTGAACCGCTGGTGGTAAGTTCAGACACGGCCGTCAATCCGGTGACTGGAAAAGTGTACCCGATTGAGGGGGGCATCCTCCGTCTGTTTGTCCCCACTGAGTCGTCTGCGGGTGACGACTTCACTGATGTGACAGAACTCGTGAAGCAGTTTTATGAGAAGACGCCTTTCCCGAATTATGACGATTTGGATAACCGCCGCGCGCTCCTTGAGAAAGGTCGTGCGGGAATGTTTGCCAGGCTATTGAATGAACAAATTCCCTTCAACGCTCGAGTTGTCGAGATAGGTTGCGGAACGGGACAGTTGACCAACTTCCTTGCGAGTGCGCACCGAACTGTAATTGGCATCGATGTTTGCCTTAACTCTTTACAGCTGGCCCAGGACTTCAAGGTCCAGCAAGGGTTGGAACGAGCAACCTTTGCGCAAATGAACCTATTTCGTCCAGGTTTACGCGATGGCTTCTTTGACTACGTGATCAGCAACGGGGTGCTGCATCATACCGGCGATACACGTTTGGCATTTAGAAGAATCAGCCGCCTGGCAAAGCCAGGTGGATATGTAGCGGTGGGACTTTATAACTCCTATAGCCGCCAACTTCATTACGCTCGACGCGCCCTGTTTCGTTGGACCGGGTTAACAAACCGCTGGCTGGATCCACATTTTGGCAAGGTGTCTGCGAATGGCAAACGCGAAGCGTGGTTTCAGGACCAATATTGTCACCCCCACGAACGCTCTCACACGCTCAGTCAAGTCATACAATGGATGGATGAAGAGGGTTTGGAGTTTGTAAATTCTATTCCCAAGCCCGTGCTTGGTGATGTCTTTTCTCCTCATGAGAACTTGTTTGATCGACGTTCAAGTGGTACCCAGGTTGGAAGAGTGCTGAGCCAGTTGGCCTATATGAGCAATGGTTACCTGGAGGGCGGGTTTTTTATAGTAATTGGCCGGCGACGACAAACATGATAGGTCCACAGTTTCCTGATGAGGATCAGCAAAAAATTTCTCGGAAGACCCTTCGACAGTTCGCTGGAATCTGTCTGGGGGTTTTTGGGTTATTGTTCGTACTGAGCTGGTATCGCCACAGCGGACACCCCACCAAAGCAGCCTGGATTGCAGCGGTGCTCGCAGTGTTAATTGGTATTCCGGGGCTGGTATCACCAGACCTGATCCGTCCGGTCTTCATGACTGCCATGGCGGTCACTAAGCCGATCGGCCATGTAGTCAGTATCATATTGCTCGGCATCATTTATTATGGATTGCTAACGCCGCTGGCGATCTTTTTTCGCTTGATCAGGCGCGACAACCTTGTGCGACGTCGCGGCGATGTCACCAGTTATTGGACACCTAAGCCGGAGCCGAGCGATTTGCGTAGTTACCTGCGACAATATTACAAGCAGTAGATCGAGTTTTTCGACAGGAAGAGCGAGCTAATTATGGAACATCCTGATACTCCAGTAGATAATGAAGCCCTATTCAAAAATGCACCCCGCCACGGTTTTTTTGGCGAGCTCTGGCATTTCTTAAGGACCAGTAAGAAATGGTGGATGTTGCCGCTAATCGTTTCATTTGTGTTGATGGGTGTCATCCTGGTGCTTGGGAAGACCGCGGCCGCGCCGTTCATCTACACTCTATTTTGATGCCGGTGGAGCAGGAGTCCGTGGTTTTGGGCCAGCGGAAAAATTGGCCATCAGCAGTTATAACCACGTTCAGGTTTGAACTGAGGGAGGGAGTCGATGTCGAAACTCCCTTTGTCTGTCTTTGTTTCGCATGACAAAACGTTGGAAGCTAAGGCTTGCGTCTGTGCTGTTTGCACTGGTTGCGGCCACACTGATATTTGAAATAGGACTGCGGGCAGCCGGCATTTCCTCGCCTAACCTCGTCATGCCGGATGAATATCGTGGTTTTTCGCCACGACCAGGCGCGGAGGGCTGGTGGCGCAAGGAAGGCGAAGCTTACATAAAGATCAACAGCGACGGATTACGCGATCGAGAGCGTTCTAAAGAGAAGCCTGCAAATACATTCCGCGTCGCTGTGCTCGGAGATTCAATGATGGAGGCTTTGCAGGTGCCGCTCGAGGAGACCGCCTCCGCCATCATGGAACAGAGGCTACAGGAATGTGGCACCCTGAGTGGTCGAAAAGTAGAAGTAATCAATTTTGGAGTATCGAGTTATGGCACCGCCCAGGAACTGCTGACCCTACGCCACAAAGTCTGGGACTACTCACCTGACCTTGTTCTACTCGCCTTCACCACAAGTAACGACATCAAGGACAACTCGCGTGCTCTGGCTCAAGATCCGGATCTACGCGCTTACTTCATCTATCAGGATGGCAAATTAGTGCCGGACATGTCTTTTCTGGAGTCAGACAGATTTCGACGGCAACAATCGTTTGTCGGTAAATTCCTATTTTGGCTCAAAGATCACTCTCGAATAGTGCAGGCCGTTAACTCCATGCGCTCAGCTTTACGCGCCCGACGCGAAGCGAACGATCAGAAAAGCGTCGATGCTTATAACTTCGTTTACCGAGAACCTGGAGATCCGGTTTGGAACGAAGCCTGGCGAGTTACCGAAGGAACCGTCGTGATGATGCGCGATGAGGTAGAGAAGAAGGGCGCCAGTTTCATGGTTGCTACGCTATCGAACGACTGGCAAGTTCATCCTGATCCATCAGTTCGACAGCAATTCGCCAGGGGACTTGGCGTCGCGGAACTCTTTTACCCGGACCAGCGCATTAAGGCTCTTGGGGAGCGTGAAGGTTTTGCGGTAGTGAATCTGGCCCGAGGGTTTCGAGAATACGCCGAGAGGTCCAAAGTTCCCTTGCACGGGTTTGGCCATCAAATCGGTTTCGGGCACTGGAACCTTGAGGGTAATCGACTTACGGGGGAAGCACTATCTAAAGCGATCTGTGAGCTTATTGAAAAACAGACGACCAAAAGTCCTGCATCTTTGTCTCGCTCATATTGAATCGCCAGCTTCTGCGATATCGACCCACGCTGATCGTGCATGATTCAGGCCCCTCCCCTTCAGGTGATGCCAAAATATGCTTTCCAATCGAGTCTTGATTAAGAAGTTTGTTAGCCGAGATTTAGTTCGATAAGATGTCATTGTCGCCAGCCTCAGCCCGCACGCTCTACCTCTGCTATTTCGGTTTGCGCGAGCCTCTTGTGCAGACACAAGTGCTCCCTTACTTACGACAAATCGCGGCCGCCGGAATCAAAGTGAACTTGCTCACGTTCGAGCCGGATTTGCGCCGGGATGGGCGAGAGGAGGAACAGACGGAGCAACGAGAGCGATTGATGGCGGAAGGCATCATTTGGTTTTGCCTGCCTTATCACAAAAGCCCTTCGCTCCCCGCGACTCTGTACGACATCGTCGCCGGGGCGCGTTTTGCTGTGCGCATGGTGCGACACGAAGGTGTAAATGTACTGCACGCGCGAGCTCACGTGCCGATGGCGATGGTGCTCTGGGCGCGGGCGTTCGTTAGCGCTAAAGCGATCTTTGATATCCGCGGTTTAATGGCGGAAGAGTATGTTGAGTCGGGAATCTGGGCCGAACACTCGCTGCCGTTTCGTCTGGTCAAACGTTTGGAGCGCGCCGGCATTCGTCGCGCTGATCAGATCGTGGTGCTGACCGAGCGTATGCGGAATTGGCTGGTGGACCACAACCTGAAAGCCGCCGAACAAATAGAAGTGATACCCTGCTGCGTTGATTTCGCACGCTTCGACAATGGCATCGAAGTTCAAAGCGTGGGCGAAGACTCGACCGCAAACCGTCGCTTCGAAGTTGTGTACGCCGGTTCCCTTGGAGGACTCTATTTAGTCGAGGAGATGGGACGCTTTTTCAAGTCGTTCAAGGAGTATTGGCCGGATGGGTTCCTGCGCATCCTTTCAGTCTCTCCGCCCGAGCAGGCCGTCGCAGCGCTCAAACGCGCCGGCCTTAATGAGCATGATTTTAGTATCGAAGCGGTATCGCCGGCTGGAGTGCCCGCGCATCTGCGCCGCGCTCGTTTGGGAATTTCATTTCGCAAAGCTTCTTTTGCCCAGATAGCCGCTTCGCCGACAAAGATTCCTGAATACCTCGCCGTTGGACTTCCGGTTGTCTGCAATGAGGGTATCGGTGACATGGATGAACTCGTTGAACGCGAACGTCTCGGTGTTGTTGTGCGTGACTTCAATGAGAAATCCTTTCAAACAGCGGCCGAGCAGGCGGTCACACTAGTGAATGAGGTTGGGATCAGCGAACGTTGCCGGCGTATCGCTCGGCAACTCTTTGATTTGCACACGATTGGTGGGCAACAGTATGTCAACGTTTATCGTCGTTTGGAGAAAATGATGGCGTCAGACTCAGACACAGTGGGAAAGGGCGGCAGATAGAGAGCGATCAGGCCGTGCCGATGATTGATGATGATGGGAGAAAAGAGCGTGGACAATAATCCCACCACACGGCATTGCCCCGCTTGTGCTTCTGCCGAGTACCTTGAACGTGGTCCGAAAAGCGGCTTTGAGATCGTTATCTGCCGGGACTGTAAAACGCTTTACACAGCGCATCTGCCCACCGCCGAGAGTGCAGAAGACTACAACGTTTATTATCAAGAAGAAAATCTCACCGTTCCTGACTTCATCAACCGGCGGCTGGATGAAATTATCGCCGGGTTTGCAAGTTACCGTCGAGACGGTCGACTACTCGATGTCGGCTTCGGCGCCGGCACCCTGCTCGAAGCGGCGGGCCGTGGGGGCTGGCAGGCCTTCGGTGTCGAGGTTTCACAAAAGGCGGCTGACCATGTGCGCGGCTTGGGCTTCGAGGTGTTTTGCGGCACGCTGGCAGAGGCACATTACCCGAGTAACTATTTCGATGTCGTAACGGCCAGTGAAGTCCTGGAGCACGTGACCGATCCGGAAATAGTTTTGCAGGACATTGCGCGGGTGCTGCGTCCGGGCGGCTTGCTGTGGCTGACTACCCCACACGGTCGCGGCCTGTCTGCCTATCTCCTTGGTTTAAAATGGAGCATCGTCAGCCCCCCGGAACATCTGCAATTGTTCTCAAGGGATGGCATTAAGAAAATGCTGGCAGCAACGGGGCTGCGACCGGTGCGCGTTGTGACCGAAGGCGTTAACCCCTACGAGTTGCTGCACGGCTTGCGAGCTGGAGCTGATCAGAGACAGGCCACCAGCGAGCACGGGGAAAAGGGCTTTGGGCGTGTCGAATCGAGTTATCGTTTGAATGAATCGTTGATGGCCAGCCCATCACGACGCCGGTTGAAAGACGCCCTTAACGGTCTGCTCAATGTGGTGCGGCTAGGCGACTCTTTGAAGATTTGGGCTGAGAAATAGTATCGCGACGGAACGCGAGCCGCCATACGACTCGGAAACGGGAGCGGAGCAAGGAGCAGCCACAATCTATGAGAAGTCTTTGCCCTCGCCTCGTAACCGATTGAAGCTGCGTCAACGCGCTATCGTGTGGCCGGGTTCGTCCAGCCTCGGGCTGAACAAGCATCACGCTGACAACACTGAACGCTTTTTCCCCACTGAGTCCTCTAACGGAGCCAGGTCCCGGTGATAGGCTGGATCGGCACGCAGTCGACCTATTCGGTTCGCAAATGAACACCATATGGGTTGAGCGGCGCTCGAATGACCAGCGCATTTCTGCCAGCTTGAGCCGCTATGGTATTTTAATCTTTCTTTCGGGAGTGCAAATTTGTGTCCATCCTTCGCTTTAACAACCCTCGGCGATTCAGACGCTACACTCATCCACGACGGTGCGACAGTTGCGGCTGCCGAAGAGGAGGGCAGTCCTAATTTCGCTTTTTAGGTCGGAAACTTCGCCTCCTGTATGCTGGTCAGTCTGATTTCAAATTACTTCATAGTTTCTTAATTTTTGCCTAAAGATAACATCATGCGTCTTCTCGCTATCGTTCCGAGTCTATATAACACGTCGCCGGGTCAACGATTCCGGCTCGAACAGTGGGAGCCGCATCTTCGTGCATTGGGAGTCGAGATTACATATGAGTCGTTCGAAGATGAAGCCCTTCACGACGTCCTCTACAAGCCTGGAAATATGTTGCGCAAACTGCGCTTGATTGCGCGTGCGTTTGGGTGCCGCGCGGCTCTTTTACGCAAGTTGGGCAATTATGATGTGGTGTACATTTTCCGTGAGGCCGCGCTATTTGGTCCCCCCATCTTTGAGCGTCTCATCCACCGGGCGGGCGTGCCAATGATTTTTGACTTTGACGACGCGATCTTTGTCCCATACGTCAGTCCCTCAAACGGTTATCTCAGCTATCTAAAGTTTGCCGCGAAGACCCGCACAATTTGTCGGCTCTCAACCCATGTGATGGTGGGTAATCCTTACCTTGCGGAGTATGCGCGGCAAGCTAACGAGCGCGTCCAGATCGTGCCGACAACGATTGACACGGAAAAGTATGGGATGGGGCCGCAAGGCTGCCCGACGGATTTGCCGGTGATCGGTTGGAGTGGCAGCTTTAGTACTGTTCAACATCTCGATTCTTTGCGCGGCGCACTACAGCGTCTGGCTAAGCAGGAGCGTTTTCGCCTACGCGTGATTGGGACGCACAACTATGAACTTGAGGGAGTAGACGTTGAGGCTTTACCCTGGCGCGCAGCGACGGAAGTTGAAGATCTAAGACGAATAGACATAGGCATCATGCCGCTGCCGGATGATCAGTGGAGCCGAGGCAAGTGCGGCCTGAAGGCCTTGCAATACATGGCACTCGGGATCCCGACCATTTGTTCCTCCGTCGGCGTCAACTCTGATATTGTCCACGATTCCATTAATGGCTTTCTGGCTGCCACTGAGGATGAATGGGTCGCGAAACTCAAGCAGTTGCTTCGCAGCGCGGAACTCAGAGCGAGACTCGGTGCGGCAGGGCGAGCAACCGTAGAGAGTAAATATTCAGCGGCAGTGCAGGCCCCTCGCGTTTATGAGATCCTGCGTTCGGTAATAGTTTAATCCATGTCCTAAAGGAGTCGGCATTACCTGGGTGACCAGAATTTAGCGGAAGGAACAATTAAAATAAGATGAGAATTCTTGTGACCGGAGGCGCTGGCTTTATCGGTTCGCATATAGTTGATGCTTTGATTGATCAGGGCCACAAGGTAACTGTGCTTGATGCGCTGGTGTCGCAGGTACATGAAGGAGGAAAACCGCGCCACCTTAACCCTAAAGCGGAGTTCATATACGGCGATGTGTGTGACGGTGAGGTCCTCGACCGTGCTCTGGAGGGCGTAGAAGCCGTCTATCACGAGGCGGCAGAGGTTGGCGTCGGCCAATCCATGTATGAGATACAAAAGTATGTGCGCGCCAACGATTTCGGCACGGCTGTTTTGCTCGAAGCCTTGAGCAAGCGACGTGCTCAGATACGCAAACTGATCGTTGCTTCGTCGATGTCGATCTACGGCGAGGGGGCCTACGAATGTGCGCGTTGTGGCAGAATAAACCCGAACCTGCGGGCAGCGTCGCAATTGTCGCAGCGACAGTGGGAGTTTTCGTGTCCCGTCTGCGGTACAGGGCTGAAGCCGCTTCCCACGAGCGAGGACAAGCCGCTCTTTCCCACCTCCGTCTATGCGATCACGAAGCAGGATCAGGAACAGTTTTGTCTCGTAGTCGGGCGTGCTTATAACATTCCTACGGTTGCGCTACGTTACTTTAATGTTTATGGCACTCGGCAGGCACTCTCGAATCCTTACACCGGTATTTGTGCGATTTTTTCTACGCGATTGCTGCAGGATCAGTCTCCGTTAATCTTCGAGGATGGCGAACAGACGCGCGATTTCGTGCATGTCAGTGATATTGTCCAGGCCAATCTTCTGGCGCTCGAAAAGAATGCCGCCGACTATCAGACCATTAACATCGGGACGGGACGTGCGACTTCGGTTTCTCAAGTAGCGCGATTGCTCACCGAAGGACTCCGAAAAGAACTAGAGCCGACCTTTGTTGGTAAGTACCGCGAGGGTGATATTCGACATTGCTTCGCGGATATTTCGCGCGCACGTAAGTTGTTAGGGTATGAGCCGAAGACCTCACTAGAGCATGGTATCCCGGAATTATTGGCATGGGTCCGAGAGCAAAATGCAACGGATCGGGTTGCGCAGGCTACAGTAGAATTGGAATCACGCCAGTTGGTACGCTGAAGATGAGAGAGAATAAGGCGGTTAGTAGATGTATGTTCTTGGTCTGACAACGCTCGGCGATTCAGCCGCTACACTCATACACGACGGTGAAATCGTAGCGGCTGCTGAGGAAGAGCGCTTTTCGCGCCGGAAGCACCACAGCGGCTTCCCCTACCAGGCAATGCAGTATTGTCTGGAGGAGGCCGGCATCAAGATAGCGGATGTGCCGCATATCGGCCTCTACTGGAAACCGTGGGTCCTGCGGCACAAAGCCATGCAAGCTTTGAAGTCGGCAGTTATCTCCCGCGACATGTTCAAGGCGCGCGTCGATCGCGGCGTGGCGCAGGTGGGCGAGAGTTATTTGGGGATGCTCAGACATCCTCAACTGATCCGCAAGCATTTCGGCCCCGGTAATTTTCGTTTCCATTTTCTCGAACATCACCAATGTCACGCCGCCAGTGCCTTCTTTGTCTCAGGACTCGAACGTGCCGCCATCATGACGTGGGACGGCACCGGCGAAGACACAACAACACTTTTTTCACTGGGTGAGGACACTCGCATCAAAGTCTTGAAGCGAATCAAGCTGCCACACTCGCTCGGACAATTCTATTCGGCTGTGACTAACTACATTGGCTTCGACATGTTCGCCGGCGACGAGTGGAAATTAATGGGCCTGGCAGCTTATGGCAAGCCGGACTATTACGACTTCTTCGCGCGGAAGGTCCTGACTACGAACGGCAACAACGACTTTCACCTCAACATCCGAGTGCTGGATCATCACCTCGCGAAGCATTACCAGTTTGGTGAGGAAATCAGCCGGGAGTTAGGGCCGCCACGCCGCCCCGACGAGGAGTTGACTGAACGCCATTGGAACATCGCCGCCAGTGCGCAAAAGGTGTTGGAAGACACGGCGCTCCATCTCCTTCGCGGTCTTCACGAGCGGACCGGCGAAGAGAATCTGTGCATGGCCGGGGGCGTCGCATTCAACTCGGTTATGAACGGCCGGATCATGACTGAGTCGCCTTTCAAGAATTACTTTGTGCAACCTGCGGCAGGCGATGCCGGCTGTTCGCTCGGCGCCGCGCTACTCATACATCATCAGGTTCTGAAACAGCCACGCAAGTTCAAGATGGAGCATGCCTATTACGGCCCGGGCTTCACTTCGGCTGAATGTGCGAGCGCGCTTGTTTCGGCGGGCTTGCAGTTTGAAACGCTGCCCGACCTGGAGATGCTGCCCCGCGTCGCCCAGATGTTAGCCGACGGCGCAATCATCGGTTGGTTCCAGGGACGGATGGAATTTGGCCCACGTGCACTTGGCAATCGGAGCTTCATTGCCGACCCACGCCGCGGAGACATGCGCGAGCTGCTCAACAAGAAGGTCAAACTGCGCGAATGGTTTCGCCCGCTGGCTCCCTCAATGAAGGAAGAAGTAAGCGCCGAAGTTTTCGGCAGGCCCCATCACGATCCGTTTATGATCACCGTACTGCACGTCACCGGCGGCCAACAAGAACGGTTTCCGGCCGTGGTTCATGTCGACGGTACCGCGCGGCCGCAGACGGTGAGTCGCAAGACGAATCCGCGCTATTGGCAGATGATAACTGAGTTTGAAAAACTTACGGGCTGCCCGATGGTGCTCAATACTTCGTTCAATATTCAGGAGCCGATCGTCTGTCGGCCGAGTGATGCAATCAAAACCTTCCAGAGCGCGAGTTTCGACGCGCTCGTCCTGGAAAATCATTTGGTCTTGCGCCAGTAAAGCAGGCTGTTTACTTTTAAGCGCCGACCTGGTTTCCGAGAGTGAAGTTCACGTAGTAATTAACCAGAACATTTTTCCACTATGAACAGCGTACTGGCAGTCCTGGCATTGATTGTTTGTGTGGGCGTGATCGTCGTGGTCCCGGATCATAGCGGCGCAGCGGCAGCCATCGTAATTTGTGCCCTGGTTGCAATTCCTGCGTCTCTCATTATCTTCAGGAGCAAGGTTGAGAAGCAGTTTCTTTTCCAACTCTTTATCGGAGCCTTGCTGGTGAGGATGGTGGTCGGCTCTCTGATCAATGTCTTTGAGTTGCAGGAGTTTTTCGGAGGCGATGCCTACACGTACGACAACTTTGGCATGGCGCTGCTCAGGGCTTGGGGAGGAGATCTGTATTATGCCGGGTTGGTCGAAAGGTTCCAGGGGCAGCTGGGAGTCGGTGCAACAGGGATGATCTATATGGTCGCGGCAGTCTATAGAGTCATCGGTCAAAACATGCTGGCTATACAATTCATAAACTCGGTCCTCGGGGCGGCAACGGCGGCGGCGATTTTTCTAATTGCTCACAGCATCTTTGGTAATCTCAGGGTGGCTCGACTCGCGGCAGTTTTTGTCGCCTTTTTCCCGTCGCTGGTTTTGTGGTCATCTCAGGGCCTGAAGGATGGGCCGATCGTTTTCATGCTGGCCCTGTCAGTGCTTTTGACATTGCGACTGGGAGAGAAATTTAGCTTCAGAAACGCGCTGGTTCTTGCTGCAGTACTGGCGACCCTGACTACCTTTCGTTTCTACCTTTTCTTCATGGTCGTGGCCGCTATCGTGGGGGCTTTCACCATCGGTATGAAAGAGTTCACGGCAGCCGGTTTCGTGAGACAACTGCTGCTTGTTATCGGTATCGGTCTGGCGTTGACTTATCTCGGCGTAATACGTACGGCAAACTTGCAGTTTGGATACTATAGCGACTTGACGGTCGTACAGCGTAGCCGGCTCGACTTAGCCACGAGCGCCGAATCCGGCTTCGGCGAAGACGTAGACGTATCAACTGCTTCGGGTGCGATTCAAGCAGTTCCGAAGGGGATACTTTATCTTTTATTTGCGCCCTTCCCCTGGCAACTTCAATCGTTACGTCAAAGCATCACGTTGCCGGAAATGCTGATTTGGTGGGCAGCCTTTCCTTTCTTGGTGCTGGGATTCTGGTTTACTTTCCGTTACCGCCTGCGGCAGGCCTTTGTGATCTTCATCTTCACAACCATGCTCACCCTGGCCTATTCGGTTTTCCAGGGTAACGTGGGGACGGCTTACCGTCAGCGTGCACAAATACTCGTCTTCTACTTCATTTTCGTCGCGGTGGGAATTGTTTTGCTCAGAGAGAAGTGGGAAGAAAAAAGACAACAAGCCGCCATCGAAAGGGCAAAAGCTGTCCCGGCAATTGCTGCTTCGCTCACTCCAAGACACGCCGGCACAAGACCAACTTCTACCGCCTCCGACGCAGTCTAGCTTTTCCGATCAGGATATTTCCTCTGTCATTGCCGTCACGGCATTTGGTCAGGTGAGGGCTCACCAACGAGTTCCTGAGGTTAAATTCTTCCTCTCAGTTTGGCCCAGGCGAGACCCATGTACTCATGCATGGCGAGTTCAACTTTCCGCAGTTCGCCGGCACTTGGATAAAAGGTCGACGGGACCAAGGTATCGCTGCGTTTGGACCTGAAGTCAGTCGGGCCTGCGATAGGATTCATGCCTAATTTTCGAAATAAGGCCATCGCACGGGGCATATGAGACGCGGAGGTCACCAGAATAAACCGCTCCGTGCCAACCATAGGTAGCACAGAGGCAGCCTGGCCCTCAGTGTCCTGTGATTGCCGTTCAAGGACAATCGCGTCACTTGCAACACCCAGCTCCTGAGCCACGTTGCCCATTACGTCCGCCACCGGCACAGGTTGAAAAATGGCCCCCTCCGACAGAATGAGCTTTGAGCCCGGCAGTTGTCTGTGTAAGCGAATGCCCTCACTTAGGCGGACAAGGGAAGTGGCCGAAAGCTGGCTCGTGCCTGGAAGCTGAGGGCTGTAGGAACCACCACCTCCAAGCACCACGACCCACTTTATTGGAGACTCCGGCGTCGTGACCGTCGCGGTCGTGAGCAACGGTTGGTAACGTCGTTCCAACGGTACCAGTGTCCAGGATGCAAACATGCCTAAACTCATGCTTAGTAAAAGCAGCGTACCCGCGGACACGAATAACTTTCCGGCTTTCTGTTTTCGGGTAAACCACAACAGGATCAAACCCAGGATAAGTAGAAACGACGCGAAAGGCATTGGAAATAGCAGGGGGCCAACTATCTTTTTGAAAAGGAACATTCAGTACCTTCCTTGAATGAATGAAGACCTACCAATTTTCCCATGGCCCGCATAATAACGAGAGCCGGACTGGTACGGACCATAAAAGTTGATGATAACTCAAATTGGTATGGAGTCCTTGAAGCCAGAAACACGGTAGTGTCCCAGTTTGACTTCAGTGTTCCCGGGGTAAAGCGATCCACGAAGTTACACGAAATTCCACGAAGGAAGGTTAGTGTTGCTTCGTGTGGTTTCGTGGATCGTCCGCTTCTCTTCTAAATTAGGACTTTACTCAAAAAAACCAATCCGATTACTAACTTGATCCGTTTTCTTTGTGCCGATACACTTCGAGTCACGACGCGGTCAAACTTACATATAAGTATCACGTGTTTAATAAAATCATTACCAGGATTCGGAACTTTTACCGGCTAGCTGTGCTCGGCATCGGGTTCGTATTCAAGAGCCCACAGGAAGCCTGGTTGTTGATCAGGATGGCCACCTGGGTTGTTCTGATATCAGGACTTCTAAAGATTCAACCGTTGCCACGCGTGTTGTCTCTGGCCACACCGCGCCAAACTGCTCGCAGAAATTCTATTTCTAACCAGCGAATGGCGGAGTTGCTTGACCTACTGCTGGAAACAAACATCTTTGTCTTTACTCCGACATGCTGGAAACGTGCTGCCGTGCTTTACCGTTATGTATCGATGAACGGCACTCGCGCCCAGATCGTCTTCGGCGTGCGAAAAGAGGGTGACGGTATTTTGAATGGGCACGCCTGGCTGGAAGCGTCTCGACAACCGATCCTGGAGAAAGATCCGCCACAGTACAGAGCTACCTACTCCTTTCCCGCCTGATCTGACGAAGCCAATACACAATGCACTGCAGTTCAGGTTTTTCTGTACAAGATGTTTGACCACTCTCAAGAAGGACCTGTTTAGATTGTCTTTATGAAAGAAAGGGTTTTGGATTACCTGGCCTGTCCATCATGTAGTGGTGACATCAGGCAGCTTTCGGTGTCGAAAGTTGAAGACAGGGAAATAATTGAAGGCGAACTCGAATGCCTTGGCTGTCGCCGGCGCTTTCCGGTGATTCGCGGGATTCCCCGCTTCGTTGCCACCGGTGAAGTTGAGCCGGACAAGGCCGCCACGGCGGAAAAGTTTGGCTGGGAATGGCAACATTTCAACCATGCCGATTCGCTTTATTCAGAGCAGCTTTTGGGTTGGCTCGCGCCAGTGAGGCCGGAGTTTTTCCGCGGCAAAGTAGTTCTGGAAGGCGGATGCGGCAAGGGACGACACACGCAGTTGGCTGCACAATGGGGAGCCCGTGACATTGTTTCTGTTGACTTAAGCGATGCGGTTGAGCCGGCCTTCGCAGCGACCCGAGCTTTAGAAAACGCACATATCATTCAAGCTGATATGTACCATTTGCCGGTGCGACGCGTGTTTGATTACGCCTTCTCAGTTGGGGTTTTGCACCACTTGCCGGATCCCCGCGCGGGCTTTGTTTCGCTGGCCGCGAAAGTGAAACCCGGTGGACATATCTCGGCTTGGGTTTACGGGGCCGAGAACAACGACTGGATCGTGCGATGGGTCAACCCACTGCGCCGAACGCTCACATCGCGCATGGATCCGCGCGCGCTGCTTCAACTTTCGAAGGTGCCTACCGCACTACTGTTCGGAGCCACCAAACTAATTTATGGTCCACTGAATAGAAGTGAGAAGGGCAGGGAATTGGCTCGCCACCTGTTCTACAATGACTATCTCAATGCAATTTCGGTTTTCGACTGGAGGGAACATCACGCAATCGTTTTCGATCACCTGGTGGCTCCCACGGCTTTTTATCTTTCACGCGACGAGTTTGAAGAATGGTGGCGAGGCATTGGCGCCAGTGACGTGATTATCGGCTGGCACAACAAAAACAGCTGGCGCGGTCATGGGAAGGTTAGTGGAAACGAGGAATCCGCGGATAGTCAGAGTTAGAAAAGCCCGATTTGTCTGCCATTGCGCCACAATTCAAGGGTGCGAGGCAGGAAATAGGTGCAAGTAACGGGAAACTTGCCTGCGCGCTTCAATTCAAGCATGAAAGGTACCTCAACCGCGTTTCGCTCTTTTGACATCCAATAATTCCCTTCTATACTGCGAAAGAAAGCTATTTGGACGAGTGAATACTGGCTAAACCGGAAGGATATCCGTCAGGTCGCTTTCTCTTGATCAACGTTAATGAGCATCAATCCTAAACAAATACAGCCGGAACTGTCTCCGGAAATCTCTTTGTTGCTCGCTTGCGGGCGGACGCTAGTCAACGAAGAGGTGACAGACCGCATTCGGAGGTTGGCCCAGGGACCTCTTGATTGGAATTCTCTTATTAAGAGCTCCCTGGGTCATGGGCTAATGCCGTTGCTCTACGAAAACTTAAAGGCGACAGCCTCCGATCTGGTTCCTCAGGCTCACCTGGACCGGCTGAAAGACTTTTACGAGAAAAACGCTGCGCGCAACATCTTTTTAACCGGAGAGCTAATTAGAATCCTTAATCTCTTCGAGTCAGAAGGGCTGGCAGGGATGCCCTATAAAGGACCATCTATTGCGGTGTCAATCTACGGACAACTTGGCCTCCGCCAGTTTAGCGATCTTGACATCCTGGTCCGCAAACAGGACGTTTGGCGCTGTCAACAGTTACTAATCTCCCTGGGTTACCAACCACATTTCAACATCACGCGACGCCAGTTGCCCGCTTTCCTGAAGCTGGGTTACGTCCAAATGTTCACGCGCGACAACGGTCTCAGTGTCGTCGAATTACACTGGGGAATAGTTTCCCGGTTTTTCATGTTCTCTCTCGATACGGACCGCTTTTGGTCCCGGCTTAGACACATGGATCTGATGGGAAAGAGAGTGTTAGCACCAACTCCGGAGGATTTGTTACTGATCCTTTGCGTACACGGTGCGAAGGACCTCTGGAATCGGCTCGAATGGATTGCTGGAATTGCCGAACTGGTTCGCTCTCATCGCGATCTCGATTGGGAAGCGGCCAGGAAACTGGCAAAGGAAAGCGGAGCCGAGCGAATTCTTTTCCTTGGCCTTTACCTTGCCAGGCAGCTTTTCGATGCCGAGTTACCGGATTCAATTGTCCGCCGCACAGCTGACGAGCCGGCCATCCGTGCTCTCGCAACTGAGGTACGGGAAAGCCTCATCAGACCTCAGCCTCACGGACTGCGTAGGAGAATTCTCTTCCATGTGCGGGCGAAGGATCGAGGTCTTGATAGGCTGCGCTACTGTGCTCGGCTATTGTTTACAACCACGCCCGTAGACTGGCAAATCTTACCGCTACCCGCGTCTCTCAGTTTTCTCTATGCCTTCCTGAGACCCTTTCGGCTCGCGAAAAAGTATGCGTCGGACCATTCCAAAAGCCTCTTTTGTTCTTAAAGTCAAACTGCTACTCTCATTCACTCGTCGATTCAATCAATGCTGACCGGCCGTGACATCATCTATATCTCCAGTATTGAATGGGACTTCCTTTGGCAACCGCACCAGGAGATAGCGCGGCGTCTGGGGCGTGCCGGAAACCGTATTTTATATATCGAGAACACTGGCGTTCGTGCACCAGGTTTGGGCGATGCGGCGCGGGTCATTGCTCGCCTTAAGAGTTGGATGAGCTCACTAAACTCTCGGGGCGTCCGCGAAGTGGCGCCGGGAGTTTATGTCTGCTCCCCCCTTGTCCTGCCGCCCTTCGGATCCGATGTTCGAAAGCTTATCAATCGATATCTTCTTCTGCCCTTAATTCGTGGTGTCGCTCGCAAACTCGAAATGCGTGACGTCTTAATCTGGAGCTATCTTCCCACCGATACTGTCCTGGATCTGATTAGGTTACTGAGAACCGAGAAGAGTGCCACGATCTATTACTGCATGGCAGATTTCTCCCAGTTGACTCCCGATTCCGCCCAGATCGCCAAGAGCGAGCGGTTGCTCGTGAGGCAGAGTGACTTGGTTTTTGCAAACTGCACAAAGATATCCAAACGACTGCTCGAGTGGGCTGATCGCGTTGATATCTTTCCGCCTGGTGTGAATCTTGACGCTTTTGCGCTCGTCAATTCCATGGATACCGCAAATGGACGCGAGCCTGGTGAGAATCTCACGACTCCGGAGCGGCCCACCATTGGTTATATAGGTGGCCTTCACCGTCACGTCGATTTCGATCTAGTGGCGCAAATGGCGGACGCGCGGCCGGAGTGGTCCTGGGTCATGGTTGGTCCTTTGCAAGCCTCGGCGGAAAGACTCGACGGTCGTAAGAATATTCGCCTCGAGGGCCCAAAGCCCCACGAAGAACTGGGGAGCTATCTTAAACGCTTTGATGTTTGCATCGTGCCGTATCTACAGAGCGCTTACACAGAGACAGTTGTACCTGTAAAAATCAATGAGTATCTCGCCGCTGGGAAGCCTGTAGTTTCCACTAATCTTCCGACCGTGGTGGAGTTCAACGAACGGCATCGCATCCTGATTACCGCCAAAAACAACCGCGACGACTTTCTCAATGGTATTGAGGCAGCGCTGCGACTCCCTCACGATCCGGGGACGATTGCCCGCAGACGCGAGGTGGCTGCATTGTGCGACTGGAACCTTCAGCTTGAAGCAATGAGCAACTTGATCCAAAAGAAACTCGAGCAGAAGAGGCGTTAGACAGTTTCCTCAGCAGCTCAAAGTTTTCTATACAGGAAAAACTGTCCGCTCCGAAAAAGGACATTGCAATTGGTGCAATCCCGCTCCGAACTAATGACGAGAGCGCCCCGTGGAGGACTCACGCCACGGTCCAGGTGTATGAACTCTGAGGCATCACGCCCCTCCAGCAGCGCGTACCATAAGGCATGTACGTAACCGGGGCCCCAATGCCCGTCGACCAGGTAGATTGGTCTTGACGGCATGCTGGTAGCCACGTCATAGACATTCTTATATCCTACGTCGAGCTCAGATTCCCGCTTTGAGCCTTCTCGCCAAAATACCACCTGGAAATATGCCGCCTGACCTATTGTCGCCAGCAGGAACACAATAAGGAGCGCCTGGCGAAGCAATGCTCGCGGACGTTTCTTTAACAGCGCTAAGTTGCTCTGGTTCGCAACGTTGATCTCGGAGGGGTTCTTGCCCTTAGTGTCCTCGCCGAGTAACCACTGAAGCGCCGGTATAGTCAGAACCAGGAGAAAGATTGCGTAAGCGATCATTCGCCCTGTATGGAAAATATCGATGGTGAGCGCCCCGGGAATTACTGAGGCCAGTGCACCAAAGATGATGAATCGCCACCATGGATCGCGCCGATTACGCATCAACATAATGAATATGCCTATGAGAGCCAGAATAAAAGGTGCCGCGAGCATGCTTCCAGTTGAGCCTGGAACGTGATGTCGTGGATTGTCGTCCCCGGTGATAAGCAGGCCCCACATGCTGAGGTCCTGGAAATATCGGGTTATGAATCTCCAGATTACTGCCGGAAGCGTGGGCTCTGAGTACACATATGTGATCGTTCGGAATCTTGAAGTGGCCATCCCCGGGTGCCGCAGGTTAAACACCAACAGCGGAATAAGAGTGAGGCCATATGCGATCCAGGTGCGTAAAACGTCGACTAACCGTCCTTTATTGATAACGAAGAAAATAAGACCCAGCGCCAGCAGCGGCGCCAGCAACCTCCCAATCGTGTAGGTATAAGTCAGAAGCGCGAGGGTAAGGGCCACCTTCGTGACATCCCACCATGTCCAACGGTCCTTCAGAGATGCGCTGTAAAGTGATAACAGGAAGAGCGCCAGCGCTAGCGGGTAAAATGACGAGTCAAAGAATAGCCGTCCAACCTCGAAAAACCAGGGGGTAATCAGAGCTGTCAGTCCTACGATGATGCCGACAGTCCGGTCTCGTGAGATTCTAAAAGCCAGGAGACCCAATACCACGCCAGCTCCCAAAACCGCGGTCGCGCTCAATAGCCGGGAAAGCCAAATGCTGGGGGGAAGCACAAGGTACAAGCCGGCTAAAAGATAAATGGCTACGGGGTTTGCATAAATTGTGAAAGGCTCTGTGAAGGTCTGGAAGTATAAGGGCCAGCGCACCCCGAATTCGCTGGCGCCGGTTTTTGCGATTAGGTATGCATTATAGGCAAAAGCGGATTCGTCCCGAAAAAAACCCGGCGGGTTCTCAGAGAGACCATAGGTATAGAGAAAGAATAAACCTGCGATGAGGAACGCTGCCAAATAGACTTCATAACGATCGAGGATATTGCTTGACGTTGCCGGAGCTTGGTGGGACATGGCCTGGGATCTGTTAGGTGTTCAGTAGGTAAACTTCGTGCTCAGACTCGAAGCTCACTGAGCGCTCCGTCTAATCGACAGAGCGATTCAACCTGACGCTCGTTCAGGAAAACGAATTTGGTCGGACCCCGCTAAAAACTCGACAGACGAACTAGTCGCCGTTTTCGGCCCCACGAGACGGGCTAGTTGATCGGGTGCAACTGGGGACCAGCCGAACGTCCTGAAGACCTTCAGCATCAGGGCCAGTCCCGAAAACCAAATAGGTATGGGCAAAGCCTTGTATCGCCTGGCAAGTCGCAAAGCGAGGGCTACTCCGTTTAGCTTCTCTGGACCACACAAGTTTGCGATCAGCACCCCGCTAATATTATTCATCAGGAGCCCGCACAGATGTTCTACGAGATCGTCGATGTGGATGGGTGCAAACTGAATTCCTTTATGTCCCCAGAGTAGAGGCACGACATGAAGCTTAGACGCCAGGCGGACAAAGCCATCTACACCCTCGCGCGCGCCGGCGCCGTAAACTTCGGCCGGCCGAACAATGATCAGGCTCTGCCAGTCGAGCTTTTGCAATGCTGCTTCGGCAGCAAATTTGGACTCACCATAGACGCCACTCTCGGTGGTTGCGCAGCGCGTGCTGACGTAGAAGAATCGGCGGCAACCCAACGCCCGAGCGGCTTCAACCAGACGTTGTGTGCCGCTTAAGTTGATATTCCAATATGCCGATTCCTCCGGCGCGTGAGTTACCGCGGCAAAATGAATGGCGAGATCGAGCGGCGCAGGAATCTGGTCCAAGTGGACCTCGGACGCTAAATCCAAGTCGAATTTGTGCAGCTTTGGATGTTTGACCGGGAGTTCACGCCGATGGATCCCACACCAGATCTCCGAGTAGTCCGGGTGCTCCAATAGGCATCGCAGCACACGCTTTCCAGGCGCGGAAGATGCTCCGGTAAATAACACCCTCATCGATTTTGAAATCGTTGCAAGCTAAAACAACCGCGCATAGTATTGGCCTGTGAGTATACCGTATTTTTCTTTGGTCGTACTCTGCTACCGGAGTGGCGAATCTATTGTGCCCTTCGTGGAGAAACTCCGTCAGGTGCTTTCACGCTGCAACTTCTCATGGGAACTAGTCCTGGTGGGCAACTACTTAGCGGACAGCAGCGACGAAACTCCGCAGGTCGTCAGGGGCCTGGCCAGCCGATGGCCCAACGTTAGCGCAGTGATTAGACCGAAGGAAGGCATGATGGGTTGGGACATGCGCATGGGTCTGAATGCGGCTCGCGGTACCTATATCGGCGTCATCGACGGTGATGGCCAGTTTCCGGTTGAGGCCGTGATTGCCTGCCTGTTGAAAGCCGAGATGGAGGACCTGGATTTAACCAAGACTTACCGCGTACGCCGAGACGATGGTGTATATCGCCGGCTTATTTCTTATGTTTACAATGGACTTTTCAAATTGTTATTTGGCTTGCAGATTCACGACGTCAACTCGAAACCGAAGATCATTCGGCGCGACAAATATGAGCTGCTTGATCTCCAATCAGATGATTGGTTCGCTGATGCTGAGATCATGATTCGGGCTCGAGAGGCGGGACTCACGATTGGCGAGATTCCTGTCCATTTCGCCTTCAATGACACGCGCAACTCATTTGTCAAGCCGGCCGCGCTTTTTGAGTTTTTGTCGAACCTCATTCGATATCGCTTCGGTAGTCGCAAGCGTCGGATGAACGCACTCGCCATTTCTGACGATAACCACTAGCAATCCTCGCGGAAGCGAAGCATCAGACAGACAGGGGGGCGAAGCGACGGGTCTCAGTCGTCTTTGCTCAAAAAGGCCGTTTACGCCGGTAACAGAACCAGAAGCGGACCGGGGTCCCCAAGCGGGCAGCCCGCTTGAGTCTGTCGGGAAAAGTCGTCTTTCTCTGTGCATCCTCAGTGTTCTCTGTGTCTCTGTGGTGGCTGTTTTTCCTGGTAAATCAACCACAGAGCAGACACAGTGTTCACAGAGATCGCACAGAGAGTTACAGGTTATCCCGACAGACTCGCTTTGGGGCCTGACCATCCCTTGCGAAAGTGGATTTCACAGAATTATTGTTCGGCTCCCGATTGCCCCCGCGCTTTTCACCCTGTGCGCTCGACCTGGTAGCGCGATTGAGACGCGGCCGTCCTACCGGAAGTTACTTGCTGAACTTACTCCTTAGACACCCATCCAATTGACGATGTTCCATTGCTCGCCGATGACTACGCGTCGGCTGAGTCCAGGGCAAATCACTCTTGTTGTAGTTACAATTTGGCAGGCAGTCATCGAGGCAATCTACGGGAAGTGAGCCCTGAGATCACGTCGCACGTAGAGCACTAGTCCAACCCCGGGCCGTAGCGTATACGTCCCCGCTGGGTTCAACCCGGATTTGACCTGCTCATAACGATCTTCGAGCAAACTATGAAATAGATGCTGCTGTTTCTCCGACCCGATGATTATCGGATCCTCCGAGATAAGACTTGATCCGTATCGCACGGAAGAATAATGGCGAAGGTACCACGGCAACGGCCAGTATTCGGGTGAATTGATCATGATCGCGGTCTGCTTATCTGTGCCGGCCCGCTTTGCTGCGCGATCAATCTCTTGGAGCATCGGAAAGATATCGCGCTGCGTATGCGCATACACATAAACGTATCGCTCGTCGTCGTAATGAACGAAGTTGAGCTTCAGCATTTGATAGCCTGAAACGGCAAGCAGAACGACGGCAATCGCGAGCGCAACCAGACGGAGTTTCCTTGCGCGTGCTTGTTTGTAAATTTCCTCGAATGCATACCCGGCTACGATGGCCAGAGGCACCAGGAGGTTCAGCGTCAACCACGGCGTCTTGTATGGAATCAGTGAATAGGCAGCGAACGTTCCCAGAGCCCAGAGCGCCGTGAAGGTGGCGAAGCGATTCGAGCCACGCCAGATGGCCATAACGACACCAACAAACCCCAATAACAACACCGGCGATTCTTCCTTTAACATCCACGCAAAATAGGTCCACCACGGATACCGGTGAATTTGTGTGCCGGTTCTGGCCCAGAACTGAAACGTTTTCAGCGCATCGTACAGACCCTGCTGCGAGTTTTTGAAAAACGACGAGTAGAAGAGAATATTGATGGTCAGGAAGAGGGAGAGCGCAGCAATCGAAAGGATTGCAAGCGATAAAGGACCACCGAACCTCGCGGTTGTGGAATGCAAACGTTCTTGCCAGGTCTCGAGTTTTTGGCGCCGGTTTCCTGCTTTACTCTTGCCCTTTTGAAGCTCTCGCGTCCGAGTTAATACCATTGTTGACATAAGCGCGATCAGCAGTACACCTGCCGAGATAATTGCCGTTTCCTTTGTAGCAAACATTAGCGCCGCAGAAGTGGCGGCCAGCATTAAATAGGTAGCCCTTCGGCTTTCATAAAACCTTAACGCTGTGGTAACGAGAGCAAGTGTGAAAAAAACCAGCAACGTCTCATGGATGAAGTAGCGTGACAGGTAAACGGCGCCCGGCGAAAGCGCCAGCAAGGCGGCGCCGGAGAGCGCTGCGATCGTGCCAATGCGCCGTCTGAGCGTGAGCACCAACCAAATCGTCGCCACACCGAACGCGACTGTAACAAATCGGATGGTAAACGTGGTGAGCCCGTAGTTTTCTAAGAATGATTTGCCAAACAGAAAGTTTGAGATCCAGGGAATTAAAGCTGAGAAATAATAAAGCGTTGGTCCATGGTAGTTTTGGGGATCATATTGATAGAAGCCCTCGCGAACTAGGCGCATCATGAAGTGCCCGTTTACGCCTTCGTCGTGGTGGAGAGGCACAAGATTGAGATGGTAGAGACGCAGGAACGCGCCGACGATTAGTATTGCGGCGGCGCCGCCGACCCAGAGGCGCTTGTTGATTTCCTGGGTTTCGCCGGCGTCGGCTTTGACGGCTGAGTCTGTGTTCGTTGCTGTCTTTTGATCCGAAGCGTTGGTCTCTTTCATAGCTCTTTTAGGCCCACGTTTTTCGCGAGGAACCCGGCAATCCTAACGTTTAGAGGCCGAGTTTTACAGGTCGGCGCTAAAAATCAGGCAACTTGGAAGCAGGAATTGTGTGGCCTGGCCGAGCACTTGCCGGAGGTCGCGCTCCAGGGTTTGTTACTGCGATGATTGTTGGGTTGCGAGCTCAAAAGCAAGCCGCGACCCCCGCATGCGTCAATCAAATCACTCCGATTATGATGAATGGCACAGGGCCCCGACTTAGAGATTGATCGTGAGTTGGATCTATTACGAATTACAAGGCGTCCATCAGTTAGAGTGGACCACCATTTGAATTGAAGGGCCTGGATAAGGTGAATTTCTCTTGCGACTCTCAGCGATTAAGTTTCTTCCCAATATCGTCTGCATACTCTGCTTTTATCTTCTTGAGGTAATTCTGCTGTTCTGCGGCGCCTTTTCGATCGCCGCTCTCAAGCTTTAGCAGCCCTAGAAAATAGTGCGCATCTGCGTTGTTAGGGTCAAGGTTAACGGCTTGTTGAAGTGATGCCAAAGCATCCTTGTTCTTTTTAAGGTTGAGGTATGCCATACCGTTCCCGTAATGGGCCGCGGCATTTTTGGCATTCAACGAAAGGGCCTTCTTGTATTGCTCCGATGCCTCTTGATACTTCTTTTGGTAGAAATAGGCGTTGGCCAGGTTATAGAAGACCGTTTCGTTTTTAGGCTCGATTCGAGTCATTGCCTCGAATTCCTTTGCCGCTTCAGGGTACCGCTTGAGTTTGTCGTATGCGTTGCCGAGCGTGTAGTGTGCATCGGAGTCATCGGGTCGCTGTGCCACTGCTATTCGTAACGGTTCGATGGCCTTTTCATACTGCCCGGATTCATAGTATAGGTTGCCCAGGTTGTAATAGGCGTCCGATATATCTCCTGCCTTTGGATTATCCTTAATATATTTTTCCAGCGTTGTAGAGATTTTTTCCACGACTTCGGGGGCCATGTTCTTTTGAGCCGCCGGGCCCGTCTTAGGTATCTCATCTTTGGGAGCATTAGTCGCAATCTCCAACTTACTGAGGGCTACCTCAGACTCCGTTGGAGCCACTTCCCTGGTACCGCGGTTTTTCGAAAAGTACTGCAAAGCCAGAAGAACACCTACCAGTACAACCGGGAAAAGCAAAAGAAGCCATTGTCGTTTCATTAAGCAAACTCCTGAAAAATAAAGTGGGCGAATGATAATACGATAGTTGAACTAGCTGCAACTTAGGCATGGCAAAGCGCAAGGGCCGGAAGATTTTGCGCAATCTTCCTTGAGAAGAAGAACAGGAGTGAGGCTCGACTTGCGCGGTATCGTGCACATCAGGCAAAGCGACAAGCTGGAGGACGACTTCGCGAGAAACCAGCACACCGGAATACTAATGCCTTCGTGGGGGGGCACCCGGATCTGCTTTTCCGGGATAGCTCCCCCGCCACGATTGGCGGAGAAAACCCACTTATTACTGTTGACTCCGGTTTTAGCCTGTGTTAAGTTGCCCCACCCTAAGCTTTACCTGCTCCCCGGGTCCTGAGACCAGGCTTGGTCAATTGCCGGTTTCCGCGTGTAATTTTGTAATTGACAAGGCTTGTGTGCGGTGGTAGTTTCTCCGCATTGCACTTTCAGCCCTAATTTTTCAGTAAAGCTTTAGGCTCAAGAGCTTTTCCAAAGCATCTGTTTCTAATGAACAATCAGCTTCCCGCTCAACTCAACAGGAGGAATTCCAATGCGATCTCTGATTCGATATAGCCTCGTGGCCGTGGGCACGTTGGCGTTGCTAACAATTGGCTTCGTCATCTTCCACGCGAGGCTGGAACAAAAAGTTGAAGCTCAGCGACCTACTCAGGTTGCTGGGTGCGATGCCAGTGTTGCAGCAGGTGGGCCATCGCTAACCAATCCGTGTTTGGTTATCAGCTCGTTTAGACAAAACGGGCCCGCAGGCTCCCAAGATGAATTTGTGGAGATCTTTAACGCCAGCGTAGTGCCCGTTACCGTCTCATCCCTAGCACCCACCACCGGCGGTACCTTAGCAGCGGACGGCATCGGCGTGTTTGTGTCCGCGGGCAACGGTTTTAATCTACCTTTTGGCCAGGTGCCAAATCTGGCCACGTTGGCTTGCCAAATTCCGGGTGGGACCGTAATCCCCGGCAGACGTTGGTATCTGTGTGGCGGCGTAACGTATAGTCTGAGCACTCTGGGTACGAACAGTGGAGCGTTACATTCGATACCTGACCAGACTATTGGCGCCGGATTAGCAGCTACACGAGATATTCTTGACGACTCCGGAATGGCGCTGCTGAACATCGGCAGCAACATCGTCACCCAATGTGTGATAGGTTCGCTTGGATGTCCGACAGGATTCAATTACTCGGATCCCGGTGGCGGGGGTTCGGGAAGCGCGGTGGTTCTGGACAAAGTCGGGTTCAACCCGTATGGCCCAGGTTCGCCGCTCAACACAGGTCCGGGCGTTTACCCAGGGAACATCTATCCTTCGCTGGCCGCCCAATATTGCGAGGGCACCCTGGTCCCGAGTACGACGCCTGGAGGTGTCGCCAAGAACCTTGGATGTCTGCAGCCAGTAGGAGATGCCAGCACGGCCCTGCGGGGGGCTGGCGCACCGTGTCCACCGTTTGTGAGACCAAATAATCCGAACTACACTACGGCTGGTCCGACCGGCCAGTATGATACGGAATTCCCGGTGAATGACTCGGGTTTCCTAATCAGAGCCGATGGCGCAAATTCTGCCGTCAGAGAGTGTTACGGCGAATCCGGTCAATACAAGATCGAGCGCCGCCGCTCGGGACAAACGTTCGCCAATGATTCCGGGGAGATTCACAAAGACTCATTCAATAGCGTGACTTTGGTCCCCGCTGTGCCGCCGCTGACTCAAGACACGAATGGTGCTTGTGCTCAGGTACCAGCGCCTTCGAGGTGCGGCAACTCGGACGATTTCATCCTCGATGCTCCGCACCCGTCAAGCAACAACGTCGGCCTGACGAAAACGGGCGTATCGGGAATTTCGTCAGTTCTCGGCAGCGGTTGGCCGCATTCTTCCGCGGCGCCGAAGATCATCGGAAATACCCAGTTTACGCAGAGCCGGTTTGATACGTGCGCAGGTGCGGTCATTCCCTGCACTGACAACCAACTGGGACCGCGTAATGCCGAACGCCGCTATGCGCAGGATCCTAATATTCTGGGAACCAACAACGATCCCTTCGGGACGTTTATCCTGCGGTTCCGGTACACTAACAATACTAGCACGGCGACAGGTGGACAACGTTGGCGCCTTGATGACTTGTCAACGCTGTGCGGCGGCCAGACTGCTACGACCACTAACATCATCCTGGGAGCGGGGCAAACCTCAGTTGGGGTAGCCACGCAGGAAGCGCGCAACCTGAGAGGTCCGGACTTTTCGACCATACCTGCTCAAACGCCGACTCCAAGCTGCCAGGGTGAGGGAAGTGACGTAGGGTTCTTCACTTCGATTCTCAAGGGCGTAAACCACTATGGAGAGGTTGTCGTCGATAGCAGCGGAACCGCACGGGTGGTTGCCGGAACTGTTCTTGAGGACGTGTTTTTGGCTCCAAGTCCGCGGCCGGGTACGGGCGCACTTCAGCCATTTGGCGGCGGCAGTAATAGTACTTTCGTCGTTAACACCACTGCTACCAACAACACCACGCTTAACGTGGCTGCTCCGGGACCGGCTCCGATAACACTTATCGGGGACGGAGTCAGCGGCGGCACCGGGCGCTTCCATTTCCCGATTGCAAGTGCTGGCACCTTCCGCGTCGCGTTCAAGTTCGGTGTGGTGAGGAGCGGACGCTTTAAGGTGTTACTCGGTAGAGAGGTGGACACCGCGGCGGCGCCTCTTCCGTAGGGATTTCAACCAGCCGGGAAGGTTCCGGCTGGCAGAATTCCTGTTGGGTAACTAGAGCGGGACTAACTCGGTTTTCCCAGTGGCCTCGGCCACTGGGAAAACCGACCTTCTTTCAGTTACTAGTTTTGGCAAAAATAGCACGGTCGTCCGAACCGTGAATCAAGGACATCACGCGGGCAATAAATATGTTTTTAGCTATCGTTCTTTTAACTGCGGGTTCAGTTCAGGGAGACACCACGCAGCAGGCAACGTCTAAACCAACCGGTGCGCCGGCAGCCTACCAGAAACTTGCAACTCCACAGACTACTCCAAAGACAGTATCGAATCAGTCTGAGAAGCCTCAGTCCGAGAAGGCAAAGGCCACAGCCTCAGTGGAAAAGGCGAAGCCTGCAAAGGCTCGCACCTGGCGGGTTGGGGTAAAGGACAGTTTCGGCGTTCCGTTTATCTCAGTGCGCGCTAAGAAAGCGCCGCGCTCGGAAGTCGCGGCTGAGATGAGTCGGCTGCTCAAAATTCCCGTTGTCTTGGGCCCCAGTCTGAAGGACCAGGAATTGACTATCGATTTGCAGGATTTTCCGCTGGACGCCGCTGCTAAGCGTTTGGCACCCCACGCAGTGATCGACTACGTCATCAGCGGTGGCGGCGACGCCACCCATCCAGCTCGGAAGACGGCAATGGCGATCTACCTACTGGGCGCTGATGACAAGGCTCCGCAGGATGGACCATGGAAAGAGAATAAGTCGGGCAGCCAACTGATGGTGGGCATGATCTACGAGACCGAGGAAGAAGAAAAGGCTGCTCTGGAGAAGAAGAAGAATGAGCTGCAGGTAAAATATGACGCTGGCCTGTTTACACTGACAGTGTACAAGCAGTTTCTTACTGATGTATTGCAGGAAGTTGCAGACCAGGCGCGTATACCCTTCGCCATACTTACGACAAACGGCTCGCAGAAAGAGATTGATCAGATAGTAACCTGGAACCTGAGCGGGGTTAGTTTTGAGGAGTTAACTAACACTTGGTTTCCTAATGGAGTTCGTTTATACTGGCGCACGGACTTGGCTAGCGACGTGTCAAAACCGCTTCGTCTCACTATTGAAGACAGGGAAGAAGAGAAGGCAGACGCTCAGGCCCTGCAAAATGTCACACCTTGATGGGAGGAAAAGAACTTGACTAAGCAACAAACGGAAAATACTAAGCACGAGCTTCGCGTGCAGGAACGGCAGACTACGAAGAGGCCTTTTATCGAACCGGAGATTTCCAGCCCGGTGGATGTTCTTGAAGCCACCGCCTTCTTTCAGGTCACGGTCGGAGGCACTGACGTCGGCGCCGATCTTGGCGGCTAACTGAGCGTGGCTTGCGATAGCCTTCGCGCTCTGCCTTTTGTCCTGAGGTTGTAGACTTGGGTCACACAATTCGACCGGCGTTGACGTTACTTTACGCCATCGCCGGTCGTGTTCTGTCTATAGAAGCCTCGGACGAATGGTCGGCGAACCTCATCTCCCGCTTTCTGCGGGAGTTTTATTTAGATCCCCTCACGGTTAATCCATTAGCGAAAGCATCTTTCAGTATTAAGATTTTCTCGCGTGGCCCGGCGCCGGCTATTCCTGAAGGTCTCGAGACCTTTGAGGTAGAATTCGGGCACTGCCGCACCGATGGCGAGACATACTATTTGACTGTTGAGGACTCGCTGATAGCGGCCGGTATTAATGAGCGGGGAGGCTTCCTGAGCGTCTGGATCGGAGAGACGATTCACGCTCGGCAAACTCTGTCTCTTTTCAATTTGCTGGCGTATGTTCTTGAAATCTCGCTGAGACGGTGTGGGTTGTATCAATTGCACGGTGGCGGCGTGGTGACGCAGGATGGGAAAGCAGGCGTGCTCATAATTGGAGCATCTGGCAGCGGAAAGTCGACATTGACCGCTCAGCTTGCTTCTCGCGGCTGGCTGTATCTGACAGATGATGCGCTGTTACTGACCAAGGAGGGTGATTTGGTACATGCCAGGGGCATCCGGCGGTTCTTCTCGGCTTCTGAAGCCACTCTGGCGAGCTGCTCCATCGGGCCGGTTAGTCCCGCAGTAGGAGGTCAGATGCTCTCGGACCCGAACAAGCGTCGCTTGAAACCATTGGTTGCCTTTCCGGACCGGTTTATTAGCTCGTGTATTCCGCGAACATTAATCCTTGCTTCAATCACAGGCCAGGATCGCAGCGAGGTTCAAAGCACCGGTCGAACCGACACTATGGCACGCCTTATCAGGTCAAATCCCTGGGCCAGCTATGATAATTTGACAGCGCGTGATCACCTGCAAATCCTTAATCGGTTGACCAACCAATGTAGATCCTATTCCCTTCGAGCTGGTTTTGACATCTTAAGCGATCCATCCTGCGCGGAGGCTTTGCTCATGCCTTTAATCGAGCAAGAAGACTCCGGAAGAAAGCTTTCTCTGATTAGTAACTGGAAAAAAGCATCGAAGGCCTGAATTGGGATCTAGGATCAACTGGCTGCTGGCAGCCTTTGCCAGGCGCACTCCAGCTCGCAATTTACGCGCAGGCGTTGTATCAGCATTCCATCCAATCTAAATCGGGTTAACTTGAATGGCCGCAACTACCGCGCTAGGATACCTTTCAAAGTAAGCAACGCATGGCGGTGATCACATTAGCTTTCAATTTAAGATTTTCATAAAGCTGGAATTGTATAGATGAGTAACTTACAGGTACCACGCAAGAAGATAGTATCGACGCTTTTCGACGACGGAGATGGTGTGCTCGTTGACCTTGATACGAAACGTTATTATCAACTCAATGAGTCGGCAATGATGGTTTGGACCGGCTTGGAGAGGGGACACGATATAGGGGAGATTGTCAGTGAGATAACATCCACATTTAGTGTCAGCCCTGAGCACGCTGTAAAAAGTGTGGAAAGAATTCTTCGCGACTTTCAGGCAAACAATTTGCTCCAAGCGGGGCGTTGATTTAGTTCATTCTCCGACAATCGAGCTTGGTGTAGGACGGCTGTTTTCCTCTTGCGGTTTACCAGTCCCCTCGTTACCAAAGCATTGGTCCTTCCATAATTCGATTTTCTTAGGTGGTTCCTCAGGGCCATCCCGTCGAATAGGCTTTTTCAGTTTATAAATCGCGAGTTGGTCTAACACCGTTCCCTCTCGGTGAGAATTATTCCACGAATCGCAAATGTAACGACTGAGGTAAGGCCGCAACTGTTTCTCGCTGTCGTTTCCCACATACCGCCAGTAGGTACGCCACCGATAGCTGGCAAATGCTGGAATTTTATTAGCTGCTTCCTGACAGCTCACCGAGCCGTTGACAATGCAGAGTTCCTGGCCGTCCCGGAGCCGACCTTCGACGACATACCATTCGTAATCTCGTCCGGGCCTTGGGGCAAACATCCTCCACCGCTGATTAATCTTCAGCAGTTGTCCAATGCCGGACAACTTCTGGGGAACTCTAAGACGCGCTCTTTGAATGCTGCCCAAATTAGCCAGCAAGACATAGGCGAGAAAGAAGGCGCAAATTACCGAGAGGATCAATGGCTGTTTTACCTGTAGAGCACGATATTCCAGGGGCTTCGTCAACCATGCGAGCAACCCTCGGTGATTGGCGACGCGCTCATACAAAAACCGGCCTGCTTTGGTTAGCGGTGGCCAACTCAAAACCAACCCCAGTAACCAAAAAATGGGTGATAGCTTAAAGATGTAAACTAAAGCTTCAAACTTGTAGCGCCGTCTCTGATTGTGATCAATAACCACCCAGGAGTTGTATCGCTGCATATCGGCATAGATATCCGGGTAAGCCTGGGCCGGCTCCACGAATGTATCCGGCCACAGACAAAACTCCTTTATTAATAGCGCGGCTTTTCTGCAGAACTTGCAGTTGCCGTCATAATAAATTCGCAAGGCCCTACGTGAGGGCGTGCGGAGGCGAAAAAAGAGCCTGTTCCAGAACCGCCCGGGAATTAAAGGTAAGATAGCGGCAATACTAATCAGAGGGAAGAGACCCAGCTTCATTGTCAGGAGCAATCCGAGCTGAAAAACAATAAAGGCGGGAAGCACAAGAAAGCGAATAGTTCTGGTCACAAAGGGTGAAAAAAGCAGGATGGCCCCGCTAAGTTCAATCACGACTATAGAGGCCGTTATGCCCTTGAGTATAGGCATGGGCCAAGATGCCATCCAGCGGCCCAGGGCAGTGGCATACTCAGGCGCGCTAAGTACGTAGTAAATTGCAGTGAATTCGTGACGCCATTCAGAACCATTCTTGAGCATTCCCGAGAAGAAATAAACCAACGGCATCTGCAAAAGAAGCGCCGTCGTACCAATGGAAACTATCCGCTGGGGTTGAACACTCGGCGACGAATTGAGTGCGTTGTCAATGGAATACTTAGCACCCCACGGTACGAACATGCCCCAAAACAGCAGCATATTGAGAAGCGAATCACCGCCGTGAATAACGTAGGGATTACGGGCATTGAGTGAAGTGAAGAGAAGCCAGGTCCCGAAAGATGCCCAGCGCGTGCGGTAACCGACCAGCAGCATTAAGGCGAGAATTCCACTTGTAACAAAGAGCACGGCTTGAACCTCTGTTCTGCCGTTCATCAAGTGGAGTGAGAGTAGCCACGAGTTCGCAAACTTTTCATAAAGCGCGCCTCGCGGTAGTACACCTCGATCTGAATAAAAGGCCGTGAGAGACGTGGAACGCAAAATGAGATCCACCAGAACCAGCAGCGCCGCCGCGATTCGTGTCAGAGCAAGAGAGCGCAGATCGACCGCAAATAGATCCCTGATCTTCCGTCTAAGGCCAGAAGGCGGTATCGATGCAGTTGTTCCCCGATTTTCGGGCGCAGCCGAGGAGCGAAGGTAGCGCTCTCCAGCTTGGTTGCCACTGTGATCTGGGTCAAATTTGACAGGTTCAGGCTCTGAGGAAACGGTCGTCGGCATTCGTCTATCTATGCTCAATTCTATGTGGGCAACAACCTGATGCGGAGTCTCGGACCGAGTTAGTAATTCTTCCCATTCTTGATTAGCGGGGTATCAGCTAAGGGTCGGTAGAGACGCAGTCAGTCTATCGGGGCTGGTTATGAGCGTCAACCGCACCGGATCGCCCTCGCCACTTGATTTGTAAGCGACTATGAAATAGGGTTTCCTTCTGCTCTGACTGGTGACACAAAATAAGAAGCAAGACCCTTGACGGAGTTTCAACGGCTCAACTAGTAGTTAATTTATGTGCGGAATTGTAGGCATCGTTAAGAACAACCGCTCCCAAGTGGATCAAGCCCTTGTCTCGCGCATGTGCGAGGCGATTCGCCATCGTGGTCCTGACGAAGATGGCTTCTACTTCAACGAGGGCGTCGGCTTGGGAATGCGCCGGCTATCGATCATCGATCTAAAGGGCGGGCAGCAACCAATCCATAACCAGGACCGTTCTGCCTGGATTGTTTTTAATGGAGAGATCTACAACTACCGAGACCTCCGCGATAAGTTAGAAAAACTCGGTCACGTCTTTCATACGAACAGTGATACTGAGGCGATCATTCACGCTTATGACCAGTATGGCGCGGATTGCCCTAAACACCTTCGAGGAATGTTTGCCTTCGCCATATGGGATGAGCGCTCGGAGGAGTTGTTCTTAGCGCGGGATCGCGTTGGTAAGAAGCCCATTCTCTACGCCCAAATCAACGGCCAATTTGTTTTCGGCTCCGAGTTCAGCGCCTTATTGCTCCATCCCGGGATTAGCCGCGACATAGACACTGAAGCTATTCACCACTATCTCTCGTTTATGTGCGTTCCTGCTCCCATGACGGCTTACAAAGAAATCCGGAAGTTGGAGCCAGGGCACAGTTTGCGTTGGAGAGAGGGCGAAATAAAGATTGAACAATACTGGCACCCCGACTTCACGAAGAAAGTTGATATTGACGAAGAAGAAGCAGGCGAGCAGGCAATCAGGATTCTGCGCGATGCGGTAAAAGTTCGTTTGATGTCAGAGGTGCCGCTGGGCGCCTTTCTTTCCGGGGGGGTCGACTCGAGTGCTGTCGTAGCACTGATGAGCGAAGAATCGAGCGAACCTGTCAAGACGTTTTCGATCGGATTTGAAGAACAGGACTTCAGCGAGTTGCATCACGCTCGCAGAGTGGCCGAACATGTCGGCGCCGACCATCACGAATTCATCGTGCGTCCGGACGCCCTTGAAGTTTTACCGCTGCTGGTTGAGCATTACGGCGAACCTTACGCTGATTCCTCGGCCATCCCGACGTACTACGTTGCTCGCGAAACTCGGAAGCACGTGACGGTTGCGTTGAACGGCGACGGTGGAGATGAATCTTTCGCGGGTTATGAACGCTACGCAGCCATGCGGCTGGCGGAAAGATATAATCGGATTCCAGCACTCCTGCGTGAGGGTGTGGTCCAACAGGCAATCGAGCTGATACCGTCGTCCGAAACAAAGCGTAGCCGGGCCAGAGACCTGAAACGCTTCATCCAGGCAGCCTCGTTACCAAAAGTCGAACGTTATCTCCGCTGGGTAAGCGTCTTCAATCCGGATGCAAAGAATGATTTGTATTCGGATAGCTTTGCGCGGGAAACAAAAAACATCTCAGTAGCCAATATGCTCAGCCCATGGTTCGCCCGCGCTAATGGATCCGGGATCATCGACGCGGCTTTGGAGGCAGATATCATGACGTATCTGCCGAATGATCTTTTGGTGAAGGTTGATATCGCTACGATGGCAGTTTCACTGGAAGCGAGATCGCCTTTTCTTGATCATCACGTGATCGAGTTTGCCGCCAGCCTGCCGGAAAAGTTGAAGTTGCGTGGCCTGACGACCAAGTATCTATTGAAGCGCGTGTTAAAGAAGCTGCTGCCGGCTGAGAATCTAGCCCGCAAGAAAATGGGTTTTGGCATCCCGATTGGCCACTGGTTCCGTGGCGAGCTTCAGCCATTCCTGCGCGAAACTGTTCTTTCTGAGCGGGCCCTGAAGCGCCAGCTTTTTAAACCGGAAGTAGTCAAGCAAATGGTGGAGTTGCATGCACGGGGCGAGAACGATTATTCACACCAACTCTGGACCCTCATGATGTTGGAGTTGTGGTTCCAAAGGTTTATTGATTGATGGGTGCCTGTCCCCGTGACAAGCAATGAAGACTATGCTTCAACTAAAAAGATCAGGAATGGTCTTCTCTGGTTCAGACGCGGACATAGAACATGCGCGCGGCCACTTTGAACGACATGATTGGATTCGTCTGCCGGCTGTTTTGGATCTGGAGTTGTGGAATATGATCCAAGAGCAACTCGCAGCCAGTAACCTCGAAGGAAAGACCGCAAGTATTTATCCGGCATTTAATGTCAGCGACAGTGCTCTTGTGCTTTTGCTAAACAATGCGCAGCTCTTCAAGATCATTGAACAGATAACCGGTTGCGGTCACATCGGCTGTCTTCGCGGTCGTATCTATCGGATTTTGCCCGGTGCGAATCATCATGTCGATCCCACTCACCATCAAACGCCGTATGAAATACTCACCGGGTGGCATACGGATTTGAACGGGACGCGGCTTCTCGCGCTCTCAATCAACCTGAATACAGAGCCTTACCAGGGCGGAGGGCTCAGCATCCGTGAAGCTAAAACGAGACGAATGCTTTGCGAACTGACAAATCCCGGGTTTGGTGATGCGATTCTTTTCAGGATAGATGAGCGCCTAGAACATCGCGTTTCCGATGTTGAGGGGACAGTGGCCAAGATAGCCTTTTCGGGTTGGTTCGAATCTGAGCCTGACTACCGGACATTACTGGCCGAAGGAATCGCGCGTTCACTGCGCAAAACGATGTGACCCGGTCAGGAAGATTGTGTTCGACAATTTGTTTCCAACTCGCTGCCTGATTGTTCAAAACTAATAACTTCTCAATACTGTGATGACTGGAGGATTGGATAAGTGAAAGGTGTTGTGCTCGCTGGAGGGTTAGGTACGCGACTGCGTCCGCTGACTGCCGTAACAAACAAGCATCTGCTTCCGGTTTATGATCAGCCGATGATTTATTACCCGATTCAGACGCTGGTGAATGCCGGAATCAAAGACATCATGATCGTTACTGGTGGCAATTCAGCGGGTGACTTCCTGAAACTGCTTGGAAACGGAAAGGCCTTCGGCCTCAAGCATCTCAATTACACCTATCAAGAGGGAGAGGGCGGTATAGCTGAAGCTCTCGCGCTCGTCGAACATTTTGCCGCGGGTGATCCAGTCTGCGTTGTGTTGGGTGACAATATTATCGAAGGCAACATCGCCGCGGCCGTGCGAGCTTATCGACACCAGGGTGCCGGCGCTAAGATCATATTGAAGAAAGTTCCGGATCCGGAACGCTTTGGTGTTCCCGAACTAAATGGTCAGCGCGTGGTACGTATCGACGAGAAACCAGAGACGCCAAAATCGGATTACGCTGTCATTGGCATCTACATGTATGACGGTGAAGTATATGACATCATAAGAACGCTGGAGCCATCAGGCCGTGGCGAGTTGGAAATTACCGATGTCAACAATGCCTATATCAAACGAGACGAGATGACATGGGAGGAACTCGAAGGGTGGTGGACTGATGCCGGAACCTTTGAGAGTCTGCTTCGTGCTTCAACACTCGTAGCCGAGACGGGTGCAAACAAAGTGGAGCCAACACGTGCAACAAAAATCAGTGCCAATGTCTGAAACATTCAACACCGGTGAGATCAAAGGTGTTATTGTCCGTGACTTGCGCAAGTTCGTTGACTCGCGCGGCTGGCTGGCGGAGCTATTCCGTCATGACGAACTTGATTCCGAGTTTTGTCCGGTTATGGCTTACACCTCGTCAACGAATCCGGGTGTAACACGCGGTCCGCATGAACATGTTGACCAGGCTGACTTGTTTTGTTTCATGGGCCCGTCAAATTTCAAGTTGAGATTGTGGGACAACCGGGAACAGTCGGAAACATTTAATAACGTTACCACTTTGATCGTGGGCGAGGAGAATCCAAAGTCAGTACTGATCCCTCCCGGCGTGGTCCATGCTTATCAAAATGTGGGCCCCGTTGACGGCATCGTATTCAATTGTCCAAACCGGCTTTACATGGGGGTAAATAAGAAAGAACCAATCGACGAAATTCGACATGAAGATGATCCACACACGATATACCGAATGGCTTGAATCGTGGCGAGCTCAGGTGTCGGTTAGTCGACTTCAGAGACCCCCAACAAACCTTCTCAATCAAATACCTTTTGGCATCTTTTTGCTTCAGCAATTTTGAAGGCGCTCCTAACAAGCAGGATCGCCAATCGGAAATAAAATGAAGATCGTTCGTGTTATTGCCCGGCTGAACGTCGGCGGTCCCGCAAAGCATGTCGTATGGCTGACTAAAGGGTTGCAGAGTACGGAGTGTGAGACTCTGCTGGTGGCCGGGATGGTCCCACCGGGCGAAGATGATATGAGTTACTTCGCGACCGAGATGGGCGTATCGCCCCTCTTTCTTCGGGAGATGAGCCGCGAGATTTCTCCCAGGGACGCCATCACGATTTGGAAACTATACCAGCTCTTCCGGCACCAACAACCTGACATTATTCATACGCACACAGCCAAAGCGGGCACGGTTGGGAGATTGGCAGGTCTGCTCTACCGGTGGTTGACACTGAGTGTTTTACTGGGTCATCCACGTCAGTGTCATTTAGTGCATACTTATCACGGACATATTTTTCACAGTTATTATGGACCAATGAAGACCCGCATTTTCCTAATGATTGAGAAAGTATTGGCCACCGCGACGGATCGCATAGTCGTGATCAGTGAGCAACAGCGACGCGAGATCAATGAAGAGTTTGGAGTCGGACGCGCGAACCAGTTTTCTGTGATTCCTCTCGGACTCGACACTGATGTATTTGCAGCCTGGAGAGAACGCGGCAAATCGTTTCGTGATGAGCTCGGAGTCAAACCGGACGATATTCTGGTGGGCATCGTGGGAAGACTGACTGAGATCAAGAACCACGAGCTCTTTCTGAAAGCGGCTGCCGAATTCAAGGCGCAGCCACGGTCCTCTGAGACGGTCGTTCGATTCGTCATGGTTGGAGATGGGGCGCTGCGAAACCAGATTGAAAAGCAAGCGCAGTCGTTAGGTTTAACGGCGGACCTGGTTTTTGCGGGGAGTCGTCGAGATCTTGAAAACGTCTATCCGGCACTCGATATTGTAGCGCTTACGTCGCGAAACGAAGGGACGCCGTTGACGTTAATTGAAGCAATGGCAAATGCTCGGCCGGTGATCTCGACCGCGGTGGGTGGAGTAGTTGACCTCCTGGGAGAGGCCCTTTCACTGCAACCTTCTAAGTCATTTGTGGTTCGCCAACGAGGCATCGGCATTTCTTCCCGCGATCCACAGGCTTTTGCGGAGGGACTGGCGTACCTGATCGCGGATTTCCGGCTGCGTCGCGAAATCGGCGAGCGTGGTTTACAATTCGTTGAAAGTCGTTATTCAAAAAATCGTCTGTTCGATGACATCAGGGCTTTGTATGCACAACTAGTGAAGGGAAATGCGGTCTCCCTCAAAGCCCGAGCGACCGAGAACAACGTAAAATCCGGGGTGAGTCCCTAACAATTAAGAATACTCTCTTAACAGAGCGGACTGACCTGTTTACCTAGAGGAGTTTAACCTTTTGCGTGTACTAATAACCGGCGGTGCCGGATTCATAGGATCACACCTTGCAGATGCATATGTGCAGCGCGGCGACGAGGTGCTGGTAATCGACGATTTATCAACCGGTACCATTGAAAACATCCGACATCTCAAGGAGCATCCGCGGTTTCACTACACCATTGATTCGGTGCACAACCAGCCGGTCACGGCCGAGCTCGTGGACCAGAGTGATGTAGTTTTTCATCTAGCGGCAGCCGTGGGAGTAAAGCTTATCGTCGAGAGTCCGGTGCGCACAATTGAAACAAACGTGCGCGGGACCGAGGTGGTGCTGGCCCTGGCAAACAAAAAAAAGAAGAAAGTGTTGATTGCTTCCACTTCGGAAGTTTACGGCCTTAGCGCGGACGTGCCTTTTCGTGAGGACGGTAATCTCGTGATGGGCGCGACGACCAAGGGGCGTTGGAGTTATGCCTGCTCGAAGGCGATTGATGAGTTTCTGGCTTTGGCCTACTGGCGTGAAAAGAAACTGCCTACCACTGTTGTAAGACTCTTCAATACAGTTGGACCGCGGCAAACGGGACGCTACGGGATGGTAATCCCGACTTTTGTTAGGCAGGCTCTTGCCGGTCGTCCCATTACTGTTTACGGCAATGGCAAACAGACGCGTTGTTTTGGCTATGTCGGAGACGTAGTGGGCGCGCTTGTGAAGGTGATGGATCACCCTGATTCGGTGGGCCAGGTCTTCAATATTGGCTCGAATGAAGAGATTTCCATTCTAAGACTCGCTGAGAAAGTTAAGGAATTGACTGAGTCTGAGTCGGAGATAGTCTTCGTGCCTTATGATGAGGCTTACGAGGAAGGCTTCGAAGATATGCCACGACGGATTCCGGATATATCAAAAATAAAACAGCTGGTCGGCTTTAGTCCTGATATGTCCCTGAATGGAATACTACAAAGCGTTATTAGCTTTCACAGCGGCAGGCCTTCGTCTCTTAACGACTGAGCGCTAACTCGTTTCCTGACTTGATTTGATATCCGCTATCGATTAGGTTGCCTCTTATACTGCCCAGTCCGGAATACGTCAATCTCGCTTTTGCTGATGCCTTTTACCACGCTCCATCTTCTCGCTCTTGTTGCGTCGGCCGCTTTAGCGTTGGTGCTGACCCCACTGGTTCGGGCCATGGCGAGACGCCTCGGCATGGTGGCAAAACCGAAGAGTGACCGGTGGCACAAAAAGCCGACGGCAATGTTAGGTGGCGTGGCGATCTGGCTGACTGTCGTGATTGGTTATTTTGTCTTTGTCCCGGCCGGTCCTTACAGTGGGCGCATTCTTCTCGCCAGTACATTTCTCTTCGTCGTCGGTTTGGTGGACGACATCCTTCACACTAAGCCTTATCAAAAACTCATTGGCCAGGTAATGGGTTCGGCTTATGTGATCTACTACGGGTTAACTCTGCCTTGGACCAGCTACTCTTCGCTGAATGTAGTGCTAACAATTTTCTGGCTGATCGGCATCACCAATGCCATCAACCTCTTGGATAACATGGATGGCCTTGCCCCCGGCATCGCCTTGATTGCATCCTGTTTTCTCGCGCTCAGCTTTATTGCCACCAATCAGCCAACTGAAATATTGATGATAACCGTGTTTGCCGGTGCCTTGCTGGGATTTCTTGTTTACAACTCGAATCCGGCCTCAATCTTCATGGGTGATTCCGGCTCAATGTTCGTTGGGTTTTTGCTGGCTAGTGCTGCGCTGGTGAACCTTTCGGGCGGAAGATCAAGAAGTTTGCTGCCGATTCTGGCCGTTCCTATCCTCGTTTTGTTCATTCCCATCTTCGATACGACCTTCGTTACGATCTTGCGCAAGGTTTCAGGACGCGCGGCTTCCCAGGGCGGACGGGATCACACTTCACATCGGCTTGTGGCGCTGGGGATGTCGGAACGCCGAGCTGTCTGGATGCTTTACGGTTTTGCAGCGCTTTCCGGCTTCCTTGCCCTTTTTGTACAACGCGTGAATCTCGACGTGAGCCTGGCGGCAATTACCGGGTTTACCGTCTTGCTAACATTGCTGGGCGTCTATCTGGCCGGCGTGAAGGTTTACGAAACTGACGAGGCCCTGGACCTCAAAGATAAATCAGCCTTTGGATTTCTGATTGATCTCTCGTATAAGCGGCGCATTTTCGAGGTTTTACTGGATGTAATTCTCATTCTTCTTGCTTACTGGTGCGCCTACGCGATTAAGTTTGGCGCGCTTTCGGGAAGCGCTGCGTGGAACCTGTTCCTGCGCACTCTCCCCGTTTTGGTATTCGTAAAAATGGCGGCATTTTTGATGATGGGAGTTTACCGCGGCATTTGGCGTTACACGAGCCTGGACGATCTGATTGTTTTTGCGAAGGCGTCAGTCGTTGCTTCTGTGCTTAGCGTGTTAGCGGTCCTCTTCACGTTTCGTTTTGAAGGTTACTCGCGAACGATCTTTATTATCGACGGGGTGTTGATGTTTATGTTTCTTGCTGGAAGTCGCATGGCATTTCGCCTTTTTCGGCAGGTGCTTCCGGTCTCGAGCAAACGTGAAGGTCGTCGGGTCTTGATATACGGCGCCGGCGATGGAGGCGAATTGTTGCTGCGTGAACTATTGAACAATCGAGAATTGAGATATTCGCCGGTGGGGTTTCTGGATGACGATCCAGCCAAGAACGGTAAGTTGATTCATGGCTTGAAGGTTTATACAGGCAATGGCGATGTTAGTCTGATTTGCCGCCAGCAATCGGTGGACGAGGTCTTAATCGCCAGCTCAAAAATGCCGGAAGAGCGAGTTCAGGAAATTGTGGGGTACTGCCGGCCCCAGGACATCGCCGTGAAGCGCATGAAGATAACGATCGAAGATTTGTCAGAGGGGTTGGGCTAGAAAAAGGCCATCGCAAACGCTGCAAAATACTCCCACATGTCTGATGAGTTAATTAAATTGAAGGTCACGACGCTGCTGAAGCTGGTCATGCTTCTGATGGTTTTATTGTCGTTGGTCGCTTCGTGGCTTGTGGTTCGATGGTACCTGGGAAATACGATTGCCGAAAACCTAATTACGGATCAGCGGCAACTGCCGACTGCTGAGATGGCTGTGAGGTTGGCGCCAAAGGATCCTCTGCCGCACTGGAGACTGGGCAACCTCGTCCAGAGGGAGCTTCACTCCGATCAAATCTCTCGGGTGGTTGCAGAGTATGAACAAGCTGTCAGTCTTTCACCCAACGATTACCGATTCTGGATGGATCTAGGTGCCGCTTTGGAACAGGCAGGCGAGCCTGATAAGGCGGAAAAAGCGCTGCGAACGGCTGTGAAACTTGCTCCGGCGTATGCTTACCCGCGTTGGCATCTGGGAAACGTGCTTCTGCGCGCCGGTCGTTATTCAGATGCATTTGCGGAACTGCAGCGTGCCAGTGATGCTAACGAAAAGTTACAGCCACAATTGTTCAACCTGGCATGGCAGGTCAACAAAAACGACTTCGAGCAAATGAAGGCATCTATTGGCAATTCCCCTGGCGCAAGAGCGCAGTTTTCGCAGTACCTGCTTGCGCGCGGAAGGTTCGATGAGGGATTGCGACTGTGGGATAGCTTGACTGAATCCGAAAAGAACCTTAACCGTTCTGCTACCGATTCGATCATTGGCAGTTTGATTGCAGCCAGGCGTTTTCATCAAGCAGTCGGGATTTGGAACAACGTCGCACCGGCCGCCAGTAACCGAGCCCAATTAGGACAATTTGTTGATGCAGGGTTTGAAGACAGTGTTATCAACACACCCGGGGCAGTGTTTGGGTGGCAGCTTTCTTCGATTCCGCAACTTCAGATAGGCCCCGATGCCAGTCAGGGTCATACGGGCGCCCGGAGCTTGAGACTGGTGTTTCAGGTTCGCGATCAACTCGAGGCCATCAATGTGTCGCAATTGGTGCCGGTGGAGCCAAACACGCACTATGATTTTGAATGCTATTTCAAGACGGACAAGCTTGTCAGTGCAGTCACGCCGATCATAGTCGTTGCAGACGCGGCTGATGAAGCTGTTCTGGCAACCTCTGAACCGGTGCCTAATGGAGAAAACGATTGGCAGCGCCTTTCTATCTCTTTTAAGACGGGCGCGAAAACCGAAGCCTTGAAGTTTAAAATCAACCGCGCGCGGTGTGAGGAGGACAGTCCCGTATGCCCTATCTACGGTACCGTTTGGTATGACGACTTTAATCTCAAGGCCCGAAAATAACGTGCTCCCTTCTCAGGATGTTGACGCGCCAACGGGACCGGCTGTTGGACAAACCCGTAGTGCACTTCGACATACGCTTCCGAGCCGATTCGCCTTCCTTATTGTCTGTCTCGCAATCATACTCTCAACCCTGGCGTACGGTACTGTTCACTATTGGTCACTCGCAGTATTCTTCGTCGGTGCTGCGGCACTACTGATCCTTTGGGTCCTCGATAGCTGGGGTCTGGGGCTGGTCCGTATCAGCCGAAATGGTCTGCAATTGCCACTGCTTGGCATGATAATACTTGGCCTGATCCAACTTCTCCCACTCCGAAGTCCGGATCATGCGGCGGTGGGGATGATTCCATTAGTGCGTAGCCTTTCGTTTGATCCTTACTCGACACGATTGGTGATTATCCAGTTAGCTGCGTTGTTCCTTTACTTCGCCGCCACTCTGGTTTTCGTAGATACCCCCAGGCGCCTGAAATTGCTGGTCAGGACAATAACAATATTTGGTTTTCTTCTTGCAATCTTCGGTCTTACGCAACAGTTCACCAGTCCCAGCAAGATTTATTGGATTAGAGAACCTCCTCAGGCACAGCCCTTTGGCCCATTCGTTAATCGCCATCATTTTGCCGGTTATATGGAACTCGCTCTCGCTCTACCGCTGGGACTCCTTTTCTCAGGAGCGCTCGAGAAAGAGAAGAGGTTTATTTACATCTTTGCGGTAAGTCTAATGGCGATAACTTTGATATTGACGAACTCTCGCGGTGGCCTCATTGCCTTAACCGCGGAGATTCTTTTCCTCGTTGCCTTGACAGGATTCTGGCCACGACAAAAGAGAGAAACTTCGCAAAGAAGTTTCGCTACCAGGAAAGCTGCGACCAAGGCTGGATTGGCATTGGCATTGATCGTAGCTCTGTTTGGCGGTGTCGTATTGTTCGGGGGAGAAGATGTTCTTAGGCGTTTGGTTGGCACGGTTAACGCCGAAGACCCTACGTCGGGACGCACCCATTTCTGGGCGGTTACCGTAGACATCATAAAAAACCACCCAATTATCGGAATCGGACTGGGGGCTTTCTCGGTTGTTTATACAGGTTACGATTCTCGCAATGGACTCTTTCGGCTTGAACAGGCGCACAACGATTATTTACAGATACTTGCTGACGGCGGAATCCTGGGAGCGGCGGTAGGGCTGTTTTTTGTGGTTAATCTGTTTCGGATGGGGTTCACGCGGCGTGAAAGCGGGGATGACTTCCGGCGAGGCGTAGCCAACGGCGCGTTGGCGGGATGCTTTGCCGTTTTGGTCCATAGTTTCTTTGATTTCACGTTGCATACAACTTCAAACGCTCTCCTGTTCCTGGTCCTCGCTGCGTTGGCCACGATGAACGGACGCGTGGAAGAAGTGCATTCGCATCGCAGAAAACGTCGACGCGCCTAAGTCTCACGCGTTAGTGCAATGAGCAAAAGACCAGCTTCGAGCTAAACCGAGTTCACAGTGCTGTAGTATTATCGCCGTTACCCAACCTTAGGTTTAATCAGTTTGCTTTGAACAGGAGGCGCAACGCTTGGCTTCAGTAGCTTCTGCCAAAACGAAGATGATGCAGGACAAGCAGGAAAATCCGACCTTATCGGTTCCGGAGCTTTGTCTGAAGTCGGCTTTGAAACATGCCAAGAGAGACGCCTTAAACCACAAAGTCGGTGACGAGTGGGTCAATATTTCGGCCGAGATATTTGTTGAACGTGTCAGAGATGTCGCGTTGGGGCTTGCTGAATTGGGAATAAAGCCCGGTGATCGAGTCGCACTACTTTCGGAAAACAGGCCTGAATGGTCTATAGCCGACCTCGCAATTCTTAGCCTCGGCGCAATCAATGTTCCTATCTATACGACTCAAGCTGTCGATCAAATCAACTACATCCTGTGTGATTCCGGCTCGCGTGCTATTTTTATTTCCAACAAGAAGCTCTTTAAACATGCTGAAAAAGCTTTAGAGGGTTTGGATTTTCTGGAAAAGGCAATTTTCTTCGAGTCGGAGGCGAGCGAGGATGTATTGCGGTCGACGACATTGGAGAGGTTGGAGAAGAGCGGTCGCGAGCGTGCACAAAACAAACCGACATCCTTCAACGCATATTTGAAAGCAATCAGACCGGATGACTTAGCCACAATAATTTATACCTCGGGGACGACTGGCGAACCAAAAGGCGTGATGCTTACCCATTCGAATTTCATGTCCAATGTGTTGGCAATAACCTCTGGTTTGCCGATCTCGTCAACTGACATCGCGCTCTCGGTGCTACCCTTGTCCCACATCTTCGAAAGAAGCGGTTTCTACATTTTTTGTTACAATGGAGTTTCGGTGTACTACGCAGCGTCTTTCGATCAGGTTGGGGAGAACCTACGAGAGGTCAGACCCACCGTCATGACCGCCGTACCGCGTTTATTCGAAAAAGTTTACCACCGCATTATTAAGAAGGGTCTTTCACAGAAGGGCTGGAAGCGTCGAGTCTTTGTCACGTCACTTGAGGTCGGCCAACGGTATGCTGAGTTGAAGGACAAAGGTGGACGTGTTTGGCCGAGGCTCGCCCTCCAACAGAGACTGGCCGATCGTCTCGTTTTTGCCAAATGGCGTGAGGGGGTGGGAGGCCGCTTAAGATATTTCGTATCAGGTGGAGCACCGCTTTCTCCTGCCCTCTCCTATGCTTTTTTGGCTGCAGGTATTCCAATCTTGCAAGGCTACGGGGCAACCGAAACCTGCATTGTCTCTGCGAATCGACCCGATAATAACCAGGTAGGCTCGGTGGGGTTACCCTTTGGCGGTATCGATGTAAGAATCGCTGATGACGGCGAAATTCTTTTGCGTGGATCCAATATCATGAGGGGCTATTACGGTCATCCCGAGGAAACTGCTTCCGTATTGAATGATGGATGGTTTGCAACCGGGGACGTCGGTCACTTGGATAAAGAAGGACGCCTCTATATCACTGATCGAAAGAAGGACCTATTCAAACTATCAAACGGAAAGTATGTAGCCCCACAGCAAATCGAAAGTCTTCTGAAGCAAAGTGAGTATGTTAGTCAGGCCGTGGTTGTTGGGGCAGGTAGGAAGCAGCCCGCAGCACTGATCGTACCTGAGTGGGAAGCTGTGAGGCTGGCGCTATCTTCTTCAGGCGAAGAGTTTCCTCGCGATCGAGCTGACCTTACGAAATTTCCGGCAGCGATCAAATTAGTACAGAGTGATGTGGTGCATCTAACTCGTGAACTCGTTGACTATGCTCGAGTCCGTCGAGTTGCCTTATTGCCTGATGAATTTACGATCGATAAGGGAGAACTGACTCCCACGCTTAAGGTCAAGAGGCGGGTCATAGACGAGAAATTTGGCGACCTAATCGAAGACCTTTATTCGTAGACGCTTCAACTTACGAAAGCAAGAATTCCCGAAGAACTTCAAACCAAATTCCAGTGGCTAGTCGTTTTTCTGCCCTTCCGCATTCTCACTTGGCGGGTGATGGAGTCTTTCTCGTCCAAGAATAGATTCAGCTAATACTCTTAGATTGATGGGTAGCTCCGGGGCCCGAACTTCACCTTTTTGCGGCGCTTTGTAATAAGCGAGGAGTGGGATCTCGCAATAGCAAAAATCACAACTGACCAGATGATGTTGTATTAGAAAGTTGATCTCCCGCGCCAGGACTTGGCGACGGAATGAGAGAAGGAGGTTTGAAGAGGGGCAGGCTAGTTTTTTGCGAAAGGACTCTACACTTACAGCTTTCATCCATTTGCCCCCTAGTTTGCACAGGTTGACTAGGCTTCCGGTCCGCTTTTTAGATTAGAGTTGCGCCTACTGGGTTGAGGAAGGCAAGGGGGCAAGTGGCTCGCGTCTCAACCAATCGGAATGTGCGCTTCTTCCGCTTGTTCAAGAGTTTAATAGAATTAATTGCGTAATTGTTCCATAACTTCTTCGCCCAGTGCAGCAGTTTTGTGCTCTGGAATCAATAACTTGGCAGGAATGTAAAAACATGTTGCTCATTCTTGGCAATGTTGCTAAGATGCTTCCCGTTGTCAGGGAGCACCTGCTCTTTGGCCCTCGTTCCAGGACAGCCCACCTAGTTTTCAAAGCATTTACAGGGCAAATCACAATGACTTCGCAATAGCCCCTCAGCGGGCCCAGGATTCTCAACAGAACCTCTGGTTATAACCTTACACACGCTCCTGGTTCCTTTCAAATAGTTTATTTGCATAGGAATCGATGTTCTCAGGCAGAAGTGCCCACTGCCTCCGATCCCCGCCCTTTAACATCCCATCAACTCCGTTACCCAAAGAATAATCCTTGTGAAATCTCTAAGTCACGAAGTCGAAAAAGAAGTTGAGCTGAGTCCCAACGGCCAACAGCCGCAAACTGCTCGATCGAAACGCTCCGCGGAGCGAATTGCGAGGAGTGGCAAATGGGTCGAGAGTCTTACGAGCTCCGACGTCAATCGATTGTGGTCGGAATTGCACCGGATCGTCTCTCACCATCCTTTAGTTAGAGCTTCCAGAAGCGCCGGCCTCCTTGTCGAGGAAGGAGCTGCCAGTGCCTATACCGATCTAACGCAGGAACTCTTTGTTCAATTGTTGAGCAAAAATCGCTTTGAACACTATCTCGAGTCGGGGATGACCGATTACGAAATCGAATGCGAAATCGGCCAGATCGAACTTACAAATCTTCTGACTGCGGAATTGCGGAAACGCCATCCGGAAAGTTATCGCCTTGCTCGCCGCATTTCGACGCTAATCCAGTCAAGTTCAAACTTCCGTCGCTTTGACACAAGCGGCACCGGTGACGAGCCTCATCGCAGATTGGCAGATAGGATCTATGGCCTCAGCGAATGGGCAGACGGAAAGCGTCGTCGGGATTCTCACGACATAGAGCAGCGAGTACACATTATCCCGGTTCGGCCGCGCGATACTCGAATGGTTGGATGTACGGGCGACTCGCAGGTTGTAATCAGCAACTCTGATCTTGAGGACCTTATCATCTCTGTGTTGGATGCCGTCGATTCTCCTGTTGATGTCAGAAGCCTGCGGAGTCTCGTAATGTCTCGACTTCCCGTCATGGACATTTACCTGGTGCCACTGGACGGAGACGACAACGACGGTGATGGCAATCATTTCCAACCGGTAGATAAAGGCGAAAATCCGGAGCAAGGTTTGCTACGACGCGAATCCGAAGACGAGGCCGCCGGGTTTGTGGATCATTTCCTTTCTAACCTAAACGAAACCGTTCGCGGAAAGATCAAGCAATATAATCGCATCCTTGGAGTATTGTGGCATTGTTACTTGAGTCCTCAGCACGCCACCCAACTTGAGGTTGCCGCAGTCCTTGGGGTCTCCGATTCGCTTGTATCCGACTACCGCCGACGAATTGAACAGGAATTACGGGCGCTTTCATTCTCTGAGGTGGAGGAGGCCAGGAGATTCGAAGGGGCCTTACGCGAAAGGGTTAGAGAGCTTGTTTTAGTCGGTGAAAACGAGGTCGCAGTTTAGATTCCGTGGGCTTCGAAGCCTGCTACAAAACTGATATTCGAGGCTGCGGCGCGTTGAGCGTAGCAGCTTCTTTTAATTTACAGCCCCAGCGCTTTGCGTGGTGGCAGGGCACTTGAAAAACGCCAAGAGAGCGTACATAACCAACAGGACGCACCATTTCCTGCCAAATACTATGCGGAACAAGTTCCAATCGCTTGACCACGAACGTCGGGCATTCTCAAAAGATTCCAGTCGCACGACGTCTTCCGTTGTGCTGCGTCATCGCTCGGATCCCGTCGACAGACTTGAACGTCGGCAGCGTCCTTTGCTTTTCACCTATGGCTGTCTTTTTAGACTCGCCAAACACAGTTGTGTGCGCTAAAACTAAGTTTTCAGTTATGGAGCTGCCGCGCCGAGAGCCACACCTTCTTTTCCTTTTTTAGTTGAGGAGTTCTCCAAAACTAGTCTTATGTGCGGAATTGCTGGGCTGATTGGTGAAGAAAATCGGAGTCGAGCGGAAGACGCGGTGCGTGAAATGATGGGTACGCTTGCGCGCCGGGGACCTGACGGCGAGGGGTGTCACGTTTGGGATCATGCAACGCTGGGCCACAGACGGCTGGCAATTTTCGATCTAACCGAGACGGGACGCCAGCCAATGCTCTCACCTGACCGCTCACTTGGAATTGTTTTCAATGGCGCCCTTTACAACTTCCGCGAACTCCGCCTCGAGTTGGAAAGCAGAGGTTATGAGTTTATTAGCCAGACGGATACGGAAGTGCTGATTCATGGCTATCGCGAGTGGGGAATTGATGGGCTGGTGGCGAAAGTCAGAGGCATGTTTGCCTTCGGTCTGTGGGATAACCGTGCCCGAAAGTTGTTTCTCGTGCGCGACAGGCTAGGCGTTAAGCCACTTGTCTTCGCGATGCGACAGGGGCAGCTGGCTTTTGCTTCGAGCGTTCGCGCGTTACGTGCGGCGAGGTTTGCTCAGGAGATTGATGAGCAGGCCGTCACCGACTATCTCGAGTTCGGTTACGTTACCGAGAAACGCACGATCTATGAGAACGTCTCGAGAGTTCCGGCAGCTACGATCTTGGAGTGGTCAGATCAAACAACAAAGATCAGGCAGTATTGGCACCCGCCACCACTAGGCTCAGCGAGAGTCAGTTTTGCTGAGGCAGTTGAGGAAACCGAACGACTATTACTCAAAGCGGTCGAGAAACGCTTGTTTGCGGACGTGCCGGTCGGCTCTCTCCTCAGTGGAGGTGTCGATTCCAGTCTAGTGTGCTGGGCTCTTGTAAAACTAGGGGCTGACATCACGGCCTACACAATAGGTACGCCGCATGATCCAGCCGATGAAACAGCCGACGCCCGCGCTACCGCAACGCAACTGGGGATTCGGCACAAGACATTCGAACTGTCCGCTGAGAATGATCCCGACATCGCCGAGCTGCTGAGTGCGTATCCTGAGCCGTTTGCTTGCTCCTCTGCCTTGGGTATGCTGCGAGTGTCGCGTGCGGTAGCTAGTGAAGCGACTGTCCTTCTGACGGGCGATGGTGGTGACGATGTTTTTCTGGGCTATCCAGAGCATCGACATCTGTGGCTTGCCGAACGGCTGGCGCTGTCTTTACCGGGAACGGCAGCTGACCTTTGGCAACAGTCGCGCAAACGTTTTCCGCGCCAAGGGCAATTTCGTCGCCTTGCTTCATTCCTGGATTACTCATCTGGAGGTCTTGCTGCAGTAACGAACGCCCATGACGGCTTGCCGACTTATAAAAAGCGGGGAGTGCTTGGCGAGCGACTTGCTAACTCCACCGTGGACCAACGGAAAATGGGATGGTCTTGCAATTCTGCCCGCCGAGTGCTTAGTGAGTATCTGGATTACGATCGGCACACGCGGTTCGTGGCCGAGTTCTTAACAAAAGTGGACGGCGCGACAATGCATTTCGGACTCGAGGCCCGCTCGCCGTTCCTTGATCAGGAGCTCTGGGAATTCGCTGACGCCCTTCCTTTTAGTGTGCGCTTACGCCATGGCAAGCTGAAGGCTGTCCTGCGGGAATTGGCACGTCGCAGGATCGGAGAACGAGTGGCCCGGGCTAAGAAACGTGGATTTACCATCCCCGTTGAGCGATGGCTTACGGGAAAGTGGCGTACCAGAGTTGCAGACGCATTGCACGATTCTATTCTCGAAAGGGAAGGTTGGATACAGGCGGGGCCGGCATTAAAATGGCTGGAGGAGTCGACCGAAAAAGGCAGGGCTCCAAAACAACTGTGGTACTTATTCGTGCTTGAATCGTGGCTGAGAAGTGAGATCGCCAAACAAAGGCAACCAGGCTTGAAAACTGAAGCCTGAGGTAAATTGGAGCTGGGAGCCAGGTAAGCCAGTCAACGTGGTGTTTAGGTCGTTGCCTAAAACGGTGCTCTATGAGTTTAGAACTAATCGCAAAGTTTGCTTTCTGGATAAGCGTGTTGGCCCTTGGCTATACCTATCTTGGCTATCCAGTTCTCGTCTGGCTGATGAGCCGGTTTAGAGAGCGGAAGGTTCAGCGGGGAGCCATTGAACCGACCGTCAGCATAATCATCACTGCCTACAACGAAGAACGCCATGTCAGGGAAAAGCTGCAAAATACTCTCTCGCTCGATTATCCCGCGGAGAAGACCGAAATCATCGTTGCCTCTGATTGTTCCAGTGACAGAACAGATGAAATCGTCCGCGAGTTTGCATCGCGCGGTGTTCGTTTGCATCGTCAACTGAAGCGTTTAGGCAAGACGGCCGCGCAAAACGAAGCGGTGCGACTGACGCAAAGCGAAATCATCCTCTTTTCCGATGCGACTACTCTTTACCAACCAGAGGTGCTGCGGAACATAGTGCCAAACTTCGCTGACCCGTCGGTCGGCTGCGCGGCCGGCCGGCTCATCTACATCGATCCCAGTCAGTCAAATGTTGGTCAGGGTGCGAAGTCATATTGGGGTTATGAGAGTTTTCTCAAGCGTCATGAGAGCCGCGCGTGCTCTCTGATCGGGGCTTCTGGATGCCTTTATGCAGTACGTCGTTCAGCCTATGTGTCACTTTACGATGAAGCGTGTAGCGACTTCATTATTGCCACGAAAATGGTGGAGCAGGGATTGCGCACAGTCTACGAGCCGGCAGCCGTTTGCACTGAAGAGACAAACAGCCGCCTTGATAAAGAAATGCGCATGCGCGTCCGTGTGATTACGCAGACTTACACCGACCTTTGGCGGCACCGATCGATGCTGAACCCGTTCAAGGCCGGCTTCTATGCTGTGCAATTAGTTTCCCATAAGGTCTTGCGCTACCTGGTTCCAGTTCTTTTGATAATGCTCCTGGTCGCTTCACTCGTGCTCGCGCAGACTTCGATCTTTTATGCCTTAATCGCCTGCGCTCAGGTGCTCTTCTTTCTGACGGCCGCTCTTTCCGGTTTGCTGGAACATTTTGGCGTCTCAATAAAACTGCTGGCATTGCCGCGGTATTTTGTTCTCACGAATTTGGCAGCGCTCTTGGCGTTCTATGAGTTCGTGAAGGGTAATCGCTACGCACACTGGGAACCGATCAGGGAGGATCCGGCTC
>JBBPIC010000140.1:0-3744 GCA_038040525.1 Acidobacteriota bacterium | reverse complement strand
CCTTTCATAAAACAAAGCCTTGCAGCTGACGGCGCGATAGCATGCTTCTCAAGTAACTTCTTTTCCTTCAGCTTGGATGCTGATCGCGCGCCGCAGCTGAAGGCCAGCGTTAGCTGGCTTCCCTTACTATCGAAGAACATGAATGACACCGATACTTTGTACAAGGAACTCCAAGCTGATCTCGATCGAATCAGCGGTCCTTTGTTTGAATTTGGCGAGACCCAGGTTCGCAAGCGCGGCATGTTTCTACCATTTGGGGCAACCCTAAAGCACAGCGGAGAGGTTGGTTTCAAAGCGGCCTCCAGTGGAGTGGAGTACGAGTCATCCATCGAGGTTCTGCCCATCCTTCATGAAGGGTTGCGAGCGAGCGTCAAGCAAGGAGGAGTAGCGGCAGTCGCAATTTGCGAATGGGTCAAAATCACTCGAGAGGGTGGCAAGCAGACCGATGCCATGAAGGTGTTGGTCGAACATGAGCGGGGTCTCACCGTTGCTTTCTACGTTCCTTGTCACAAAGCCATCTTTAAAGGATGGGCCTTCGAAGGAATGTTCGCCCAGCAGACTGAACCTGAAGTCAACGCATGGGATTCCGGCGACGCCAGCTAACAAAGCCTTGCAGCTGACGGCGCGGTAGCATCTTTTTCAAGTCGTCTTTTCCTGCGTAGTGTGAATGCTGATCGCGCGCCGCAGCTGAAGGCAGGCGTTATCTTGCGTCGCGGTAAAGGGACCAGACACGGCGAACTCGACGTTGTTTCTGATCCTCCAAAGGTGGGAAGCGCAGTTGAATGATTAAATCAATGGGCAAGATAACAAGGGCATGCAGCGGACGCGCAATTAGCATGTCTCTTATGCAGGACTTGTCTCTACCGGCGGTTCGTGCGCGCCGCTGATGCCCGGCGTTATCTCGCTTCGAGATCGGAAGCAGAGACGGCGAACTCAAAGTTGCTTCTGCTGTTCCAAGGTTGGCGCACGTTGCATGGTTAAATCCAAGGGCGAAGATAACAAGCGCTAGCAGCGGACCGGAATCAGCGTGCCTCTCATCGACAACTGGCCTCTAGCACAGTTGTTTCCCGGCCGCTGAAGCGCGGCGTTATCTCGCTTCGATGACGATGAACCGAACTAGGCGAAACTCAAAGTTGTTTCTGATCTTCAAAGGTGGAAGGCGCACGTTGAATGGTTGAATCCAAGGGCGAAGATAACAAGCGCTTGCAGCGGACCGGAATCAGCGTGCCTCTCATCGACAGCTGGCCTCTAGCGCAGTTGTCTCCCGGCCGCTGAAGCGCGGCGTTATGCCGCTGAGCGCAATAGACTGTGCCGAGAGAGGGCGACTATCGCGTCATTTGAATTAACAAAGGAGCTCCGACGTGCCAACTTCCCGTCTCGCTCGCACGGTTCTTGCCACGCTCGCCTTGTCGTTGTCGGTGGGCCGCGTCGTCAGCGCTCAGGTGCTCTACGACAATTCCAAGACGGGCCAATCAGTTACAGGTGGACTCTTTACAATCAACCTGTCGAACAGCTCCAGTGCTGACTACACTACAGCTCGTAGCGAATGCTCCGCCGGCGGCGGATATGCTGGCGGCACAATACTCCTGCGCGATGTGAAATTCATCCGCGTCAAGATCCTGTCTGGCACTGTGCCCACCAACATGCAAATAGGCGGGCACAGTGGAACGGGCACGATTGTACCGGCTATACGTATGGCACGCTTTACTATGGCGGAGCGTACATCGATGTTGGGGGCGGCCTCTACGACTATCCGGTATCGGCGTCGGACGGATACGTCAATGCGGTCGGGTGGTACCCGGCCGGCGCTGACACTGTGTTTGAGGGGTCCACTTTGAATGATGGGGCATACTTCAACTTCTCGACAGGAGCGTTCATATCTGCTGGCTCGTTCGCGTTCCAGCTCTGCGGTGCAGCAGGGTGTGAGGGTGGTTTTGAGCCACCCAGTGGCACCATTTCCGTGACGACAAATGTCCCCGCCGCAACCTTCAACATCACCGGTTCGAGCAACTACTCCGGCGGCGGCACGCTGTTCTCCGTCAACGACGCACCGCCCGGTCCGTATGCCATCACTTATGGCCCTGTCGCTGGTTATCTCACGCCGGCGCCTGAAACGCAGACGCTGAATGCGGGAGGCGCGATCTTCTTCGCGGGCACGTACAGTCTCACGACCGGATCGATTGCGGTGACGATGAACCTGCCGACGGCCGGCTTCAGCATAACGGGGCCAATCAACTACTCCGGCAGCGGTTCAACCTCGCTCAACGACGCGCCGCTGGGCGCGTACACGATCACCTACGGCGCGGTGGCCGGCTATTTGACGCCGCTGCCTGAGACGCGGACGTTGGTGGCTGGAGGCGCGATCACTTTCCTTGGCAACTACGTGTCGCGGTCCGCTGGCCTTAAGGTCAGTGGTCAACGCCTTTCTGGCTTAGAAGAGCGTCATGTACTGTTCGTTGCCACGAACGTGCTGCCGCAGCTCATAGGGGGCACGGCCGAGCGCATACGTGTCGCTTCTCGGGCAGCGTGGTGGGGTCTCAAAGAAGGCACCTTCTCACTTCCGAATCCTCACGTTTTCTCGTCATGCAGCCAGCTGCAACCGAATGGCAAGGCGAAGGATGTTCGGCTGGGGCCGCTCGAGATTTGCTCGGCGAGCCGGGCATGGCAGGTTGGGCTTTCGGGGGTGCAGGTCCCGAACTTCACCGACCACGAAGTGCTGCAGGCTGTCGAAGCGTTGTGGCCGGGTCGGCCGATCGAAGCAGTGCTTGCTGAGGCGGCGCAACTGGCTGGCTTCGATCCTAACCAGGGGGATGGAGCGGACATTGTTAATTCGACAGGGGTGTTGAGAAAGAGCTGGTTGCTGCGCCATCCTGTCGTTGGTCTGACCCTCGTGGAGCGCGATGTGACAACAGAATGTATCGAAGGCGCTCGTTCGTGGTGCTACGCGACCGGGTACTCCAAACCCTGGCCTCAGATAACGAAATATGCTCCGACAAGAGAAGCTGCGCTTCAGAGCGTTGCGGATTTGGCGACGCTCTTCGGAGGCTTTTTGCGTTAGCTTTAAGTTAAGGCCCTGTACACAGTGGGATCATCTCTGTGCCTGTGTGTACGTGAAGAAGAGGTTTCGAGAGCGGGGCCGTGTCATTACGAGCGATCGGACGCGGCATAACAGAGATTTGCAGCCGACGGCGGCAAGGTCAATGGCCCGCCGCCGCGGCTGAAATCTGGCGTTAGGCGCTTCGCTATTTCTCTTGTGTAAGGAGGATGCGACATGACTCTTACGGTTAAGGATGCGCTTGAGTTATATGAAAATGGGAAGCATCGTAGATATAGCCTTTTGTTCTCCGTCAACGGTGGGGCGTTTGCCATTGCCAAGATTCTTGCCGGTCAGGGTAACGTTCTTGGGGGCTTGTCGCTTAAACAGCTCTCAATTGGCATGGTGCTTTTTACCGTAGTAATGGTTTGGGACATTTTTGAGTTCGGTAGGCGGAACAGGAGAGAGCCGATTCCTGATGTCTTTAGTCCTGTGGGCAAAGCCGTGCTTCTCTTGCTCGGCGTGCTTATCTGCGCCGGGTGGCTGCTCGTTGGTTTCGGCAGCGCCTAACAATGGCATGCAGCGGACGCGCAATTAGCATGTCTCTCATGCAAGGCTTGTCTCTAGCGGCGGTTCGGGCGCGCCGCTGATGCCCGGCGTTATCTCGCTTCGTTGCAGACTCGAATCAGACAAGGAGAACTCCACGTTGA
>JBBPIC010000028.1:0-86206 GCA_038040525.1 Acidobacteriota bacterium | reverse complement strand
CTGCCTGAATGTACCGTGGAACCGTTGCGGGCATTTGGAACCGTGGCGGTCGCGGACCATAGCTGCGGTCCGTCGGCGCGCGATTGATCCCGCCGGGCTTCAATCGGCCGCTGGCTTTCAATGCCGCGTAGCGCTTCCGGTTAATCGTTGACCACCGGCTATCCGCTTTCCGCGGCGTGAACTTGCGCGCGTAGCAAGAGTCGTCCAAACGTTTGACCAGGCTATCCACCCAACCAAAACAGAGCGCCTCATCGAGTGCGTCCAGGTACGCTATCGACCTCCGACCCGTGTGGACCTTATAGAAGACGAGCCACACCTCGGAGTCGGAGTCGTGGTGCTCGTCGAGCCATTTACGCCACTGGTCAGCTGTTTGAGCGACGAATGTCTTCACGGTTTGCGATCTGTGCTGTCCGCCCAGGCCGCGCTTAAGCGGCGAGCTCACTCAACCTACCAAAGTGGCCGCGTGCTGCGAGTCCGCTTCAAGCGCTGGTTATGCCGCCGTGACCGTGTACCAATCCGCCTAATTCTTTTCCGTCTTACTTTTAATCCGCTGGCGAACCTCAGCCAACTCAAACCCATTTTCACGCAAGATTCTCTCAGCGATCGATTCCTTGTCCTGAAAACCAGACGACTGATGTCTCAACAAGCCCAGCAACAAATGTTCTGTGCTAACCTGCCCGTGCTTCAAATTGTTCGATTCTTCCTGGGCATATTCTAAGACAAGTTCAGACATTCGACTCAAGGGAATTTCGATCGACGTTGGAATCCTTTCCCCTTTGGTCAGAGATGCTTCAACTTGCTGACGGATCATTTCGGTCGACACATTGTCGGGAAGAAAGCCCGCTATGAGAGCTCTATCCTCACGGAACAGGCCGAGCAATAAATGCTCAGGCTCGATAGAGCTCGAGCCCCGCTCGCTCACTTCGTATCGAGCAAAGAAAATTACTCGCTGAGCATGATCCGTGTATCTTTCGAACATCGCATTTTCACTAAACGCAAAGCGCCATAACGCTGATGGCCTTCAGCTGCGGCGCGCGATCAACATTCAAGCTGAGGGACTAAAGCTACTTGAGAAACACGCTATCGCGCCGTCAGCTGCAAGCGCTTGTTCGGCGACCGCGTTGGCACAGCAATAGGCCGAACAATTGCCAGACGCTTTTCGAGAGTACCCTCTTACTTTCCACGCTCGGCCACCAGACGACGATAAGCCTCGTCACGGGACAGTCCCAATTCACGCGCTGCTTTCTTCAACGCAGCCCGATGGTCCATCCCCTCGTTTTCCAGCGCCTCAACCAGGGCGCTAATGCTCGCTCCCTTCGCTGCCGCGCCGGCCTCTGCTTCAATAACGTTGCGGTCGATGAGTAACACAATCTCGCCGCGGGCATCTTCTGAGGAGAAACGCGCAGCCAGCTCGCTCAAACGCCCCCGAGCGATCTCTTCGTGCATCTTGGTCAATTCACGCGCGACCACCCCTGTGCGCTCGCCCATTATTTCAAGTGCATCTCGAAGAGTTGCCGCGATGCGGTGGGGCGCCTCATAAAAAATCAGTGTGGCAGGCATAGCGCCCAACTCTTTCAGTCGCGCCCGACGTGCGCCAGAACGCGCCGGCAGGAAACCGCCAAAAAAGAATTCATCGGTGGGCAAGCCCGAGGCTACCAGAGCCGTTATCAACGCGCTGGGACCGGGCACCGGAACAACTCGCGCGCCACCTTCAATTGCGAGTTGAGTCAGACGATAGCCTGGATCGCTAATTCCTGGTGTGCCGGCGTCTGAAACAATTGCGACATCCGATCCCGACTCGATTAGCTTCAAGAGTTCCGCGGCACGTTCTCGCTCGTTATGTTCGTGATAGCTGATCATGCGGGTGTTGAGTCCGTAGTGATTGAGCAGCTTTCGTGTGTGACGTGTATCTTCGCAGGCGATGAGGTCGACCTGGCCCAGTAGTCTTACCGCCCGGTGGGTGATGTCTTCGAGATTGCCGATGGGGGTTGAAATGAGATAAAGCGTTCCGGGCATGCAGCTATTCTGTCATCAAGAGTCAACGATGCGAAACCCCGATAACGAGCAGGTACAGAACCGCGCGCGGTAGCGCCGGATGCTAGAGTAACCGCAGCATTTCAGAATCCGCGCGCTGGATCCGATTATTACAAACTTTAACTCTTTGATGGGGCGCTACCGCGCTCGGATCTGCAATGGCGTGCGTTGGCGAACGGATTATTACAAACTTTAACTCTTTGATGGGGCTACCGCGCTCGGATCTGCAATGGCGTGCGTTGGCGAACGGATTATTACAAACGTTGACTCTTTGATCCGGCGCTACCGCGCTCGGTTCTGTAATGGCGTGCGATGGCGAGTAATTCATCCAGACACGCGAAAGCCTCGTCCCGCTCTTTCGAGTTGGACGAGGCTTTATGTACCCACCTATTTTCTTACTGGACAATGACAGGCTGGAAAGCCTGTCCTACCTACCGGTTCGGCCAGGGAATTCTCCGCCACCAGTCGTTGTTATTGTTGGTACGGTTGCGGCGGTCATTCGGATAATAACCACCATTGTTGGATCCGTAGTTGCCGAAGGCGTTTGATATCACATTCAGCTCCTGTTGGATCTGGGACCACAAGGATCCCAGACGGCCATTGTTGCCTCGCCCGAATCCAATCCGCTCGAGCTGGCGGGCTTCCTGGAATACTCGCTGCGCTTCGTTTTGGCTGCGATTCAGATCTCTGCCGTTGCCGAAGCGCGACTTGAGATCGCCCACGGCATTACGAAACTGCCTGGCTTCGGCATTGATTTGATCTTCGCGCCGAGTGCCATCCCTGCGGCTGCGATCAAGGTTGCGGTCGACTTCTCTTTCAAAGTCTTTCGCCAACCGATCTAATCGATGAATAGAGTCGCGAAGATAGCGCTCGTCGAAGCGGCCATTGCGGCGATAATAGTCGTCGTCACGGTTACGGCCGTAGGGATCGTATGAGCCTTGAGCGGCTGCCAGCATCGGTAAACAGAGAGCCATCACCGCAGCCGCAAGAATCGAAAACTTCAGAGTGCGTCGGTTCGTCATTAGTAACCCTCCTCCAAATTTCTTTTAGAGCGGACCACACTTGAAGAATTGATCTTGCCAGTGTTGTCCTGCCTCGATTGTTGGCGCTCGTCCGGGGACACCTGGTAAGTCGAGCGTCTGCCGACCTGACATTGGCAAGCATCGTGCCTAAGACCCGGTGTAAACTTCGAGGGCAATTAGCCGCTTGAAACCTTCGTGTTTTTGAGGAATGAATTACTTTGTTGAATCAGGTGGTTCGAAAACGTGCACCACTCAGCGCAAATGGTTAACGGCGCGAGGATTGTGGCGACTGCTTTAGCTGACCCTGATTTAGGAGAATAGAAACATGCCGTCGAACATCGGCCTCGTGGACCTCACGAAAGCCTTCGTCGTCTTCCTCCACTATCCATTGTGGAGTTCCGGCGGGATCGAGAATCAGTCGAAGTTGGTCGCTTACAGACTTCCTTCCCAGATGTTTGAGGTTGGCACAGGCAAGACCACCGCCGCGAATGAAGCCATCGCGTGGCGTGCGCGGCCAGCCTACTTCCACCGAAAGTCTTCGCACACCGTTTTCCAGACTCAGTCGTGGTCCGACCATCGTTGCGTTTCCCACTTTGAAACGATGACCATCTTCGGTCTTGAGTTGGAGTGAGGCGCCTGCACGATTGACCTCGCCCGCGACTTTAGTAAATGTCGTGAGCAACCAGTCAGTGCCGACCTTTCTTGACAGGTCGTTAGCGTTGCGCAAAGCGAGATACTCTGACAGGTCCCTGCGTCCCTCGGCGCGAGCTCGAGCTTCCGCCTCGGCCATTGCGATCGCCCATGCTTCGTCGAGTTCACTCATAGGATAGCGAAGATACGGTCCACGAAATTACACGAAATGACCCCAATTACATTTCGTGTTCGGGTAGTTTCGTGGATCGTCCTCCTCGTCATAGAAAAGCACGCGATGTTATCATGAGCCCTGCAACGTCTCCCATTCGATTAGATTCGCTTCCTCGATTACGCGCTTTCTTAATGAATCGACCATATCAGAGAGTTGAAAGAATGAAGTTATCAGATTACCAGATGCTGAAATGGATTCTGCTCTTGAGTTGCACAGCGGCTCTTTTTCTTTTCGGAGAAACCCACCAGCTTGCGCAAACTCAGATTCAGATACCGGCGCGAGCAGGTCATGTGAACGACTTCGCAGGGGTAGTGGATGAAAAGACCAGGCTGCGATTGGCTAATTTGCTGGAGAACGTACAGCAAAAGCTCGGAATCGATTTTGCCGTGGTCACGGTCCCTTCCACCGCGGGCCGAGAGATCTTTAGTTTTTCCAGGCAGGTTGCTGTCGATTGGAATGTTGGGGCCCGGACCACTACAAACAAAAGTCTCTTGTTGGTGCTGGCCGTAAATGAAAAGGAGTCGTTCACTCAGTTTAGTAGATCAGTGCAGGGCGATTTGCCGGAAGCTGTGCTGGGAGAGATGAGCCAGCGGATGAAAGCCCTCATCAATGCCGGAGATTTCAGTGGTGGATTAAATGCGGGGGTGCATCATTTCGTAAGTTCGATGGCCAGGAAGCTTGCCCTTAACGTCGCGGACTTTGAAACGCCGTTAACAAGTTCGGCGAAAGATAGTTCACCGGGTAAACCTGCCGAGGAGCCGGCCAATGTGAAGAAAACGCCTGCCGGGCTGACAGTCAGGCCCAGGATTGTCGCGACCGCACCATCCCCAACTTCAACTCCAACGCGCGATCCATTAACCACAGACGCGGCCACGAATAAGCCTGTCGATCAGCCTGCGCCGGTCGTAAGAGATCCGATAACCATCGAAGCCAGCACCACCGTCAGAGTTCCCGCCACTCCGACCGAGAAGCCTTCATCCGTAAAGAAGAAGCCAGAGACGCCTGCTGACAAATCACGACCCGCTCCCATTGAAAACAGTTCGACAACAACGCAACCGGATACAACCGCTGAAGACGACGCCGACGAGTCAGAAGAAGTTGAACTGACTCTCACGTTGCCTCTCGAAGCACGAATCACCAGGCTCAAGGAGTTTCTTCAGGACTACCCCGATTCGAAGTCAAAGCCTCGAGCAATTGAACTGCTGGTCAGCTCCCATGCCGGCCTTGGCGATCAGCGTCTGAAGAAAGGTGATACGGCGGGCGGACTTGAACAACTGATGCTGGCCATCAACACGGCGCCGGCTGACATGTCGGAGAAGTTGTTTTCCGGCGTGGTCGCTCAAATTCCCTTGAACTTGTTTATGCGTGGCGAGCGCGCTGCAGCCGCGCGTGTAGCGCAAAGCATTGAGGCGAAATTCGGAACGGACGCGAACCGTTTGGTCGCCCTTTCCGGTTTTTACATCAGTACGGAGCAGGCGGGCGAAGCTGTCCGGATATCGACGCAAGCAGTCAACCTTGCGCCGGAGATGGCTGAAACGCATCAGGCTTTGGGATTGGCGCTGCACATCGCGCTTCGTTTGGAGGAGGCATTGGCTGAATACAAACGGGCGCTCGAGCTCGACTCGAATTCAAAAGCGGCGCGGCGCGGACTGGCCGATCTTAGCCGCGGGTTAGGCAAGTCGGAAGAAGCGCTCGCCCTCTATCGACAACTGCTCACGGCAGATGCGTCGGATAAAGCCGCCCGTGCAGGCCTGGTGCTGGCGCTGTTTGAACTGGGTCGCACCGGTGAAGCAAAAAGCGAATTAGAAGCTGCACTGAAAACAGACCCGAAAAACCTTGCTTTGCTGGCCGGCGCGGCTTACTGGTTTGCCGCACATAACGATGCGACGCAGGCCAGTGACCTGGGGAGGAAAGCCCTGGAGATTGAGCCACGTTATACGTGGTCGCACATCGCTATGGCCCGTACTTTTGTCGCCCAGAAGAGGCCGCTTAACGCAGAGCGAGCTCTTCGATTCGCCCGGCAGTATGGCAGGTTCCCAACGCTTGATTACGAACTGGCAAACGCGCTGGCGGCGGCGGGACTTTATGGAGAGGCTGCGGAAGTCTTATTGGAGTCGTTTGACTGGAGAGGCGGGAAAATCGAAACGCGCCTTGCCGGCCGCACCTCTGCAGGAGCAAGTAGTTTTCTCGATCTGCTGGCGCCCGAACGGCGCGGAAGTATCTTTCAGTTTGCCCCGGCGGATAACGAAAGCAATGCGAAGATTTTAAAAGACCTACTGGCGTTTACCGTTCTAAGCAATCAGGACCAAAGGGGTGGAACTCTAAACGAACAGAGCATTGTCGCTGCGGCAAAGGAGTTTGCTTCGGGAAACGACCCGGCTCGAGTCCACCGGCAACTTTATGCTGCCAGCCGCTTGCTGGAAAAAGGAATTGGCTTTTCCGCCGCGCACGAGCTCGCGGAAGCAGCGCGAACCACGGCGGACGCAGGCTTGACCGTCCCCGAAGTAACGCTGGCAGTGCAGGCTGACGAGTATCGCGATATTCGTGCTCGTGCAATTGCTGCCGGAGGGACCCCGGATATTGTCGAAGCTCCGCGCAATGCTCTATCGAATCTTTTACGCGGGCGAATCGAGTATCTTTCGGGTTGGGCTCTCTTCAATCAGGACAAGCTGCAGGAAGCGGTGGACCACTTGAGGCGAGCCGCCAACATCCTTCCGGCGAAGACTCCCGTGTGGCGCACAGCATTATGGCATCTTGGAGCAGCACTCGATCGCCTGGACCAGAGAGAAGAGGCCCTTGCCAATTACATCAAGAGCTACAATGTAGGCGATCCCGACCCTGCGCGGCGCACCGTAATCGAGCGACTCTATCGTAAGATGAACGGCTCGCTCGCTGGTCTTGAAGAGCGTATCGGATCGGTTGCCCCAGTTGGAACTGAGGCACCTTCTGGGGTCGGTGGCAACAATCCGACGGCGCAACCTGTTTCGTCCCCTGAGGCAACTTCCACCGCGGCTCCTGTCACTTCCTCGCCGCCTCCTGCAGTTGCGCCCGAAACTACTCCCGTGAACCCGGGCAGGCCGGAATCCGCGATTGTTGAAAGAATGAACAAGCCCCGCCCAACGGTCGTCACGATCAAGGGTCGTGTGTTCGACTTCGAAGGCAAGCCTATCGCCAATGTGGTTGTCGTTTTGATCAGTCCTCAGGGGACCGTGTTGGCTTCGACGACTGACGAGCGGGGAAACTACTCATTTAGCGTGGCGCCGTCGACACAAAACTATCGAGTGATTGCATCTAAGGATGGGTTTACGTTTGAGCCTGCCGATAGGGTCTTACCGGGAGTGAGCGAAGATCAGAAAGAGATGAACTTCGTCGGCGCGGTGAAGGCCGCGCGCTGAAGGAAGCAGGAAGCAGGAGGCAGGAGGCAGGCAGGAAGCAGGAGGCAGGAGGCAGGAAGCAGGCAAGAAAGACTGAGAAAAGACTCGAGCCGTCATTAGCCAGCGATCAGCGGGGGCAAGCCACCCTTCCCAACCTCGAGATATTTAAGGTTCTCTCGATATCCAGGCTGCCAAGTCACTGAGTGCGGCTCTGAATACCTCGAGGTTGGGAAGGTGGGCTTGCCCCCGCGGATCGCTGGCTACTGGCTACCTGACTTTTGACACATACAAAACAAAAAGCGCGACAGGTGTTAGCTGTCGCGCTTTTTTTACGGTGTCCCTCCAAAGCGGCGCCGGGCCGCCGCAGTCCAAAAAAACAAAGACTACTTCGCTGGTGGATTCTTCGCGAAGTCTCCCGATTTGATAATCGTTATCTTTGTCGGATCGATGTGGCGGCGCATAGCGGCGTTGATCTGTTCGGGGGTCAATGCCTTGAGCTTCGTATCCAGATCAGCGTCCCACTTAAGTGTGCGTCCCAGGAAAAGATAGTTATTGAGACGTCCGGCAAGCTCGTTGTCCTGCGCTCGACTAACCTGGCGCGATTGCAGATACCCCGACTTGGCCGCCTCTACTTCGGCCTCCGTAAAACCATCCTTAAGCATTTTTGCGATCTCATCCTTGAACGCGGCCTCCAGCTTATCGACGTTCTGCGGAGCGTAGATCGCGTTTGCGGTAAAGCGGCCCCATTCGTCAAGTGCGCTGATATTGATTCCCGATCCAACGCCGTAACTTAGCCCTTCCTTTTGACGGATGCGCGAAGCGAGACGCGAATTCAGAAAGCCACCACCCAGCATGTAGTTGCCGAGTAATAGGGCCGGATAGTCCGGATTGTCGTCGCGGATCCTCAAATTGAACCCGGCGACAAAGAAGGCGTTGGCCTTGTCGGGCGCCGGCAGCGATTGATTAACCGCGGCGACATCTGTGAAAACACTAGGTACGCGCGCAAACGGTTTGGGGCTCTTCCAATCGCCTAATAAGTCTGTGGCGAGCTTTGCAACTTCCTTCTCGTCGAAATCTCCGACGACGCTGAGGGTGACGTTGGAAGCGCCATAAAAGTCCTTGTAGAACTGTTTTGACTGATCGAGAGTAGCGGCTGTGTATGCTGCGATGTTCTCGTCATTGTTCATTACATAGCGCACATCGCCCTTTGGATACGGGCCAAGGTGACGGCCAAACGCGGTGAAAGCAAGCTGCGTAGGTTCGCTCTTTTGTTCTTCGATCGATGCCAGCATTTCACTTTTTAGCTGATCAAACTCGGTTTGCGGAAAAGCCGGCTCACGCAGGATCTCAGCCACCAGTTTCATCACTGCCGGCAGGTTCTCGCGCGTGGTCTCGATAAAGACGCCCGCTTGGGTGGCGCCGCCGAAGACGTTTACCTGCGCCTTCAATCGATCAAATTCATCCTGAATTTGCTGTCGAGTGTGTTTCGTCGTTCCACGCATCAGCATCGACGCTGCCAGCCCGGCTGCTGTAGTGCGGTTCATTAGGTTTTTCTCATCGCCAAAGCGCAATGTCATCTGCGCATTCACTTTACCGCCGCGCGTTTTCTTCGGCAGCAGAGCCAGCTTGATACCCCCAGCCTCGGTGCGTATGGTGCGCGATTCGATGTTTGCAGGTGCAGGATCAAACGCCTCACCCGTCGCCACAGCAGCGTCGCCTTTGTAATCTTTCAAGGCCGTGGCCAGGTCAGGTGTGGGCGGAATCTCGGCGCGATCCGGCTTGGGAGTCGGGACAAACATACCGAGCGTGCGGTTTGAAGGTTTGAAGTATTTTGCAGCCGCCTGCGAAACCTCCTCGGGCGTCACCTTGCGCAGGCGATCACGGTGAAGAAAGAACAAGCGCCAGTCGCCCGCCCCGATAAACTCACTCAGCGTTAGTCCCACTCGATCAGAATTGTTCAAAGTCAGTTCGATGTTTTTCAGGACCTGGCCGCGAGCGCGCTCAACCTCTTCTTTGGTTGGGGGAGTTGTGCCGATTGCTTCGATGGTGGCGAGCAGTGTGTCGCGAGCTGCGTCGAGCGAATCACCCTGTCGCACTTCTGCACCGAAGATCGCAATCGTCGGGTCGCGCCACTGGAAGCCAAAACCAAAGATGGAGCTGGCTTTCTTTGTCTCCACCAGGGCTTTATGCAGCCGGCCCGAAGGTGAGTCGCCTAAAATTTGTGTCAGCAGATCAACAGATGCGAAATCGGGATGTGCGCCCGACGGGACGTGATAAATCGCTTGCACGATCTGAGTGTCCCCGACGCGCCGCAGCGTGACTGAACGCTCGCCATCCTGTGTAGGTTCGCTGGTGTAGATCTTTTGCAGGGTACGCGTCGGACGCGGGATGGGCGAGAAATACTTATCAACCAGGCCGAGCGTTTTCTGTTCATCGAATTTGCCGGCAATCAGCAAAACCGCGTTGTCCGGCTGATAGTAATTTTTGTAGAAGGCTTGCAAGCGGTCGATGGGCACGTTCTCAATATCACTGCGCGCGCCGATCGTTGTTTTACCGTAGTTGTGCCAGAGATATGAGGTCGCCATTGTGCGTTGCAGCAACACACCGAACGGACTGTTCTCGCCCAACTCAAACTCGTTGCGCACCACGGTCATTTCGCTGTCCAAATCTTTTTTGGCAATGAAAGAATTGACCATCCGGTCGGCTTCAAGATCGAGTGCCCAGTTCAAATTCTCATCCGTAGCGGCGAAGGTCTCGAAATAGTTGGTCCGATCAGACCAGGTCGTGCCGTTGGGACGCGTTCCGTGTGCCGTCAGCTCCTGCGGAATGTTCGGATGTTTCGGTGTGCCCTTGAAGACCAGGTGTTCGAGCAGGTGGGCCATGCCCGTCTCGCCATAGCTTTCCGTCGCCGAGCCGACGAGGTAGGTCATGTTTACCGTGATCGTTTGTTTGGTTTGATCCGGAAACATCAGCACCCGAAGTCCATTAGGCAGCCTATACTCCGTGATTCCTTCGACCGAAGTTACGCGCTCGATGCCTTTCGGCATTGCCGGCGTGGTGGTGGTTTGTTGATTGCTGCCGGTGGTTAACGCAAAAGCGACGCTGTTGAGCGTCGTAAATGCATTCGCAACAACTAAGACGAATGCTAATAGCAGACGAGATCTTCCCTGGGTGTTCATAGATATACTCCTTGGATGAGGCACGTTACGAGTTTGGTTTGCGCCTGAAGGTAAGAGCGTCATTGCTCTTCAGTTCGAATAGGAGGTCGAACCGAAGCCCAATTCCGTACCTGCGCGTTAGCTTTAGAAACGGGTAAAAAAACGAGTTTGATTCTTAAGAGGTTAAGGTGCGACCTTGCGGGCGTCCCCAGAAACCACTGCCGCGTCGAGCGTGGGAAGACTGTAATGGCTATATTAAACGGCTGTCAAGACGCCCGGAGGCCGCACTTGGCAGGCTCGGGTTCCAGGCCTGAAGGGTTGATTCTTACTGAATATCAGCCAACCGGTCGCGCCTTCTTACCATCCAAAAGCCGACGCAGAAAGCTCCACCAGTCGGTCACCCTTGCCAGTCTCCACCAGAGCATGCGCCGGAAACCGAAGTGTTGGTGGTGTTTGAAGCTTGAAGTTCAGAGTTCAGCCTTTAGGCTGTGCTTTTGCGACGCAAGCTAAAGCTTGAACTCTAAACTGCATCAGAGCAGTGCTGGACGCTATGAGTGATAAATTCGCGGTTGTATAATCGAAAACCATAATCGCAGACAGAAGCAGAGACAATATGAAGATATTCAGGTCGATCTTTCCCCAAGTGTTTTCCTTCGTTGCCGTTTTGATGACCCTGGGGGCATCCGTAAACGCGCAGCAGCCCGCTCCGCAACAGGCTGCCAGCCGTTTTGATGTCACCAGTTACCGCATCGAAGCGCAGCTCATTCCGGAACAGCATATGTTGAGGGCCGGTGCTGACATAAGCGTCATTCCGCTAGAAGCAACGCGTTCCCTCGTGTTCGAACTAAATGGTTCGCTGCGAGTGGAGAGTATCGACCGTGATGGCAAACCGCTGACGGGGTTTGTGCAGGACGCTGTGGGCGTGGGTTCACTCGGCCCAAGCGTGAGAGTGGACCTGGGTCAGGTAGTCCCGGCCAATCAACCAATTACACTTCGGTTCCGTTGGAGTGGGGCCCTGGTGTCGCCTGAGGGCGGGCCGTTGGCCACCAAAAGACTAGCTTACATCGGTAACGAAGGCTCGTATTTGATGTATGCATCACGCTGGTTTCCGTTCCACGATTATGCAGCAGACCGCGCTACGTCAGACATTACGTTGATTGTTCCTGCAGGCTTGCAGGTGGCCGGCACCAGCGATGACCCGGTGGTTGCGCAATCTTCACCAAAAGAAGGCGCCGTACGGTTTCGTTTTGTGCACCGGCAGCCGGTGCTCATCGGAAACTTTGCCGCCGGACAATACATCAACCGCAATCTTCGCTTCGGGAATTACGAAATCCAGTTTTATGCAAAGCCCGGCAGCGAAGGCCGGATCAATGGCTATGCCGAAATGATGGGCCAGGTGCTGGAGTTTTACTCAAAGCAATATGGACCACCAATTTTCGGCACTCGCCTCGTCGTCGCCCAGGTTGACGACGATAGTGTGGATACTTATTCGGGCCCGGGAATGATCTTTCTCGCCTCCAGGCTTTTCGATTCGTCGCGCTCCATGCCTGAAGAAAAGCTCGCTCGTGAAGTGGCTTATCAGTGGTGGGGACAGACGGTGGGACTCAAGTCGTTTGACGACGCGTGGCTCTCGCAAGGCCTGGCGGAGTGGAGCTCTTTCGCATTTCGTGAGTCCAACCTGAGCGGCGGAGCATTGGAGGCGGCCCAACGAGAGCAACAGGAACGCGCGCTTACGTTTGAACAAACCGCATCAATTGCCCGCGCTCCCGGCGCGCTCGATGATCAGTCGGCGGCGTATCAGTCAATTGTATTCCACAAGGGAGCGATGACGTTTCGCATGCTTCGGGAAACGCTCGGCAGGGAGAAGTTTGACCGGCTGCTGGGTATGTTCCTGCAACAGTATCGGGGAAAGAATGCCTCTATCGACGATTTCGAAAAACTGGCATCGCAGGTAGCCGAGCAGAATTTGCGTTACTTCTTCGCCCAATGGGTTGAAGGAACGGGCGTCCCGGAGTTTACCGTCGATTACCAGATCATTCGCACCCGGGCGGGGAAATTCCGGACGCGAGGTACGGTCAAGCAGACGCTTGAGACACTGCGCATGCCAGTGCAACTTATGTTGCGAGCCGAAGGCGATAACCAAACAGTAGTGACGAGGATAGAAGGCCGGAGCGAAGACTTCGATTTTGAATCGAGCGGACAGCCACTCGAAGTGGTCGTCGATCCCAACTACCGGATTCTGCGTATGTCTGACGACTTGCGCGTTTCGATCATTGCCCGGCGGGGTATCGAGCAGATGAAGGAAGGGCTTTACGCTGAGGCCCAACAGCAGTTTGAAGCAGCCTTGAAATTGGATCGCTCAAACTCCTGGGTTTACTACAACCTGGGACTGCTGTATTTGGAACAACGCAACTGGCAGCTTGCCCTCGACAATTTGGAGGCCTCTCTCAACGGCCAGTTGAAGCCTTCCTGGATTGAGGTATGGGCACGCATCAAGCGGGGCAACGCCTACGATGCGAAGGGCGATCGCAATAAGGCCGTTTATGAATACAACAAAGCGGTCCAGTCGGGAATTAATTACGACGACGCGATGACGGTGGCGAAGAAGTTTTTGGCCACACCTTACGATCCCAAAGCGGCGCAGGCCGGACTGCTAACACCAGGGAATTAAACGAAAGAAATCCGCAGATTACGCAGATTTTACAGAACCGAGCGCGGTAGCGCCGGATACCAGAAGCAAGTCAAGTTGAAGTTCTAGATCACTCAACGAAGTTGCCTCTTGCATCCGGCGCTACCGCGCTCGGTTCTGTAAATGGGTAATCTGCGGATAGTTCTTACGGTCACGGAACGTGGTTCACCCAGAAGTAGATCGCCTGGCCCGCGCCAATGAAAAACCCAATCAGCGCGCCAAACAGCTCTATCTTCTTCAAATGTTGGCCCGCCACCGAAAGCACCAGGGCCTCCAACTTTTCGATTGGATAATCCGAAACCTTCTTCCGCACTAACCCGCCGACATCGAATTCAGCAATGGCTGTGGGTAATCGTTCCCGGGCCGCAGCCGTAATCCGTTCAACCAACGCCTCCGCCGCACGTTTCACCGACTCTTCGGGGAGGTGATCTCCAAGCCGTCCGATGGGTGCCTCCAGTAAACGTTCTATTTGTGAGTTGAGAATGGCGTTGATTGTGCGGGGGGTAGCATCGCGGGTTAAGAGTCCAAGCAAACTTCGCGTCAGTAAGTCCTTCGCCCGCTGGGCTGCCTCCGGATTCACATATTGTAGGGCAGCGCCCAGAGTCTGCGGCCGCAATCGTTCCAGCCCGTCGTGAACGTAGGAAGAGAGCGACGCGGACAGTTCCTCGCTCTGGATAAACTCCAGAATGCGCTCAGTTATTTGCGACTTTATCGAATCAAATTTATCCGACTCGATATTTCCGATAAGTTCGTTCAGCGGTCGCGCCAGGACGTTATCGATAGTCGCATTCAGGAATGCCTCGGCTTCCTGGAGAAAGGCCGGCCCGCGCAGGTATTCCTCGATACGCCGCGGCAAGGTCTTGTTGACGAGTTCGTCAACTTCGCGGTGGATGCGCTCGCGCGAGATGAAGATCTTCTTGATGAGGGAAAGTTGTTCGTAGTAGTCATCTACTTCGCGTTTCATCAGAGCGCCGATTTGTTTGCGAGTATTCTCGCTGGTCGCAAGGTCTGCCAGGTGATGAACGATCGGCGGCACCTGGCTGTCGATACGGTCCTTGATGAAAGCAACAGTTTCCGGAGTAAAAGTTTCAGCCAGTGTCGCATTGCTATGCGCCAGTTCATCGAGACGGCCGGAAACAAACTCGCTGACTTTCTTTTCGAAGCCTTCTGCCTTCACAAGGGCTTGAAAGGCTTGTTCGACGAAGCGCGGAATTTCATTCAGTGTCTCTTCGCTGAGAGTGTCTCCGACGCGACGTGCGAGCAGGTCATCGATTTGCCGATCCACATAGCTGGAGACGGCCGCGGCAGTTTCATCGCTCTTGAGCAGCTGAGCGATGTATTCCGCTACGTGCTGTTTAAGTTCCGAAATCGTTTCCAGAACAGGACCGAGCGCCGGTAACGGCAGAGCCTCGATGAATGAAGGATAGACAGTTGAAAGCAAATCCTCCGTGTAAGCGTTGACGAAGTTTTCGATCTTACGTTGAAAGAAGCTGGTTTCAAATAAGGCGTCGAAGACTGTCTCCTGTGAAACCAGTTCATTGCCTACAGCGTTGCCGATTGACTGGGCCAGTTTTTCGCGGTGACGCGGAATCATCCCCTGCGGCCAAATCGTCATACCAAACAGTTTGACCGGCTGATAAGGATGAAAGAGCATCCAGATCGCCATCCACGCCGCGCCGTAACCATGCACTGTAGCAATGACAACCCATAGGGTCGCGATTAGGATTTTGTATGTGAAGGGATCCAAAGTGGGTAAATCGTAAATGGTGAATGGTGAATAGTAAACCGGAACGCTTTATGGATCAGTGGGCGCTATCCGCAGATTACGCAGATTCCATCGCGGAAAACGCAGGTTCGAGGTTAAGGATGAAATTTGTCTGCGTAATCTGCGGATAGCTTTTCTAACCTGGGGCGGCGGCAGTCTCGACCGGGTATCCGGCGTCGATCCAGGCGCCGGTTCCGCCTGTTACATTCAGCAGTTTCTTAAAGCCATGCTGTCTAAGAATGCTGGTGGCAGCGCTCGAACGATAACCGCCGGCGCATATTACGGCGGTGGGCTTCATGGGGTCGAGGGCAAGTTCGGGAATGTTCGGTTGCAGACTTGACAGCGGCGCATGGACCGCATGCGGCACATGCCCGCCTTCATATTCAGGTGGGCGCCGCACGTCAAGAATCTGTAATTCGTTTTCCTTCTCGATTAGATTGTGTAAATCGTCAACTGTGATTTGCGTTATGTGGGCCATCCCCAATCCCGCTGCACGCCAGGTATCAATACCCCCGCGTAAATATCCCTCGACAGTCTCAATGCCTACTCGCGCTAAACGCGTGGTGGCTTCATCCAGCTTCGCCTTTGACTCCGCCACAATTACGATCGGGGTTCCTATGGAGATCAGTATCCCGGCCCACATAGCAAACTGCCCGCCGAGCCCAATGTTCAACGAACCGGGTATGTGACCCGCGCCAAATTCCCGAGCGGAACGAACATCAAGGATTACGTGTCCGTAAGTAGCGAGATGGTTCACCTCGTCCGGCTGGAGAGAGGCAGGGGGTGAGACCTCCGCCAAAGCCTTAGCGCCGCGGCGATTGATTTCAGCGTCTTGCGGAAAGTACGCCGGCGCTTCCGGCAACTCGGTTGTCATCATCCGCACAAACTCATCTTTCGACATCGGCTGGAGCGCGTAGTTAAACTTTCGCTGCTCGCCGATAGTTGAGGAAGTTTCTTTCGACATGTTGCGCCCACACATCGAACCGGCGCCATGTGCCGGGTAAACCTCCACATCGTCTGAAAGTTTCAGGAGTTTCTCGTGAAGACTGTCATACATCATGGCCGCCATCATCTGGGGCGTGAACCCTTTGCCGCCGGCAAGATCCGGACGGCCCACGTCGCCGATGAAGAGCGTATCTCCGGTGAGGACTTTCTGCTTACTGGGACCGCGGGCGTCCTCGCCCGCACTGCCGGGCTGGAGTCCTGTCTGTTCCTCAGAGACTTCCCCATCAGTCACCAATACACAAATACTTTCAGGCGTGTGTCCTGGCGTCTCCATGATTCTCAACGTGACCTTACCGACGTTGAGCTCATCTCCCTCCCTCACCGCGCGATGTGGAAACGTGACGCCGGCCTTGCCACCGAACACAATCTCCGCTCCCGTCCGTTCAGCCAATTCCTTGTGCCCGCTGACAAAATCCGCGTGCAGGTGCGTCTCGATTACATATTTAATCTTCAGACCCCGGGCTTCGGCTTCGTCAATGTACCCGTCGACGTCCCTCTGCGGATCGACCACCGCAGCTTCGCCTTCGGATCCAATCAGGTACGAAGCATGCGCGAGACACGCTAGATAGAATTGCTTGAAATACATGATGGAAACTCCGGAAGTTATATAACCTTTCTTCCCTCGCCCAGATTAACTAGCTCGGATAATGCCAGAATCTGGGGACGGCGACCGCTGCCAGCTCGTACGACTTTTAGAATTCCAGCGGTTCTGAGCTTGCCTATAACGTTAGCAATCATTGGATAACTTGGCATACCCGGTTTCTCTTTGAAGTAGGAACTTCTAAACACTGGCCGAGCAAACATGAGATCAAGAATAGGAACTGCGAATTGTGAATGAGTAATATTAAGTACGCGGCTTTTTAAGTCACCGTAAAGATCGATCATTGCGCGAGCCTTTTCGGAATTAATCGTTGCCTGCTCTATGATCGCATTCAGAAAGAAAGCGATCCAATCGTTCCACGCACCTTCCTTTTCGCCGAGTAAGCGAAGTTGTCCTATGTAAGTGTCTCTGTTAGCCTCCAGGTAAGCGGAGAGGTAAAAGAGCGGACGCGATAGGATTTTCTTTTCAAAAAGGAACAGCGGAATAAGCATTCGGCCCAGCCTTCCGTTGCCGTCAAGAAAAGGGTGAACTATCTCAAATTGGGCGTGAACGACTGCGAGTTGCACAAGAGTGTCGGGTCGATTCATGTGGTAATACTTTTCCCAATTGTCGAGGTGCGATAAGAGATGTTCCGGAGCAGGGGGAACAAACTCCGCTTCGTCAATTGGGGTGCCAGGCGCGCCAATCCAGTTTTGAAATTTTCGAAATTCCCCTCGACCCATGTTGCGTCCCCGCACGCTGTCCAGTAAAACTCCGTGGAGTTGTTTGAGGAGATTCAGACTGAACGGCCTGGTTTTGAGTTCGTGCTCGCCGACCCGCAAGGCTCGCTGATAGTTTCGTATCTCGAAGATATCTTCCCTGCGTTCGGGCTCGATTAGCTCGTCGCCCGCTTCGAATTTCAGGACGTCTCCCAAGGTCGCTTGTGTGCCCTCAATCCGAGAGGAAAGCACCGCCTCCTGTGTCGTCATTGGAGATAATAGTAAACCTGGGTTGACCACCCCTTGCAGTATTCCATCGTAGTAGGCGAGCGAACGGTTAGCTTTCGCTATGAGGGGAATCAGAGGTTCCCAGTTTATCTCCGAAAGAGGGAGTATTTGCGGCACAAAGGGTCTCATGTTGTATAAAGCCGACTATAGACGAATTGTTTTGTGTAAAGCAATTCCACTATTACTTTATACAAACTTTTTAGGGAATAATACGCTAGATGTAAGGCAAGACCACAGAAATCACCAGCAAAAGCGGGCTTAATCTGGTGCTCTAGCAAATTCCGGCAACATATAAAACTCCCTCGCCGGCTTGAGTGGCCGAAGCATCCAGTAAGGCCGGCGGGTGCCGTCAGGGGAATGTTTATCGGCGGGTCGCGTCATCGCGAGCCACTTCTTGTAAACCTCCCGCGACTTCTGAGTGTCTACATGAATATCACCGTAGCTATCAGTGCTCTCAGCCTGGCGCACGCGCACCGCCTGATGCCAGCAATGCATCCCGGAGATTGGATCCGGATGCACAGGAAATGTCAGGTTCTGATGCACGCCGACATCGTTCCACCAGATGCGTAAAGTATCTGCATCACTCGACTTGTAAGGACCCGCGCCGTTTTTGCGTTCCAGCCCCCACTTCGTGCCCTTGTGGCGGAGGTTGACCGTGGCCATCATTTGTCGCTGGCCATTCTCGTGAACTTTCCAACGCCCCATGTGATGACTACACGCGACGATGCCGGGCTTTATCCCTTCAGTCACCCAGGCACGCACGACAAAATATCCAATCTCAGTTTCCACACGAACGAGGTCTCCGGTTTGCACCCCAAGCTTTGCCGCATGACTCGTATGAAGCCAGAGCGGATTCGTGTGTGCGATCTCATTTAGCCATTTTGCGTTCGCGCTGCGGGTATGAATCTGAATGGGCAGACGGAACGTTGAAATCAGGATGGTCTGGTCCGGCTCCAGATTTTCAGGATGTACGTGGCTCCTTACGTAACCCGGAATCGCGTGTTCCCGCCAACCCCAATCCGCAAGTGTGCGCGAATAGAATTCCAGCCGCCCGCTGGGCGTAGGAAAGCCTCGTCGGATCTCACCGTCGACTCTCACGCCGGCGAAACGCCTGCCATCGTCGTCGCCGTCGGGACTGGGAACCGGAACGATGTTTGGCGACACCGGCTTTTGCGCCCGCGAGAACACTCGTCCGAAACTGCCCTCGCGAACGTCCTCCAGTTCAACGTTGGGCACGGGCTCTTCGTAGATCGCCCCGACTTTTCTGGTAATCTCAAACGCGCCGTAGCGTCGCATGAATTGAAGCGGGGTCAGATTTTCCGCGTCAGCCCTATCAGGCAAACCCGGTACAGAGTTCTCGAAGAGCCAACCGTAATACTCATCCACACTGAGCCGTGTACCCGGTTTCTGCTTCGACTCGACAAACTGGCGAATACCCATCGAGCCATCCGGGTCAATCCGCCAGGTCAACTCCATCCAAAACTCATTCTCTTCCCAAACTTCACCGGGATTCACCTGACGAGTGTCTTCAATCACTTCTCCATCCCTCTGGCGCGCAGCTTTCATCACCGGCTGTCGAAATCCCAGCCACTGCGAATCGTGCGTTTCGTATGAATGGAGATCGTGGCGCTCAGGTCCAAGGCCCATCGGCAGGATGTAGTCGGCAAAGTAGGCTGTCTCGCTCCAAACCGGAGTTAGCGCCACATGGCAACCGACCAAACTCTCATCTGTCAGCGCTTCAATCCACGAGAACCCGTCAGGGTTGGTCCACACCGGGTTGTAAACGCGTGTGAAATAAACGTCCAACTTACCGCGGCCGTCTTTCAAAAGATGGGGCAGAAGAAACGACATTTCATGCATTGAGAGCGGATACTCGCGTGGCCAGGTCTTTTCGTTCCACATCTGTGGATGCGGCGGTGTGTAGATCGGCCTCGGGACAAACTTGTTCCAGGCATTGGGAAAGACGCCGCCTTCGGTGGCAATTGCTCCCAGCAAAGCATTGATCATGAAGAGCGAGCGGGCCACGGTCCATCCGCCGCTGACGCCGGAAGCAGCGCTGCGCCAGTTGTGACTTGAGAAACGCGTGCCGGCGGTTGAGACAAGCCTGGCAATCTCCTCGATTACGCGCGCTTCGACACCCGACTCCTGAGCAGCAAATTCGAATGTATATTCGCTGTAGGTGTCTTTTAACGCCTGCTCGAAGTTTTCGAAGTCAGGCTCTACGTCCGGATCTTCAATTGAGAGACATTCTTCCCAGTTCCACCAGCGGCGCACGAACTCGCGGTTGTAGAGATTGTTTTGAATCAGATAGTTTGCAATCGCCAGCAGCATGGCAGCTTCGGAGCCCGGGTACGGCGCAACCCAATAGTCTGCGTGCGTGGCGGTGTGCGAAAGACGCGTGTCGAATACGATCAACTTGGCGCCGTTGGCTTTGCCGTCAATGACGCGTTGCGCATGTGGATTGAAATAATGACCCGACTCGAGATGAGCGCTGATCAGCAGAATGACTTTGGCGTTGGCGTGGTCTGGACTGGGACGGTCCAGGCCCATCCAGAGTTGATAGCCTTCGCGGCTGCCAGACGAGCAGATGTTTGTGTGGGAGTTGTGGCCGTCGATGCCCCAGGCGGCGAGAATGCGCTCTGTGAATCCATCTTCACCGGGGCGGCCAACGTGATACATGATCTCGTCACGGCGATCTTCGACGATCGCTTTTCGAATTCGTGCAGCGATGTCGTCGAGCGCCTCGTCCCAGGTGGTTTGTGCCCAGATACCTGCCCCGCGCTTACCAACACGTTTCTGCGGATAAAGGATGCGATCCGGATCGGTAATCTGATTTAGGGTTGCGGGTCCCTTAGCGCAGTTGCGTCCACGCGAACCCGGGTTTTCGGGATTGCCTTCAAACTTCTGAACTTCACCAGTGACTTTATCGATGTAGGCCAGCAAGCCGCAGGCGGATTCACAGTTGAAACAGGTGGTCGGAACGAGCGAATAATGACGTTCCTTTCGTTTGGGCCAGGCTTGCGAGTCAAGCTCCGTCCAGTCGTCCCAACGCTCTTTTGGCGGGAACGCCGCGAGATGACTCCGGCTCGGACCGGGATAGAAGGTTTCGCCCCGCGACTCAGTCGCTTCACGGTTGGCACCAACTCGTTTGTTCGGCTCATCAAGACTCATAATCCCAACCAGCCTCGCAAAGAATCGTCAACAAGTCCGGCATCAGATTTAGAGAGAGTGCCTATGGATTTCACAATCAAGCTTTCATGAATTGTGAAAAGGCCGCGTTTTACGGCTGAGGCTACATTGAGCCCTGAGTTCTTCCACTCACGAAGAACGAATTCACCTGTTAGAAGACGGGCGGTCCTGCTGGTCAGCGAAATGACGAAGAGATCCTGCGATGCATGGGTCATGCTGACGACTATAACCGGTCGCACTTTGGAGTCCGACAGGTCCGAGAAGGGAAAACGGACTAGAACTACATCACCCTTTGAGTAGCTCGGCATATACATCGTCCTCGGGATTGTCCCAAATGGCGGTCAGGGAAACCTCGCTGGCTCTAAGCAAGAAGTCATCGCACCCTGGCAGAACGGTGACGAGCACTTGCGTACCATCAGGCAAGTCGAGCTTATCTAGTGGCTCGATCCTTCCTTCGTTAACTACAGCTCTAATTCTTTCTTGCATAACACCTCGATTACTGGTTCGCGGTTGACTGCACCCGACTGCTCCTATCGGATACGTTGACGCCGGAAAACCCTTGATTCTTCCCGCGCCGTTTTGCTTCATACATGTTCTTGTCTGCACGATCGATTAAGCTCTCGACATTCTCGCTGGGGAGGCACTCAGCTAGACCGCAACTAAAGGTGAATGGTAACGGGTGTTCTTGATATTCGAAGGTGAGAGCGCCTAGCCTTGATATCGCGTCAGCGATCTTTTCATCAGCCTGACAAAGCTTCAGATTTGCGAAAAGGATAACAAACTCCTCACCACCATATCGTCCAACGAAGTCTGGCAGACCGAAAGTGACCCTTAGGAACTCCGCTGCTGCTTTCAGAACGAAGTCACCTGTCTGATGTCCGTATGTGTCATTGACCTTTTTGAATTCGTCTAAGTCGACCATTCCGCAAACGAAGGGTTCTTGGTCAGTCTTAAATCGAATCATCCAACGTTGAATCTCAGAATCAAAACTTTTGCGGTCCGGGAGGCCGGTTAATCCATCAAGCGAATGACCTCGTTTGTGCGTCAAGCCTTCCAAGTAATACAGGGCGAGAAGTCTTTCAATCTCATGATGGAAGCCGTTGTGTGCTCTTTGCGTCCCCCAGTCCTTGAAGGCTTCATTGAATCTGGGCTGTAAAGCGTAAGTCTTGAATAATAATCTCTGTTTCTGCCAATCATTAACCTCGTCAAGGGCGAAACCATATCGTTGCAAGGATGCCGACATGTTGTTGACCGCCACCGCCACCTTTTCCCCAGTCTCTACGACAGGCTCAAGTCGATTGCAAAGAGACGCAAACATACCTGTCTGATAATCGGTTTCCAAAAAAGAAAACACGGTTAGGACATGCTGGTGAAGAACCTGCTTAATGACTGAGAGAGCCAAACCTAAACTCTGATCCTCATCAACGCGATTCTTCAGAGTCAAATAGACGGCATTCAAGAAGAATATTCTTTGCCGCCAGATTGGCATCCACGATTGGACAAATTCCTTCGCCAGGGCACCCTGACTTCCAGGTCGTCTGCTGAAATTCAAATATTCGAGGAAGGATTGCAATTGACTTGGTTTACCGCGCAGTTCTACCACCTGGTCGTAGTGTGACTGAAGAGACTTGAAAAAACCCAAATGACAATACCAATCACCGTGCAGCACATCCGCCCAGAGGCCGCACGTGAGCTCAAAGAGTCCCTTGTGAAACTCATCGACCAGATAGCTATCGACTTTTTCCAGATATATAGGTTCTGCGGTCATATGATTCCGCCAGAGATGTCGCTAGTGTAGTCCGATCTACTTGGATCGGACCCGCAATTTGACTGGCTGGCATACAGCCAGAAAACTTGCCATCTCAAATCATAGACTGGATCTCTTACATCGCCTCTCATAGTTCACGATCCTCACGCGCACTCTGAGTACTATTGCTGTGGCTGCGTCCTTCGAGCTGGTGGCGAACTTCTGCAGCTTTTTCTGAAGCTTCATTCACTTTCGTTCTCTCGCCAATTGCTGCGGTTTGCTGGATTGCTTCATCGGGGTCACCCTCTTCGTCGTCCGACCATACTTGTTCGCTTTCCCACTCCTCAAACTCGGCAGCTTCGCTCGGCTTGCGCGCGTAGCCAGCGGCGTCTTGCTTCTCCTTTTCTTTGATGTCTTGGTTCTTCACAATCTGTCCACCCAATAATTCGGTGCACGATGAAGATGCATTACAGCAACTATGAGAATACCGTCTGCTCTTTCCTGGTAAACCAATTGGTAAGGGAAACGACTCAGTAGGCACCTGCGGGCCGATGGCCATATCATTTGCCACGCATCTGGCAGCCTTAATACACGAGTTATGGCGTTGTGAAGTTCACGGAAGAATTCGTCACCCAGACTGTCCTCGATACTGTCGTAGTAACCAATAATTTCATCGACCTCTCTGTCAGCATCAGGATGAAAAGAATAATCCATCATTCACTTCCGCGAGCGGCGGGCACGCAGCCTGTCCATCACTTGATCTCCCGGTATAGGAGTAACCTTACCTTCATCAACTTCCTTGATTCGTCTCTCAATTTCATCCGCCCACAACGCGTCTATGCGCTTTTGGTCATCTCCGTTCAGGCTGTCCAGAAGATGCTCTGCCAGCATGGCTCTGGCGCCAGGAGGAAGGGACAACGCGGCGCTAATTATCTCTTCGTATGTGCTCATCGATTTCTCCATTCGCAAACTCGAGCGCCGCAAGGACGCCTTCTTTCGTTAGCCTAGGATGGGCATCAAGAATCTGCTCGATGGTTTCGCCTGCCCCAAACTTTTCGAGAATCAGTTTCAGTTATTCGCGTACCAGCGATGATTGGTTTGCCCATTATGATCGAAGGGTCAGTCGAGATGAGTCGTTTCGTCACGAAAGTCATTATACAACCGGCAACCTAAAGCCACGTCCCACAGGAGGCTGCTGAAAATGAAAGTGGCCCGCGCTCAGCGGAAAAGAGACGATCCACGAATAACGCGAAACAACTTGAACCAAGCTTATTTCTTCGTGCCGGTTCGTGTGATTTGGTGGATCGTTCCTGGTTTTCCAGCCCCGCTACGCCAGCGGCACTGACTGTCCCGCCTGCACATAGGCATTCTCGTAGAGCATTAACCCGACCAAAGCCATGGGTGCTCCGGCAACGCCGACCGGCGTTGCCACTAGATCAAATATCGCCAACGCTGGCAGCACGCCTCCAATAATCGAGAGCGCTATTCCAATCCAGAAGTCGCTTTGGTAGCGTCCCTGGACCATCTCCCAAATTGCCAAACGCGCATGGGCCGTAGGGTGTGTTAACGATACTTCGCCCCATACCATGAGCAGATGCAGCAGACTGGAGACTGCAAGTATCCATGCTGAAATGCCGGCCACCACAGTGATTGCAAACCCCGATTCGTCAGAACCCGTCCACTCAATCCACGAGGCAATCAGCATGATCACTGCCGCGCCGAGCAGCAGCGCCTGAACGAGTAGATGCGGTGGCAGCAGAGGGTTTTGCCACATGTCGCGCGCCTTCGCCTGGGCAAAAAGATACGCCGTGTAGACTGCGGTCAGGGCTGACAGCGGTATCCCGGGAATTATTAACCAGCGCTGCGATGTTATGGAGCCCAGCCAACTAGCGAGGAAATGGAGCAGCAACACGAGCGAGTATCCCGCAATGATGAACGCGCCTCTCACCAGCCAGCTTCGCCACTGCGGACGTGTGAAAATCAGATGAAAGCGCTCCGGATGTTCGAGGTCCCAGATTAACAGGCCGCCGGTGATCGCGAGAAAGATGCCTGCGACCACGGGTGTTGCCCAAAGCCAAATCACCCCGTCTGCGCGAAGGAAACCAAACAAAACGAGTAGCGCTGCGACGAGATAGACACCGCTCGAGATTCCCTTGGTCCAGGTATACAGGCTTACGCGCCAGTCCCATGGAATCGAATGCGACACGTCATAGGAAAGCAATGCTGCCGCCGAGCTGTTGTTGTAGTTTGGGTTTCCAGAAACGACGGTTGTGGAAGTCGCCTGCTGTTCGCTCCACATAAAGAGTCCGCCATCGGGGCGACGCGCGGCCAGCGGATCCAGCGTCGCCTGATGGGCGCCCTTATAAAAAAGTTTTGGCAGCGTCTCCTTTTCCGGACGCCTGACTGCCACCGGCTCGCGGTTTATGATTTGTGCTACATACGAATCGCCATCGTTCATGTCGCCTATCAGAATCGCTTGCGTGGGACAAACCACGACGCATGCCGGCTCCAGCCCAACATCGATCCGGTGCGCGCAAAAGTTACATTTTTCGGCCGAGTGGTCTTCGGGGTTAATGAAGATGGCGTCGTAAGGGCAGGCAGCCATGCAAGCCTTGCAGCCGATGCAAATAGACTTGTCGAAGTCGACAATGCCGTCCGCGCGCTTGAACATGGCCGTGGTCGGACACGCGGTGACACACGGTGCATGTGCGCATTGATTGCAGCGAGTTACCTGGTGCGCGCGGCGCGCCTGGGGAAAAACTCCCACGTCGACGTGCTTAACATAGGTGCGCGTGACAGAGATCGGCACCAGGTTTTCCGATTTGCATGCCGTGGTACACGCATGGCAACCAATGCACCGCGTATGGTCGATGACCTTGGCCCACTTAACCTCACGGGTTTGTGACTCTTCGAGCATCACGTTCTCGTAAACAGGCAGGAAAGCGAAAAACTATATCACGCCCTCCTGTAAAGCAAACTGTTAGTTTGCGGGCTGGTGGTTCAGGCCGCGAAAAAACTCAGAACGATCCACGAAATGGCACGAAGCCGCACGAAATAAGCTCTTTGTTCGAGTCATTTCGTGTGCTTTCGTGGATCGTCTTCAACTCCTTCGTAAGCAAACTGACAGTTTGCTTTACCAGCCGCTGGGTTTGACAAATAGCGGCGAGCATAAGAGATTAACTGCAGTGAATATATTCGCTAAATCCAATCATCCCGTTTTATTGGGGGTCCATTGATGCGTGCTGTTCTGGCCTTAATTGCGATCACGGTTCTCGGCGGCCTACTGCTAACTGCCTGTAATTCCGCCGAACAAAAGAAACTAAGTTCGGCTGCAAGGCCCGGCAGCACCCAGCCTGCCGCTGCACCCATAGTTGCGGATGGCGTTCGCCGCATTACGCCGACTGAATTGCGCGACTTACTAGCTAAAGACGAAGCTGTAGTTATCGACGTCCGCAACGAAGATGCCTACAACACGGCTCATATCCGCGGAGCGAAGCTCATACCTGAGGCTGAGGTTGCAAAACGCAGCAGCGAGTTGCCGAAGAACAAGCTGATCGTGACCTACTGCGCTTGACCAAACGAACATACGTCCGCCCGTGCGGTGGTCGACTTAAAAGCAAAGGGTATTGAGAACGCCGCGGCTCTTTTCGGTGGCTTTGTTGCATGGCAGAACGCTGGTTTTCCGGTAGACAAGAAGTAGTAAGCAGGGCTGGGCAACAGGTGTATAGAGTACAACCTTCAGGTTGCGGCTTCACTACAATCCGTCGGATCTATTAATCTCAGTCAGACAGAGGAATGTCTCTCCTACTAAAATGCATTGTTCCAATTGCGGCTCTTACATCGCTCCCGGCAAGCGCTTTTGCTCTGAATGTGGCTCGCCCGCTGAAGACTCGGAAGCTACCCGAATCATGAAGCCGCAGGGCGGCGTTCCAGTGCGTTCCGGCGATGGCAACGATCTGGAGCACGTAGTATTCACCGTGCGTCCCACGATGATTTTCATCAAGCTTGGGTATGCATTGGCGGTGATTGCAGCGATTGCCCTGGTTGTTCTGCTGGCTTGGATACCGGTTTCACCTTACATCTCGATACCGATCGCCCTGTCGCTCCTGTTGATTCCCGCCTATTACCACCTGAGACGCAACATGGTTCGTTACACTTTGACGGACGCCAAAATCGAAATCGATACCGGTCTGATAGCGCGCACGACTCGCAACATTCCTTTGAGCAAAATTCAGGATGTGACGGTCTCCGCGAGTATCCCTCAACGACTACTCGGTTTCGGGGATGTCAGATTGGACAATGCCAGCGAAATGGGCGGAACTACCGTACTTCATAACATCAGTAATCCCCGACACTATGCTGACCTGCTTTTGCGCGAACTCCGGCGCTGGCAGTAGACTGAAATAGATTTAGCCCCCTTTCCAACCCGGCGCCTTTAATGGAACGTCTAAGCATTTTCGGGTTCTAAGTACCCGCGATTTTGTGAGGAGTCGCTTTTTGAGATCCACTTTTTCTAAGATTTTTGCGATTGGTTTCCTGTTGCTGCTGGCTTTTGGTTTGGCGACCGGAGATTCCTTGCCTGTCGATCGGGCAGCTAAGCTCCTTCCCGAAAAGCTTGGCGATTTTAGGGCGGTTGGGGTCTCCGCAGCGGCGGCAGCCCTACCGGCCGAACTAAGACAGTCATCTTCCGGCGGTACTTCGGCCGCGTCTCGCGCCTACGTCTCGAAGGATGGGCAAAAGTTCTGGCTTACTATATTGACGACCGCGTCCAACTCTGCCGCCTACGCGCTTTACACGAGCGCAAAGCATTCATCCGAAAAGTTGGGAAACATTGTGCCTGCGGATGTCGGAACGTTGGGGTTCCAGGTTGCTGACGGGCTAATCTTCATCAAGGGCCCTTCTCTGGTGTTAGTGATGTCTGACAGTTTAAGCCGGAGCGGGAAACAAACGCCGATTGAGATCGCAAAGGTATTTGCTAACACGCTCGATAAGGGCGAGGGCGACATTCCGGTTCTCATCAAGCATCTGCCGAATTGGGAAAGCGTCCACGAGCGGGTTTTGTATGCTGTCGACAAGAACACTCTGAAGGCTGCCCTAAGCAATCAGCCGATTCTGGACGCCTTGAATTTTGACGGTGGGGCCGAGGCCGCGGTGGCAGACTACAACGGGTCGAAGATGGTCCTGATTGAGTTCAACACCCCACAAATTGCCGGCGACAATGATCAGCGCATTGCCTCCAGGATCCAGGAGTTGCGGAGTCAAGGCCAAGCGATACCTACGGCGTATCGACGGGTAGGCAACTACGGGGTCTTCGTGTTCGACGCACCGAGCCAGGAAGTCGCAACTCAGCTGATCGACCAGGTGAAATACCAGCAGATGGTCCAGTGGCTGGGTGAGAATCCTTACCGGTATGACGCGGCCATACGGGAATTCACTGAGACTACTCTTGGAGTTTTCGTCAATGTTGTTAAGGCTTCGGGTTTAGTAATACTTGGTAGTCTGGGCCTGGGTGGTATTCTGGGAGCGCTCTTGTTCAAGCGACGGCGGGCGCAACAACGTGCTGTTCAAGCCTACAGTGATGCAGGTGGGATGCTGCGTCTCAACCTTGACGAAATCAATTCGCGCACGGATCCGGCACGATTGCTGGGACCCGGAAACTAACCGCGGCTTCTTACCAAAGCGAGCGCGGTCGCGCCTAAATGGCCCATGAAACAGTTAGAGGTCGGGAAGGTGGGCTTGCCCCCGCTCTTGATTCATCGCAATCAACGAGCGGGGGTAAACCACCCTTCCCGACCTCGAACTGTTCCGTGGGCTATTTTAGGGTCGCCCGGCCTAACTGGCTAAGTTACCGCTAAGACTGCTAAGACTAATGCGGGCTGCTGATTATCCTGGAAGGCTCCCCCAAGCCTCGTCAGGATAGACCAGCAGCCCGCAATGTTTGCTCCGTCAACCTCGCAACTTTATCAAGGTTTGACTGTGGGATTTGGCGCTACCGCGCTCGGGTTCCGTATATGACCTGCGCCCAAAAATAATGCGGGCTGCTGATTATCCTGGAAGGCTCCCCCAAGCCTCGTCAGGATCGAAATCAGCAGCCTCGCAATGATCGCTCGTCGATTACGTGCAAACGTTAACTCTGTTCCCCCGAAAGAGCCACCGCCTGCTTTTTCAAATCGTGAGAGGACGCCTCCCCCAAAGCTTCCACTCACTGTAATCTAAGAGCCTGACCCGATTTACCCTTTTCAACCCTTTTGTTTCGATTCTCCCTTGGCAACGAGCGTGCCAACTTCCTCGTGAAGCCTTTTTATGAGGAGTAACGGCAGGTTTTCCAGTAAATTCAACACTACGTTTGACGCACACCCAAGCAACGAGCAACCAGCAACGAAATTTCCGTACACGTTTCGTACATCGAAAGCTGACAGTCGAACGATTATCACTCGCTCATCGAGCGGGGCAGTAGCCCGACCGTCAGGGAGGGCGTAACGTCGCGCATGGACGCCCTCCCTGACGGTCGGGCTACTGCCCCGTTTAGCGTGCTCTTAAGGTTTTATGGAAGTGCATCCACCAACTGACCCATCTCTTCCAGGGTATTGTAAAGATGCGGCGCGATGCGCAGCCCTTGCCCGCGGGGAGCGGTGATGATGCTCATCTGTTTCAACTGGGTGAAAAGGTCCATGGGAATCAGCCCACCCGTGTGTCGAATACTAACGATCTGTGATTTCTCGCCCGGTCGCCGTGAGCTAATTATTCGATATTCAGTGGCCTTCAATCGTTCGCAGAGGTAATCAGTCAGTGTTTCCAGGTGGTCCTGAATAATCGGAACTCCGGTTTCAGTTAGAAGCTTCAGGCTGGCGTTCAGGCCGTGAATCAGACCGGCGGGACCTGTTCCACTTTCCCAGGCCAGAGTCCCCTTGTTCCAACCCTGTTCAAAATCATTGTAGTCGTCGGGGTTGGGCACGCTGACCCAACCTACGAGCGTGGGTTGGATTCTTTCCCGCGCCCGATCAGAGAGGTAAAGGAAACCAACACCCTCCGGCGTCAACAGCCACTTGTGACATGCGCCGGCCGCAACATCGATCAATTGCGATTGCACATCAAGCGGAACGACACCCAGCGACTGAATAACATCCACAACTAGTAGCGCATCATGTGAACGCACCGCACGACCAATGCGTTCGATATCTGCTCGAAACCCGGTGGCGTACTGGACGTGGCTAATGGAGACGAGACGCGTCTTGCCATCCATCAGCCCAATCAATTCTTCCGGATCGACACGACCGTCTCGCTCTTCACACTTCCGAACTTCAACGCCGAACGCGTCGCGAACGCGGAGCCACGGATATATGTTTGAAGGGAACTCGTTGCGGAAGGTGACGATATTATCTCCCGGGAGCCAGGTATAGCCATTTGCTACGGTCGAGAGGCCATCGGAAGTGTTGCGAACAAACGCCACTTGCTCAGGACGTGAGCCGAGCATACCGGCCAGAATCCCACGTGCACTCTCCTTAACGGCTAGCCAGTTACGGAAATGTATTGAGCCGTTTTCAGAGACGTCGGCCAAATAAGACTCTATCGCCTGAATTGTAGGAAGCGGGGGCGCCGAGACGGCAGCGTGATTCAAATAGATAGCGCGCTCTGTAACGGGGAATAGAGCGCGCAGCGTGTCATTCATAAATCGGTTAGTTGCCTAAGGGGCAAATGGACGACCGTAAAACTCTTTGTAGAGCCAACCGAGAACCCGTGCTTCCGCAGTGCACAAGGTTTCGAGCCAGCAGTTGATCAGGAACTCCTGACGCCCTCGCAACGAAGGGATCTTTTCAGCTTCCTTGACGATTGAGCCACCGCCCTGAAGATCGAGTTTGTAGGCGTTGGCGGCCGCTTCATTTTCCTTCGAGGCCAAATCAAGCGCGTTGAGAAGTTGGCTGATCCACGAATGAAGTGCGCGTTCCGTCGAGTTGGCGGCGAGGGCCTGGATAATCCCAATGGCCAGCCGGTCCTCGGCTTTGCTGAAAACAAAAACGTCTTCGCCCGTGTTGCGGCCCTGCTCCTGTTTCCACTGAAAGACTTCTTCCACGTTAGGGTGTTTGATAATCGCAACGCGCTCGTCGAAGTCGAGAAACCATTGAATAACGTCGGGCACGGAATCCGGATTGACTCTACCACGCGCGTCACGCTCCAACGGAGGGAGATTAGTCGCCTCGTTGCCGTTGTCTCGTGCTGCTTGAGAACCCTCCATCACACCCCTGTCCTGGTTAGTTGTTCGTCTTCAACTCAAACTCCGCCGTAACTTCGCCCACAACTTCTCCTCGCCGATTGCGTACCGGGAAAAAGGCGTAACGTGAAACCGCCTCGAGCGACTCATCCGCCAGAATCCCCAGCTGTCTTAACGACTCGATCACCACTGTAGGTCGAGCGCGATGGTCGTCACCGTCTTCAATCTTAAGCGCAAGTCCGAAGCCGCGCGGCCATTTATCGGAGGGCATGACGCCGACCGTGTAAACACCTTCCGCGCCTACTTTGGAGACTAGTCGACCTTTAGCCGCGCGCATTATTTCTGTGTCCAGACGATCTTTGGTGCCGCCAATCAGTTCGGGATGGCCTGTCATGGCCGAGACGATTCGCGCGCACGCAACTTTCGTCTTCTGATCAAACTTTGATGCCGGTGAAATCAGCCGGGCATACATCAAGGCCATCGCCTTCAGCGTTATCCCAAATACAGGGACCCCACAACCGTCTGTGCCAACGGCTATATCCTCAATGGCAATGTCGGAAAACTCCGAGACGGTTTCTCCAATTGCCAATTGGACCGGGTTTTCAGGCCGGTCGTAGGTTTCGATTGGTGCGCCAAGGTGCAGGGCCAGGGCCAGCATTCCGGCGTGCTTCCCGGAGCAGTTGTTCTGCAAGACATTGGGCTGTTCGCCCTTTTCGCGGAGTTGCCGGGCCACTTCCGGACTGAAGGGTTCGTGAATGCCACACTTCAAAGCGTTTGCCGGCAAACCGATCTTTTTGAGCATCGAGGCGGCGACTTCCGTGTGAATCAGTTCGCCACTGTGTGAAGCGCAGGCCAGGGCAATTTCTTTTTCATCGAAGCCGAAGCGATCAGCTGCGCCGGATGCGATTAGCGGAATGGCCTGGTGTGGTTTGGCCGAAGAACGAAGGTAAGTGACCGTTTCACGGGCGCCCAGCTGGGCCACAATCTGTCCGTCGGGATCAACTGCAACGATGTGCCCGCGGTGCCGCGATTCTGTAATTCCACCCCGTGTTACCTCAACCAGGGGTTCTGCTCCCGGAACCTCCTGGTTGTTCTCAGACGGTTGTCTGGAGACCTGCATTCGTCTTCGACCTCGCGATTTAATAATTGGGATTGACCGCGCCATGTTAACACGAGGTGTATCCCAACGCGGTTCGCAATTGGGTGCGGCTCTGCCGCCGCACAGTGCGGAAAGGCTGGGCCTTTCCGGAGGGGTCTTTTGATTTCCTTTCCTGAGGCTGAGCCTCAGGAAAGACGGAGGAGCTGGTTGTCGGAAAGCCATAGGCTTTCCGCAGTGTGCGGCGGCAAAGCCGCAGGAGACTAAACGATGAAACATCCTGAACCACCTCACACAATAAAAAAGGCAGAAGGTTTGACCTTCTGCCGTTTTACTGTTGGTGGGCTAGCCTTAGGTTCTGGCCGATCGTTTTGTCCGCCTGGCGGGATAGCTTAAAACGGTAAGTTTCACCGTGCGACGTCCAAACCGCATGGCTTCACGCGAGCTGGGAATCCAAATATCAATTCGACGCCCTTTGATTTTCCCCCCGGTGTCTGCAACCAGGTATTCGCCCGAGTATCCCGGGTGATCCAGGCGAACGCGAGATCCCAGCGGCAGCACCCGCGGATCGGCGGCAATGAGCCCTCGCGTAACCATCCGGCCACTCGCAGTCTTGCCCCGCAGGCAGTAGGCCGTAGCAACGTAGTGTGTACTCGGCCCAACCGCAGGCTCGGCCGGTAAACCAACCGGCAACTCCGCCAGAGTCTTACTCAGAGCCCGCCACAGATTTTTCTGCTTCGACTCTTGTTTGGGTGTTTGAAACGGGGAAAGGAGGGTTTCTCCTACTGAAGGCGGGGCGGAAACGGCTATCAGTCCAAAAAGGAATGCGCCTACGATCACAGCGCTTCTACGAGGGATTGCGTTCATTTATCGGGTCTCCTGTCCGAGGTATTTCTTGTCAGCGACGTGCACGAGTCCGTGCTTTTCCAGGTTTGCTACCCCGTGCAGGGTTGCCCGGGGACTATTGGACTCGACTCCGGCTCAAAGGAGCTATGAACAACGTCAGCCGGAATTGGGGGCTTGCATCCTTGATGCATGCGCGCTGAACCCAAGTGGTATAAACGACAAAAGCGGGGGATCTACCCCGCTTGTCGGACAGGGAGGCTATCACAGGGGTTAGGGGCTGTCCAGCCAGTCACAAGGGTCAAAAACCCGATTTTAGGGGCTAAATGTTGAAATATAAGAACTTCGCATTGAAACGATAATGTGAAAAAGGCCCGTTTCAAGCCGAGATTGCGAGGAAGTTCTCTATGACGCTTCGCCCGTCCGGGTGGTCGCTGTCGAACAGTTCGGGGTGAAACTGAACCCCAAAAAGTGGGCGCTCCTGATGCTGCATGGCCTGGACTGGGCAGGTCTCATTGGAGGCGGCGGTAACAAAGCCTTTGGGGAGTTGCTTCACTTCGTCAAAGTGGGAATGCCAGACGTCAATCGCCCTGGGTAACCCCTTGAAGATACCCTGGCGGTTCGTTTCAACCGGGAAGTAGCCTCGTTCGCGCCTGGCTCCAGCGTAACCGTCACCGGGTTCCAGCCGGGCCATCAGATCAACCGGCGCTCCGTAAGCAAGCGCGATCTGCTGGTGCCCACCGCAAACACCCAGCGTCGGTTGCCGGGTCTTTTTTATCACTTCAAATACGCCGGCGAGCGACTCCTGAGAGTATTGATCCCAGGGATGACTTTGTCCGCTCAAGATGATGTGGGATGGCTTCAGGGCTTGGACTCGTTTCAACGAGACAGCGTGAAAGGGCTCGGTGAGTATCTCCACGCCTTCAGCAATGCGGCTGAGTGCGGCTCGCAACTCACGAGGACTCGCGCCCTGACCGTCAATGGTGTTGTCGACTAAATAGATAAGCGAAGCAGCCATGCGACATAAGTCCCATTACAGAACCGAGCGCGGTAGCGCCGGATCCCAGAATTAACTTGCGTAAGTGCTTCTTCCAACGAAAAGGATAAGGAAGACATGTGCCCTTAGCGAGAGTTGATTCTCGCATCCGGCGCTACCGCGCTCGGTTCTGTAATGTCATCCTTCTTTGGACCAAGCGCGAACAGCTTGCCGTTAAAGGCTCCGATGTAGATTCGCCCGTCGAGAATAGCAGGCGTGGCGTTAATGTTCTCCCCAATCTGCAACTCCCACAGGCGTTGGCCGTCCTTCGCCGACAGCATGTACATCCATCCCGCCTTATCGCCAAAAACCACGCGGTCATCGACCACAGGAGATGTGCCCCAGATTGGCGCCCGCACGAGATGCTGCCATACAACCTCGCCTTTATCGGTTGTCAGGCAATACATGAAGCCGTTGTTCGAACCAATGTAGATTCGATCGTCATGGATTATAGGGCTCGCCCAGAAGCCGCTGCGTTCTTTGTAGTTTTTACTGAATCCGCCATCCGCTTTGAACTTCCAAACGAGCTCTCCGGTTTTTTGGTCGAAACTGTAGACATATCCGTCTTCCGCGGCTGTATAAACTCGTCCCTTCGATACAGCGGGCGTTGAATCGGAATCAGCGCCAATTCGCGATTTCCAGATGGTCGAGCCATCGCTGGTATTCAGGCAATAAAGATCGCCTTGTTCAGTACCGACATACACTCGATCGTCAACAACTGAAAAACTTCCTTCTATCGACCCGAGCCGTTCGGTCTTGTACAGAAGCGCGCCGTCCTCCAGATTCAGGCAGTAAAAGAAGCCGTCTTCGCTGCCAAAATACACACGTCCATCGATAACGGCAGCCGAACAATCAACTTCAAATCCAGTCTTATATTTCCAGATGAGCGAGCCGTCGAGGAGGTTGAGGCAGTAAACGTAATGGTCAAGACCGCTGGCAATAAGGCGATCTCCGATGATCGTGGGTGCCGCTTTTAAACTATCCTCCGTTTTGAAACTCCAAATAAGGTTCCCAGTCTCTGTATCAAGACAATAGAGGTAGCTATCCGCGGAGCCGAAATAAACTCGTTTACCTACAACGGAAGGCTGCCCAGGCCAACTTGATCCACCCCAGCCCAATTTGTGCAGTCGCCCCGAAGTAAGTTTGGTTTCAAACTCCCAAAGAACTTCACTGGGGCGGTCTGACCATGGACCGGTGCCGTAGAAATTTCGCGAGGTATTCCCCAGCCACATGGGAACGCTCGGTGGCGGCGGCGCCGGGCGCTCCGATTTGGTTTCAGCGATGGTCTCTTTGACGAGTTTTGCACCGCACGCGCTAAGTGATGAAAGCGTTACGAGAAAAGCAATGGTGAGCAGGATCGTGCCAGAGGCGCCACGGCCGCAAAAGATTTTGTTAAGAGGAGAGTACATTGGGGGGGTATTCGAAACCTTAATACTGGGACCGCAAATACTGGGACCGCGGGCGTCCTCGCCCGCCCGGACTGTAGACGAACGACGATTTAATCAAGAACTACGTGCCTGACGGCACGTTGCGGGCGAGGACGCCCGCGGTCCCAGTAAAACCGCGTCCATCAACTCGGGACCCGACTACACGGTTTCCGCCAACCAGTCACCACCATAAATTACTTCAGCGGCGCCGGTTATGACAACTTCCCCCGGCCTATTTACATCGTCTCGCCACTGAATCCTTGCGCGACCGCCCGGCATCAAGACATGTATGTCTCGTTCGGTTTCGCCCTTGATCATTGCGGCCACCGCCGCGGCACACGAACAAGTACCGGACGCCATGGTTTCGCCCACTCCTCGTTCCCAGATTCTCAATTCAATCGTTTGTCGATCCTGAACACGAACAAACACCACGTTTGTGCGATCGGGAAACTGGCGGTGGTTCTCCAAACTCTTTCCGATCTGCCGCCAGTCGAGCTCGTCGAAGTCGTCAACAAAGATGCAGCAGTTTGGGTTTCCCATTTGCAATGCTGTCACCTTGAACGTATCGCCATCGACATCCAGTTCATAATCGATCACCTTTTCCAAAGGCCCCGACGTCAGCATCGGAATTGAAGGAGGGTCAAATTTGGGTTGGCCCAACTCCGAGTCAAATACGTAATTTCCCGGTGCACTGTTTTCACGAAGAATGTAACGCTTAATACCAGCACGCGTGCTGAGTCGCAACTCCGGTGCGGTCCAAAGCTGCTGGTAGTAGAGGTAAGCAGCCGCGCATCGTGTCCCGTTACCCGATAGTGATGCCTCGCTGCCATCCGGGTTGAAAATACGCACCTGGAAATCGGCATCTGGCTTTTCCCACGGGCTTACAACAGCAATACCATCCGCTCCCGCGCCGTAGTGGCGATTGCAAATGCGCCGTGCAAACTCACCCAGCTGCGCAGCTTCACTCAAGCCCGCGAGTTCTGCCGACTCGATCACGATGTAGTCGTTTCCGAAGCCGTGAAACTTAATGAACCTTGGTGGCATGCTGGTTAGCGTGTTTAGTTTAGATTGTGCGAAGCGGTTTCACTACAGAACCGAGCGCGGTAGCGCCGGATGCTGGAGGCACCTTCAGTATCAAGCTTGCACGCCATCGAACGCTACACCGGAGTAGGTTGACATAGTTTCTGCTAAGGTTCGCCCCAGCATCCGGCGCTACCGCGCTCGGTTCTGTAATCAAACTGCCCCGCCCGCATTTTGTGCGGTCTGGTTGGCTTCGGCCCTCGCTAAGAGTTTTCTGAAACGTTGCGTCAGTGCCGGCTCGATACTCATCAAGCGCTCGTAAACGGTTAACTGCCCCCGATGATACATCTCATGCGACAGAGCAAATTGCAGGAAGTCCAACCTGGAGATCTCCTTGCCATCGAAACGCTTCATCAAGTCCTGCATCCTTTCACCCGAGGCGCGAATCGACGCCTCCGATGTCTCCATGCCTGCGCGTAACATCTCAAGTAATCCATTCTTGTCCTGAACGGCAGCACACTCAGGCGCATACTCCTTGATGTGATCCTGAAACGATTGTCTCATCAGGTTCGGATCCGGGCGGCAGGATTCGCCTACCAGGAACTTTTGCGTTTCTGCAACGTGCTGGAGAAGCTCGGCAACTGAGCGCGTATCAGGCGTGGCACGAAATGAAAACTGCTCAGGTGGGATCTGGGACACTTCATCGATGAGCCCGCCCCTTACCTCTTTCCAGGTTTCAACTAAACGATCAATCGACATTGGGGACCTCCTTCTTTGTAAAGCAAACTGTTTAGTTTGCGTTGCTACGAGAGAACAGCTCGCGGTAGTGAAGTCATCGCATCGTAAAGCAAACTGTTAGTTTGCGTTGCTACGAGAGAATAGCTCGACGTAGTGAAGTCATCGCATCGCAAACTAACCGTTTGCTTTACGACAAACGAGACCTGGTTACGAACCACCCATAAACCACGCCAAGTAATAGAGAACAGCTCGCGGTAGTGAAGTCATCGCATCGCAAACTAACAGTTTGCTTTACGACAAACGAAACCTGGTTACGAACGCCCCATGAACGACGCCAGTAATATCGCAATCGGATCGATGCAGAGCGCGCGGGGGTCGCTATCCTGCGGATAGTTATTGACCATTATTGAAAACACCAACTCTTCACCGGCGGCGCTTGTGACAAATCCCGAGAGACTTGATGCTGAACTTAGGGTTCCAGTCTTTGCCCGCACGTTGTTTTCCGCCACAGTTCCTTTCATGCGGTTGCGCAACGTGCCGTCGACCCCGGCGATAGGCAGCGAATCCCGAAAGGCATTCGCATAACGATGCCTGCGCATATACATGAGCAACTGCAGCGTCGCTTCAGCGGTAATCATGTCGTTACGCGAAAGACCGGAACCATCGCTCAACACCAGCGAAGAAGGATTTACGCTCGCTTCCTGCAAAAAAGTCCTCAATACCCTTATGCCCGCTGTTTCGCTGGTCTCGTCAACTCCGGCCGGAATTGTAGCTGGCGCGGCGACTTTTCCCAGCGTGCGCAGCAGAAGTTCGGTGTAGAGATTTTGACTTGGCTTCATTGTTTGGGCGGCGATCAAACTGAGCGGTGGCGAATGCAATGAAGCGACTTCGACCAAACTCGAGACCGCCGGGGAATTACCGATCGAGGACTGCGAGACCAGCGGCCCGGTAGTGCGTGTCTTGCCGGAAATAATAACGCCCTGTTGTGCCAGCGACGATCGCAGCAGATACGCGAACAGGAGTGCAGGCCTGGAAATGCCCAGACCACCGGAATAACCCCGGTCATCGATTGGAATCACACCGCTGATTTCGACCTCGTCTGATGCGAGTCCACGATAGACCGAGAGATCCCTTCTCGTTCCTTTGGGTGCGGTCTTGACCCGGTTGACGATATTGAGCAGCGGATCGGGAGGACCGGTGGTCACCAGGGCTGGCGCGCCGACTTGCGGTCCGGGCTTAATTGAAAGATCGAGCGCATTGTCATTGGCGGTTAAAGAAGTAACCTCGGCGCCATACCACCACTGCAGATCTTCCCACTCCCAGCCCGCTCCGTATTGAGGGCCGATGAAATAAGTTTCATCGCCAACCAGGTCGCCCTCCACTCGCTTTACTCCAGCGGCGGCAATACGCGCGGCAAGATCGTTAATTGCTTTCAAATAGTCGCCGTTGTTGAAACGCGCAGCTATCGATGGATCACCACGTCCATAAAGAATCAGGTCGCCTCGGACAAATCCCTTCGCGTCAGGTTTGGCGGCCGCATAAATTGAAGTGATGAAACGATAGTCTGGCGAAAGTCGATCGAGCGCCGCAGCCACTGTATACAGTTTCATGTTCGACGCCGGACGAAGAAGTTTGTGTGCGTTCTCTTCAAAAAGCACTTTGCCGGTTTCGACCGAAGCAACTTTGATCCCGATCATTGCCGGTGCAAGTTGCGGCTTGCGCATGATCTCCAAAATGCGTGCTTGCAACTCCGCGACTGTAGCCGTTGGAGTTGAAGTTTTAGCGGCGGGTGCGGGCGCAGGTGACGGAGTTGGGGTCGGGGAAGGGGTTGTTACAGAAGTCGGAGTAGCGCTGGGAGTTGGCGTTGCGAGCGGTACCGCTCGTCGTTCTCGTTGTGGTTGCTGCTGGGCCCTCGCAAAGGAAGCAGCAGACTGAATTAGCGATACGAGGAGAACAACTGTGACAAAGCCGGAAGCCCGAACGTTTTTAAGCATGTGTGTGATTGTTTGATGCGAGATTAACTGGGTGGCGAAACTTTGATTCCGTGTTCAGCATGACTGGCCCTGACTTTTTCCATGAGACTCTGGAACCGTGGATCACTTTTGAGCGACGTCCAATTAGGATCATTTTCGAAGCAAGGCTGATTAGCGTTGCCCAGCGCGATGGCGCGTTCCAGCCACTGGAAAGCCTTTTCCGGCATTCCCTCGAGCGCGTAAACCGATGCTACCGAATAGGCAATGTCCGGATCGACTTCCGCGTTTCGAATTACTGAATCGTTTAGCTGCGCGCGCGCTTCCTCGTGCTTACCCTGGGCGCTCAGGAACATCGCCAGAAAGGGCCGAATGCCGTGCATGTTCTTATGGCCCGCGACCACCTCTCGCATCGATTCAGCGGCGGCGTCTGTCTGGCCTGTGTAATAAAGAGACAGCGCACGGAAGGTCTGGACGAGAGGATTATCGGGATCGCCCGCGTGATCCAATTCCCGAGACATATCGTCAAATTTTCCCATGTACATGTAGACAAGGGCGCGATTGAAACTGGCTACTACGTGGGCAGCCGGATCCAAACGCATTAGTCGTTCATAGCTGCGAAGCGCTCGGCCGTATTCGCCATCCAAACGGTGCAGGGTCGCTTTCACGAAATGAACTACCGGTTCATCCGGATTTTCCTTGCGTGCGCGCGCAACTTCCTTCCGCGCCTTCTGTTTCTGCCCGCGCCACAGGTAGACGAAGACCATTAGCATTCGGGCTTCAATCAACTTCGGATCGATGGCCAGGGCCTTATTAAAGGCCACCTCGGCACGCTCATAATCCTCCGCACCGCCAAATCCTTTAAAGACTCGATTGACGTAAGCGGCGCCCATGCCGTCGTGGGCCAGAGCAAAGTTTGGATCGAGTTCGATAGCGCGTTGAAAGTGTTCGATGGCCGCATCGCAGTCTTCGGGAGCTACTGTGCGGAAAATGAAACGCGCAAAAAGATCGCGGCCGCGCAGATACTGTTCGTAAGCTGCAGCGTTTTGTGTGGACGGCTTGGCCATGCCGTCCTGTTCAGCAGGACTAAGCTCGAGTCGCAAGCCTTCCACTATCCGCTGGGCAATGGTGTCCTGCACGGCGATGATGTCGGCGGCGGAAGTATCGATGCGATCGCTCCAGAGTATATCGCCGGAGCCGACATCGAGCAGTTGGGCAGTTACGCGGAAGCGTTCACCGGCGTGCATAAAGCCCGCAGTCAACACAGCGCTGACATTCAATTCCTGACCAATCTCTCGAGGATCCTGGTTCCCGCCCTGGTATTTCGCGATCACAGAAGAAGGTCTCACCACCAGGGAACGCACCCGCGCAAGTTCGGTAATGACGGCATCCGCGAGTGAGAATTCATAGAACATAGATGCCGGATCGTTGCCTAGATTTCGGAAGCAGAGAATTGCCAGGCTTTTCTTTTCCTGATCGGCGATGGTAGTAAACGGCGTTTCATGGATGGTCGGCTTGGTGGGTGTGACCATGCCCGGCGCAGACGTAGAGTCTGCCCGTGTCTTTCCTTTGAGCCATCTCATGGCCCTGGAGACGGGGCTCGCTCCGGAGAGATGGCGCGCAGGTTCGGGCACCACACTCGAGAATGTTTGTCCCGTTGCATCCGCCGTTGAAACTTCCTGCAGTATCCGGCGCAGGTCGTCACGCACTTCTTCCATCTTCTGGTAACGATCGCGCGGCTCCTTAGCCATGCAGCGATCGAGGGTTTGTTGGAGACGCGGTGGTAGCGGTTCCTTGCGAAGTTCGGACACGGGCCGGGGCGCGTCGTGCAGCACTGCATGACGCACATCAATGGTGGTCTTGCCGCGAAAAGGCCATGTGCCTGTAAGCATCTCGTAAAGCAGGACGCCAGTGGAAAAGATGTCGGCGCGTTTGTCTACCCGGTCACCGCGTGCTTGTTCCGGAGCTGCATAAGTTGCGGTGCCGTAGGGAACCCCAATTTCGGTCAGATCGGTACGATGAAGAGCGGCCTTCTTCCCAACTTCCTCATCCTCCAACAGTTTCGCCAGACCGAAGTCGAGAATCTTCGCCTGGCCGGAAGGAGTAACCATCACATTACCTGACTTGATATCGCGGTGAATGATGCCTCGAGCGTGCGCCGCGGCCAGAGCGTCGGCGACCTGGATGCCGATCAGGAGCGCGCTTTTCAATTCGAGAGGATGGCCGTCGACAAGCTGTCTGACATTGCGGCCCTCGACGTATTGCATGGCAATAAAATGCAGACCTTCGGCCTCGTCGAGATCGAAGATCGTGCAGATGTTTGGATGGTCAAGAGAAGAAGCCAGTTGCGCTTCGCGTTCAAAGCGTTTGAGATTTGCTTCCCTGGCTGTCAGTTCCGGCGGTAGTACTTTAACGACTACGGTGCGGCCAAGTTTTCCGTCGGTCGCCTTGTAAACTGTGCCTTGCCCGCCCACGCCGAGCTTTTCCAGAATCTTATAGTTGCCTAAAAACTTTCCGATCATATCTTGATGTACAGCAAACTGTAAGTTTGCTTCGATTGATTTCATGGCACTTGTTGTGACCGCGAGCGCGAACCAACATGTGCTTCGATTGATTCCACACGACCTGGTTATGACACCGACCGCAAACTAACAGTTTGCTCTACGTAAAACTCGCCAACAGTTCCTCCGCACTCGCGGTCGCCGTGCCAATTTTGCCGACAACGATGCCGGCTGCGTGGTTGGCCAGGCTGGCGGCTTCCAACATCGTGGCCCCCGTAGACAGTGCCGCCGCCAGGGTGGCGATAACAGTGTCGCCGGCGCCCGTGACATCGTAGACCTCCCGCGCTGCCGTGGCCACGAAAACCGGTTCGTGGTTTCCTTCAACCAGCATGATTCCACGATCGCCACGCGTGATTAGGACGGCATCACAACTCAATTGTTGCTGAATTATACGTGCCGCTTTGTGCAGGCCGTCATCCGAGTCTTCTTCTGTGTTTGTCATTCGCAGCGCTTCATGATGATTGGGCGTTATCAAAGACGCGGGCCGGTAGTGGGAAAAATTTCGAATCTTGGGATCGATCAGCACCGGAACTCGTTCATAAGCAAACGGCAGCATTTCACCGAGGATTCGAGGCGTCACGACACCTTTATCGTAATCGGAAATGACAAAGGCGTCAGCGTCCTGAAGGGCCCGCCTCAGTGACTCTACGATGCGTTTCTCCACATTGCCGTTGACCGGCGACCGCTTTTCACGGTCGGCGCGCACCACTAATTGATTGTGCGCGATGATTCGTGTCTTGGTGGTTGTCGGCCTGCCCTCGTCAACGATCAGATAATCCCTGGTCTGCCTCGAACTAGCCTGCTGCAAACTATCGTTTAAGCGTTTGCCCGCACCGTCACTGCCGACTACCCCGACAACGCATGCTTTAGCGCCGAGCGCGGCGACGTTGGCGAGCACATTGGCGGCACCGCCAAGATGCACTGACTCGCGCCGCACGTCCACCACGGGCACAGGCGCCTCCGGGGAAATGCGCGTAACTTCGCCCCAGACGAATTCATCCAGCATCACATCGCCCAGAATCACAATCTTCCGGTCGCGCATTGCCTGGACAATTTCAGCAGCTCGCTGTTGTGTTAACTGGGGCATGAAATGGAATTTTGAAGAGCCTTCCAGTTGTTGCGGCTCTGCCGCCGCACAGTGCGAAAAGCTCAGCCTTTCCGTCGCGGACTAATAGTTCTGAGGCTGCGCCTCAAAGCCGAAGGCATAGCCTTGCATCATTTGAATGTCGTTAACGGAAAGCCATAGGCTTTCCGCAGTGTGCGGCGGCAGAGCCGCAAGTGGTCAGGCGCTTTCTCTCAATACCCGGTCGATGGCTGCCGTCACTCTCTCCACCGGAACACGCTTTATGCATTCCGGCTGGTCAAACTTTTCGCAAAAGTAACCATGGCATGGCTGGCATTCCATTTCTTCAAACACGACTTCAGCTGCACTCTGCGCCCAGGGCCTCCAGTGCGCGCGATTTGACGAGCCAAAGATTACAACCGCGGGCGTCTCAACCGCCGCGGCCATGTGTGCGATTCCACTATCGTTGCCAACAAACAAACGCGCGCGTGACAGCAAGGCCGTGATCTCAGGCAACGACAAATCTGTCAGCGCAAGAACCCTCGCCGCAGTGTGGCGCGTGATTTCATCAACTATGCCGGTTTCTTTTTGCGCGGAGATTACAATAACCGGAAGTCCGCGTTGCTCGAGCTCGTCAACGATTCTGGCAAAGTTGTCAGTCGCCCATTGCTTGGTTGCAAACGCCGCTGCCGGGTGGATCACGGCAAACGGAGTTTGGCCCAAACCCATACTTCCAATCCGGCCCGCTATGGTAGCTGCCGCTTGATCAGTCACGGCCAACTGCGTCGGAGGCCGGTCGCTGACAGGAACGCCGGTCCAACCTATCAAAGCGAGCTGCTGTTCTACCGAATGAGCACTCTCGCGCGACCAGAGCAACAGAGGTGACGGCGCGATGTGATTATGCAAACGTGCATACTGATAGCTCGCAAAACCAACGCGATGCCGGGCTCCAGTTGCGCGCGCCAGAAGTGTTGCCGTGGTCCCGCCGTGCAGGTTGTAGACGACATCGTATCGATTAGCGCGTAGCCGCCGAACCATCCGCGCCCGCGACGTCGTACTGTCTTTGGTGACCGTGAGAATTTTGTCGACGTGTCGATATCCCTCGAGCACCGGCGCGACCCAGTCTTCCAACAAAATGTCGATGGAAGCATGCGGCAAAAACCGCTTCAATGCGAACAGCGAAGGAGTTGACAACACGGTATCGCCGATTGAGCGCAACCGCACTACCAGCACTCGCTCGACGTTTCCCCAGTTCCAGAGCGCGGGACCGAGTGGCTGAGGTGAGTCTTCACCGCGCAGACTGCGCATCCGCAGTCCCCGCAGTTGCGGGGACGAGTCAACTATGTCACGCAAGCTGTTCAACTTTGCTGAGACGGTGTGGCTTCCGAACCGTCTTCGATCTTAGCTTCGTCTATCAGCATCACTGGAATATCGTCGCGAACTGGATAGACGCGCCGGCACTCAACGCATTTCAACCCGCTGCCATCCGCCTTCAATTCAACTCTAGCCTTACAAAGCGGGCAGGCAAGTATTTCCAGTAAGTCCTGACTAATCGCCATCGGGTGACCTTTCAATTACGGTTTTACGCGCCGCTGGGACGCAATCGGAAAGAAGCGTTTGGGAAGAGCAAAGCTTATCACATGACAGCGCGGAGGCGGCAGGAGGCAGTAGGTAGTGTCCTGGTTTGGTGTTTAGTGCTCTCACCGGATTAGAACGATCCACGAAACCACACGAAATCTCACGAAGAAAAGTTAGTGTTGTTTCGTGTGTTTTCGCGGATCGTATCTTATTCGATCAAATCTTGCTCGAACGAAAAACAAGAAGTTGCATGTTTGCTTAACAGAGAGTTAAACCGTTATCCCCACAGACTCGGCAGGGTGCCAGAAAGATCGCTACAGGCCTTTTGCGAAGCTTTGACAGGCAGAAATGCCTGTCCTACCCTCAAAAGATGTCATTGGAATTTGCGGTTCAGTACCAGTGCCCGTTGCGCGCGCGCTATCCGGAAAAACACTTGCGCGACTGGGGGAGGCTTGGCAACCTTCACGCTCGCTTGACCACTGGCGACACTGTGGCGCCCACCCAGGAGAAGATCGAGTGGGTGGAAAACGCTCGCAGGGAAATCGAGTTGATGCAGGCGGAGACAACCATCTGTCCAACCTGTCCAGCATGTTTGCCGGAGGCGATTGCCGGGGAAGGAGAGTTGGTAGGGTGTCTCGGGCGAATCACTTATCCAATCGAGGCACAGTTTGAAAAGTTTCTTGCCGACCGGGTGCAGCTCGCTCTCGATACGATGGACGTCGGCGATCAACCTCGCCTTCTGCGAATTCTGATTGATTCGGAGTCGCCGTTTGACGGAGAAGCCACCAAGGATTTGCGACGCGTAACAACTGCGGAAGGCCTTCGCTTTTTTGAACTACGGGTGCCGATTGTTCTTTCGAGAGAGGCTGCGCACCTGACCACAGATAATATCTTCGACATCCTCGCCGGCTTTCGTTCCGACGATTCTGAACAAACCAGCTATACACGCGAACTTCCCCTTCAGGCGGCTGCCGACTACTACGATTTTCTCGACTTACTTCTGCGCAACGATCTCACCCAGGGGGAAATCACGCGCCTCGCAACCAGGGGTAAGAACTACTCTCAATTTGTCCGCTTGCTGGCGGCCATCGAACGAGCTGAAGCACTGAACACCCGCGTCTTGCTGGACTAAGACTGGGAAGCAAACGTTCAACTTATTGTTTTTGAGCAAGGTTTGATCGAATAACAACGATCCACGAAACCACACGAACCAGCACGAAAATCTTGTTCGTGTGTTTAGTGTGATTTCGTGGATCGTATTCGTTTTTCGCTTGCTTGCGGCTAATCAGCCGCGATATGTAATCTGCGGATAGTTTCGGCGGATTTCACATGGATTTAATTTACCGTTCACAGACTGTTAAGGCCTCGCTTCCATTGTATTTGCTCTACCAAAGACCTCTTCACAAAGGAATGACCGATATGTTAACGAGACGCTGTACGAAGAGTCGGCATGTTTTCCTTCTCTCGTTTGTTGCCCTGGCGCTCTTGGGATTGATGCCGGTTGCAGCTCTATCTCAGCAGGCGGAGGAAGAGTCCATCGCCAGCGATGCGACCAGGAGGACTGCTGCCTCCTCAAGCGACAAATCGCCCGGCGACAAGAAGCCTGCGACCACTGAGGAGAAACTCACCGCCCTCGAACAACTTCTGGAGCGCCAGGGTCAAAGGCTCGATGAGTTGCAGCGGACGGTCAGGGATCAACAAGAGATCATCCTGATGCTTGCCGGAAAACTAAATCCGGTGTCTACCTCGCCGGCCGTGCTGGCGATACGAACCGATACCGAACCGCAGGCGACTCAGACGCCGACGATAGACGACCGGCTCAAGAAGGTTGAGACTCGCGTGTCGGAAATCGGTGGCATTAGATTCAGCGGCGACATTCGTCTGCGTTCGGAATCGTTCTTCGGACTATCGAATAACCTGGCAACAGCCGGTAACCCGGCGGCTCTCGGAAACGAGTTGACTCCGCGTCATCGGATGCGTATTCGTGCCCGCCTGAACATGCGCGGAACGATCAGTGACGAGTTTGATTGGGGTATGCGTTTGGCTTCGGGCAGCTTTAGCGATGCCATTTCTACCAACCAAACGCTTACTGACTTTTACAATCGCAAGCCCTTCGCGCTCGATCAGGCATTCGTCACATATAAGCCGAAACGCATGCCGGGCCTGCGTCTTCAGGGCGGCAAGTTCGAACCACCGTGGACCTTCACCGAAATGACATTCGATAATGACGTGATGGTTGAAGGCTTCAACGAGTCGTATTCGCGAACCTCCAAAAAATCAGTGCTGAAAGATCTCACAGTTGTTGTCTGGCAGCTGCCTTTCGTCGAGCGGAACTCCGCCTTCGTCCGTAACAGCAATGGCACCGTCAATATCGATCAGTCCCGACGGGATGGAAGAGATCTCTCGCTTTTCGGCGGACAGGTCCGAGCGCGTTTTGAACCAAGCTCGAAGGTCGCTCTTAATCTTTCAGTCTCAGACCTATATTACTGGGGCACTCAATTCATTTCACCGGTCCAGGCTTTTGGAGCTCAACTGCAGATTCCGGTGACGATTACCCTTCCGGGCGGCGGCACCACAACCTCTCTGGTTTCGCTCCCACGCGAACTCCTGGTAGCGGGAAGCGGCAACCTTGGATTGACGACCGCCAGTAACAATGCGACCAATCGTGACGGGCGTCTCGCGTCAGGATTCAATCTCATCGACATGATTGCGCGCCTCGAACTGAAACACAGCAAGCGGTTCCCGGTCCAACTGCTCTTGAACTTCGTTACTAACACGCGAACTCGTGACGTGGTTACGGCTGGACCAGGAGGCGCCGATTTAATTCTCCCGAACCACGAGAACAATGGATTCTGGGGTGAAGTCCAGGTTGGCCAAACGCGAGCGCGAGGTGACATGCAGTTTGGCTACACATTTATGCGTATTGAAAAGGACGCGGTGCTGACCCCGTTTAATATGTCTGACATTACGCAACAGTCGGATATGCGCGGGCATCGTTTCAATTTTTCTTACGCCGCCGATCCGCGTGTAGTCTTTAGCGTGATTGGAATCGTCGTGGAGCGTCCGACGGGATTGCTGGGCGCGTTTGGTACCACGCCGCCAGGGTCACTGAATCGACCGACGACGCGTCTGCAGTTGGATACAATGTTTAGGTTCTAATGACTCGCCTCCAGAGGCCGATGTAACAGCATAGTGGAAACGCCTTTTAACAATTTCCAAAGCATAAGAACGATTCACGAGATCACACGAAGCGTCACGAAATGAGCCTAAGTTTCGGGTCATTTCGTGTGATTTCGTGGATAGTCTGGTTCTCGTTGCGTTTTCATGAGCCTAACTGTTTTGGAAAGTGTTTGAATGAAGATAAGAGAATTTGCGTACTGATGCAGTTTGGAGAAATGTACCTAACTACAGAACCCAGCGCGGTAGCGCGGGATCCCGGAGGCAACTTCGGCGCAAGCTCGGCAACGCTCGTTAATCCTCAGGTTCCTGAAGGATCCCGCGCTACCGCGCCGGGTTCTGTACCAGATCTACGTTCAACCGAAATAATCAAACTGCATCTACCAGAGTTTGGCGGGATTTCCTTTAACTAAGATTTAATTAAACAGTAACAGCCATTTAGCACGTCGCATTTATTCTCAAGGCAGATATTCAGTACCTGATAGTTCGGACAAGCATCCGTTGGACCCGTCGATGCTTGATGCATGGCGCCGCCACTCCTGGCATGCGCTGATTCACAGGGGGAGTCAGCGCCGGCCAAAAGAGAATAGTGGCGGCAACAACACCGGTGTTGAGTATTCCCGCCAGCAACCCCCTAACACGCTCGACCTCCTAAACGAGTGTGCTTAGGTTTCGGAAACGACCTGAAAATCCTCGGTGGGGGGCCTGCCGGGGATTTTCTCTGCACATCTGCAATAGTTCTCAACAGTTCTATGGAGGATGCGTGTCTCGAGAAGATTCTATTACTGCAGAGGGTGTTGTTGTTGACCGCCTGCCTAATGCTTTATTCAAGGTGAGCCTGGATCCGGCCGAACACAAGGTTCTTGCCCAGCTCTCCGGACGAATCAGGAAAAACTCGATTCGCATACTTCTCGGCGATCGAGTAACAGTTGAGATGTCGCCTTACGACCTCACTAAAGGCAGGATTACTTACCGGCACCGCTGATCAGATTTCGTGGAATGATTTACATGAAGGATGAGCAATCCATAAAGTTAGAAAGGTCGGTCGGTTCGACAATCATGCTTGCCGACGCTGATGACGACAACCGTTGCTTGATCAAATCGATATTGGAGCTCCAGGGCTTCTTCGTAGTTGAAGCCACGAACGGTCAGGAAGCAGTCGACCTGGCAGTTTCCAGGCGCCCCGATCTTGTGCTCATCGATTTGAAACTGCCAGTAGTAAGCGGTTTCACAGCGATACGCCGATTCAAGAGGGACAAAACCCTTCGAGATATTCCTATCATCGCAATTTCGTTCAATCGCCCGGACTGCCATGAAAAGTTGGCTCTGGCGGCCGGATGCGCAGCACACCTGCAGAAACCTATTGAGTTAGACCACCTTGACGTATTGATAGATCGTTTGCTTCCCGGAGAGCGGTGGCAACTAGCGTCGGTCCTGGTTCATTAGCAGATCCGTAAGATTAACACTTCAGAAAAGATAGAATTCCAGAGCGTTCGATCAATTTTCGGGACGGTAAAAAACCGAGAGGCCGGGTTTGGCCCGGCCTCAAATCGGTTAGCGGAGACATTCAGCCTCAATAGGTCACTGTCCTCACCCCAGCGACCCAACGCCATTGACGCAGCATTCTAATGAGAATTTCATTTTCGTCAATGCAAGAAAACTTGCATCAGCGGTAATTTCTACTGAGACTCGTTATCGAGCTGATTAATTATCGAGGCGATGACGTAAAGAAGCAGCATTTTCCATTGCATGTCTTCTGGCAACCAGCCGAGGACTGGGTCTGGTTCTAACAAAAAAGCGCCTGGCAAACCCCCAGGTTTTGAGGGTCGACCAGGCCCTAATGGAGCACACCTTCAAAAAAAGACAGTTAACGATCGCTGACAAACTCACCAGCGACCGCTCGTTTTTGATTACGAAGCCGCACAGCCAACGACCGATAAAAACATCTCAGACACAGTCCATAAGAATCGTCGCCGGCATTCTCGCGAATTATTCCTCCGCACGAAACACAGACGACCTTGAACCCAATGGTCACTTTCTTCTTCTGCTTTTCCATCTCACCCGGCTCCTCATGGTTTCCCGTAAGACTATCGCCGACATGTTAAGCAGGAATTACCGTTGAATTAAATGATCCTTACTTGGACTTCCGGTACAGGTGTTCAGAGTACAGCTTTAGCTTGCGTGGTGGGGAGAGCAACATGAAGCTTTAGCCTGTGTGGTCGCCAAGACGCAACCTGAAGGCTGTACTCTGAACACCTGTTCCTTACCGAGTTCAGAATGAATTCATCTACGCTTCAGACGCTGCGATTCTGTGGAAAATTCTTTTACTCACTCTGTTAACATTTTGGTAACATGCTCGCCATTCGCACCGTCCCCAAGGTGCTTCGATGACTGAACCGACGCATAACGAAGTCCGCCGGTCCAACCTGGGAGGAGCTGCTTGCTACCCAGACCGCGCACAACCGTCTTCGCTCGAATGCTCCGAGCAGCCTGGCTCGTCGGTACTCTTCTAGTCTCATCCTCTGCCCTATTTGCTGAACCGGCCCAGACGCGCATAGTCTGTCGTGGAAATATCCACCTGGCCCAACGTGAAGATCTGACAAAGAAGCTGAAGAGGATTACGGGTTGGTCTGATCTGCGGTTTGATCGCGATGGCATGCTGCGGCTTGGAACTAAAGAACCAGTTGGAGGTTCGCCCACTGCACGCGCGCTGCTGGAACAATCGGCCTTTGGTTCAAATTTCATAGTTCTCGAGGACGCGAGCAAGCGTTCTGAGGTGGTGTTCTCTCGGGTTATAGCCGGCAAGTGGAAGTATGAATCTTCAAACAGTCCCTCAGCCTTCGTTGTGCAAATCGACTTCGCTGATTTCGCACATGTGATGGGTGATGAACGTGCGCGCGAAGCCTTTGACGCGGGCTGGGGGTTGCTTCATGAGCTTGATCACATCGTCAACGAATCCCTGGACGCGACTTCTCTTGGCGAGGCAGGCGAATGTGAAGATCACATCAATCAGATGAGGCGCGAATGCAATCTTCCCGAGCGAGCAAGCTACTTCTTTACACTCTTACCACTTACCTCAGACCCAGTTTTCATGACCCGATTGGTTCGGCTGGCCTTCGAGCAGGAACAAACGACGCCTAATAAGAAGAAACGTTACTGGTTGGTTTGGGACGCCAATCTCGTCGGTGGCCTGGATGAACAGAAACAGATAGCCTCACTGAGATAGGCCTCCATCTCCATTCGTAACGCAAACTGTTAGTTTGCGGACCTTGCGCAAGAGGCTTGCTCGGTTTCATGAGCCCTCTCGCTGAGATCCGCAAACTAACAGTTTGCGTTACTAACCGAAGCGAGCTATATCTTCTCAACCGTCTTTCGGAGCTCGCATGCTGAGGGATTTTCGGTTGGAGCCGGCCAGGCGGGCCAGGTGGGCGTCCTTTGTCAGCTGCTCAAGTGTCGAGTGAATCTTAAACACCATGTCCTTCAGATCGTTTAATTCCTGAGGCGATCTTTCTTTGGCAGAGAAGAGAGCGACCGCGATCTCGTTACTGAGTTCGTGTGAAATTGCCATAGAGTCACCGGGGGGCCGAAAAGTGTCTGAACTACTCATATTTTGAAAGACTGGAATCGCGTCGCATCCTACTTGGGCCAAGTTACACCAGTGTTAATTCGATGTTAATAAAACCATATTGCACCTGATCTGTCCGGGCCAGGCTGGTGGCTTTGTGCAAATGTAATAAACCGAGCCTCGCAGCGGTAACAGAACCGCAGTCGGACCGGGGTGTGGATGCGACCGGGTCGCCGCTCGGCTAAGAGCGCTATGGTTAATGGTGTAATGCTGAGCTTCTTCTCGCCAACGCGTACCCGGTCACTACCGAGGCTGTGTGAAAACTCCAGCTCTCAGCGCCAAAGGCGCGAAATACGGTTGCCCCTTCATAATCACAACTATTTCGAACGCCACGTACGGATTTCGAGCCTTCAGCGCTTCCGGAATTCGGGAACCTCTACCTGGGGCGCTGCCCCAGGCTGTTACATTTCGCGCCTTTGGCGCTGAGACCCGGAGTTTTCAGACAGTCTTTACCGCTTCCGGTTCTGATACCGGGAGGCTGGTTCTTTCCTCTACTCTCAGACTTCAACGACATTAACAAATATTTAAGGTGCAGTTCATAACACCTTAACCTCACGTCGTTACAGTCCAGCATTGAAACTCATGCTGGGAATTTCAATTTCAGGACCACAGGCCTGAACGTTCAATCGAACGTGATCGTTCATACCATTCATTTGGCAATTTTATTTTCAAAATCACAGGAGAAATCGCTTATGTACTGTAATGGTCTCCAGACGCCCGGTCGCGCCTCTCTAATTATTGTCGCGCTCGCCGCGGTGTTCTCATTAATGTTGTTACCTTCGACGGCGATGGGCCAGTCGGGCGCAACCGGAACATTAAGTGGCATCGTGCAGGATCCGAATGGCGCCAGCATGCCAGGTGTGAGCGTGATGGTGCGAAGTATTGCCACCGACGCCTCGCGCACTGTAACAACCAACGGTGACGGACGCTGGACAATTCCCGGGTTGTCCGTGGGGACTTATCAAGTCACCTACGAGCTTTCCGGGTTCAAGAAACTGGTACGAGATGGAATAGATGTCGAGGCGTCGATTCCGCGCACACTTGAAGACAAGCTGGAGATCGGCGAGGTAGGCGCCGTAGTAAACGTAACTGACAGCGGCACCCTTGCCACGCCTGAGACGGCGACGACTTTCCGCCAGCTCTCATCTGAAGATCTCGTGTCAGTTCCGACCTCGACGCGGAGTTTCACGCAACTACTGTCAACAGAAGCCGGTGTCAATACAGAATTATCGCCGGTGCTAACCAACGGCAACGGCAATCAGTCGCCTTCGGTAAATGGTACGCGTACGACTAGCACGAGCCTATTCTTCAACGGTGTTGATGCGACCAATATCACTACCAATGAAGGCTCTTTGAATGACAACATCGCGCCCGCCCCTGAGACTCTTCAGGAAGTTAAGCTACAGACGAGTCTGTACGACGCCTCAACCGGGCGTTCTGGCGGCGGTAATTTCCAGCTCGTCACCAAGCAGGGCGGGAATAGCTACAACGGCTCAGTTTATTATTTTCTACAGAACGAAAAGCTGAATGCGAACGACTACTTCTTTAACAAAGAGGGAATCGACCGTCCAAAAGCCAGACGTAATGAGGCCGGCTTCACTCTCGGTGGTCCGGTAGTCAAGGAGAAGTTCTTTTTCTTCGGCAGCTATCAATACACGGATGCGATTACCGGTTTTGTCCCAACTGCCAGAAGCACAACGGTGCTACCGAGAGCGTTGGGACGCATTAGCGGCGCTCGAACGGCCCAGAATTTGGCCGACGCTTTCAATGCAGACAATGGCTGCACTGTGGGCGTCAACTGTCTGACCGCCGCTGATATCTCGCCGGTGGCCATCCGGCTGTTGAACCTGGTGAACCCCGTGACGGGAGATTTCGTTATTCCCTCTCCTCGTGCCAACGCGCGCCTTATCGGGGTTGATCGCGCAGGGGCGCGAGCTTTCACTTTTGGCTCCTTCCCAGGTGTTGTGAGTCGCACATTGCGCGAAAACAATCCGCTGGTCCAGCAGTTGAATGTGCAGCCCTCCGAGTTTAAGCAGCACCAACTCACTGCTCGACTCGATGGGCGGTTGACTAAGAACAATACATTGAGCGGCGTCTTCTTCTTTAGTAATTTCCCGGCCCTCGATTCGTTTCCTGATCCATCCAGCCTTGCTTCCCCCTTCACCCTGCGTCGGGCCGATAAAAACAGGACGCTGGCAATCTCGGACCAGCATCTTTTTGGAGCGTCACTGGTAAACGAGGCGCGGTTTGGATACTTCTTTCTGAATAATACGCGCACGCTTGACGATCCGTTTCTGACCCAGGAATTCACCAGCGAGGCACTTGGTATCGGTAACCCAGCGCTGCTTTTCGATGACAGCCCGGGCACGCGACGTCTGGGCCACTTCATCGGCCGTCCCGGCACTAACCTCTCGCAGTTTTCGTTTGGGGGACCGAACGACTCATTCAACCAACGCAAGCAACAGACGTTCAGCTTTTCAGACAATCTCACCTGGATTAAGGGCAGTCATACGTTTCGGTTTGGTGGCGATATCAAGCGGCATCAGTACGACTCGAGTCTGCCGGAAGAGCAAGCAACTGAATTTGAGAAGTTCGACAGCTTTACACAACTGTTGACTGGAAACGCCACCGAGGCTGACACGCAGTTTGGCCTTACGAGCAAGTCTTTTCAGTTCAGGGACTACAGCGGTTACATCTCTGACGATTGGAAGGTATCCCGTAAGCTAAGTCTGAATCTGGGCCTCCGATACGAGGTGTTCATGTGGCCCACGGAAAAAGATGGCCGCATCGGTAACTTCGATTTTTCCAGTTTTGAATCGTGCTTCACGCGCTCGGGAGGCAGCAACGCTCTTTGTGACAGTCCGTCGTCCGGGTTCCTCGTGCCCGCGAATGTCCGGCCTACAGGGCTGGGAAATGTGGATGCCGCGATCGCCGTCACTAACAGAGCCAATAACAACCATACACTGAACGGGCAAGACCTCAATAATTTCGCGCCGCGCATCGGCTTCGCTTATTCGCCGCTCGATTCGAGCAGGTTGGTGGTCCGCGGTGGGTTCGGCTTGTTCTATGATCGGCCCTCTGCCTCGTTCATCAACACCGTGTTCAGCAACTATCCATTTCTGCGTGAAATTGAAATCACAGTGCCTTCAGGAAATGTTCCCATCGACCGTGCGTTCTCTGCTCAGCCTACAACACTGCCGCTGAGTAACTGGCTGCCGTTCCGAGTGACGCGCGCTTCGGGCACAGGGGGCACGTACGTAATCCGTGACAACACGGGCGTCGACCGTGATTCAAGAGGCACTTTCACTTCACCCCCGGGAAACATTGCGGAAACTTTTGAGTTTCGCGCAGTGGATCGCGACCTGAAAACTCCTTTCGTCCAACAGTGGAATCTCGGCTTCCAGTACGAAGTGAAGAAGGACCTGCTCTTCGAAGCACGTTACGTTGGAACCCGCGGCCAGAATTTGTTGCAGGCGATTGCCTTTAACCAGGGCTTCGACCTTAACGACCCAAACACTCCTGATCAGATTTATGAGCGTTTCAATCAGGCTTACTTAGCGGCGGGCTCGCCTAACGGCCCACTCAATGCCGGCAGCAGTGCACGGGATCGCGGGATCGGCAGAGCGTTTGGGTTTGCGAACCCGTATCGCGCAGGAGTCTCAGCCACCTGCGCCGGCGGCGTGCTGGGCGGTGTAGCAGGCGCGCCCATCGATCTGAACCTGGCAAACCCGATCACCTGCTCCGGCACTAATATTGGCGGCGGTCAGATTATCAACTTTGAGGCGCGTGTCCCGGTTCTGGGCTTCAACGTTCCAGAAGCGCTTATCCTTCGTTCAAACGGGGCATCGGACTATCACGGAGCACAATTCAGTGTGACCCAGCGCCTGTCTCGCGGCCTCCAGTTCAACGCTGCCTACACCTGGTCCAAGTCGATGGATACAAGCTCGACTGACCCGGGCAGTACGGCGGGTTCCGGTAAGCCGGACGTTCCCAACACGGGCTTTGTAGTGCAAGGCGATCAGCGTAACCTCGAAGCCAACCGGGCAGTGTCAGACTTCGATCGCACGCATCGGTTCAGTCTTAACTTTGTTTATGCTGTCCCCACCAATTCCAGCAGCAAGTTCCTGGCTGGGTGGCAGCTCTCAGGTTTCTTCCAGGCACAGACGGGCACTCCCTACAGCATCTTTGCGCCCGAGCCGGAGCTGCAAACTGCTCCTCAATATCTCGACGTCGTGCGTGGGGCCGGCGGACTTTACCGCCTCGGATTTGGGAGGCCAAGCGTTTGCGGTGTCCTCGACGTGCAGGGGCCGGACATAACCGAGGAGGCCTTCAATCGGGGGGCTCTTTGCACTGCCTTTGGTCAGAATGGGGGCCTTGGTAGGAACGTTCTTCGGGCTCCAATGCAGTCACGTTTCGATTTAGGATTGCTGAAGACTACTAAGCTGACAGAGAACGTGGCCTTCGAACTCGGCTGGGACGTTTTCAACGTCTTTAACAAAGCTAACTTCGGGTCACCTGATTTTGAACTGGGCAGCCCGGACTTTGGCCGCATCACCAGCACCGTTGGCGGCCCACGTGTCATGCAATTCAGGGCTAAGCTGAAATTCTAATCTGCGCCACACCGTTCAGTTTGTCGTTCAAGGAGGGGCGAGCGGCAAACTGAATGTTATGTCTGTTCCCGTAAACGCGATATGTCGTTACCAGAAATGTCAATCAATCAACGAGAAAACCAGGTTCCGTCCGCTGATGAGGTCTACGATGACGGTTATCTGCGAGTGGAACATCAGAACTACTATGCAGCATGCGCCGGCATTCCGATAAAGCTTCCCCGCACCGAGTTTCTGATCTTCTCGCGACTCGCTCGCGCCCGCGAAAGAATCGTGGTGGCGGAAGAGCTTTGGCAATATGCCTGGGGAACCGACAAGCCTCTAAACACCGAGAGTTTGCACGTCTATATTTACCGTCTGCGAAATAGACTGACACCCTACAATTTGCGCATCGACACCATGGTAAACGTAGGCTACAGGCTCCTGCTTGAGAAGTGAGTCGGTAGGTATGCCAGGAACCCAGAGGTAATAGATCGACTGACCAACTACCCTCGGTGAGGGTTGTGTGCTCGTTTGGGTGTTCAGTGCTCTCGCCGGGTTAAAACGATCCACGAAAACACACGAAATCTCACGAAGAAAAGTTAGTGTTGTTTCGTGTGTTTTCGTGGATCGTATTTACTTATCTGCTAAGTTGGGACACTACTCTCGCTGACAGAGCGCTTGCCTTTCCACGCGCCTTTGTTATATAGACCTCCGACCTGATATTTCATTTATTGAGGATGGTCAGCTCAACCCTCAAAGGCCGGATACGCGCCATATTTCCTCAGGGGGGCCAACCTGGCCTGACTTGAGCGCTGCACTCTGTACCGGGGATGCGAATAGTTCTAAAGGGACACATGTTTTCACACTTCAAAACCTGGCATTTATTGTTTCTCCTGCCTGTTCTCTGGTTGAATTCGTCTTGTGCCAGAACACCGAAGGGCGCGGGCGGGGACGTGATCAAAAGGATGACGGCTTTCGCCGGTGGCAAGTTCGAAGCCTCCGGGGTGGCTCACGTTCCCGGAACGGACGGAGTTCTTTTAGTTGATAATGGGAAAAAGGGAAAAGTTTTCTGGATGAGCCTCGACCAAAATGCCAGGCAAGTCGGGGCGATTAAAACCGTGGAACTCGGAGTGAGCATAGAAGACATTGAAGGAATAACGACGGACGGGACATATTTCTACGTCGTCAGTTCTCAGTCGAGACCGAAGGCCATCGCCACAGAGGGACTTGTCAGATTCAAGTTTGACGCACGCATTCAGAGCGTAGAAGAAGTTGCACCAATAAGCGGATTGAAGGAATTTCTCGTGGAGAATGTCCGCGAACTCCGTGATGAGGGCGACAGAAAAGGCAAGGATGGCGGTCTCAACATCGAAGGAATTGCCTGGGATCCGCGACGAGGGAGACTGTTACTGGGAATGCGCTCCCCCATCGTTGACGGACATGCCTTAGTCGTACCGCTCAAATTGCGGAACGCGCGAGGTGGATTCACCCTCGATAATCTCGAAGTGGAAGGGGCCAAAGCGATCCGACTGTCCCTCGGAGGAGTCGGCATCAGGGGCATTGAATACGACGGGCGGGCAAAGGTCTTCAGAATAATCAGCGGGGCGGGGGAGGACCAGGACCAAACCGATTTTGGTCTCTGGGAATGGAGCGGCGATGAGCAGCAGAGCGTCGTTCGGGAGAGCAAACGGTTCGACGGCAGCCTCAAGCCTGAGGGAGTAGCGCGAGCGACAGTAGGCAATCGTGATTTTATGATCGTCGTCTTTGATGCAGGCGGATACGCCATCATAGATTAGGTAGTGGTCCGTTATTGTCGATAGGAGCCTTGTTTAACATCGAGTTCACGTTAATTTCAGACCGATGTAACACCTCCCGCCTAGGATTTCACCAAAAATCAATGGCAGTTAGGAAAAACTCTATGTCTCCCAACAATTTGCGCAAGACGCGAGAGTCCTGGAAAACTTCTCAATTGGTGGCTTTGCTCGCCGCGACTTCAATCGTTCTCGGCTTTGCCTGTGGAGGCGTTGGCACGGGGCCGCAAGGCCAGGCCGCCGTTATTAAGATTGACGGCTCCAGCACTGTTTTCCCGATCACCGAAGCAGTGGCTGAGGAGTTTCAGAAGGGCGGCAAGGTAAAAGTCACCGTCGGCATCTCTGGAACCGGTGGCGGCTTCAAGAAGTTTGTTCGCGGCGAGATTGATGTGGCTGACGCCTCGCGCCCGATTCTTACCGATGAGATGGCCCAGGCAAAGGCCAATGGCATTGAGTTTATTGAGCTACCCATTGCCTACGATGCGTTGACCGTAGTCGTCAATAACCAGAACAACTGGGTTACGTCGATGACGATCGAAGAGCTCAAAAAGATTTGGGAACCCTCAGCTCAGGGAAAGATTACTCATTGGAACCAGGTCCGGCCCGAATGGCCTAACGAAAAGATCGCGCTATTCGGCGCCGGCGCCGACTCAGGAACCTTTGACTACTTTACGGAAGCTATCGTGGGAAAAGCCAAAGCCAGTCGCGGCGATTACACAGCCAGTGAAGACGACAACGTCCTGGTCCAGGGTGTTGAAGGAAACAAATATGCGCTCGGATATATCCCCTATGCTTACTACGCGCCGCATAGCAGTCGAATGAAAGCGGTTGGGATTCAATGGGAGAAGAACAAAGTCAAAGAGCCGGTGTTGCCAAGTCCGGAAAATGTTTTGGCCGGCACTTACAATCCGCTGTCGCGTCCCTTGTTTATATATGTCAGCCGCAAGGCGCTTGATAAACCCGAGGTGAACGAATTTGTAGAGTTCTATCTCAAGAACGTGAAGACCCTGGCCACGGAGGTCAAGTACGTTCCTCTGGCGGATACTGCTTACACGATGGCCATGGAACGCTTTCGCAACAAGCAGGCAGGGTCAGGCTTTGGCGGTATTCCCGAAGTCGGTTTAGCGATCGAAGAGCTTCTAAAACGAGCGCCAAAAGCATAAAGATACGATCCACGAATCCACACGAAACAACACTAACGATATTTAGTGTTGGTTCATGTGTTTTCGTGGATCGTCTACTTCAACCTGAATGTTTGTGAGCACGACATTAGAGTACCCCGACGCGTCGGCGTAGCGCCGGATGATAGAGGTCACAACGTTTCCTTTAGTATCCGGCACTAGCTCGGTTCTGTAACGCTTCTCATGTAATCATGGACGAAATACCCAGCCTTCAGCATCCCGTCGCTGCCGCCGCAGATCTGACAGCTCATCCTCCGCCGGCCGCTGAGACGCCATCGGCGCGGAGACGTTTGTCGCGCTTGAAGGAACGTTTTATTGAAGCGTTACTATTTCTGGCGGCCTTTTCTTCGGTTGTCATCACGGTGGGAATTGTCGGCATCCTGGTCTATGAGTCGTCGACTTTCTTTGCGCACGTTTCAGTGAAGGAGTTTCTAACTGCGCCTCTCTGGACGCCGCTCTTCGCGTCGCCACGTTTCGGCATCATGCCCCTGGTGCTGGGCACCCTGGTTACAACGGCGGTGGCACTCGCCGTAGCGCTTCCGATCGGGACGATAGTCGCCATTTACTTGAGCGAGTTTGCACCTCCAACAGTTCGCGAGATCATCAAGCCCGCGCTCGAGCTCCTGAGCGCGGTGCCCACAGTGGTTTATGGTTATTTCGCGTTGCAGTTTATGTCGCCCCTGCTGCAAAAGCTCATCCCCGGGCTGCCCACCTTCAACATGCTGAGTGCGGGAGTGGTGATGGGAATCATGATCATTCCCTACGTCAGCTCTTTGAGCGAGGACGCCATGCGTGCGGTGCCGATGTCGCTTCGTGAAGGCGCATATGCGATGGGCGCGAATCGCATTATCACTGCCGTAAAAGTGGTTTACCCATCGGCGCTTTCGGGCATCGTGGCTTCCTACATACTCGCAATTTCCCGGGCCATCGGCGAGACAATGATCGTGGCGATCGCCGCCGGTATGCAGCCCAATCTGACTATAGATCCGCGCGAGCCGGCAGCGACCATTACTGCTTTCATCGTGCAGGTGAGCCTTGGCGATCTTCCTCATGGCAGCATTGGCTACCAATCAATCTTCGCCGCGGGCGTTACTCTGTTCATCATGACGCTGATCTTCAATATCCTCGGCTACATACTGCGCAAGCGCTTCAGAGAGGTGTATTGAGTGAGCGACTTCAAAGCCATCATCGCCAAACGAAAGCGACAGGACTTCCTCTTTAACATCGTCGGCATCATTTGCACCCTCGTGGGAATTCTTACTTTGGGGGCGCTGCTTGCCGATCTGTTTATTGACGGTGCGACACGTCTTAACTGGACCTTTCTTACCTCGTTTCCCTCACGCTTTGCCGAACGCGCCGGAATTCTTTCCTCCTGGGTAGGTACCCTTCTGATTATGGTGGTGACGGCCTTTGCAGCCGTGCCGCTGGGTGTCTCAGCCGGAATTTACCTGGAGGAATACGCACGTAGAAACTGGCTGACCAACCTGATTGAAATAAACATCGCCAACCTCGCCGGGGTACCGTCGATAATCTACGGACTGATGGCGCTTGGTCTGCTGGTCTACCAGTTTCGTTTGGGGACGAGCGTTTTGACGGGCGGATTAACGCTGGCCTTTTTGATTCTTCCGATTGTGATCGTCGCCACGCGCGAAGCTCTACGGACCATACCGCAGGGCATTCGCGAGGCAGCTTATGCGCTGGGGTCGACCAAATGGCAGGTAGTGAGGCACCACCTCCTGCCTTATTCACTCGGCGGAACGATGACGGGAATTATCATCGCGCTGTCGCGGGCCATAGGTGAGACGGCGCCTCTGATCACAATCGGGGCGCTGACGTTTATTGCTTTCCTGCCGCCGCCGCCCCTTAAGGCGCAGCCGCCTTTTCTTTCATTAGAGTGGTTATGGTCGCCATTTTCGGTGTTGCCGATTCAGATGTTCAACTGGGTTTCGCGTCCTGATCAGGATTTCGTGGTGAATGCGGCCGCTGCAGGGTTAGTGCTCATCGTCGTAACCTTGCTGCTGAATGCGGTTGCGATCATGATTCGGTACCGCGTCCGCAAGCGAATCAAATGGTGAACAATAACAGCGAGGGAGTCCGGTTTTCTCTGTGCGTCCTCAGTGTTCTCTGTGCCTCTGTGGTTGAGTTTTTGCGACGAAGATTCACCACAGAGACACAGAGTTCACAGAGAGGCACAGAGAAATACAAATGACTTGATCAGAATGTCGACTAGAGAAGAATTTGCTCATCCTCAAGTTAGCCGCGAAGTTGTCGAGGCGAGCAATGAGCGTGGGAGCGATGCGCCGGAGATCAAGGCTGAGGTAGAAGGGCTCAACTTTTTCTACGGCAAGCATCAGGCGCTCAAAAACATCAACATGGTCTTTCACGCCAACCGTGTGACAGCCATTATTGGCCCATCTGGTTGTGGAAAGTCTACGCTGCTGCGGTGTTTCAATCGAATTCACGACCTTTATCCGGAAACGCGCTACGAAGGAAAGATTTTTCTCCAGCCAAGCGGGATCAATTTGATTGGCCCGGAAACCGATCCGTTGGAGATGCGCATGCGCATGAGCATGGTCTTCCAGAAACCAAACGCCTTTCCGAAGTCAGTCTTTGAGAATGTGGCGTTTGGACTTCGACTACGTGGGGTTAGCGGCCGGGAATTGAGTGAGCGGGTTGAACGATCGCTACACTCTGCCGCGCTCTGGGAGGAAGTGAAGGACCGTCTGCGACAGTCTGCCTATACGCTCTCGGGCGGCCAGCAGCAGCGTCTCTGCATTGCGCGCGCTCTGGCTACCGAGCCCGAGATGCTGCTGTTTGATGAGCCAACCTCGGCGCTCGATCCCATCGCCACTTCGAAGATTGAAAATTTGATCTTCGAACTGAAGCGCGATGTTACCGTGGTAATCGTGACTCATAACATGCAGCAGGCTGCCCGCGTCTCGGATTCCACAGCGTTTATGTATTTGGGCGAACTTATCGAGGCAGCGCCCACCAAGAAAATGTTTGAGAACCCATCGATTAAGTTGACTGAGGAGTACATCACCGGGCACTTTGGGTAAAGCAAACGGTAGTTTGCGGATCGTTCGATACATACAACGATGAATGTAATTCCATCGCCACGCAAACTAACAGTTTGCTCTACTGGATAGATTCGATGTCAGCACAAATATCCACGCCGTTATCACCGAAGCCTGCCACTGCCTCCGGCCGGGGAGTGTCGGGCAGCGCGAATTTGCCGGTCAAGATAAGTGTCAACCACCTGAGCTTCTTTTACGGCAAATCACAGGCTCTTTTTGACGTCAATATCGAGATTCCGGAACGCATTGTTACAGCTTTCATTGGCCCGTCCGGATGTGGCAAATCGACTTTTCTGCGCACGCTAAATCGGATGAACGATATCATTCCCGGCACCAGGGTTGAGGGCCAGGTCTTAGTCGACAATAACGACATTTATGCTCCCACCACGGATGTCGTCGATCTTCGCCGGAGCGTGGGAATGGTCTTTCAGAAGTCAAATCCATTTCCCAAGTCTCTATTTGACAATGTTGCTTACGGGTTGAGAATTAACCGGATGACTTCGAGCAAAAGCGAATTGGAAGGCCGCGTAGAGCAAGCGCTCAAAGACGCGGCAATTTGGAACGAGGTCAAGGATCGTTTGCACGAATCTGCGCTGGGATTGTCTGGCGGCCAACAACAACGGCTGTGCATTGCCCGGGCGCTGGCAATTGAACCAAGTGTGGTGCTGATGGACGAACCTGCGTCGGCGTTGGATCCGATGGCCACTGCGAAGATTGAGGAGCTGATTGTTGAGCTGAAGAAGCAGTACACCATCGTCATTGTGACGCACAATATGCAGCAAGCGGCGCGTGTCTCCGACACGACTGCGTTCTTTCTCATGGGTAAACTGATTGAAGTGAGTCCAACCGAGAAGATGTTTACCAATCCCGCTGAGAAGGTGACGGAAGACTATATTACTGGAAGGTTTGGATGAGTATGGCAATGGATTACCACAGGCTATTAGACGATGAGCTCGACTCGCTACGTGACAAAGTGTTGTTGCTCGGCGGGGAAACCGAGACAGCACTCGATCAGGCGATGCACTCGCTGACGGACCGCGATAGCGAACTGGCGCGGCTCGTGCTCGAGAACGACGACAAAGTGGATCGCCTGGAAGTTGAGATTGACCGGCAGTGCATAGACATTATTGCCTTGAGACAACCAGCGGCGCGCGATCTGCGCTTCGTTATTTCAGTTGCCAAGATGGCGCCGGTTTTGGAACGAATAGCCGATCATGCCTGCAACATCGCTCGCGCCGCCATTGATCTCAACAATGAGCCGGAGCTGGCGGCGGTTGCCGATCTCAGTAGCATGTCGGAACACGCTCTGGGGATGCTGCGAGCGGCCCTCGATGCCTTTACCTCAAGTGATCCTATAGCTGCCCGCGAGGTGATTAAGAGCGACGCCAAAATCAACGATCTTTACAATTACATTTTCCACAAGCTGATCGAAATGATGGGAACTGAACCGGGCACGGCGACCCGAAACGCGCGTCTGCTTTTCGTGGCCAAACACCTGGAACGTATCGGCGATTACGTGACGGACATCTGCGAGTTGACTGTCTACATGGCAGAAGCCGCATTTATCAAGCATGACAAGTGAGCATGTTAGTGACAAGTGACAGGTGACAGGTGACAAGTAAGAAAAACAAGCTCGTCTCGTAGGGATCGTTTGCTTGTCACTTGTCACCTGTAACTTGTCACCTAGGGAAAAGATGCAACGACCAATCTTAATTATCGAAGATGACCCGGACATCGCGGAAAGTTTGAAGTACAACTTCGAGCGGGAAGGCTGGTCGTCAGTGACGGCGGCGACGGGAGAAGCGGGATTGACCGCTGCTCTAAATGAGAAAGAACCGCCGATCCTGATCATTCTGGATTTGATGCTGCCCGGCATGACCGGCATCGAATTGTGTCGCAGGCTCAGGAGAGAGCCGGGCACTCGGCGTACCCCCATCATCATGTTGACAGCCAAAGCCTCTGAATCGGACCGCGTTACTGGTCTTGACCTGGGCGCAGACGATTATATGACGAAGCCGTTTTCGGTGCGGGAACTTCTGGCGCGGGTGCGTGCCGTCATGCGTCGCACGGATGAGACTAAAGGAAAAACCTACGAGGACGACAATCTGCTAATCGACTTCGATGACATCAGGGTGGTTTGCCAGGGGGCCAAGATCAAGCTGACGAACAAGGAGTTCACTCTTCTTTCAGTGTTGGCCAGGAGCACGGACCGCGTCATAACCCGCCAGCAACTTCTGGACAGCGTCTGGGGATATAGTTATTACGGCGACGCGCGCACGCTCGACGTGCACATCAGGCGACTGCGGCAGAAACTCGGTGAATGCGGGGATTGCATCGAGACAGTAGTGGGCGTCGGCTACCGTTTTGTGGGCTGCCCGCGTGCCGCGTAGCATCAGCACATCGTTATCAGAACCGGCCAATTTCAGAGAGAATAAGACGATCCACGAAAGCACACGAAGTGACTCGAACCAGGCCCTCTTTCGTGTCGTTCGCGTGATTTCGTGGATCGTTCTTAGTTTTCAGTACTTTGCGGGTTACATGTCGCGCCCTTTGGCGCAGGTTAGATTCCCATGTCAAAGCGCAATGTCTTCCTGGTTACCGCGTGCGCTGTTGGCATTGTCGTAGCATTGCTACTGCCATGGCTCCCGGCGCGCGCCGTTGCGGCTGGCCTTGTCGCGGTTGTCACACTGGTCTTGATCCTTCGCGGGTTTGGAAATTCTCGTGTCGAATCGGCGCGAGAAGCTACGCATCGGACCGAAGACCGATCCGCTGAGATCTTCGCTTTCGGCGAGCTTTTTGAGGCGACGATGGGTGGAATGCGCGAGGGCCTGCTGGCGGTCAATAAAGACATGCGCGTGGTCGCTTCTAACGCTGCCGCACACCGTTTATTCAATCCTGCGCGAAACCCACTCAATGGTCAGCGTCTGACGGATCTAACCCGCAATCCCGCGATCTACGACGCTTTTCTCGACGCGCTCAAGGGGTCAGAAAGAAGCGGCGTCAAAATCCAGACACATGGACCAGAGCGACTGATCTTCGATCTGCGCGTAGTACCGCTCGGTAGTGCCAACGGCACAGAGTCGGAGACCGCACTGGGTGCCCTGGGGGTTTTCATTGATGTCACTCGCATCGAGCGACTGGAACAGGTGCGCCAGGAATTTCTTTCCAACGTTTCGCACGAGCTTCGAACTCCCTTAACCGCCATTCTGGCGTTTGTTGAGACGCTCGAATCAGGAGCCATCGAAGACCATGAGGCGAGCCATCGCTTCCTTCACATCATTCGTAAAAACGCGTCGAGAATGCAGGACCTGATCGACGACATCCTGGAGTTGAGCGCGATCGAAGCGGGTAACGTGCAGGTGAGAGCAGAAGAGGTCGAGCTCCATCCGATCGTAAACGATGTCGTCTCATCTTTGGCAGCGAAGTCCGCCGCCGAGGGGATAGCGGTAACCAATGCTGTCTCCCTCGATGCGACCGTCTATGCCGACGCGCGTCGTCTCGAACAAATGTTAACTAACCTCGTTGACAACGCGATCAAGTTCAATCGAGCCGACGGTCATGTAACGATTAAGTATGAAAGCGGATCATCCGCGAATGTACGAAGCTCTGGGGCCGGTCGTCCATCCGCGGTCGTCGGCCGGACTGACAGGATTATTGTCGAAGACACGGGCGAAGGTATCCCGTCTCAGCATTGGGAGAGGTTGTTTGAGAGGTTCTATCGAGTGGACCGAGCACGTTCGCGAGATATGGGCGGAACCGGGTTGGGGCTGGCCATCGTCAAGCACCTCGCTCGTGCGCATGACGGCGAGGTAACGGTCAGCTCCGAGTTAGGCAAGGGAAGCACTTTTATCATCGAGTTACCAGCAGCTCAATAAAAATGCACAAGTGAGAAATTTTCTGACAATCTCGGCCACACGGTGAGAATCACGGTTTAGGCAAAGGGTTATTGGCAATCCAATCCGCCACCGCCCAAGAAAAGTCGGAAAACGGGAGATCATCAATGTCCCAGGATAATTTAGTGCAGATAGATGGAAGGGTCGCCTGAAAGCGGATGTATCTTTCATATATGACCGGACCACCCGGCGTCATTACCAGTTTAGGGTCCAATTCCAATCGGAGCCAGTTTCTCACGACACTAATAACTTCCGCTGGTTCAGCTCTATGAGCTTTAATATCTTGGCCCGCAATATCGGAAATAAAATCTCGATAACGAAACTGCTCGATATCTAAGACGAGCAGTACTTTTTCCTGATGATGTGGTTTACCGTACCTTTTGCACCCAAGATCCAAGCCAAGCTCCAAGGGCATGTTAAAGCGAGGTAAGCCGGTAACGACGTCGATATCAGCCCGCGAAATATCGTGAATGCTGTACTTACATTCTTCGATTAGATCTTGAATTTTGTTGAATCGAATTTCACCGGCATTACTTTCATCTTTAGCAGATTTTGGCCTAAACCCCATATCATTCACTGCAAAAACTATTGCATTGAATAGAGGTTGATAGTCATCGTCAAAGGGACAGTTGATGAAAACGTTTTTCGCGTAGTTGGCGGGAAGGCGCCTAACCTTAGGCATGTGGTCAACCGTTCTTCGGCCAAACTCTGGGGCTCAGCCTGCTTTTGATACCAAGCTCTGTTTTTCGCTGACCTCGCGTACAGCTTCGCTCACTGCTCTTCGAATCGCCTGTCGGCTTGTGTTGGGGCTTGAACTTGGGTACAGAACCTTTCGAGGCTGCTTTGGGGGAAGAGGTTCCTGGGAGTAGCTATCTCGTTCTCTGATGCGACCATCGCGACCGTGAATCACCAACTGCATAGCAGCCTCTTTCGCAAGTTTTCGGGCAGCTTCTATGGCCTCTCGCTGGCTGCCATGAATTGATCGGGCGCGGCTGCTGCCTTCGGTCCGGACAGCCCAACCGCCTATTCGAGGCACTACGTGCAGGTTATAGACGTTATTTTTGCGATTCTTGGAAGCAGCTTTCGTAGAGTACTGCTTTATCTTGCTTTTTGAAGTGTTGCTTCTCATGATCATTGGTAATTTACACCATGGTGTGATGATTGGAAAGAAAGCCTAAGTTTCATTAGCGCTTGGTATAACTAACAAAACACCGTCGAACAAATCCCTTTTGTAGCCTTACTGCTTCTCTTCGTCGAGCTGCCGAAGGGTGTCGAGAATAAGATTGGTATTGCTGGCCGCCTCAAGGCGAGATGGGAACTCAGTTTGCGACCTGTGAAACTCGAAACTTCCGTTGATGATCTCTACGATTTGCCGGAACCCCTGGCCGCCTGAGACGGCTCCTACCTCGGCGTCAACAATTGTTCCGCCATTGAATAGCACACGGCCGTTTTTTGTTTCGCTTGTGAGGACCAGGGAGCCAGTGAGTTTTGCATTCTCGATCACCTGAATGGCGTCGAAGACACTGATTATGGCAAGGTCGCCGGCGAGCGTCACATATCTCTTGTCACTCTTTTGGGCGGACGGAGTTGGCGTTGGCTCAAGATCTGGACGTCGGGCTCGCCGGATCGCTTCCAGTCCACCCGCAATGTTAATGCGCGGATCGAGATGTTTTGCTTCCAGTAACCGATCGTAAGCGCTGTCGTATTCGTCACGCTCGATATAGAGACTGGCCAGAGCCAAACACTGGCGAGCGGCCTCCTGATTCTCCTTCAGGGTAATACAAATTTCACGCGTGCGCTCGCGCAAAGCAATTGAGCGGGGATTTCCCTGCAGCGCGGTGCGCAGCCGGGCGAGGGCTCGATCCAGCGCCTTGTATTTAATAAAGAGTTCCACGTCGAGCAGCGCGGTATCAACCTCGTTGACGTGCTCCGATTGTGATGAATGATCAATCATTGCGGAGCGAAGTTTAGCACAGGAGGTTGCGTCAACTCCGAATCAAAGAGCGCAGGTTGGTTTCCTGACCGGCGAGGATTTGGATAGGTTCGTGAAGCCGGAGGAGATGACGCATCCGTAAGACTATCCGCAGATTACGCAGATTACGCAGATTTAGACGAAACGACTTCAGCGAAGACGGCGACCTAAAAGGACGGAATCTGTACCGCAGTATTCAATTCATCTTTTAAAAATCTGCGTAATCTGCGGACAGTCCTTCGCCCAAATATGATAGATTCTTGTAGCCAACTTTTCGGTTTTATCGAATCGCCTGAAGTCAGCAGGGTTGCTCCATGAACGTGACCAAAAACCGCCGCGCTATTCGCCGGCGGGCGGTACAGTTGGAGGTCAAGATCACCTTCAAGCCGCCTGCATCTTTCGCCAGCAGTGTTGGCATCGAGCGGCTGGCGTTGGTAGGACGGACGAAGAACATCAGCGAAATCGGGATTGCCCTCGTCGTTTCAGCAAGAAACATCGATCGCTATCTCAACGCGAAGGACAACACTTTCGATGTGGAGCTTCACTTGCCCGATGGTCCAGTCGCTTTGCAAGCGACTCCCTCCTATTTCCAGAAGACTCCCGCTGGCTCCGGCGCCACATATCTAATCGGAGGCAGTTTTACTGAGACCAACCCAGAGAACCTCGCTCGCCTGGTAACGTTTCTCCACGCCTTGCCATTTGTTCAGTAAAGCAAACTGTTGGTTTGCTTACTCGCGAAACGCAGTCAACTAAGTATCGCTCATCGTAGGGGTGGCACTCCGTGGCCACCCCTTTGCTGCGGTTGAGGCCTGTTTCGAGGATTGAGAATCGGCATGAGAGGGGGGCCACGGAGTGTTGCCCCTACGATGAGCCGAACGCAAAAGGGCCGTAGAGGCAACCTGAAGGTTGTACTCTAAACACCTGTTAACAAAACAGACTCAGAAATCGATGCGAACGCCCAGGCGAACCTGGCGCGGCCGAAGTGTGCGCGTGGTGACGAGGAAAGAATCCAGGAAGGCTTGACGCTGCTCTGCAGTCGCGGTCGGTGAGACTGCGTTGAAGTTTATGAACTCACTACCGAAACTGTAGACCGTCTTGTTGAGTACGTTATCAAACTCCACCACCGGGCGTAACCGCAGGCGTTCGTTCAACTTGAACTCACGAGTGATGTTTACATCAAGGAAGAATTGACCTGGTCCCTGGCCGGCGTTGCGCGGCAGGTTGCCTGTCTGTCCGATGGTTGGCAAAGAGAACAAGCTCAAAACAGCAGTGTCGAGAGGATCCCCCGGACTACGCCACCGAAGGAGTGAAACGTCGCCGTTAAATATCGGACGGTCGTTGCCGACGTCGTCGAGATTCCGATCCACGCCGCCGATCGAAATATTAAATGGCGCTCCGGAAGCCAGCCGGAATATCGGCGAAAGCCGCAGTTTGCCCAGATACGCCGGCGTGTCAAAGGTACCTGAGAATACAAAGCGATGGCGGCGGTCCAGCAGGCTGCGCGATCTCTCACCAGCGAAGTCGCCCACCACGAGGGCATCGGATGTGTTCACAATGCCGTCGTCTTCAAGATGCGAAAGCGTGTAGGCCCCACGGAAAGAGAAACTAAAACTTTTGGTTTGTTTGAATCTCTTGCGTAACTCGAGCGTTAGTCCGTGATAGAAACTGTTGCCGGCGGAAACAAGTTGCTCAACTTCCGCGCGGCTCGGGTCCGGTCGCAATCGGTTTAGCGCGGCCAGCGCAACTTCCAGCGCGGTCGTCGAACTAAAGCTGTTCAGATTGATCAGCGAAACCGGCACCCCAAACTCTGTGGTACGCACAACCGAATTCGGGTTCGCCGGATCGGGCGGATTAAAAACAAATCTTACGAGGTCACCTGCCGTCGAAACGTTATACAGCGGACGACTGCCCAGTGGGCCGCGAAAGTTTGTGAAATCGCGCGAGGCAAGATACTCGGAAAAGTTTTTGAAACCTGCCGGAAGCACCGGCGCGTTTGCGTTGAATTCTCTCCACAGGTGCAGGCCGCGATTAAATGTATAGTTTGTTTCGAAGACAAAACTGCGACCAATCTCCCGTTCCAGGCCGATATTGGCTTGATAGCTTTCAGGTATGCGTAACGCCGGATCGAGCCGGCGCGAGAAGCCCGTATTCAACACTCCAAATTGCCCGACGGGTGGCGAGTCAACATTCAGGACCTGGGGGAATCGCAGTTCCCTGGCAATGAACTGGCGGCGAAACTCCGCGCTTCCTATCTGACCTGTCGCTGGATCAATCAGCGAGTTGGTATCGAAGAAAAGTTGCTGAGCGCCGAGCGTGAAATCATCGATCGTTCGCAACAGCGCGCGGTTGTAGAAAATGCCTGCGCCAAGTCTGACTACAGTCTTGCCGGTTCCTATTGGATCGTAAGCGATGGAAACACGTGGTCCCCAATTGTTTCGATCGGGCAGGATCGTTTCGGTCTCATAACGAAGGCCGTAACTCAGAACGAGATTAGGACGGATGCGCCACTCATCCTGAACGAAGAACCCCACATAAGTATTCTTCTGCGTTGATTCCGCCTGGAAGGTTTGCCGGAAGCGGCTCGGTGCATTTAGTAGAAATGCTGCCGCGTTGTCGAAACTGAAAGTCCCCGAAACATCCGAAAGATCAATAAAAGTGGAACGCACTTGTTGAATATCGCCGCCGAGTCTAAGCGAGTGGTCACTCACAACCCAGGCCAGCACGTCCTGCACCTGTACGCGCGATTCACTGCGATCGGTGGCGCCGGAAGTGGACGGACCAGCGACGAGGGTTCCGGATCGTTGAGCAGGATCGGACGAATCCAAAGGATCATGAAGCGTGATCAGGACGACAGGTCTCCTGTCACCGCCGGCCGTGACCGAAGGCGTTAGCCGCGAAAACTGGACGCGTGTTTGATTGACGAGTGTAGGCGAGAACACCAGATTGTCAGTGTAGGAAATGGCGTCGGTGCTGCGTGTTCGACCCAGGAGAGATTCCGCCAGCCGATTGCCGCCGCCAAACTGACGCAGGTTATTCAACCGGCCCATCTGGTAAAGCGCCGAGCCGTTATGCGTCTCGGAGAATCGATGATCGAGACGAGTGGTGAAAATGTGGTTCTTCACTGGCGTCGAGAGAGTGGAAATGAACGGCGCGATCCCGGCAGCGAAGCGAAGCTCTCCAACCGCGTCGCGGTCCGTGACAGTTGGGCCGGGAATCGGGAATAACGGGTTCTGCTCAATAGGCACGAGTGTGTCTATCGTCGCCGAGTCGAGGGTCGTGTCGTATTCATAAGCAGTAAAGAAGAAAGTCCGGTTGCGTCCGTCGTAGATTGGCAAACGGATTGGGCCGCCGAAGGTAAAGCCGGGATTATGTTGTTCCAGCGGCAACCGTGGCAGACCGCGCGCCTTGTTGTTTGAAGTGTTGGCGTTGAAGATGTCGTTCCGGAGAAAGTAGAAGGCCCGACCGCGATACTTGTTCGAACCGCCGCGGGTGCGAATGTTGATTCGTCCTCCAGAAGCGCGACCGTACTCAGCCGAAAACTGATTGGTGATGACCTGAACTTCTTCAACCGCTTCAATGGACGGTTGAAAACGTTCGCGTGCGGCGCGGTCGTCGTTGTTGTCCAGGCCGTCGATAGTAATGTTGTTCGAATAAGCTGGGCCGCCCGACAGGGAAAAGGTCCCCGACTCTTCGGGTGTGTTGACGGGGGTTGTGTTGCGATCTTCCGCCAGGTCTCGCGTGGAAAGTGCTTCTTCCGAAACACCAGGCAGAGTGAAAATCAGATCTAATACAAACCGCGTTGCTACAGGCAGGGACTCAATCTCTTGTGTGGTGACGGTGCCACCGACTACTGTGCGGGTGGTGTCGACGGCGGGTGTTTCGGCTTCCGTTACCACAACCTCGTCGGCCGTCACCCCGGCCGGAAGAAGTGTGAAATCCAGTTGGACGTTCTGTCCGGCAATTGTCGTCAGGTTGGTTTTTTCTTCAATTGCGAAACTAATAAACGAAGCTTTTAAGTTGTAGACGCCCGGTTCCAACTGGATCACTCGATAGCGTCCGTCAGCTTCGGCAACCACAGTGCGTTCTGCACCGGTTTTGACGAGCGTTGCTGAGACTATTGCGCCCGGGATAATGGCCCCGTTTTGATCTGTAACTCGGCCGGTGAAGGTCACGTTGTCCAGGTCTTGCGCAGACGCGTCAGTCAGGCTTAAGCCCGCGAGCAATCCGACCAGCAGAGTGAGAATCAAGAAATGTTCGGGTTTCGATAGCATCGCGAGTTCAGGTGCGGTTGCTCACAGGCGTATAGAGTCCAACCTTCAGGTTGCCGGTTCGCAGATACGGAGACTGGCTTTCTCCCAACGCGCAAGCTAAAAGCTTGCACTCTAAACCCCTGTTCCGTACGTGATTAATCAGCGGTTGATCTATGAGGGTGATGCCGGCGTTAGGTTACGCCTTGCGCGACGCTCGAGTCACGGTTCGGACGACGAAGCGTCTAACTCAGAAATGCAAGGAATCTGGCTTAGTAGCTCTGGCAGAAAACCTAAGATTGATCCACGAAATTACACGAAGAATCACGAACCGAGATCCTGGTTCGAGTTATTTCGTGTGCCTTCGTGGATCGTCCCAGTCTTTCGTGACTGTAGGTGTGTATTAGCCGCGAGAGGCGCTGCGGCGGCGGAGGGCGGCGGTGCGTGTGATGGGAACCAGTGACTCGGAAGTGCCTTCGGCGGGCACGTCAAAATTTGTCAGCTCGTCGGCGTGTGATTGGAGATATTGAAAGAAGCGCTCAAACTCATGTTGCATCGCATCCATCTTCTCGCGCATGTTTAGAATGATCTCCACGCCGGCAAGATTCACTCCAAGATCGCGCGTGAGCGAAAGAATCAGTTCCAACCTTGCAAGATCGGGATCGGTATAAAGACGCGTATTCCCTTCCGACCGCGACGGCTTCAGTAGTCCTTCGCGTTCGTAAAGGCGCAGCGTCTGCGGATGGATGCCGTATTGATCCGCCACAGCGCTGATGGTGTATGTCTTAGGTTTGCGCTTCATGCCATTTCCAATTTCCGATTGCCAATTGCCAATTGGCCGGTTCCCAAACGATATGAATAAATCGGCAATTGGAAATTGGCAATCGGCAATGCTTTACTCCAGACCCATTTCCACTCGCGGATTCTCATCGTTCAATTTCGCATATTGCCGCAACAGTTCCTTCGTCTCTTCTGAAACAACCTTTGGAAGCGTCACCTGAGCTTCTACAAACTGATCGCCGCGCGCGCCAGGGTTGCGCAATGAAGGCGCTCCGCGCTGGCGCAAGCGAAACTTCTGGCCCGATTGTGTGCCCGGTGGAATACGCAGCTGCGCCTTCCCTTCAACGGTAGGCACCTCGATCTTCGCACCCAGTGCCGCTTCGGGCACGGTGATCGGAACGGTCACATAGATGTTGTCACCCTTGCGTGTGAAGTATTTGTGAGTGCCGACATTAGTGATGATGTGCAAATCACCGGGCTGAGCGCCAAGACGTCCACCTTCGCCCTTACCCGGAATCCTCACGCGCGATCCCGTTTCCACACCGGCCGGAATACGCACCTTGACGGTTTCAGTTTTCGGGGTAGTGCCTTTGCCCTTGCACAAGGAGCACGGTGATCGTCTTCGACCTGTGCCGTCGCAGTCCTGACACTCCTGGGCGAAACGCAGCCGACCGCCGGCACGTTGAACCTGGCCCGACCCTTTGCACGTGGCGCAAACCATCACTGGCCCACCGATGTCGCCGGCCCCGTTGCAACGCGAACATTGTTCGGAGCGATTAACTGTAAGATTAGTAGTTATCCCCTGCAGCGCCTCTTCAAACGAGAGTGCCAGAGGCATCTCGATATCAGCGCCCTTTTTTGGCTGAGGGCGAGGCGGCTCCGCCTCTTTTGCTCCACCACCAAAGAGGTCTGCAAAAATGTCGCGGAAACTTGTACCACCGCCGCCGGCGCCTCCCGGAGCGGTCGTGGTGCTCCAGTCAAAGCCGCTGAAATCGAACCCGGGAGCGGTACGACCGGCGGTTGAGGGGCCAGCGCCGCGCGCGGCTGCGCTGGCCAGATTGTCGGAATACTCTCCAAAACGATCGTAGACCTTGCGCTTCTTCGGATCCGAAAGCACATCATGCGCTTCCGTGGTCAGCTTGAAACGATCTTCTGACGATTTGTCCCCGGGATTTACGTCCGGGTGATACTTGCGCGCCAGACGACGATAAGCCTTCTTAATTTCTTCAGGCTTCGCGTCGCGCTTGATGCCCAGTACTTCGTAATAGTCTTGCTTGGCCATTTAAAAGCAGTGAATAGTAAATAGTGACAAGTGACAAGCCGGAAAACTTGTCTCGCCACTTGTCACCAATATCAACCAGGTTAAGATTGTGCGCCGGTCAATTTTTCTGACGACCAGCAGACCAAATTGCGACGCTCACAGCTCAACTTGTCACTTGTCACTTGTCACTCGTCACGCATCTTATTTCTTCTCGTCTACATCGACGTATTCAGCGTCGATGACGTTGTCTTCGCCTGCGCCCCCCGCAGACGATGCTCCAGCCGCCGATGCCTGATCGGTTGAAGTTTCCGATCCAGGGGGCGGGGTTTGTTGATAAAGCGCTTCGGCCAGTTTGTGCGAGGCAGCCTGCAGGTTGTTGAAAGCCTCGTTCAGTTTTTCAACGCCACCTTCAGCGAGTGCTTTCTTCGCTTCGGCAATGGCGGTTTCAACCTCACCGGCCACGGCGCCCACTTTCTCGCGGTTCTCGTTGAGCGTTTTCTCCATCTGGTAGGTCAGCCCGTCCAGACGGTTGCGCGCCTCGATCTCTTCCTTTTTCTTGACGTCGTCAGCAGCGTGTGACTCCGCATCACGCATCATCTTGTCGATCTCATCTTTCGCCAGACCTGATGAAGCGGTGATGGTTATCTTCTGCTCGCGGCCCGTGCCCATGTCCTTCGCGGACACGTTCACAATACCGTTGGCGTCGATGTCAAACGCGACTTCCACCTGCGGCATTCCGCGAGGCGCCGGAGGAATGCCGACAAGGTGAAACTTGCCAAGCGTGCGATTGTCACCTGCCATTGGACGTTCGCCCTGTAGCACGTGGACCTCAACCGACGTTTGATTATCAGAAGCGGTTGAAAATATTTCAGACTTGCGGGTTGGGATCGTGGTGTTGCGCTCGATTAGCTTGGTGAAGACACCACCGAGGGTTTCAATACCAAGGCTGAGCGGCGTAACGTCGAGCAACAGGATGTCGGTTTTCTCGCCAGACAACACACCTGCTTGCACGGCGGCGCCAATAGCCACTACTTCGTCGGGGTTCACACTTTTGTTCGGTTCTTTACCGCCAAACAAATCGCGGACAATCTGCTGCACCTTGGGAATGCGTGTAGAGCCGCCCACCAAAACCACTTCATCGATTTTCTTGGCGTCTACGCCGGAATCCTTGATTGCCTGTTCTACCGGAGATTTCAGACGGCCAAGTATGGGTTCAACTAACTGTTCAAACTTCGAGCGCGTCAGCTTCATCGCGAGATGTTTCGGTCCGGACTGATCGGCCGTCACGAAGGGAAGATTGATTTCAGTTTCCATCGTACTCGAGAGTTCGATCTTCGCCTTCTCTGAAGCTTCCTTCAAACGCTGCAAGGCCATCTTGTCGTTTGAAAGATCAATTCCCTGGTCCTTCTTGAATTCTTCGATAATCCACTCGGTCAGACTCTCATCGATGTCGTCGCCGCCCAGGTGCGTATCACCGTTGGTGGACTTCACTTCCACGACGCCTTCACCAACCTCGAGGATCGAGATATCGAAGGTTCCGCCGCCGAAGTCAAACACTGCAATCGTTTCATCCTTCTTCTTATCAAGGCCGTAAGCGAGTGCAGCAGCCGTCGGCTCGTTAACGATGCGCATCACTTCTAAACCGGCAATCTTGCCGGCATCCTTTGTTGCCTGGCGCTGAGCATCGTTGAAGTAGGCCGGCACAGTAATCACGGCCTTATCGACCTTTTGTCCCAGATAGTCTTCGGCCGACTGCTTCATCTTTTGCAGAATGATGGCCGAAATCTCGGGCGGGCTCCATTCCTTGCCGCCGGCTTCAATACGCACGTCGCCCGTGCCTGCCGCCTTCACCTTGTAAGGGACCTGCTTGATCTCCTCGGTCACCTCGTCGAAGCGCCGGCCCATAAATCTCTTGATTGAATAGACTGTGTTTTCCGGGTTGGTGACTGCCTGGCGCTTGGCCACCTGACCAACCAGGCGGCTGCCGTCCTTTGTAAACGCCACAACCGAAGGGGTGGTGCGCCCGCCTTCCGAATTGGTGATGACGGTTGGCTCACCGCCCTCCATTACCGCGACCACCGAATTGGTCGTTCCCAGGTCAATTCCGATTATCTTGCTCATCTCTTTTGTTCTCCAAAACGATATTTAGCCCGCCATTCTGCCGTCCCCGCAGGCCATCAACTAATCCTTCGTAAGCCAGCTATAATTCTGGTTGAATGGAAACGTAATATAATACCTGAGTGTTCCCTTGTCAACTTTGTGGATGGATCCTTCGTAGGGTTGTAATAGCTATTTTTGCGGGGGTTCTGAGGCTATTTCGGAGGTGGGCGGTTGTTTTTTGTCCTCGTTCATCAGTCTGGAGATAAAGAAAACGTAGTGGAGGCCCGACAGAATGGTGAAGATAAAAACGATGGCGTAGACACTCGGCAGGTAATACCCGGTGTAGTTAGGTACGATCGGGGCAAACATGATGGCGGCGATTGCCCCAATCTGTACGGTGGTGTTGACCTTTCCCAGGAATGACGGCCTAAACCCTCGAAATCCGGTCATAATGTTGATGGCAGCCGCTCCCACGATTATGAAAACATCCCGGCTGATCACGGTCACCGTAACCCAGAAGGGTATTGGCAGATGGCTGGGCAAGGGTTGGGGAAAGACGCTGCGCATGGACAGCACAATAAATGCGGTCACCATCATTAGCTTGTCGGCTATGGGATCGAGGATTGTGCCGAGCTGGGACTGTTGTTGAAAGCGGCGGGCGAGGAGGCCGTCGAGGCCATCTGTAAGGCCGGCCACGACAAATACGGCCAGCGCCAGAACAAACCTTTGATAGAAAAGGAGCGTTACAAAAACAGGAATCAGAACCATCCGGAAGACGGTGAGCAGATTGGGAACGGTAAGAATCCGGGAGGACATCGGTTAGTAAATAGTGAATCGTAAAGAGTGAATGGATTAAATAACTGGGCGGCGCACTATTTACGAAGCCGTTTACGACCGGCTAACCATTCACTTTTCAGGCAGTTCGTAACTCGAGCAGCGAAACTTCCGGAGGGCAGCCAAAACGAACTGGCAAGACGACGGTTCCCAGCCCGCGGGTCACGTAGATTTGCGTTTCACCCTCGCTTCCGAGACCCTTGAGTACGCGCCGGCGCGGCCGGCCTGTGGCGTTTCGATCGGCGATCAGTTTGACCTGTCCGCCGTGTGTGTGACCGCTGAGAACCAAATCAACTCCCTCACGCGCTGCGCGGCGGAGAATGATCGGATTGTGAGCCAGCAGCAGTTTCATTTCATCTTCGCTTGAACCAGCCAGCGCGAGTGGCAAATCCTCCAACCCCACCATAGTGTCGTCCACGCCCGCCAGCCAAAAGGCCGCGCCGTTCTTCTCGAAACGCATGCCCTGATTGATCAGGACCGTAATGCCTTCCGCACGGAAAAGGTCAGTGATCAAAGCGGCGTCAGTCCAGTGATCGTGATTGCCAAGGACAGCGTAGACCCCATGCCGGGCCCGCAGTTTTCCCAGCAATTCGGCGCATGGGGCGGCATATTCGCGTTCCTTGGAAATGTAATCCCCGGTCAGCGCGATGATATCGGGTTGCAGGCCAGAGGCCGTCTGCACCGCGCGTTCAATCTGTTGGCGGCTGGTGAATGGGCTATGGTGAATGTCTGAAAGCTGAACAATACGAAAACCGTCCAAAGCACGTGGCAACCGGCGCAGGTAAATCTGCGTGTGTTCTATCGTGAGGCGGTAGGGCTCAGTAAGGGCTGAGCGTGCAGCCGCGGTTAGATTCAATGCCAGCGTTCGCAGGGGGGTGCCCGGCTGTCTGCCTAGGGGCGCGACTCGCCCGCGATGTTTCCATCTGATTGGTGTTGACATTGAAAAGTTTGGTTTTTTCAGGGAAACCGATGTTTCAGGACTCCTACTTCTATTCCTGTCAGAAACTGGTCCTGCCTGAAATTTGGCGCATTATAGAGGTGGAGGTGGCAGGAAGCAAACTGGGGAAAACATAAAACAGGGCCAAGCCACAGATGGACACGGATAAACGCCGATCAGAAGATGAATGAGACTCCAGCGGTGCGTGGACTCCGCAAGCGGTCCAACAAGCTTGCCGCCGATGTGTCGGCCCAGCACATCGGCGGCGGCTCAGTCACACCTCGAACCACCTCACCTTCAACGCCCGCCATGACGAGCGACACGGCTGGAAGTTGGCTAGGGTGAAAGATGCCCCTGATAACCTCTCAGGTCGGGAAGGGTGGCTTGCCCCCGCTCCTGGTAAACCCAAAGTGGGCCTTAGCTGACAGAGTGGGGGCAAGCCACCCTTCCCGACCTGAGAGGAACTCAAGCTTGTTATTTGAAATGTGAGAGTACAATGGCAGAGACGATAACAAATGGGAGATCTTTTCTCGGCTCTATCCGCGTTCATACGCGGCTAAAACTCTTCTTTTCTCCCGCCACCAAAAGTGCAATAATCCGCTCGCTTCAGGAACAAGCCGGCGCCATTAACTTTTTTCTTTCAACCCATCAGGTACGTAGTTCAGAGTTCAAGCTTTAGCTTACGTCTTGCCACTACGTGCTCAAATCCGTTGAATTCCGCTTGGAGACCACATCATGCTTCAGCGTATGCACAACCTTTTCAAGTTGTTGTTAATTGTCATTTGCCTGGTTGGTAGTTTCCAGTCGTCCCTCACGGCCCAGGAACTCGGCAAAGACGCTCTCGGTGCACTTCGTTACCGCTACATTGGTCCCGTTGGTAACCGTGTGACCTGCGTGGTCGGTATTCCCGGCCAGCCCAACATCTATTACGTCGGCGCGGCCTCTGGTGGGATTTGGAAAACCACAGACGGCGGCACACACTGGGAACCAATCTTCGACGATCAGCCCGTGTCATCCATCGGCTCTTTAGCTATCTCGCCATCGGAGCCAGCCGTTATCTGGGCCGGCACCGGCGAGTCTCACATACGCAGTCATATTTCGGTAGGCGCAGGCATTTACAAATCAACTGACGCGGGAAAAACCTGGAAGTTGATGGGGCTCGAGAAGACTGGCCGCATAGCGCGCATCGTTATCGATCCAAAGAATCCGGACACAGTACTAGTTGCCGCAATGGGGCATAGCTATGGGCCACAACAGGAACGCGGTGTCTTCCGCACTACTGACGGCGGGAAAAACTGGGAACGCGTGTTGTTTGTCGACGCGAATACCGGCGCGTCGGACGTGTTGATGGAACCATCCAATCCTCGAGTCGTTTATGCCGGTATGTGGCCGCTCGAGATTCGTACGTGGGGACGCGAAAGCGGTGGACCGGGCAGTGGGCTTCACAAATCGACCGACGGTGGCATCACCTGGAGGAAGCTCAGCGGCCGCGGATTGCCAACTCGCACCACAGGCAAGGTCACTCTGGCAATCGCGCCTTCAAATCCAAATCGCGTATATGCCCTGATCGAAACAGGCGATGGCGTGCCGGTTAACGGCAAGGAAACAGACCGCGGCAAACTCTGGCGTTCGGAAGATGGCGGCGAAAACTGGCGTTTAATTAGTTACGACCGCACGCTCGGCGGACGCACGCATTATTACTTCCGCATGATGGTCGCGCCTGATAACGAAAACGAAACCTATTATCTGACTGCCGGTTTCGCGGTTTCGCTTGATGGTGGTGAAAGTCTGCGGAGTGGCGGAGGGTTCGGCAGCAGTCCGGGTGGCGACAACCACGACATGTGGATCGACCCGACCAACCCGAGCCGCATGGCGGTCGCCAATGATGGCGGAGTGTCCATCTCAGTCACCCGTGGCAAAAGCTGGAACCGTATTCAGCTTCCAATCGCACAGATGTATCACGTTACTGTAGACAATCGCATTCCCTACTTTGTCTATGGCAACGAGCAGGACGATCCTTCGTATCGTGGCCCAAGCCGAGTGGCTAGCGGTGGTTTTGGCGGCGGCGGGATTCCGCGCAGCGCCTGGCATGCGGTGGCCGGCGGCGAAAGCGGATGGGCCACACCTGACCCGGTCGATCCAAACATCATCTGGTCCAGCGCTTCGGGTTCGGGCAGCATCGGCGGCATCGTCGAGCGCTACGATCTGCGTAACGGCCAGGCACGCAATGTCGAGGTCTGGCCAGACCAAACGAATGGTTCGCCGGCCGGAGAATTGAAGTACAGGTTCGTCTGGACCTTTCCCCTCACAATCTCGCCACACAATCATAAGAAGCTGTATGTCGGCAGCCAGCACGTACACCAGACCACAGACGACGGCCAGAGCTGGCAAATCATCAGTCCAGACCTGACCACCAACGACAAGAGCAAACAGGGCTTCTCCGGCGGACTCACCGGCGACAACATCGGCGTCGAATACTTCTCCACGCTGTTTGCGATTGCTGAGTCGCCAAAAGAGAAAGGACTGATCTGGACCGGCAGTAACGATGGGTTGGTCCATCTGACGCGTGACGGCGGAAAGAATTGGACCAACGTCACAAAGAATATTCCTGGACTGCCGCCTCTTGGGACCATCAGCAACATTGAGCCTTCGCGTTACGACGCGGCGGCAGCTTATCTCACCGTAGATTTGCATCAGGTCAACAACCGCGATCCGTTTATTTACAAGACGAAGGATTACGGCAACACCTGGAAGCGAATAACCGATGGCATTCCGCCTTCGATGTTGAGTTATGCGCATTGCGTGCGTGAGGACCCAACGAAACAGGGTTTGCTCTATGTCGGCACCGAGAATGGCCTCTACGTTTCATGGGACGACGGCGAGCATTGGGAGCCTCTGCAATCGAACCTGCCGCGCGTGCCGGTTTATTGGCTGGTCATTCAGGAACATTTTAATGATCTTGTGGTCGGAACTTATGGTCGCGGCTTCTGGATTCTTGATGACCTGACCCCGATCCAACAGATGACTGACGCGGTGCGAAATTCGAACGCGCATCTGTTTCCGGTGCGGCCAACTTATCGGTTCCGTCCCGGCACAGTGCCAGTAACTATGTCCGATGATCCGACCGCCGGTCAGAACCCACCTTACGGAGCTGCGATCAACTACTACCTGAAGACCGCGCCCGGCGGCGAGGTGCGGATCAAAATTGTAAACGCCAAAGGTGAAACTGTGCGCACGCTCACCGGTACGAAGAATGTTGGCCTCAATCGCACCACGTGGGACCTGCGTGGCGAGCCCACAAGGGAAGTTAGAATGCGCACCAGCCCCGCCTACGCACCTGAGATAACAGTTGGCGCCGACGGCACTCGCCCGGCGCTCGGCGCGGCGCGTATGTCTGTGTTGCTGCCACCCGGAAATTACACAGTCCGGCTTTCGGTAGGTTCACTCGAAGCGAGTCAGCCGCTGGTGGTGCGCAAAGATCCAAACTCTTCGGGCACCGAGGCAGACATCGAGACGCAACTTACAATGCTTCTCGACTTACGGAGCGACGTGGACAAAACCGCCGAAATGGTCAACCAGATCGAAGTCATTCGCAGCCAGCTCTACCACATCACTGCGCTGCTCGGTGGCGCCTCAAGCCGAGCCGGAATCGGCGGTGCTGAACGGTTCAGTCGTTCGACCGTTAGTGAGGGCGCCGGCCAGATGCGTCAGGCAGCACAACCGCGAGCGTTAGCGACGGAGGGCGCTCCGAGCGCCGCAGGCGCGCCCAGGTCAGTACTACCCGCGTCAGCGGGTGGGGCTGACTTTGCATCAATCAAGTCCGCGGCCGATGTCCTCGACAAGCAGCTCATCGACATCGAGGAGGCGCTCATTCAGCGTCGCCTAACAGGTCAGGGTCAGGACACCGTTCGCTGGCCACCAAGACTAATCAGCAAGCTCAACTACCTGTCGAGCGGCCTCGGTGGCTCCGACTTTCCACCTACAACGCAACAACGCGAAGTGCACGCAACGTTCAAGACCCAACTCTCGTCGCTGCGCAGTCGCCTTGACGAAGTAGTGAACAAAGACCTCGACGCTTTCAACAAACTCCTCCGCGACCGCGGCATCGGAAATGTGATCAGTCGTTAGTAAGCAGTAAGCAGTGAGCAGTGAGCAGTGAGCAGTAAACAGTGAGCAGTAAGCAGTAAGCAGTGAGCAGTGAGCAGTAAGCAGTTCTCTCTGGGAATGATCGGGTCTGTCACTGCCCACCGCTTACTACTCACTACTCACTGCTTACTGCTTACTACTTCTACTCAACCATCTCGTATGTGGAAAGCTACGAAATCAGAGAAATGATGACCTAAAAGGGTACAAGCTGACCACACCCTTATCCGCTAATCTCCTTGCAAGAGTGTGCCTAAACCATTGCGACCTGCCATTCTGGCCAGCATTGATCTACATATCGCGTTCCCACCCTGTTTCCCCCGAATCTCTGGCATTTAGCCTCCTCGCAGGGCATGGCTATTGCGACAACCTTCCTGAAAAGACAGCAGTTGTAAAGCAAACTGTTAGTTTGCGGAACGTGGCGGAGATTGCGGTTTGAGCTCTTTTGAGTCCGTCAATAAATATTTCGGGTTGGTCGGTTTAGAGAAGGAGATTTCTATGAACAGGATTAAAGTATGGCCGCACATGACGATCGTCGCAGTGGTGGTTGCGCTCATCGCCGGTGCTGGCGTGGCCTTTTGGATGCAGCACGAGCAGACTGCATCCGCTGAAGAATTACCCTACGCGGCTCGCATACAACGAGTGGATGGCGAAGTCGCCTTCAGCGACGCCGTCGCTGGCGCTGATGCTAACGAAGAGTGGATCGCCGCTACTCCGAATCAACCCTTCTCGGTAGGAGATCGGATCTACACGCGCGACAACGCGCGCACCTCGCTCGCATTTAGCGGCCGCAATTTTGCCCGGCTCGACCCGAACACCTCACTTGACGTCGTGTCCCTTAGTGACCGTCGTACCCAGCTCGCGCTCCGCGACGGCTCGGCAATGTTCGACGTCGGATATTTAGAGTCAGACGAAGTGTTTGAAGTAGCCACGCCCAACGGCGCGATAAACTTTGACGAGCCCGGGCTTTACAACGTCGGTTTCGACGGCAATGGCGGTGTACTCGTCTCAGTGCTGAGCGGACTGGCGCAGGTTGCAGGCATGGGAGGCTCCGGCCAGATCAACAAAGGCGAAATACTTACTCTCCTGGGCCAGACAGCGGCAGAGATGGTGTTGTCGCGTATGAATGGCCAGGATGCCGGACGTCAGGTGGACGATTATTACCGGTATCAATACCCAAATTCTTACGACGGTCGTTACAACAACTACGACGCCTATCTTAATGACCCTGACTATTACGATCCGTACCAACGCAACGCGAGTTATCAGTATGCGAGTTCAACCATTCCGGGCCTCAATGACCTCGATTACTACGGCGACTGGCAGAATGTTGACGGTTATGGCAATGCCTGGAGGCCGCGGGTAGATGCAGATTGGGTTCCTTACCAGGATGGTAGCTGGACCAACGATTACCCGTATGGGCCAACCTGGGTTTCGAGTGAGCCCTGGGGCTATGCGCCTTACCACTATGGACGTTGGGCCAACGTGGGTAACCAGTGGTACTGGATTCCAGACGCAGTGAACACGACTCCGGCGTATGCACCGGCCCTCGTGGCTTTCGTGCCGATGGATAACGCAAACCAAATCGGCTGGGTGCCGCTGGGCCCGGGCGACAGCTACGCGCCGCGCTATTACGACGAAAACTGGCAGCCACACTATCTGACGCGGGCGGACACGGTGCCTGCGCAACTTATCAATCTCGGCATCCCGGGCGCGGTCACGGTTGTGCCCCTCGATGCTTTCGGCCGCGTTATCGATCCGAGAAGCGTAAGAAGGGTTGATCAACAAAGGCTGGCGTCAACCAGAACAACGCTCGATCCTTTGACTCTTACTCCGCTGCGAAACGCAGTGAACAACTCGGCATGGGGACGACGTGGCAAGATGGATCTGCCGCCGGGCATTGCCAGGAAACTTCATGACACGCCGGTTTTCATCGGCCGGGATATCCGCGAGTCGAAGTTTAGAAAGAACCTGGCAAAGTCGATGCGCGTCGAACGCGTTTCCGACAATGACAAAAACCGAAAGTTCAAGGTTAAGGACCATAGAGGCGATAGAGACGGCAGAGATGGCAGGGAAGCCAGAGACGATCGCCGGGATTTGCGTCAGGTAGACCAGGCACGTAGACAGGAAATCGACCGTCTTAACGGGGAGGCCTCAAAAGGCAACAGGGACGCACGTCGTCAAGCTCGTACTGAGATTCGCCAGCTTGAGAAGCAGCAAAGAAGCGAGTCGCGAGCTCAGGAGAAGTCTCAGCGCAAAGCTCAACAGCAACCGCAGGGCGAACGCGTAGCCAACCCGGCGAGGCACCAGTCTCGAGGTGAGTCAAAACAGGAACGCAAGCAGGAACGATCTGCTCAGCCTGACCAGGGCCGCGGTGGCGGCGGCAAAGGCAAAGGCAAAGGAAAAGGGTAAGGCAGCAGGTTGTAGGGGTGTCCCTCCGTGGGCACCCCTCCTCCCGATTCCGCGCACCTCTCGAAACATCGCAATCGCAGGGCAGCAGGCCAGGAAAAAACGATCCACGAAATCACACTAAAAGACACGAAGAACTTTTCGTGCGGCTTCGTGTTAATTCGTGGATCGTTCTTAGTCTTTCTCCGCAGGGCGAACGAACTAGCCCCTTCCCATCGATGGGGCGTCCACGGAGTGACGCCCCTACAAGGTTATTGTAGAGGCCAGAATATCGGCACCAGCCAGATGACGATTGCGAAAACCGCAAGCGTAAGCACCGAGCCCACTTTGACGAAGTCAAGAAAACGATAACGTCCCGGCGTATAGATGAGAACGCAAGCCGGTTCAAGCGGAGTAAGGAAAGAACAAGAGGCCGCGTAGGTTACGGTGACAGCAAATGTTCGCGGATTTAGTCCCAGCAACAGAGCGGTCTTAACGGCAATCGGCAACATCACCAAAGCGGCAGCCTGATTTGACATAGGCTGAGTCAGGGCCACGGTCATCAGGAAGAAACCTGACAACACGGCGAGTGGTCCATAGTGGCCGGTGGCCCGCACGATCAGGTCCGCCAGGTACTGGTCGGCATGAGTTCCTTCCATCGCCTGGCCAAAACTCATCATGCAGGCGATCAGCACAATTAACCGCCATTCAATCATTTCGTAAATTTCCTGCGGCCGCACAGCCCGACTGGCCAATAAGACGAGTACACCGCTAAGCACCGCCACAGGAAGAGGCACCACGTGGGTGATCGAAAGCGCCAGAAACACTCCGAAGGCGATCAGGGCCCACGGCTTCTTCTCCGGTCGTGCCTGGCGATCTGAAATCTCCTCGAGTAAGAGCACCTGCGCGTCGGCTGCCAGTTGTTCGACGTGTTCGCGCCGGCCCTGCAAGAGCAGCACGTCTCCAAAACGTAATTTCACCTTACTCATTTTCGACAGCAGATTTATGCCGTGACGATTAATTGCCAGCACGATCAACTGGTAGCGGTCTTGAAACCTGAGACGTTTCAGGTTTTGCCCGGTGAAGTCGGAGCCGCGAGGGATCATTGCCTCAAACAATTCAACTTTCGTGTCTTCGCTTTCCAGCAGTGTGTCGCTAAGCTCGAAGTCAGCCTTGATCTCAATGCCGGCCTCGCCCTTCACTCGCAGGATGTCGTCCACTCTGCCCTGCACGAGCAGTAGGTCGCCGTCCTTAATCTCCTCATCAGGATTCGGGGCAATTCGATACTGCTCTTCGCCGCGCAGGATTCCCACCACCGTCAGGTCCAGCTCGTCGCTGAGAGGTGCGTCGGCAAGTCGCTTGCCGATCAATCGAGAACCCTCAAGGACCAGCACTTCCGACATGTACTGTCTGACGTGGTATTGCTCGGTCAGCGAATCCGTCCCTTCACGTTTGGGTAAAAGTCGAAGTCCCACGAGCAGCATGTAGAGCATTCCTACAGCGACGATGGGCACGCCGACGGGGGTCAGCTCAAACATCGAAAAAGGGTGCATGCTATATCGGGTCATGGCGCCGCTGACCGCGAGGTTGGTTGACGTGCCGATTAGGGTGCAGGTGCCGCCGAGAATCGCGCCAAAAGCGAGAGGCATAAGTAGTTTCGAGGGATGGATATTCTTGCGTAATGCAATTCCAAGTACGACCGGCAGGAAGATGGCTGTGGTGGTCGTATTCTTCATGAAGGCCGCACAAAGCGCGGCCACAATCATCACCATGGCGGCCATGCGGAATTCACTGTTGCCGGCAATACCCTGCAGCCGCCGTCCGACTGCGTCAATCACCCCTGTCTTCGCCAACCCGCCGGTCAGGATAAACAGCCCTGCAATCGTAATAACGATGTCGTTGCCAAACCCGGCAAAAGCGTCACTCGCCGAAAGCGTGCCGGTGACAACCAGCAGCAGCACGAGTATCAGCGCTACGATATCAATCGGGATCCGCTCCGTCGCAAACAGCACGAGCGCAACAAAGAGCAGAGTGAGGACGATGGCAATCTGAGTGGTCATATGTCGGGTGTGGCGAACCTGCTTGACGTTGTTTCGAATCCGCAGTGTTACGGGTTGAGCATGTCATTACTGTCACTAGAACTTCAAGACTTAATTGGGTTTTCTGCAATCAGCCTGGAGGGCTGGCAGAGAGTAGCCGGTGGTCGGAGCGAAGC
>JBBPIC010000139.1:0-3781 GCA_038040525.1 Acidobacteriota bacterium | reverse complement strand
CGTGCTGGTCCATGTGTTTCAGGAGCCGGCAGACGTACTCGGCCGTGAGGTCGCACTTCAACGTCCAGGACGCGTTGGTGTAGCCGAAGGCGGAGGCAAGGTTTGGGACATCGCTCAACATCATCCCCTTGTAGGTGATCGTTTTCGACAGATCCACGGGCGCACCGTCAACCGTGAGTTGCAGCCCGCTCATGAGCTTTAGCACGAGGCCGGTGGCCGTCACGATGATGTCAGCGTCGAGGTGCTCGCCCGACTTGAGCTGCAGACCGCGCTCGGTGAAGGTTTCAATCTGGTCGGTGACAACAGTTGCTTTACGCTCGTTTATGGCCTTGAAGAGGTCCGAGTCAGGGACCAGGCATAGACGCTGATCCCAGGGGTTATATTTTGGCGTGAAGTGCTTGAGGTCGTATTGCTCCCCGAGCTGGTTTCGCACTCCTCTCGCCAGCATCCACTTAAATAGATCGGGCCGCGACCGGGCCAGGTTATAGAAGAACTGCTGCAGCAGCACGTTCTTCCAACGCGTGAGCACGTAGGCGGCGCGCGCGGGCAGTACGCTGCGCAATCCGTTCGCCAGCTTGTCCTCGGCGGGCCGCGAGACAACGTAGGTGGGGGAGCGCTGAAGCATGGTGACATGGGCCGCGCGCTCGGCCATCGCCGGAACAAGCGTGACGGCGGTGGCGCCGCTGCCTATTACCACGACTCGCTTGCCTTCGTAGTCAAGATGTTCCGGCCACTTCTGCGGGTGCACAATGTGCCCGCCAAAACGCTCGACGCCAGTCCACTCCGGTGTGTACCCAGCTTCGTAGTCGTAGTAGCCGGTGCAGAGGTAGAGGAAACGGCAGGTGAACTGGGCTATTGTTCTCTCGGGCGATTTCTCAGGGCCGGTTTCGGCCTCCACGTTCCAGAGCGCGTCCGCCGTGGACCACGAGGCGTGTCTTACGCGGTGGCCGTAGCGGATTTCTCTGTCTACGCCGAACTCGGCGGCGGTTTCGCGAATGTACTTGAGGATCGCGGGCGCGTCGGCGATGGCCTTGGCGTCGCGCCAGGGGCGGAAGCGGTACCCGAGCGTGTACATGTCGGAGTCTGACCGGACACCGGGATAGCGGAACAAGTCCCATGTGCCGCCCATCGCGCCGCGCCCCTCAAGGATGGCGAAACTCTTCCGCGGGTGCCTCTGCCGTAGGTGGCAGGCGGCGCCCACCCCGGAGAGACCAGCGCCCACGATGATAACGTCGAAATGTTCCATGCTCAGCCTTGCGACCACTGCCGCTGTCACCTACGATTCTGGCGTGCCGCGCGGTGGATTTGCAACCCGGAGGGTTTGCCAGAAAGTAGCCGGTGGTCGGAGCGAAGCGTAGACCACCGGATCACGAATCGATAGTCTTCGCACCCCTGAGGGGTGCAAGAATTCTTGCACGCCTTCAGCGTGCGGAATCAAATGAGCGATGATCCGGTGGTCTGCGCTTCGCTACGACCACCGGCTACTATCTGTAACGCCTCCGGCGTAAAAAGGAGTCGTTATAGCAAACCAAAGACGCGATCCACGAAATCACACGAATCAACACGAACAGAAAACCGACACGAACAGAAAACACTCAGTCACGCGGCATATCAGCGAGTGACGGCGCAGATTGAGTTTTCCAGAGACAACGACTTGAGTTTCGCGGCAAGACGACAAGCTGAAGCATGTCGAACATCTCACGGCAGCGCCTTTGCGGCTTCGAGAACCTGTTCGGCCTGCGCGCGTACAGAAAAATTCTCAGTCACCATTCGCCACCGGATCGTTCCGGACGAGTCGATCAGGAACTCAGCCTGCCGCGCAATGTCTTTGCCGCTTGCGAGCTCTTCGGCGTGAACCAGATCATAGCGGCGAATTGCCTCGAGTTTTGGATCCGAGAGAAAAGTAAAGGTGTACCCAGCTTTTTGAACCAAAGTGCCTCAGGTTTGGAAGAGTTGTAGGTGAGCTCCTCAATTTGGTAATGATGCAGTTTCGCTAGCCAATTACAGAACCCAGCGCGGTAGCGCGGGATGCTTTCGGCTACTCAACATAAAGCAATTAAGCCTTTGTAATGCCCGCTGCCTCCAGCATCCCGCGCTACCGCGCTGGGTTCTGTAATTGGTTGCATGAAATCAAACTGCATCTGTACCCTCAACCTTGGTTTCTTGCTTACGCAAGCCCACTTCTGTTGGTATTTAGTCCAGCCTCGAATTTCGTAGCGCGACTACACGCACTAGACATAAGAACAGTGTTGAACGGACGCTTGCGAACATCATCCAGATCTGAAAGCGGCTGCCTGCGAAGCATCGCCTCTGCGAGGTATGGACTTCGCCTTGAATAGAACTGCGCGCGGCGTTCGCTGGCAGAACACGATCCGCGCCGATCACCTCCGCCGTGCTACGGGCCGTTCCAAGTTCGGGTTCTTTGCACTACCGGGACCGGCGCCATGGCAAGCTCCACAGTCCGCGCGCCGAGAGGATGACCGAAAAGAGCCCGGTCACGCCGAGCGCGATCAGCATCCAGACAAAGCGGAAGCCCCCGCTGGACTTGGCGATCCCGCTGGCGACGCCGACACCCTTCCCCTTCATGTGGAGGACGGGGACGGCAAACGCAAGGAGCGACCCGAGGAGCATGATGATGTACCCGGATCGACGTTCGGCCAACACCAGCGCTCCGTACAGCCAGACGACCATGATGAGACTCCCCCCAAACAAGTTTTGGAGCCCTCCCGGTTCCACCCCGCGGACGATGTCGTCCGTCAGGTGAAACGTAAATAATAGGACCGAGAGCAGAGACGCGATGGTTAACATAGAGCTGTGTTTCATTTGATACTCTCTTTGTTAGATTTGTGTGTGACGTGCATGCGTGCGCGTTCAACAGGGCGTTCATCGGCTTGCGCTCCGTTTGCTCGCCGCTGCCGGACGCTCGCGTTCTGCTTGCTCCGGCTCAAACCGGAGAATGTCGCCAGGCTGGCACGAGAGCGCCTCGCAGATCGCATCGAGCGTCGAGAAGCGGATCGCGCGCGCCTTGCCGGTCTTGAGGATCGAGAGGTTGGCCAGCGCCATTCAGATCCGATCCGCGAGCTCGGTCAGCGTCATCCGTCGGTCGTGGAGTAGGTCGTCGAGCTTGACGGCGATCGCCATCACACTGTCCCTTCCACGTCTTGGTGCATGAGCGCGCCTTTCGCGAACACGCGAGCCAGCACGAACGTGAGGAGTACGACGAGCCAGCCGTTGATTGAAAAGCCGGCGTCGAGATGGAGCGGATGCGCCGGAGTGGAAACGGCCTTGGCGATTGCGCCGATCACAATGCTGAGAAGGTTCAGCGCGAGCAGCACCCAGGCGATCGCCTGCAAACGGGACACGTTGGCGGCGATGAACGGGTCGCCGGAGCGAACCGTCCCGACGATCGCGAGCAGCCGCTTCAGGACGGCATGATTGAGCGGAATCGCGGCGAGACCGAGCACGGCGATCGCGCGCAGGCCCATGACCAGCCGCTCTGCCTCAGGCGAAGGAGAGAGTTTGAAAGCGCTCATGATCCATTGCTCATTCGGCAGCACAACCAGCAGAGCGAGGATCGCGGCGCCGCCCAGCAAGTTCACGACGATGAGGATCCTCAGCATGACGTACGCGATCGGCACCGCGGCTGATGACGAGATTGGCCTTGACATGATTTACCACCTTCCCTATTTCGAATATCAATAAACTATCGGCATGGGCTGGCTCCAGAGGAGCCAAATGTCCTATGAAAGGGGGTTGTCAAGAAAAAACTTCACCTGTGCCG
>JBBPIC010000138.1:0-3795 GCA_038040525.1 Acidobacteriota bacterium | reverse complement strand
TCAACTGGTCCCACCTGGGCCGATGGCCCAGGCTATTACATTTCGCGCCTTTGGCGCTGGGAGCCCGACTTTTGACACAGGTTCTTCATTCGTGGAGATCTGAGCATGGGGCCCGTCGTTCATCAAGCTGAAATGCCTTATTCGGGACACGGTTCCTAGCCGAGTCGAGCATGGAGATCTTTGACACTAGGACGCGCAGCCGGATTGAATACGCAAGCGATGTAAGCGGACCCGGATAATACCACCAACTCCGTACTTGCAACAGATCCGCAGTACTATACATGTTCGGTGCTTACTCTACTGAATCAGTTCTATGGTAAATTGTTAGCCATGATGAGTAACGCAAAGCAGGATGTCGAATCATTGCTGAGTAAGTTGCCCGATGATTGCTCGCTTGAAGACATTCAGTATCATCTGTATGTGATCGAGAAGGTGCGAAATGGCTTGGAAGCTGCAGATTCTCAGGGCACAGTCTCTCAAGATGAGGTTGAGCGGCAGTTTGGGAAATGGCTTACCGAGTAGCGTGGTCTCCACGAGCTGTCGAAGATCTGGAAGCGATAGCTCAGTACATTTCCGCTGACTCTGCCGCCTATGCTGCCGCAGTAGTAAAGACGATCCTCGAAACCGCACGCAACCTCTCACATTTCCCACGCTCGGGTCGCGTAGTTCCTGAAATAGCCAAGGAAAGCATTCGAGAGTGGTTTGCTTACAGCTATCGAGTTATCTATCGCATTGAAGAAGAGGGCATTACAATCGCTTCAGTAGTGCATGGCCAGCGGCTCTTGAAGTTGTGATGAAATGTCCTCGCCCAACGGCGCGCCGAACAAAGCCTTGCAGCTGACGGCGCGATAGCATGTTTCCCAAGTAACTTCTTTCCTATCAGCTCGGATGCTGATCGCGCGCCGCTGCTGAAGGCCAGCGTTATTTGGCTTCCTCCACTGTGGAAATTACTCTGTGAGGTATCGGCATGAGTACGTTGCTTGCAGTTAATGATTGCGCTGCGCTAGTCGGCGATTTGGATGGTCGCGTTCGCACCGAAACACGACCCCCAGAATTATCGCAGGAAGATTGGACCAAACAATTGCGGAACCGCTATTCGCGAACCCGAACATTGGTATCCCGACGAAGAAGGCGCACCATTTACACATCACACAGGCGGGTACTGGTACGACGACAAAGGTCAGATGAACGTTGAAGTTTTGGAAGGCACAAAACCGTACGAGACTTTTTCCGACGATACAATGGGTCTTTCCGTTCGAGCGGCGTTTCTTAGGAATGTTAATTTCTGGGTTGTCGCCGACAGACTGCGCAGCCAATAGATCCGTCGTTGCTTACGTCATTCGCCGCGCCACATAAGAAAAAGGTTGCGAATATTGAAAAAAGGGTTGGTTTCGACGTTTCTTTTACCACAGTCGAACGAACAGCGCGCCGTCTCCAGAGGCGGTCATAAAACGTGGGAGCGCCTATGCTATCCAAGAGATTCTGTCTCGCTTCCTTACTGGTTATTCTACTCTCCGCGTCGGCATCAGCTGATACTGTGACGCTCACCTCCGGCAGCATCATCAAGAGGTGTAATCCGAGGGAAAAGTCCATCGGCGTCGTTGGCGCCGACTTTCGGTTGAGCTACTTTGCGTCCCCGGATGCCGGTACGCCCTGCTCATCACTGCCGCACAACGTCACCTTCGCTTTCCCTTCCGGAGTAGAGAACAGCAATGGATTTGCCATCTACCGAGGCACCGCCTACAGCATCTTCAGCGGCGTCTTCACTGTAGGGGAGAGTTCGGTATCTGGTTTCATCGACCTTTTCCTGATGCTCGGCGGGGACGCCTTGCGTGTTGACCTGATCGGTTCTGGGGTAGGGACCGGCGGCCCTAACCTAGTCAACTTCGATGTCAGCGCGCCCACAGCGGTGCCCGAACCCGCCACGATTTTGCTGCTGAGCGTAGGGTTAGCTGGGGCCGCTTTCAGGTACCGGCCGCGACACTAGGCTCCAAGTTTTTTATAGTCGGGCATCGGCGAAATCGATGAACTGTTTGATACATGAGATGGGAATGCCGGCATGTCGCCTCCCATCATAAGTCTCGAATGCCTGTAGAATGATCTGGTTCCACTTCTTCGGCAAATTTTTTAATTCCCCACTTGCCTGCCTGTTGCTTCGAAATGATCCTCCCGTGCTCAAAGGAATACAGGATCCTGCAAACAGTGAACACCGCATAGGCGTGATACGAAGCAACGTTTCGCCATTTGCTCTCCTTTTTCTCGCAAAACTCTTCTCTTAGATAACCCAGCTCTCGTTGCAATGCCTGGACCAAGAGCTCGCCAGTTATTATGGGAACCAACGACTCAGGTTGCGGGCCAAGCAGAGTGACAACGCTCTTCTTCTTTCTATTTACGATTCACCATTCACGATTTACTATTCCCATCCATGAAAGCCCCATTAGTCGCGTTAATGCTTCTCTTGATGTTTCACGCGGCGATCGGACAAACAATTACACCAAAGCCTTCGCGTTACGGCCGAGTCACTGAGGGATATTTCAAGGGCGCGGACGACGTGCGTCTCTTCTACCGCAAAGTGGGCCAGGGGAGGAACACAGTCGTCTTCCTTCATGGTGGGCCAGGCTTAGGTATCGGTGACGGCGGGTACGACATGGAGCCACTCGCACGCGACAGGGTTTTACTAATGTACGATCAGCGCGGCAGTGGACGTTCTGAAATCGTTAATGATCCACGTCTGCTCACACCCGAGTATCAGGTGCGCGACCTCGAGGCCTTCCGCAAACATTTCGGGCTCCAGCGCATGACGCTGATCGGATTGTCCTGGGGAACAGGTCTGGCGGTGCACTATGCGGCAGCGCATCCTGAGCGCGTTGAGAGGCTGTTGTTAGTGAGTCCAATGCCTCCAGCCAAAGTTCCCTATTGGGAGCAACGGACAGCGAAAATCAATAGGCTGATTGGCGCGGCAGGTGTTGCCAGACTCAGCAAAATCAGACAAGTTCTTCCGAACGCGAAAGACCAGGAGGCGCTGGCCCTCTGTCTCGAATCTTTTAGCATTAGCTCTCCACCTTACCTGATGAATCCCGCGGCTTTCACACGCGAACGCAGCGAGCAAATGTGTGATGCGCCAGCCGAAGCATTGAGAAATCGATGGGTCGTTGTGTTCGCTGTATTTGAATCATTGGGCGACTGGGACTTTCGTCCAATGCTCGCGCAAATCACAGCTCCGGCACTTGTCGTGGAAGGAGAGAAGACCAATGTCCCACTCGATGCAACGCGTGCGTGGGCTAAGTCCCTGCCGAACGGCCGCCTGCTTCTGATATCAAACGCCGGCCACGTCCACTTCGTTGAACAGCCTACCGCATTCTTCAAAGCTGCTGATCGTTTTCTCCGTGGCAAGTTTCCCAAACAGGCGTTATCTGTGCGATAACATGCAGCCTGTAAAAGATAAACTAACTAAAAGTTTGTCGCGTGGTGCGCAAGAGGACACCAAATATCTCGTCTTGGATTGGTACCGCGAAGCGGTTATGTAGTTTAGCCCAGGGTTGCCGCGCTGCGCGGTTACCCTGGGGAAAATAGTCTGACGATATTCAACCCCAACGAGTCTGTCGGGAAAATAGATAATCGTCTTTCTCTGTGCATCCTCAGTGTTCTCTGTGTCTCTGTGGTGGCTGTTTTTCCTGGTAAATCCACCACAGAGACACAGAGTTCACAGAGATCGCACAGAGAGTTAAAGGTTATCCCGCCAGACTCCAACGGGGTTGTGTCGGGTTCGAGGGGCATGGGCAGGCATTGATTAAC
>JBBPIC010000137.1:0-3802 GCA_038040525.1 Acidobacteriota bacterium | reverse complement strand
GCGTCGGTGTCGGCGTCGGTGTCGGCGTCGGTGTCGGCGTCGGTGTCGGCGTCGGCGTCGGTGTCGGCGTCGGTGTCGGCGTCGGTGTCGGCGTCGGTGTCGGCGTCGGTGTCGGTGTCGGCGTCGGCGTCGGCGTCGGTGTCGGTGTCGGCGCATTGCACGGGGTGAACACCGAAGACCGGTTGAGCGGAGTCGGTGCTGCGAGAGCAAAGTCTGCACCGTTATTGTTGGTATCCACGCAGCCGTCTGCGCTTCTGCGAGCTGCGCTCGTAATGCTTGGCGCAGGCGCGCGACTCAATCCTTCAAAGCAGTTGGTGCTGGCTCCGTAACCGACAAAATCGACCACTTTTGAACTAGAGGGGCACGGTCCCACGCCAAGAAGCGTATTGCTACTAAGCAGCGCAACTTTTCCCCCGGCCGCACTCATTGATATCCCACCGATGGCATCAGGAGCAGGCAAGTTGGATCCATTGGCGCCGCCCGCCGCCGCCTGCACGAGGTAATGTTGTCCCGGGAGAAGCGTAACGTTAGTGAGGTTAGTGACTTGCCATGTAGTTCCCATGGCGCTCGCATACTGGACGGACCAACCGGATAAATCAATAGTTACATCTCCACGGTTGAACAGCTCTATGAAATCATTCCTGAACGTTGCACCAGACTCGCCGCCTGCAGTGTAAAGCTGACTGACAACGACAGGTGGTACCACCTCAAAATTCGCCGTCTGAGGCCCACTGACACAACCGCTGCTGCTAACGAAAGTCCTCGATAAAGGACTGAATACAAAATCCACTTTCGAGGGCGTTACGCTCGTGTTCCCGGCGCAAGGCGCTTCACCCGACGAGTAATCGCCATTTGCATCGGTCTGCGTAGTCCTCGTCTCGACCGTTCCACTCCGATCTAGTCTAAAGGTCATAGTGACGTCGGGGACACCGTTGCCCTTGTAATCTGTCACCCGACCCGAGATGGCTATAGTCAATGGTGTTGGGGTCGGTGTTGGGGTCGGTGTCGGAGTCGGTGTTGGGGTCGGTGTTGGGGTCGGAGTCGGTGTTGGGGTCGGGGTTGGTGTTGGCGTTGGTGTCGGTGTTGATCCCTCAACTATCACTGTGCCGGTCATCTGGCTTCCGTGCACCTCGCAAAAGTAGGGGAAGGTGCCCGGGGTATTAAACTGACGCGAATATACCGCACCGGTACCGGAGGCCGTAGCCTGATCGCAGTCGGCATTATTTGGTGAACAAAAATCGCCATTGGCATTACAGCAAGCCCCGCTCGTAACAGTGTGAGGGCTGCCGGCCCATGTCCACTGAACCGTATCGCCTGGCGCGATTCGGACCGTTTGTGGGGAGAAGTTGTTGTTGTTCACGTTGACATTAACCACCTGGGCCAAGGCTAGCACTGAGCTCAACGGCGGCGCACTATCTTCCGGAAGTACAATAATTCCCGAGCTTGAATTGTCGATCGCCTCCATGAAAAATCGGAACCCACCATCTACTCGAACTACCGAAGTCTGAAAGTATGAGTCCCACAAGAGCTTAGCCGCAGTGCCGGGTTCTATTGTGAAAACAGGCGGGCCAAGGATCACAGTTTGCGGCCCGCTGCTTAGGACCGGTCCGACAACGCTGGCGCAAAGTTCCTCTTCGGTCTTATCGACCATAGGATTCATGGTCGCCGTTTGTGGCTGCTCGCGCAGAGGAACGGCTACCAGCATTACCGCCGTGAGCGTTAGCAGTAGTCGAAAAGGCAGGTGCATAAAGGGACCTCGAGCGTTAACTAAGTCGGGCTATGTGTCGTCCATCATTTACAAACGATCCATTCTTAAGAGGATCAGAAAGTCGACGAGATGCGGCTCACTTCAAGAACCTTCGGTACAGATTGAACCCGATCGTGAAACGCCCCGGCGATAAGCCCAGATTGCTGGAGTTGTACCGGCTGGTCGTGGTCGTTTGTGTGTTCGCGAAAGTCAACGTGAACGTGTGGCGGCCGATGTGCTTTTCTACACCGAATCCTAATTCCGCCTCAGACTGGTTCCTGAAGCCGGTAATTCGCCCTGTGCCAGGAGCAACGACAGGGACAACCTGGCCCAGCTTGAAACCAACGCGTGGCGTGTATTCAAACATTAGAGAAATGCTGGGTCTAATTCGCGCACTGACACCAAAGCCGAACGATCCTCCGTGCTTGGGTTGCCTGAACTCATCTGCCAGAGGTTCGGGTGGGAAAAAATTCGCAGGCCTCGGATCGAAGCGACGCCGTCCGTTCGCGTTTAGATGCAGCGCTGGGGAAAAGAACAGATGAACGTATTTGCTCGCACTTCGAGCCACCATTACTTGAAAATTGTACGTGTAGTCCGTCCGGAAGTTGTCGTCGCCTTCAACACTAGCGTAGGTGGAAAGCGCAACCGGCGACCGATCGCGCTCGTCGAGCAAGTTATAACCCATACCAAACTCAACCGTTCTACACAATCCCGGTTGACAAATCGGGGAGCGATACGCGCTCGCGTAAAGTTTGTCCGTAATGCCATAGAATATTCCAAACGAAGAGACTGCAAAACTGTCGAGGCCTAACAGATCTCTGCCGCTTTGGCTCAGCGGCCTAACTGGTTGAGTAAAGCGGTGCGTAAAGGAAAGATTCAGACTCCCGCGCAATACACTCTTAGGCGTTGGCACATTAACCAGACGGTAATCGTAGGCTTCGGGTATTGGGCCGTGCTTGTGTTCTGCCGCGGCAGCCGTAGGTGGTCGGACTTCCGCCGGCGCCTCCAATGGCTCTAGACGAGTCACAGTCTTTGCTCGGGTATCTATCCGCAGCCTTTCACCGCCGGCTTCTACAACCACGACTCCCACAGCATTGTCGTCAAACTTGACCTGCACATTCCCAGTGGCGCTTGCCTGTTCCTCAGTTACGACCAACTCGCCAATCATCTCATCGTGACCGGCGCCACACATGACCGAACAGGCAAACGGAAATCGTCCCACTCGCGTCGGGGTAAACTCGACCACCGTTACCACGTTCGGCTTAAGCTTTTTGTGAATGCCCAGCTCTTCAATCGCAAACCCGTGCTCGACGTCCGTGGCAGTAATAAGCAACCTCGCCGGTTGTCCTTTCTGCACGGTGATCAGCTTTGGTTCAAATTCGAATTGTCTGGCCGTGAGCTTGATTTCGACTGGCGCGGCTGGAGTCTGCGACTTCGCATCACCGAAAAATACGGCGCAGATCGTGCCAATGATCAATATCAATGTGACTAGGTATGCTCGTCTTTTGACCATGGGTCACTCCCGAGCCGCAAGGCACCGAAGAGATTTCTGTCCATGTATGAGAACAAACAGAGGCTTCGTACCGCTTCCGACAACGAACAAGGTAGTGCGGGCAGAAGCCACGACCAAACGAATTCCACACTCGAGCGTCTAAGCAGTAATTGAATGCCTAGGCAACACTGATGCCGCCAATTCGGAACAATAAGCCAAAAAACGTTTTCTGGAACCACCGTGGCAATCACGCAATTAAGTGGAAGTACCCGACGGCGAGTATCCAGAAATATGAATTAGTCTTCAAATCTTCATAGGATCTCTGTTGAACGCGTTGAGGATGGAGCTGTGTGAGCCGTTGAAGAAGCCCCACATGGATTGTGACTTCTTTAGGTAGGGAAAGCTGATAGAAATGAGGCGTCGAAACTACGAGGATTTTCCTGGGGGTGCTTCTCCGGCGATTCTCTATGGTCCGAAACGTCGGCGATACTCCGCCGAGTTCATGAAGCCATTGATCATGATTCGGTAATCGCCACTCGTCTGGTTCATTGTCTGGATCCAAC
>JBBPIC010000136.1:0-3821 GCA_038040525.1 Acidobacteriota bacterium | reverse complement strand
GCCTGAAGCAAGCCGCAGCGCATAACGATCGCGCCAGTAAACGCTACGACCGCGCTGCGATGAGAGAACGCGCTTTAGAGCTCGACACAAAGCACGATAGCCAAGCGCGACGTTTAGTGAAGCAGGCGCGGGAACGCCTGCCGCCGCGCCTAGCCCAGCAGGAGATTGCGACCCATGCTCAGGAAGCAGTGACCTTTGCTCGTGACAATGCAGTTGAGCGAGAAGCCGTGGCCGATATGCGGCAAGTAATGACCGATGCGCTGCGGCGCAATCTCGGACTGACGACCTATCAAGCGGTCACTACGGAATTGCGGCGACGACATGAGCGCGGTGAGTTCATCGCAATTATGCGTGAGCAGCGTCCCCCGGGAACGACCACTCAACGCATGTTGAAAATGGAGCAGTCAAATATTCAGACCATGCTCAACGGCAAGGGAGCGCGCCCGGCAATCATTGGCCCTGAGCGCGTCAGTCAAATCGTTGCGACCACAGCCGAGCGTCAGCAGCTAAAGTTAAATGACAATCAGCGATCAGCTATTGAGTCGATCCTATCCAGCCGAGATCGAATTGTTGGTCTGCAAGGCGGCGCAGGCACCGGCAAGACAACCGCGCTGGCCGTCTTGAGAGAAGCAGCCGCGAAAGAGGGCTATCAGGTGCGCGGCTTTGCACCCACCACCCGCGCCGCCAGACAGCTTGGCGAGAGTGGCATTGAGACAGAAACGCTCCAGAAATTCTTGCGCCGGCGGAAGGAAACAGCGCCGGATTTGAAACGTCTTTTTGTGCTGGACGAGAGCTCGCTTGCCAGCACTAAACAGCTTCACAAGTTCTTTGCTCGCCTTGAGCCGCAAGACAAGGTGTTACTTGTGGGAGACGTGCGCCAGCATCAGGCCGTAGAAGCAGGCAGCCCGTTTGAACAGCTTCAAAAGCATGGAATGACCACTGCCAAACTAAGCGAGATCGTCAGGCAACGTGATCCCAAACTAAAGCAGACGGTCGCCAAGCTGTCAGACCGTCAGACACGAGAAGCAGTCGCGGAACTGGACGCCCGAGGCAAGGTGATCGAGATTGCCGATGAGCGCGAACGCCTCGAAGCGATAGCCCAGGCTTACTGTAAGAATCCAACCAATACGCTAGTAATTTCACCAGCCAATCGCGAACGATCTCAACTCAACTCTCTCATACACCGTCAGCTACAGCGCGAAGGAAAAGTGAACCGTGACGATCACCAGATGACGGTCTATATCACTCGTCAGGACATGACCGGGACCGAGCGCACCTTCGCCAATTCGTACCGACCGGGCGAAGACATTATCCGTTACAACCGCGCCAGCAAAGTCTATAAGGTTAAGGTAGGCGACTATGCAAAAGTCATCGCAACCGACCACGAAAAGAACGAACTTACCGTTCGCTTTGCTAGTGGCCGCACTCTCATTTACAACCCGACGCGGCTTTCCGGTGTAAGCGTTTACAACGAGGCCGAGCGCGCATTCGCCGAAGGCGATCGCATTCAATTTCGCGCCCCACTCGCAGACAAACGAATAACCAACGGTGAGCTAGGCACGATCACGAAGGTCGAACGGCAAAAAGTACGGATAGCCCTGGACAGCGGACGCGAGGTTACTTTCAATCCTGAGAAGTTCCGCCACATCGATCACGGCTACGCCGTCACCAGCCACTCATCTCAGGGGCTAACTGTAGACCGAGTGCTGGTCAACGCCGATACGCGAGAATCAGAACGCTTACTAAACGACCGCATGGCCTACGTCGCCGTTTCCCGAGCAAGGGACGAAGCCCTGATCTACACGGACTCCGCGCAGAATCTGCGCGAAACTCTCAATCGAGGAACTGACAAAGAAACGGCGCTTGAAGCGACGCGGGGCAGCTTACGCGACTTGAATCGTGATCAATTGACTCTCTATCCGTTCGCGCCGGAGCAACAACTAGGTGTTTCCAGAGCAAGGGAAGAAGCCATGGTCTACACCAACCCCACACAGAATCTAAGCGAAACTCTAAATCGCAGTACTGACAAAGCAATGGCGCTTGAAGCAACGATGGACGACCTACACGACCGGCGACAGGATCGTGATCGATTGACTCATGATCCGCTCGCGCCGCAGCAACAATTAAAAATGGAGCACAGCTTGGACCAAAGCCCAACCCATATTGATCCGGCACAGACACAAGCAGCAGAGCTTGTCGTTGAGAGCCAGGAAATGGAACTCTTACTTTAAAGAAACAATGCTCGCGAGTCTTAGCAATGATCACATCAAACACACGGTGCAGTTTATAACTCTACATCCGCCAATTGCGCGTCACATTTGAACCAATGCTACAAGAACAACAACAAACTTCGCGAAGACCTCTGAAGTCGTCAGGATCATCATTGATGACACCTGAACAGTGCGCCGAATTTCTAGGTATCAAGATAAACACGCTCTACGTGATGAAATCTCAGGGCCGTATCCCCTACCGCAAAGTGGGGCACCTATTGCGCTTCGACTTTGACGAGATTGTCGAGTGGACAAAGGACAAAGAGAAATGAGCTTTTGGAAAGGACCGCACGGCTCAGTTACAATTCGGTCAAACCTCTGTGGCTGCAACCGGCGAAACGGAGGTATGTATGGCAGTTAGAAAAAGAGGTAAGACATGGTGGTACGACTTTGGCAATCACAAGTATCGCGGAAGGATTCCCGAAGCACGTACCAAATACGAAGCGGAACAAGCTGAGATCAAGATTAAACGCGACGTGTTTGAGGGGAGATATGGCAAGCAATTCGGAACGATGGCCTTCGCTGAGTTTGTCGGCGACCCCGATGCGGCAAACGATCAGTTTGGTGAGGGCACGTTTCTTGATTGGGCCAAAAACAATAAGCGCTCGTGGAAACATGATCGCTTTCGGGTGCGTCCGTTGCTTCGAGTTTTCACGGGCAAGACCTTAGGCGAAATCACGCCCGGTGCAATCGAGACCTTCAAGAGCACAAGGTTGCACAGTTTTACGAAGCGCAAAACGAAACGAAGTCCGGCATCCGTCAAACATGAAATCGATCTATTGTCGCGGATATTCACACTAGCGGTGACTTGGGACTTGGCCGACTCAAACCCTTGCAGTCGGGTTAGCAAATTCAAGTTGCAGAATCAGCGCTACAGGTATCTGCTACCCGATGAGGAACCACTGTTGTTAGCTCAATGCATCGGCAAGCGAAAGCACTTAGCAACGATGATCCCGTGTGCTATCGGAACCGGAGCGCGTAAGAGTGAGCAACTGACCCTCAAGGTTCGGCAGTGTGATTTTTTCCGCAACCTGATCGTGTTTGATAAGACGAAAAGCAGCAGACTCCGCTTTGTTGAGATGAACAGCGAAGTAAGGGAAATTCTTCTACCGCTGTGTAGGGGCAAGCGACCTGATGACTATGTTTGGCCCAGCCCAAAGACGGGTAGACCATTCCATGACATCAAGAATGCGTTCGTCCGTGCTTGCCAGGACGCGAGGATTGAGGGCTTAGTCTGGCATGACTTGCGGGCCACTTATGGCACGCGGTTAGGCGAGGCTGGATTCAACGCTTATGACATCGCCAAGCTCATGGGCCATGCGAACATCTCTACGAGTCAGCGTTATGTTCGCAATATGCCAGTGGGTGCGGGTGAGGCAGTGATGCTAAAAAATCAACGCCGTCACAATACCGTCACAAGCGGTGATTCCGGCACTTTGATGCTTGCTGTAAATAGTTGATAGTTAAGACATGGCGGGGTAGCTCAGCCGGTTAGAGCGTGGGATTCATAACCCCAAGGTCGGGAGTTCGAGTCTCCCCCCCGCTACCAAT
>JBBPIC010000027.1:0-86254 GCA_038040525.1 Acidobacteriota bacterium | reverse complement strand
CTCGCAACTCGAAACTTATCACCAAGGGGCACCCCTTTCATATTGCGTTTATAGACCCCAACCTGATCGCAACTCCCCGCTCCAGCGGAGCGGAATGTTGTTGAGTCTTCCTCGGCCGAGGACACATCGCGCTCCGCTGGAGCGCTATCGTTTGATGGTTGCCCTTGTTCTATAAACATCCGGCTCCTGCGGAGCAATTGTCCTTACACTCAAGCGAACCCATTTTGCTCTTTTGAGCGATTGAAGTGACGCTTGCCAGGGTGACTAGAGCCATATCAACGAAGACATTGTTCTGCTCTTTCCAGTCAAAGAAGTTGCCGAGGTTGATTACATTCTGCGGGTTGCCCATACCGCTCTTCCTGTGTTCCCAAACGACGGCCAATCTTTCGCCATCTTCATAGGGGAGCGAACGAACCAGCACCGCGTGGACCACACTGAAGATGGCTGTGTTCGCCCCGATTCCGAGCGTCAGCGCGACGATAGCTACCAGCGTCACTGCGGGATTCTTGATTAACATTCGTGCGCCAAAGCGCGGGTCCTGAAATAGTGTTTGCATAACTTTGTCCTCGAGTCGGTCTCGCCGGTTGCGGCTTTGCCGCCGCACACTGCGGAATGCCTATGGCTTTCCGTTCAGCTCGTTCCCGTTTCTATTTCCTGAGGCTCAGCCTCAGGAAATAGAGAGATTAATAATCACGGCCGCCGGAAAGGCGGAGCCTTTCCGCAATGTGCGGCGGCAAGCCGCAAATCCAACGATTCATGCCGGTCGCTCGCGACCCGCCTGGCACCATTCGGAATGGCCTCATTCGTAACGTAGCGCGACCAGTGGATCGACCTTTGTTGCGCGTCGAGCTGGGATGTAACACGCCAGCAATGCAACACTAGTGAGCAGGATCGAAATAAAGACAAACGTAAATGGGTCGGTCGGGCTGATATTGAAAAGCAGGCTTGATAAGAAGCGCGTAACCGCAAACGAAGCCATCAATCCAATCACTATTCCTATCAACGTCAGCGTCAGACCCTCTCCTACAACCAATTTGATGATGTCCCTGGTTTGTGCACCCAGGGCCATACGCACGCCGATTTCATGTGTCCGTTGTCCGGTGGTGAAACTTATGACGCCATAAATCCCGATCGACGCCAGCGTCAAAGCCAGGGCGGCAAGCACGCCCAACAAGATCAGGTTGAAGCGTCGTGCTTTTAGTGAATCACTGACGAGCTGGTCCATCGTCGTGACCGCATAAAATGGTTGGGTTTTATTGCTCTCCCAAATGCGCGCTTTCAGAGATTGCAAAAGAGCATTCGGATCGCCTTTGGTCCTCACCACGAAGATAGTTGAACCCGAAGGCGCCTGTGCGTAAGGGATAAAGAATTCCTGCCTGGCGGTTTTCTCGAGACCATCCTGTCTTTGGTCTGTGACGACGCCGATAACTTCCATTGTAGTGCCGCCGCGAGCGTCACGCCCGCCACGCTTCAAGGTAAACTTTGCTCCGACAGGGTTTTCACCGGGCCAGTTGCGTTTGGCCATCGTGTCATTAATAAGAGCGACCCGGGGTGTGTCCTTTGCGTCAAACTGATTAAAGAGCCTGCCACTAAGGAGCCGTGCTCCGATGGCGGAGAAGTAGTTGGCTGAGGCAATTGTGAATTGTGCGACTGGTTCCTGACCTGATTGCTCAGGTGGTTTCCCTTCCACGGCAAAAGGCAGCGAAGAAGTTTGGCTGCTTTCCAGCAAGGGGATAGCAGTCGTCACGCCCGCGGCCTCTACCCCAGGCAATGTTTCGATTTTTTCCAGCGTTTCTTTTACGTAGAGTTCGCGCGACTCGGCCTTGTTGTAGCGGTCCCAAATAAAGGCCTGAATCGCCACTACCTTCTCAGCAGCAAATCCAGGGTCTACTTTTAATAGACCAACGAAACTCCTCAACAACAAAACCGCGCCCGCCAGCAGGACCACCGCCAGAGCAATCTGCGCGACGACTAATGAATTTCTCAAACGATGTCGGGTTGGATTCGCCGTGGCAGTCTGTCCTGTATCTTTCAGAGCTGACTGCAAATCAGGTTTGGAGAGTTGCAACGCCGGCGCCAGGCCGAAAAACAAAGTCGTGAGAAGGCTAACGATTGAGACAAAAGCCAGCGTCAGGCCATTAAGGCTGACTTGTTCGATCCGCGGTATGTCGCCTGGGTTGAAAGCGACAATCAGGTTAACTCCCCAGACAGCTAACAGCAGTCCGCCAACACAACCCAGGAGGGCAAGTAACAAGCTCTCTATCAAGAGCTGTCGCATAATTCGGCTGCGCCCCGCGCCGACGGCGGCGCGAATTGCAAATTCACGTTCGCGGGCGGAGCCGCGCGCCAGGGCCAGGTTTGCCACGTTGGCACAGGCGATGAGTAAGACTAATCCCACCGCTGCAAATAGAATCAGCAGAGGCTGGCGCCACTTGCCTTTCAGGTGTTCCGGCAAAGTAACGGCCGTAATGCCGATGCCCTGGTTGGTGTTCGGATTCTCCTGGGCCAATTGCGAGGCGATATTGTTTAGCTCGGCCTGGGCCTGCGCCAGAGTGACGCCCGGTTTCAATCGCGCGATGACCTTTAGATAGGTCGCCTTGCGCTGCTGCTTCATCGCATCGTTAGGCACCTGGGGTGCCCACATCTCTTCGCGATCGAACAAATACAAACGGAAGTCGGGAGGCATTACTCCCACAACCGTTGTGGGCTGTCCATCAAGCGTCAACGTTCGTCCGATGAGATTCCTGTCTCCACCAAATCTGCGTTGCCAGACACCATGGCTCAGCACGACCACTTGATTCTTTCCCGCCTCATGTTCCTCTGGCAGGAACGTGCGACCATAGAGCGCGCCGGCCCCAAACACCTGGAAGAAGCCTTTGGAAACTGCGTCCGCGCGAATCACCTCCGGCTCACCGCTACTCACATAATCCATACTGTTTGGATTGGCGAACGCAATATCTGAAAAAACCTGTTGCCGTTCGCGCCAGTCAAGAAAATTCGCCGGCGAGACATCGTCGCGAGCTATGCCTTCTTTCGCGTTGTTTTCCCACAACGTCACGATTCGATCCGGCTCTTCGTAAGGTAGCGAACGCAGCAGCACATCGTTAACGATGCTAAAAATGGCAGCGTTCGCTCCAATGCCCAGCGCCAGCGTGACAACGGCAAGCAAGCTATAGGCGGGATGCTTCAATAACATTCGCGTGCTGTAACGAAGGTCTTGCCAAACAGTCTGCATTCTTTTGCTCCTTATTCAATTGCCGATTGCCAATTGCCGATCACGCGAGAGATTGCCCCTCCTTGGAGTGCGCCGCCTTGTCGGCGCTTTGGCCGGTTGCGACTAGTCGCGACCACGTTGCGCTTGGAGACCTCCGGCACAATAGAAACTTGCTGCCAAAGAGCGTGGCGACAAGTCGCCACGGGCCAAAGCGCCGACAAGGCGGCGCACTCCAAGGAGTAGCCTCTGCCCTACTCGTAACGCAGCGCCACCAACGGATCGACCTTAGTTGCGCGTCGCGCCGGGATGTAGCAAGCCACGAACGCGACGACCATCAGGACGACCACGACTGCGGCGATTGTCGCCAGGTCGGTGGGAGCGACTTCGAACAGCAAGCTCGACATCACCCGCGTCGTCGCGAAGGCGCCCGCCACTCCAAGCGCCGCACCAATCAGCACTAACGACATCCCGTTTCTCAGGACCAGTTTCAGCACATCGCTCATTCGCGCTCCCAATGCCATGCGAATACCAATCTCATGCGTCCGCTGCGTGACCGCGTAGTTCGTCACGCCATAAATGCCCATAGCGGCCAGCAACATGGCCACGCACCCAAAGAGGCCGAAGATGACCAGACTGAAGCGACGCTGGTCCAACGACGATGAGAAGACCTGGTCAAGTGTCTTGAAATTGACTGGCAGTTGGGGATCAAGCGAGCGAACCGCCTGGCGCATTGCCGGCACTAAAGCGGAAGGAGCGACCGGACCACGAACCACAACTGACATGCCCGATGACGGCGGTCTCTGCAGGCTATTGGCGTAGACGGTGGGACTGGTGGCGGCATCAACGCCGCGATCGTGCACGTCACCCACGACTCCCACGACGTGCAACAAGCGCACGTCTCTATCCATGTTTCCGAACTGAATCGCCTGCCCGATTGGGTTTTCATTCGGCCAATACTTTTTGGCCATTGATTCACTGATGACAGCGGCATGCAGCGAATTAGGTTGATCGCTTCGATCGAAGGTTCTTCCCTGCAGGACAGGGATTTCCATCGCCGCGAAATAGCCCGCGCTGGCCTTTCGAAAATCAGCGGACCCACTCTTCGCCGGGTTGTTATTAATGAAAAAAGTTCCGTCGGGTCCGTCTCCTCTCAAGGGCAATAAACTAATAGCCCCGACCGCACTCACGCCCGGCAGTTGGCCCAGCCGGTCGAGTAATTGTTCCTGAAATAGTCTTTGTCTTTCCTCTTCCGCGCTGAGCCCAGCTGTGGCATCAGGCGCGATGCCGTGGTCCTTCAGACGTTGATACGCTGCCATGAAATCCTGGTATTGTTTCTGATTGTCGGGAAGATTGGGCAGGGCCAGCTCCATAGCCACGGCGCTTTCGGTGCGAAAGCCAGGATCAATTTGCAGTAGGCGGTAAAAACTCTTTCCCAGCAGCCCGGCGGCCACCAGCAGGATAAGCGTTAACGCCATCTGCGCTACGACCAACAAACTTCGCATACGTTGACCAGTGTGTCCGGGCTGGCCCCGCCCAGACTCTCTGAGACCTGTTTCCAGATCCTTACTTGAAAAGCGAAGCAGCGGCACAAGTCCCAGCGCTATAGCGATCAACACGCAAAGGCCCAAAGTGAAAGTAATCGCTCTCGCATTAACTCCGATCTCATTCACTCTCGGCAGGCCCTGCTGGTTCAACCCGATTAAGAAATCAACCCCCCAAAACGAAACCAAAACGCCTAACGTACCGGCAGCGAAAGCCAGGAGCAGGTTCTCAGTAATGAACTGCCGAGCTAAATGCAGGCGGGTAGCACCCAGCGCTGAGCGCACCGATAACTCCCGTTGTCGCCCTGATACCTGGGCCAGCAAAAGGTTCACTACATTTGCACAGGCCACGGCCAACAAGAATCCTACCGCCACGAGAATCAACATTAGCGGGCTGCGCACATCCCCAACCATGAATTCCTGCAGCGGAGTCAGAGCAAAATCCACGGCGTCCATTTCCTTCCCGTGTTCTTGTTTTAGTTGTTTTCCGATGGTACTGATCTCAGCGCGCGCCTGGTCGATGCTGATGGCTGGAAGCACTCGAGCAATTACGCTCCAGTTGTGGGCCGAGCGTGAGGTTTGCGGGAAAGATGTTTCTCGCGGGGTCCAAACGTCTGCGTTTTGCGGGAAGGCAAAACCGGGAGGCATTACTCCGACGACGGTAAAACCCTTGTCCGAGATTCTCAGCGTGGTTCCGGTCAAGTCTGATTTTCCACCCAGCACACGCCGCCAAAAGTCGTGACTAATCACGACGACCGAAGCGCCGCCCGGCCTACTTTCGTCTGTAGCGAAGGTACGACCAAGAAACGGCTGTGTGCCGAGCACACGGAAAAAGTCATCTGATACTCTAAAGATCGTCGCGCGGGCGGGCTCAATACCTCCGGTAATGTTTGCGGGGCCGCCACCGTATTCAGCAATAGCCTCAAATGTGCGGCTGCGGGCACGGAGATCCAGGAAATTGGGCTCGGCGAACCGCATCTGCCTCCCTGTGGAGCCGCGTTCATTTAGCTGCACTATGCGTTCAGCGTCGGGATAAGGAAGTGATCTCAACAGCACTCCATCAACAACGCTGAAGATTGCCGTGCTCGCGCCGATGCCGAGAGCGAGTGTAAGCACCGCTAATGAAGTAAAGCCGCGCCGTTTCAAGAGGCTCCTAACGCCAAAGCGAATGTCTTTAAGCAACACTCCATAACCTCCTCCCGATTTGGGTCGCAGATGTCCAACATCACTCATAACGCAGCGCCACCAGTCCCTCCTTGGAGTGCGCCGCCACGCCACCCCAGCGCGGCTGCCGCGCTGGGGACCCCGGTTGTCGGCGCTTTGGCCCGTGGCGGCTTGGCGCCACGCTCTTTGGTATCAGGCATCTATGTTGCCGAAAGCATCCAGCGCAACGTGGTTGCGACAAGTCGCAACCGGACAAAGCGCCGACAAGGCGGCGCACTCCAAGGAGATCCCTCTGAGTTCACTCATAACGCAGCGCCACCAACGGATCGACTTTCGTTGCCCGCCGCGCCGGAAGATAGCAAGCGAGCAGGGTCACCAGCGTCAACAGCGCGCCAACCAGCACGTACGTCAGTGGATCGTTGGCGCTCACGCCGTATAAGAGATCAAAGCCAAATATCGAACTGGCCAGCACTCTCGTCAGCGCCAAAGCCAGCAACAATCCCAAGCCCAGTCCGCAAATCACTCGAACCATTCCCTGTTTGATCACCAGCACAAAAATGTGCTTCCGATTTGCCCCCAGAGCCACGCGAATACCGATCTCTCGAGTGCGCTGGCCAACCGCATAGGAAACCGTTCCGTAGATTCCCAGGGAGGCTAACAACACCGCCAGACCTCCACATGCGCCGATGACCATCCCAAATAGCTGGTACAAAAAGAGGACGGGTTTGAACGTGTCGTTCAGGGTGACGACGTCAGAAAGAGGAATATTCTGATCGAGGGAACGAATCGCGCCGCGAACCGCCGGAATGATGCCTTCAGGAGCGCCGGTAGAGTGGACCAGCATCGTCATCCCCCTCGCGTGTGACTGCGACAGCGGAAACGCAAACCAGGGCACAGGCTCTTTTTGCAGTGACTGGAATTTGTTGTCACGCACGACGCCGACGATATCGCAGCTTTGTTTCTCGGATTCCGACGCGAACTTCGTCAGGTGTTTGCCTAACACTCGTCCGTCCGCAAAGTAACGCTGGGCGAAGTACTCATTCACGACGGCTACGCAGGGGGCGCCATCGCGGTCACGTTCGTCGAAATTGCGACCCTGGACCACCGGAATCTGCATTGCCGTCAGGTAGCCCGCACCAATCGTGTTGTAATCGATCTCCGTGATTTGCTGATGGCCTTCGATCCCAACCGACCTGCGCTGACTGCCCAGCAGGCCGCCCGTCACCTCGTCAACAAAACTGACCGTCCGCACGCCCGGCAAAGCGCGCGTGCGTTCCTCCAGCTCCCGGTAAAACTCCTGGCTGCGAGCCCGGTCGTATTGTCGTTCCAGTCGCATGGGGGCAACCACCAAATTCATTGAATCAAAGCCTAATCGGGTGGGACTGATGTTTTGTAAACTCCTCATGGCCAGCCCAGCACCCACGAGTAGCAAGAGCGCCAGCGCCACCTGGGCGACGATCAACCCGTTTCGCACACGCGAGTGGCGATAAGCTCCAGCAAAAACCTGCGAACCTTCTTTCAGGGTTGCAATCACATCCGGGCGCGAGATTTGCAGGGCTGGAACCAGGCCGAAGAGCACGCCCACCAGGAACGAAAATCCAAACGTGTAAGCCAGAACACGCCAATCGATTCGCAGATCGATTGCGAGCCGAATGCCTTCCGGCAGTGCGGGAATAAAAGCCACCAGCAGATGTGTCAACCACATCGCCAACAAAGCCCCGGCGACACCAGCAATCAATGCCAGCAGGACACTTTCGGTCAACAGTTGTTGAATGATCCGGCGGCGTCCTGCTCCGACGGCTAAACGCACGGCGATCTCTCGACGGCGTTCCAACCCGCGCGCCAGCAACAATCCGGCGAGATTCATACAGGCGATCAGCATCACGAGATTGATCATTGCCAGGATCAGGGCGATGCCGGCATAGACGCTGGACTGAGCGTCTGGGAGGATCCTGGTTTCGCTTTCCGGGAGGACAGTGACAAACTTTTCCCTGACTTGGTTTGACCCGTCGCGCTTTTCACGCCAGTGTTCCGGATAGGCGTCCTGCAATTGCCGGGAGATGAGATCAAATTGCGCCCGCGCTTGTTCGAGCGTCGCCTCGGGTCTAAGCCTGCCGACCATAAAGAGCCATGAGTTTCCGCGACTATTGAGCATGGCAAGGCCGGCTTCAGGCGCCATTTGCGCCTTCATCATCACAGGAACCCAGACCTCCATCGCCCAGCCCCGAATCATGCCTGTGTATTCCGGCGGCGCGATCCCAATCACAGTGAGCGATTGATGGTTGAGAGTAATTGTTTGACCAATAACTTCCGGGTTGGCGCCGAAACGACGTTGCCACAAACCGTGGCTGATGACGGCTACCGGATGAGTACCAGGGGTTTGATCTTCTTCCGGCAGGAACGTGCGTCCCCTGATCGCCTTGACTCCCAACAACTCAAAGTAGTTTCCGGAGACCACCTCACCCCAAACCTGTTCGACATCCTCCGCGCCCCCCAGTTTGAACTGGTCAATATGATAAGCAGCCAGACCGGAGAAAATTTCGGTTTGATCACGAAAGATCAGAAAATCCTGGTAGGCACTAGTTTGGTAAGGATTGCGCGCGTCGCCGACGTAAAGCTCGACCAGCCGCTCAGGCTGCGTCACCGCTCTTGGGCGAAATAGCATGGCATTGACGATGCTGAAAACAGCAGTGTTCGCGCCGATGCCAACCGCAAGTGTGATCACCGCGATTGCGGTGAAGCCAGGTCGCCTTAGTAAATTGCGGATACCGTAGCGTATGTCATTTAGAAGTGTGTCCATTAAAGATCACCCTTTGGAGTGCGGCGGCCTGGCGCCGCTTTGTCCGGTCGCGGCCAGGCGCGACCACGATTCGCTTCAAATCACTCACCGGTCTTGGAGTCAGCCGCAGAAGGCCAAAGCGGCGCCGGGCCGCCGCACTCCAAATTTCACTCGTAACGCAGCGCCACCAATGGATCGACCTTCGTTGCCCGGCGCGCCGGGATGTAGCAAGCGACCAATGCCACCAGCGTAAGTACGACCGTCACTGCCACAAGTGTTACTGGGTCTTTTGCGGTCACCCCGAAGAGCAAGCTTGTCATCAGGCGCGTTGTTGCATATGCGCCCGCGAGCCCCACGACCACGCCGATCACAACCGAAGCCATTCCCTGACGGACGATCAACTTCAGAACATCAAGCGGTCGCGCACCCAGCGCCATTCGCACTCCAATTTCCTGTGTGCGTTGCGTGACTGCGTAAGACATCACCCCGTAGATCCCGGCCGAAGCGAGCAACAGAGCAATCAAGGCAAACAGACTGAGCAAGAGCCGAGTAAAACGTTGCGGAGCGATCGAGTCGCTCAACTTGTCGTCGAGGGTTTGTACCTGGGCAATGGGTTGATCTTTATCAATTAGTCGAATCTCACGCTTGATCGCCCCGATGAGGCTGACTGGGTCGACGGAGGTCTTTACTATCATGTCTGTCGCCCGCAAATAGTCGTTCCTCCACTTCTCAGTGATCTGCGTCCAGGGACGGTAGATTTGCGCGCGGCCTTCCTCATCTAATCCGTGCTGCTTGACATGCCCGACAATGCCCACGATCTCGCGCCAGCGATCACTATCCCCGCCGAAGCGCAGCCGCTTGCCCAGAACTTCACGCGCGGGTTGGTTTGGAAAACTTCGTGCGACAAACTCCTGGTCCACAATCACAACCAAGGGACTGTTCTCGGTGTCGTGGGCGTTGAAGAGCCGCCCTTCAAGCAACGGAATCTTTAGGACGCTGTGATAGTCCTCGCTGACGTCTTGCCTGAATGAGCGCGGACCAAGGCCTGGCAAAGGCTCCGGCTGCCCTTCGACCAGATAGCCATTCTCGTCGGCGCGGCCAAGTGGAAAACCAGTGGCTACGGCTACTCGTTCCACCCCGGGAAGAGCCGAGACTCGCCAGATGGCCTCGCGGCTGAACGCGAACGTTTGTGATACTTCCTTATATTTAGCGTCCGGCAAACGCATCCTGAAGGTCAGGACATTCTGGGGATCAAATCCGGTTCAACGGAAGTCAGACTGCTGAAACTCCTGATGATTAGCCCGGCTCCTACCAACACCACGAGCGCCAGCGCAACCTCAGCAGCCACCAATGAACGGCGCAGCCTTCCGCCCGAACCCCCAGACGAGATGCGCTCACCTTTCTTAAGAGCCTCGTTTAAACCCAACCTTGAACTTTGTAACGCTGGAAACAAACCCGATAGGATGCCGACGACGAGGGTAATCAGAAACGTGAAACCAAGTACGCGCGCATCAATCGAGACCTCGTCGATACGCGACCACTCTCCAGTATTAATCTTAGAGAGCAGACTAACTCCCCAGGTCGCCAGCAAGACTCCGAACACACCGCCAACAATTGCGAGGATCAAACTCTCAGTTATTAATTGACGCGTTATACGCCAGCGGGAGGCGCCAAGTGCGAGACGCAAGGCAATCTCTCTGCGTCTGGTCGTGGCTCGGGCCAACATGAGATTGGCAACATTCGCGCAAGCTATCAAAAGCATGAATGCTACGGCGGCAAAGATCACTCGTAATGATTGGCGCGAATCACCGACGTAGTCATCGAGAAAGGAGCGAGTGGTTGCACCTATGCCGGTGTTCGACGAGGGATACTGCGTTGCCAGCCGGGCGGAGATGGCACTAAGTTCAGATTGTGCTTGCTCGATGCTTACACCTGGCTTCATCCGGGCAGTTACACGGACCGTGTGCGAGTTTCGATTTTGCATAAACTCCTGGTCGCCAAGACGGCCCAGCGGCTTGAAGAGGTCATTGTTGATATTTGTGCGTCCGTAGAACTCAAACCATGGGGGCATCACACCGATTACGGTCCAGGGTTCACCGTTATATGTGATCGATTTACCAACGGCATCGGCAGCGCCTCCGAATTGACGCTGCCAAAGTCCGTGGCTGATCACCATTACCGGTGGTACTCCAGGACTGTTCTCCGCTTCCGTGAACGCGCGGCCCAGCATTGGCTGAACGCCAAGAGTTGAAAAGAAGCTCGGCGTCACCAGCCGTCCTATCACCCGCTCAGGCTCGTTCGCACCGCTGATTATTCCGCCCATAGGCATACGCGCCGACATCTCTTCGAACACAGACTGCTGCGCTCGCCAGTCGAGATAATCCGGGTAGGAAACCGAGATATCGGGAGACTGAAGGGAGTTTTCTGAGACTGCCACGAGGCGGTCGGCGTTCGGATATGGCAGCGGTCTCAGCAGCACCGCGTTTACCACGCTGAAGATAGCCGTGTTCGCACCAATGCCCAGTGCCAGAGTCACGATGGCAATCAACGTGAACCCCGGCTTCTTCACCAGCATTCGTACGGCGTAACGCAGGTCATGCAAGAAATCTCGCACCGTTTTTCTCCTTTCACCAATAACCTCCTTGGAGTGCGCCGCCTTGTCGGCGCTTTGTCCGGTTGCGGCCTGGCGCAACCACGCTGATTTAGAAGATCTTCCACAAACATAGATACTCGCTGCGAAACAGCGTGGCGCCAGGCCGCCACGGGCCAAAGCGCCGCCGGGCCGGCGCACTCCAAGGAGGTGCCTCTTGCTTCTCATTCATATCGCAGCGCCACCAGCGGATCGACTTTCGTCGCCCGCCGCGCCGGGATGTAGCAAGCGAGCAGAGCGACGGCAATCAGACCAACCGATACGCTGACAAATGTCAGTGAGTCGGTTGCAGCCACGCCAAACAGCAAACCTGCCATCAGGCGCGTCACTGCAAATGCGCCTGCCAGTCCAATAGCGACGCCGACCAGCGCCACAAACATGCCATTTCGAATAATCAGTTTCAGTATGTCCTTGGGCTGGGCACCAAGGGCCATTCGTATACCAATTTCATGTGTTCGCTGCGAAGCGACGTAAGACATCACACCGTAGATGCCCACGGCCGCCAGGATCAAAGCCACGGCCGAGAAGGCGCCCAGCAGAACTGTATACAAACGCGGCGCCGCGATTTGGTCGGAAAGGGTCTGTTCGAGCGTCTCCGCTTTTGCGGCCGGCAGGTCTTTACTCACCGACCAGATGGCGCGCTGGACCGCCCCTCTGACGGTTAGTGGATCACGATTGACTGAACGGACCACGAGAGAGGAGAAGAACCACGGTTGCTGTTCAAAGGGCACGAAGATTTCCGGATTGGTCTTCTGGTTCGGTTCATCCTGTTTGATGTCGCCTACGATCGCGACGATTTCACGTGGCACGCGCTGGCCCAGGTAACTGACGACGAGCTTCTTTCCAATCGGATCTTCGCCGGCGAAGTACGTCCTGGCCAGCGTCTCGTTAATGATCGCCACGGGCGGCGTCTGCGGCGTGTCGCGGTCGGTGAATTCACGACCGGCGCGCAGCGTTGTTTTAAGCGTGCGAAAGTAGTCCGGACTGATGGCGCTATACCGCGAGCTTTCATCGCCTGCCGGCAGCGGACGGCCCTCGATGTTGAAGGGGAATCTCAGCCCACCAAAAGTAAAGAAGCTCATCAATGACGCTGATTCCACTCCGGGTGTCCGTGCCACTTCTTCGCGCACTTGACGGGCGAACAGCGCCCTGTTCTGCTGCGGCAATGGCAGCGTCATCGTCATTAGACCGCGCGGGTCGTAGCCGAGGTCCACGCTTTGCAGACGCATGAAGCTGCGAATCAGCAAACCGGCGCCGGCCAGCAGGACGAGCGCAAGCGCGATTTCCGCGACGACCAGCGCTCCGCGAGTTCGTTGATGAAGCCTGGCCTCTGCGCCGTGACCGCCCTCCTTCAAACATTCATTCACACCCGGCCTCGTTGCTTGCCAACTGGGAATGAGACCGAAGATGAGGCACGTCAACGTGGATACCAGGAGCGTAAAGAGTAGTACGGTGCCGTCAATTCGCGCGTCGTCTCTGATTGCGATCAGCGACGAGAAGGTCCAATTGGAGGTTGGCAACAGCCCGAAGATCATGCCCTTACCCCACACCGCCAGCAGCAATCCGCCAGCGCCGCCCGCCAGCGAGAGCAGGAGACTTTCCGTTAGCAACTGCCGTATCAAGTGCCAGCGGCCCGCGCCGAGCGCCAACCGAATTGCTATCTCTTTACGGCGCGCGGCGGCGCGCACTAGCAATAGATTCGCGACATTGACGCAAGCGATCAACAGCATCAGCCCGACTGCGCCCATTAAGATCAGCAAGGCGGTTCTACTATCGCGCGCCAGGTAGTCGCGCCACGGAGTGAGTTGCACGGACCAGTTTTGATTATCCTTTGGGTGCGCGGATTCGAGTCGGCTGGCGATGGTTTCCATCTCGGCGCGTGTGACGTTGAGCGAGGAACCTTCCTTGAGGCGTCCGACAGCCGAAAAGTAACGTTCGGCGCGCAACTGCATCTCGCGACCGTCGCGTGGGAGCGGCGTCCAAAGCTCAGCGTAACTGGGAAACCTGAAACTCGGCGGCATGACGCCCACCACCGTGGCTTGGCCCTGACTGGTCTTGACTCCCTTCCCGACGACGGACGGGTCGCTCCCGAAACGGCGCTGCCACAAACGATAACTGAGGATGAGCACCTGCGGCCCGTTGGACAATTCTTCTTCCGGCGCGAAGGCGCGTCCGAGTATCGGCTCGACGCCAAACACGGGGAAGAAACCGACTGACACGCGCGCGCCGACGATGGATTCCGTCCGCTCCTCGCCCGGCAGATCCACCGCGGTACCGGAATAAACAGCGAGTTGTTCAAACGACCGGCTCTGGTCCTGCCAATCCCGGAAGTCGGCAGGCGATACTCCCCCCGCCGACGGATTGCCACTCCGTGAGTTGAATGATTCCACGGCGACCAATCGTTCCGGAGTCTTGTAAGGCAGCGGCCGCAACAAAACCGCGTTGACAGCGCTAAACATCACGCTGTTTGCGCCAATGCCCAGCGCCAGCGTGATGACGGCGATCGACGTATAGGCGGGATACTTCAATAACATTCGTACCGCGTGTTTTAGATCTTGCCAGAGACCGTTCATGATGTTTAAACCCTTTCTCCCGCTAACAGTCCCTTTTTGGAGTGCGCCGCCTTGTCGGCGCTTTGTCCGGTTGCGACTAGTCGCAACCACGTTGCGTCACAGACTTCTATTCACCACCGAAACTTACTGCTCCGAAAGTGGCGCCAGGCCGCCACGGGCCAAAGCGCCGACAAGGCGGCGCACTCCAAGGAGTCGCCTCTGCCTAGGGGCTGAGTTGATCCAGTGCTATGCGTGCGTAGAAGCGCACTCGCTCATCCTTCAAAGCATCTTGCAATGGGCCTCGCGCACGACTATCACCTTGCTGGCCCAGTGACGCCGCGGCATACATGCGCACTTGCGCATTCTCATCTTTCAAAGCGTCAATTAGAGGAATGACGGTACGGCTATCTTTTATCTGGCCCAGCGAAGCAGCAGCAAAGGCGCGGGTCCGAGGATGTTTATCTTTCAACGCCACAATCAGTGGTCCTACGGCACGACGGTCTCTGGTCGGACCCAACGAACTCGCTGCAAACCAACGCACCGCGGCATTCTTATCGTAGAGAGCAATAATCAACGGCTCGGTTACACGTGCATCTCTATGTTGGCCCAGGGCGGCTGCCGAGTAAGCGCGCACTTGCCAGGTGTCATCCTCCAAAGCAGCAATCAGGGGCAGGAGAGAGCGGCGATCTTTGATCTGGGCCAGGGCCCAGGCAGCATTTTTCCTCACCCGCCATTGATCGTTTTTGAGAGCAGCGATCAGCGGCTCAACTGAAGGTCTTCCAAGACCGATAAGTGTTTGCATTGCAGCTTCGCCGGGAGAAGGTTCTTTCAGCCCTTCAAACTCAGGCTCCACCTTCGTCGCGGCAAAATATTCCCGATAACAAACCAGTTTTGGCTCTATCCGATGGCCGTCGCCGAGGAGGGTGATGAGAGCGGGAATGGCCGGGATGGCCGCCTTCCCTATTTTGCCCAGAGCACAGGCCGCGGCGGCCCGCTTAACCGGGTCTGAGGAAGACAGCCTCTGGATTTCCTCGCTTACACCAACAGCAGACCCTTCCTCTTTTTGAGTTTGAGATTGGGTGCGAGTTAGTGCTGGACCAGGCAAACATGTCGCCAGAAAAAGCGCGACGCCGATTCCATTTAGCTTCATTTCCTCCTCCTTTGCTTCCCTCAAACAACCTTAGTTAAGTGCGCCGCCTTGGAGTGCGCCGCCTTGGAGTGCGCCGCCTTGTCGGCGCTTTGGCCCGTGGCGGCTTGGCGCCACGCTCGATGCAGTAAGTCCCATTGTTGGCGCAGGTCTCTAGCGCAGCGTGGTTGCGCCAAGCCGCAACCGGACAAAGCGCCGACAAGGCGGCGCACTCCAAGGAGGCGACTCTTGCGCGTCACTCGTATCTCAACGCCACCAGTGGATCGACTTTTGTTGCTCGTCGCGCCGGGATGTAGCACGCCACGAGCGCAACACTAATTAACGAGAGCGCGGTTATTGCGAAGGTGGTTGGATCAGTCGCGCTGACTTCAAAAAGCAAGCTCGCCATCAGTCGTGTTAACAGGGCCGCTGCCACCAGGCCGATGACCACGCCCAGCAATGCCAAACTCATTCCCTTCTTCAACACTAGTCCGAGAATCGCGCGTGGCGTTGCTCCCAGGGCCAACCGCACCCCAATCTCTGCTCGGCGCTGAATGACGAAATAGGCGAGCACCGCGTAAATCCCCATGACCGCCAGAAGGAATGCGAGGGCGGCAAACGCTACCAACAAGAGCATTCCCACCCTGCGCGATTGCGTCCCCTGGTCCAACAATTCGTCCAGGGTTGCCACGTTTGACACCGGCTGATCAGCATCCACCGCATGCACCTCACGACGCACCGCCGCCACCAGATCGAGCGGCTCGCCGGTGGTACGAATCACCAAATCGCGCGGCTTGTAAAAGTTGAATCCGGTGACTTGACGGAAGGGTAGATACATTTCGGCCTTGACCGGGAGACTCATTCCCATCTGGCGCACGTCAGCCACGACTCCGACAACGGTGATCCAAGGTGCGTCGTCATCAAAAAACTTAATTCGCTTTCCTACGGCGCTTTCATTTGGCCAATACTTGCGGGCCATCGTCTCGTTGATCATCAAGACAAGCTGCGAGTTCTGGTCATCGCGCTTCTCAAGGTAGCGCCCCTCGCGCAGAGGAATTCCTATGGTCTGGAAGTAGTCCGCGCTTACCTGCCGGTGGAGTGCATTGGTTCCGATGTTGGGCGGTGGTTGCGGTCCATCGATAGTGAAACCGTTCGCGCCACCCGGCCACTGCAAAGGCACTGACGTGGTGTAGCCAGCCGAGACAACACCGGGCAGCGCCTCAATTCGCGCCAGCACCTCGTCATAGAACGCCCATCGCTTCGCCGGCTCCTGATACTTCCCTTGTAGTACGGTCCTCACCGTCAACAACTTTTCCGGTTGCAGGAGGGAATACTGGCCGCGAAGGTGCGAGAGCGTTTGGATGAGAAGACCTGCGCCGGCGAGCAACACCAATGCCAGGGCAATCTCACTGACCACCAGCGCGCCTCGCAGCCTGCCGCCTGAAGCACCGAGTCCGGCGCGGCCGCCGCCCTGTTTTAACGCTTCGTTCAGATCGACCCGCGAAGCCTGTAACGCCGGAAGCAAACCAAAGACGATTCCGGTGACTAAGGAGACAACCAGGGCGTAGCCCAGCACGCGTAGATCGATCTTCAAAGTCGACGAGACCAGTCCGGCTGGAATTAATTTTTTAAGGAACTCAAAACTGAAGGCAGCGACAACGAGCCCAAGTCCACCGCCCAGGCCCGCAAGCATGACGCTTTCGGTTAGCAACTGCCTGACAATGCGGCCGCGGCTGGCGCCTACGGCAGCACGAACAGCGATCTCCTTGCCTCGCCCGGTGGCGCGAGACAGCAAAAGATTTGCGATGTTGGCGCAAGCGATCAGCAGCACGAAGCCAACAGCAACCAGCAGCATGATCAACGGCCGGCGAGATGTGCCTGTCACTTGTTCACGCAATGGGACCACGGACGCGCGCAGCCCCGCCGACACCTCGTTCGGATGGTCTTTCGCGATGCGCGTGGTGATAGTGCTGATGTCGGCCTGGGCCTGCTCGACCGTCACGCCAGGTTTCAGGCGCGCGACCACAGTGAGATTTTGGCCATCGCGCTTTAGGAGTTCTTCAGAACTGAATGCCGCCGGCACCCAAAGGCCGGTTAAGCCGTGGAGAAACCGAAAGCTCTGCGGCATCACCCCGACGACAATATGCTGCTGGCCGTTGAGCAGAATATTCCTGCCGAGTATGGCGCGATCGGCGCCATATCGCCGTTGCCACAAGCCGTAGCTGATGATCGTCACTTTGGCCGCGCCCGGCTTGTCTTCTTCGGCAAGAAAATTCCGACCGAGGACCGGTGTCGCACCAAGAAGTGGAAAGTAGTTCGCCGTCGCACCGTAAGCCTGAACCTTCTCAGGCTCGCCGTCTCCGGTGATATTAAAACTACGAAAACTGAGCGCCGCCATGTCTTCGAAGACCTGGTTCTGGGCCTTCCAATCGACAAAATTTGCCACCGCCACATCGTCACTCCGGACGTCCATGGATGGATTGGCCTCCCAAATCACCACCAACCGATCCGCTTCTGAGTATTCCAATGGCTTAAGCAAAACCGCATTCACGAGCGTGAACATCGCTGTGTTGGCGCCGATACCCAAAGCAAGCGAGAGCACAGCAATTAACGTGAATCCCGGCTGGCGTAAAAGACCGCGTAGCCCATAGCGAGTGTCTTGTAAGAAAGTGTTCATTGTTCGCTCCAGATCTTGTTCTCCTTGGAGTGCGCCGCCTTGTCGGCGCTTTGTCCGGTTGCGACTGGTCGCAACCACGCTGCGATAGAGACTTCCACCCACATTGAGACTTACTGCACCGAAAGTGGCGCCAGGCCGCCACGGGCCAAAGCGCCGACAAGGCGGCGCACTCCAAAACTTTCACTCGTAGCGCAGAGCTACGAGTGGATCGACCTTCGTGGCCCGGCGCGCAGGGATGTAACAAGCCAGCAGTGCAACCAATGTCAGCGCAAATGGCACAGCTATCAGCGTCAGCGGATCATAAGGACTCACGCCAAACAGAAGTGTGCTCAACAACCGCGTCGAAGCCAGAGCTCCAATCAATCCAAGCGCCACACCCGCCAGCGCGAGACGAATGCCTTGGCCCAGCACAAGCGTCATGATGTCGCGGCGCTGGGCCCCCAGGGCCATTCGCACCCCGATCTCGTGCGTGCGTTGTACAACCGTATACGCAACCACTCCGTAAACTCCGACTGATGCGAGGCAGATTGCGAGCACGGCAAAGAGCGTTAGCAGAGTTGCCGAAAAGCGTTCAGGCGAGAGTGACTCGCCGATAATGGCGTCAAGCGTCTTCGCGTCGTTGAGGGTTACGTCCTGATTGAGACTTCTGACCGCATCTCGCACGCCGGCGACCGGCGGTTGAGTGCCCGGTTTTGTTCGTACCAGTAGAGCGCCTCCGCGGATAGTGGTCTGCAGATAACTCAGATAGAAAGTGCTCCGCGTCTCGCGTCCCAGGCCTCGATCGCGCGAGTCCTTCGCGAGGCCGACGATAGTGAACCAGCGGCCGGCCGGCTGGAGATTAACCATTTGAAATTGTTGTCCGATCGGATCCTGGTCAGGAAAGTAACGGCGCGCCATGCTTTCATTGATCACCGCCACCGCGAGGTGTTCATCGTCGTCCTGGACCGTGAAGCCGCGACCTCGCGCAAGTGGGATTCCCATCGTGTGAAAATAATCAGGACCTACCAGACGCGGATCGGCCACAGTTTCATGGCCCGGCTCAGAGGGAGGTAGGCTACGAACTTGAATGACAGAGCCCGCGCCATCAAATTGTCGTTGGGGCAGCCCAGTGGTTATAGCCACCGCTTCTACATCCGGCAGCGTTTGCAACCGATCGAAAAGCTGTTTGTAAAAAGTGTTGACTTCTTTCTGCGTGGGATAGCGGGCATTGTTTAGACAACACATTCCCATCGTCAGCACGTCGGCTGAATTGAATCCCAGTCGATCGTTTTTGAGATTGTGAAGACTCTTGACCAGCAGGCCGGTGCCGACCAGCAAGACAATCGCCAGTGCAATTTCACTCACAACTAACGCGTTTCTGGTCAGCCGATTGCGGACGGTTCCCTTAGTTCCCCGGCCCGCTTCGCGCAGGTGCTCACTAATCTCGCGCTTGGAAACGCGCAGCGCCGGCGTCAGTCCGAATAAGACACTCGCGAACAGGGAGACACCCATGGAAAAAAGAAAGACCTGAGAATCGATACCCAGCGCGTGTGGGCGAAACGAAGGAATAGTCGGAGTCAGGCTGAGCAGTGGGCCAAAAGAAACCCAGGCGAGAATGAAACCTCCCGCGCCGCCAAGTAGACCGAGCAAAACACTCTCGGTAAGAAACTGCCTAATCAGTCGGCCTCGCGTCGCGCCAATGGCCACACGCACCGCAATCTCTCTCTGTCGTGCGCTTGCCCTGGCTAACAGCAGATTGGCGATATTGGCGCAGGCGATCAGTAACAGCAGGCCCACAGCTCCAAGCAAAACCAGTAGCGTCGTGCGCGTGTTGCCGAGATCGGAATAGAACCGCTGTAAGGGATCAACGGTAACTCCCCAACCGGTGTTGGTGGCGGGAAACTCGCGTTCGAGTTGAGTCGCGAGACCGGTCATTGAAGCCTGGGCCTGATCGATACTGACTCCCGGCTTGAGTCGGGCATAGACCATCAGGAGATGGCCTAATTGCCTCGGAGACCCCGGTTCGAGAGCCAGTGGCGTCCACACCTGGATGTCGTCTCTGGCAAATTTAAAGTCTGGCGGGAGTACGCCGATGATGGTGAATGGCTGACGATCTATGGTGCGCCAAATTGTCTTGCCAACTACTTCTTTGTCGCCGCCGAACTTCGTCTGCCAGAAATCGTGACTTATCAGCGTGACCCTATCGCGGCCCACCTGATCCTCTTCCGGAGACCACACGCGGCCGATGATCGGCTGCACGCCCAGCATTGGAAAGAAGCTCGCGGAAACGCAGTTTCCCTGCACCAGCTGCGGCTCGCCTTCCTGCGCCAGCCGATACCCGCAGCCCTGGAGCGCGGCGATATGTTCGAACGAGTCAGCCCGCCGCTGCCACTGGATAAAGTTATTTCCGGTCACGAAAAGCCAATCAAGATTTTGGCTGGCCTTTGTTTCCAGGACCGTGACTAAGCGTGATGGTTCATGAAACGGGAGGGGCTGAATAATTACGGCGTTGGCAACCGAGAAGATTGCGCTGTTCGCCCCGATGCCGAGCGCGAGCGTCAGAACGGCTATGGCAGTGAAGCCGGGATTCTTCAGAAGCATCCGGGCTGCGTAACGCAGATCATGCAAAACATCTCGCACCATCTTTGCTCCTTTCAAACTGCCTCCCCACTAATAACCTTCCTGAAGTGCGCCTCTTTGGAGTGCGGCGGCCTGGCGCCGCTTTGGCCGGTTGCGACTGGTCGCAACCACGCTGCGATAGAGACTTCCACCAACATTGAGACTACCTGCACCGAAAGTGGCGCCAGGCCGCCACGGGCCAAAGCGCCGACAAGGCGGCGCACTCCAAAGGCGGCGCACTCCAAAGCCGGCGCACTCCAAAGAGTTGCCTCTTGCGAGTCACTCGTAGCGCAGAGCTACCAGCGGATCGACTTTCGTGGCGCGTCGAGCCGGGATGTAGCAGGCCAGCAGCGCCACGACGAGCAAGCAAACCGCAACAGTCGCAAACGTCCAGCCATCGGTAGGTGAAACCCCGAACAGCAAACTCGCAAGCAAACGCGTCAGTGCAAACGCTCCCGCCAAGCCAATCACGAGCCCCGCGAGCACGAGCTTTAATCCTTCGCGCATAAACAGCTTCAAAACATCCCTCTTTTGCGCACCGATGGCCATACGTATGCCCACCTCGTGGGTGCGTTGGGCCACGGTGTATGACGTCACTCCGTAAACCCCGATCGCCGCCAGCAACAGAGCCAGCGCGGCAAAAACCGAAAGTAGCCCGGCGTTAAAATTCCGCGGCGAGACTTCGCGCGCGAGAATCTCCTCGAGCGCGGCAACTTCGGCCACCGGCAAGTCCTTATCGACAGACTGAATGTCGCGACTAATAGCGGCCACCATGCCTTCCTGATCGATGTTAGTGGTGCGCACGGACAGCCTTACCCGTCGCGGCGCCGCGCGGCCCATTGGCGTGTAGATTTTGATTAGTGGCTTCGACTCTGAACCGTAGATCTTCACCTCTTTGACTACACCAATAACCTCGTGCCAAAGAGGGCTGTCGTATTTGATGTGCTTGCCCACCGCTTCTTCGTTGGGCCAGAAACGCCGGGCCAGGTTTTCGTCGATCAAGAGTACGGGCTTGCCTTCGGTATCCTCATCCCTGGTAAAGGTCCGGCCTTTCAGGATCGGTATTCTCATGGTCTTGAAATAGCCGGCGCTGACGATGCCCCAATCGACATTGATCAATTCGCCCGGCTGCAATGGAGCCTGGCCTTCGGGAGCAATGTCGTTGGTCGAACCGCCAAAACCAGGCAGACCGCCGGAGAGAGTGGCAGATTCGACGCCGGGCTGGCTCTGCACTCGATCAAGTATTTGTTGCAGGAAGCGAGCGAGTTCGCCCTGACCCCGGTATCGGGTGCGCGATATCCTGAGATCCATTGTCAAAACATTCTGCGGCTCAAATCCAACTTCCGCGCTGGAGAGACGCAACATACTCTTGATGAGTAGCCCCGCGCCCGCCAGCAACGCGACTGAGAGTGCGACTTCAGCGACGACCAGGGCGCTCCGCAGTTTCTTCCCCTCTCGTTCACTCGTCGTGGCGCTGCTGTCCTTTAGAGTCTCCCCTAACTGCGCTTTGGAGAACCTCCAGGCTGGAGCCAAACCAAACACAAGGCCGCTGAGGAGCGAAACCAACAGGTTGAATCCCAACACTTTGTAGCTAAGCTGCAGACCTTCGAGGCGCGGGACCGTTTCGTGCGCGACCCGCCCCAATAGCGACGTGCTCCAGGAGGCCAGCAACAATCCGCATACTCCGCCTGCTAAAGATAGGAGCACACTCTCCACCAGTAGCTGTCTGATGATTCTGGCTCGGGTGGCGCCCAAAGCCGCCCGCACCGCAAACTCTTTCCGTCGCGTGGCCGCGCGCGCCAGTAACAAGTTAGCGACGTTGGCGCAGGCAATTAGTAAGACCAGACCCACAGCCCCGAAAAGAATCAAAAGCGCAGGCGCGACCCTCCCCGTGATGCTCTCTTGCAGCGAAACCACATTCACGCGGTTCGCTCCAGCATTCGCTACCGGGTGTTCGCGCGCCAGTTGCTGCGCGATTGCACTCATCTCCGCGCGTGCTTGATCGACGCTTACGCCCGGCTTGAGCCGGCCGATCACGTCCCCGGCAACACGCACGTCTCTCTCATTCCAGTACTGCGGGCTGATAGGCAACCAGAGTGGTGGGGGTCCCTGGTGCGCGAAGTTTTGGGGCATCACCCCAATCACTGTGTAGGCCCGATCGTCGAGCATGATCGTTTTACCGACGATGTCTTTGTCGCCCGCGAACTGACTTTGCCAGAAACGATGGCTGAGCACGGTCACTGGATTGGCGCCGAGCTTGTCATCGTCAGCCGTAAATGCGCGCCCCATAATTGGAGTCACGCGCATCACTTTGAAATAATCCGCCGTTACCATGCGCGCGTTAAGGGATAGTGGTTGATCGCCGCTGGTAAGCGTCACAAACGAGCGCCGAAATGTGGACATCGCTTCGAAGCTCTTGCTTCGCTCGCGCCAATCGAGAAAGTTTGGATAAGAGACCCAGCGATTGACGACCTCCGCGCCCGACTCATTCATCCACACAAGTCGTTCCGGTTCCGCGTAAGGCAAGGGCCTTAAGAGTACGGCATTGATCACGCTGAACATCGCGGTGTTCGCGCCAATACCCAGCGCCAGCGTCACGATTGCGAGGAGCGTCAGCGTGCGGTGCTTGAGCAAGCTGCGCACACCGTAGCGAATGTCTTTTAGTAATGCGTCCATTGTTCTCTCCAGATCTTGCTCTCCTTGGAGTGCGCCGCCTCGTCGGCGCTTTGGTCCGTGGCGGCCTGGCGCCACTTTCGGTGCCGTAAGTTCCCATGTTGGCGCAAGTCTTTAGCGCAACGTGGTTGCGCCAGGTCGCAACCGACCAAAGCGGCGCCGGGCCGCCGCACTCCAAGTCTCACTCGTATCGCAACGCAACCAACGGATCGACTTTCGTCGCCCGTCGCGCCGGGATGTAGCTCGCCACCAGGGCCACCGCAATCAGCACCGCCGACAGACCAACGAAGACAAGTGGGTCAGTCGCACTGACTTCAAAAAGCAAGCTGGTCATCACTCTGGTCAAAGCGAGTGCGCCGATTATTCCCAGCCCGACTCCGAGCAGCGATGTCCTCATCGCCTGTCCGACGACCAGTCGGAGTATGTCGCGTGAACTGGCTCCCAGGGCGAGCCGCAACCCCATCTCCTGGGCCCGTTGAGTCACCGAGTAGGCAATGACGCCATAGATGCCAATGGTAGCCAGGGCCAGCGCGAGTGCTGCGAATAGACCAACGAGCAGCATGTTGAACCTTTGCGGCGCCACTGCTTTCGAAAACAGTTGCTCCATCGTGGCGATCTCGGACAACGGCTGATCATTATCGATAGCCCGGACCTCCTGGCGCAGGGCCGACGTAAGCGCGGCTGGATCGCCGGAGCTGCGTATGACAAGCACCATGGAATCCCAGGCACTCTGTTCTGAAGACACGTACATAGTCGGACGCGCTTCAGCTTTCACGTCTGTATGCTTGACGCCGCCGACCACCCCAATAATCGTGGCGAAACCGTGGGCGCTACGCGAACCGTCTTCATCGATGCGTTTTCCCAGCGGGTCTTCACCGGGAAAGAAGCGGCGCGCGAACGACTCGTCAATGATCATGGAGTAAGTTGTGTTTGCTCGATCCTGCTCGTTGAAAATGCGCCCTTTGAGCAATGGGATCTGCATGGCACGGAAGTAGTCAGCCGTGATAACGCGGAAGTCGGCGGTTTGGACCTCGGCGGCCCCAACGGCTTCCGTTCGGCCCTCGATGCTGAAGCCATCAAGCTCTTCCTGCCCACTGAGTGGGAGTTGCGAAATCGCAGCCACGGCTTCCACTCCCGGAAGTCCACCGGCGCGCTCTACGACCTGCTTAAAGAACTGCGCTTTCTGTGCGTCTTCTTTGTACTTCTCTCCGGGCAGCGCGAGATTGACGGTCAACAAATGATTGGGAGCGAACCCGGCGCTTACGTTCTGCAGCCGGATGAAGCTTTTGGCCAACAAGCCGGCGCCGACAAGAAGGACGAGTGAGAGGGCGACTTCGGAGACTATCAGCAGGTTGCGAGCGCGTTGCCGGAGGCGCCCGCCCATTGCGCTGCGGCCGCTCTCTTTCAGTGTCTGGTTTAGGTCGGGCTTTGAAACCTGTAGCGCAGGTACCAATCCAAACAGGACTCCGGTAGCAAGGGAAACTGCGAAGGTGAAGAAAAGCACGCGGCTATCGATATTGATTTCACCAACGCGGGGGAGCTTGTCGGAGCTGAACGCCAATAGCAGCTTGACGCCCCAGGAAGCCAACACCACGCCGAGTGTTCCACCGATGAGGGAAAGCAGAATGCTTTCAGTCAGGAGTTGTCGCACGATACGCGCGCGACCGGCGCCTAGTGCAGTGCGAATCGCGATTTCCTTCTGCCTTGAGGAGGACCGCGCGAGCAGAAGGTTTGCCACATTCGCGCAGGCAATCAGAAGCACGAATCCAACCGCCCCGAGCAAAATCAGGATTACCTTGCGACTGGCGCCGACTACTTGTTCATGCACCTGGTTGACGGAGGTGCCCCAGTCTTTAGACTCGTCGGGATTCTGTTGTTCAACGTTTCTCGCGATGCTCGCCATCTGCGACTGGGCCTGGGCCAGGGTCGCGCCGGGTTTGAGACGCGCAATGACTGCGAGATGGTGGCTGCCGCGATTCGCGCGCTGCCCCTCCGAAAGGGCGATAGGATGCCACATCTCGGCTTTGGCGAACGGGAAGTAATCGGGTAGCCCTACATCTTTAGGGAAGACGAAGTCTGGTCCCATTACGGCTTGTACAGTGTAGGGCTCACCGTCAATTTGAAATTGCCGGCCGACTACGTTGGGATCGCCCCCAAAGCGCCGCTGCCACAATTTATGACTCAGGATAACTACCCGATTGTTACCGGGCTCCGCCTGGGCGGCAGTGAAGTCTGCGCCGAGCAACGGTCGAGCGCGCAATAGAGACAAGAGATTGACCGAGATCTTCGCCCCATCTACGTGCTCCGGCATATCACCACCGGTAAGATTACCGCCCCAGGAGTCGACCATGGACATTCCTTCAAAGAGATTGCTCTGCTCTTGCCAATCATGGAAGTCGGCATTAGAAGCCGGCAATTGATCGATACCGATGCGCTTGCCGAAGGGATGCGTCTGCCAGATGAACACCAGTTGTTCGGGCGCTGCGAACGGCAGGGGTCGAAGGAGCACTGCATTCACAACGGTGAAGATGGCCGAGTTTGCGCCAATCCCCAACGCCAGCGTGATCACGGCGACCAGCGTGAAGCCCGGATGCTTCAAGAGGCCGCGGAAACCGTAACGAATGTCTTTTAGAAAAACGTCCATCATTTTCTCTTCCCCCTCCAGGTCTCCTTGGAGTGCGCCGCCTTGTCGGCGCTTTGGCCGGTTGCGACCTGTCGCAACCACGTTGCGCTAGAGACTTGCGCCAACATCGGAACTTACGGCACCGAAAGTGGCGCCAAGCCGCCACGGGCCAAAGCGCCGACAAGGCGGCGCACTCCAAGGAGTTGCTTCCAACATCGTCACTCGCTACGAAGCGCGATCATCGGATCAACTTTCGTCGCCCGCCGCGCTGGAACAATGCAGGCCAGCAAGACGGCAAGCGTCATGGACCCGCATACCACAACCAACAGCATTGGGCCGGTGTTAATCAGGTCCAGGTTCATAGACTCTTTGAGGGAACGGGCCAGAAATTTATTGGCCGGGTAAGACACCGCCAGGCCTAAAACCAAGCCGACGACTATCAACCATGCGCCCTTGCTTAGGACGAGCTTGAAGATGTTTCGAGACTCTGCTCCGAGCGCCAGCCGAATGCCAAACTCCCTGGTCCGCTGGCTCACGGAATAGGAGACGACGCCGTAGATGCCGATTAACGATAAAGCTAAAGCAATCGCTGCGAAGGTGGTTAACAGCAGCGTATTAAAGCGAAAGAGCGCGTGGTTTTCGCTGATGATCTGTTCCAGCGTGCGCAGGTTGTAAACCGGCTGCTCGGGATCGATCTTTAATAAGCGCCGGCGAATCTCCGGCAACATACTCGTGGGCTCGCCGGCTGTTTTCACCAGAAGCGACATCGTGCGCTGCGGGCTTTGGCGCATCGGCGCGTAGATTAGCGGGGGCGTCATCAGGTAAAGGCCGTATTCTTTGATGTCGGCCACAACCCCGACAATTTCCAATGGCGAGTTGCCAGCTTCGTCGCGGGCAGAAGCATTCACATTGCCACGCAGCCTGATTCTTTCCCCAATCGGATTCTTGTCGGGGAACTCGCGCCGGGCGAATGTTTCATTAACGATGGCGACCTGCGGCGCGCCCTCGACGTCGCTCGAGCTAAAGGAGCGGCCCTGGCGCAAAGTTATCCCTGCGGCGCGGAAATAGTCCGGGCTGATTCTTATGTATTCCGACTTTAATGAGCGCGCGGTGGGATCGGGCTCAGGCTTGCCAACGATGGTGTACCTGGTCACCTCGCCTCCGCCCTCCATGGGTGCGCTGCTCCCGATTGCGGCGGTGACTACGCCAGGAATAGCTTTAACCTCTTCTTCAACGCGTTCGAAGAGGGCCACCCACTGTGGGCCTTGTTTATATTTCTCGGCCGGCAGCGCAATTCGCATCGTGATGGCATTTTCGGCGACGTAACCGGGCTCCACGGCCATGTAGGACTGAAAACTTTTTATCAACGCTCCGGCTGACAACAGAAGGACCACGGTCAAGCCGAGTTCACCCACAACCAACGCTGCTCTTAACCGGTTGCGCCGTGGGTTGTCGCTGGTTCCTCTCCCACCTTCCTGCAAGGCCCCCTGGAGCGAAGAGCGCGAGAGCGACAAAGCCGGAAAGATGCTGAAAAAGAAACCGGTCAGCACAGACAGGCCCAGCGAAAACAGAAAAACGCGAAGATTGAGGTTGGCTTGTTTTAATTGCGGTAGATCGCTCGGCGCCAACGCTGTCAAGAGGTTACTGCCCCACACCGATAAGATGACTCCGACGAGGCCACCCAAAGTCGAAAGCATCAAACCTTCCGTCAGTAATTGTCGAACCAGGCGCAGCCGCCCTGCCCCTAACGCGGCTCGAATGGTCAACTCCTTCTCTCTTTGAATGCCGCGCGCCAAAAGTAAATTGGCTACGTTGACGCAGGCGATCAAGAGAACGAGCCCAACCGCTAACGACAGAAACAAAAACATCGCGCGATAGCCGATAATGCCGCGATCCGCCAGGGGCATCAGATTCACGCCCCAGTCTTTGTTACTTTGCGGATAGGCTTGTTCTAATTGGCCCATCAAAGCATCGAGACTTTTTTGCGCTTGTTCCAGTTTTACGTTTGGCTTGAGCCGCGCGATGACGTCCAGCGTGATCGCGCTGCGATTGTTTCTTTCGGCGGCTTCCAAAGTCAGAGGCGACCAGATTTCAACATCGCTGGTCACCCAGCCAATCGGAAAACGAAAGCCCGGCGGCATTACCCCGATGACGGTGTATTGTTTGTTGTTGGCCCTAATGGTCCGCCCAATGATGGACCTATCGCCACCGAACCGACGCTGCCAAAGGTTGTTGCTTAGGACGGCCACCGGCTCACTGCCGGCCGCGTCGTCGCCGGCTTGAAAGGTGCGGCCGAGATCAGGTTCGACGCCGAGCACTGCGAAAAGATTGGCTGAGGCTAGTGCGGCGCGAACACGCTCGGGGTTGTTATCGCCGCTGAGGTTAAAGTTACTCAGTCGAAAAGCGGCGAATGCCTCAATAGACTGCTGCTCGGCTTGCCAATCGAAAAAGTTGGCAGGGGCGACCGGCATCCTGTCCATATTCTGTTGCGGGCGAAATCTCTGAAAGATTTGGACCAGGCGATCAGGCTCCTTGTAAGGCAGCGCCCGAAAGAGAACCGCATTAACCGCACTGAAGATCGCCGTATTCGCGCCGATGCCAAGGGCAAGCGTGATAATCGCGATCAAAGAGAATCCAGGATTTTTCAGCAACATCCGCGCGCCGTAGCGCAGGTCCTGTCCCAGAGTTGAGAACATGTATCAGCTCCCTTCAAGCCATCGCGGAACACCAAGCCCCTCCTTGGAGTGCGCCGCCTTGTCGGCGCTTTGGTCCGATTGCGACATGTCGCAATCACGCAACGCTAGAGACTTCCACCAACAGCGAGACTTGTAACCTCGAGCGTGGCGCCAGGCCGCCACGGGCCAAAGCGCCGACAACCGGGGTCCCCGGCGCGGCAGCCGCGCTGGGGTGGCGTGGCGGCGCACTCCAAAGAGGCTCCATTTGCTGCGAACAATAGTCACTCGTATCGCAGCGCCACCAACGGATCGACTTTGGTTGCGCGCCGCGCAGGGATGTAGCAAGCGACAACGGCGACCGCAATCAGGCCAAGCGAGACAACCGCAAAAGTCATGACGTCAACCGGAGTAACGCCAAACAGCAAGGTGGAAATCAATCGTGTTAGAGCGAGGGCCCCGGCCAGACCGACGCCGATTCCGATCAACGCCAATATCACTCCGCGTCTCAAGACGAGTTTCATCACATCGCGGAGTTGTGCGCCCAGCGCCATTCGTATGCCGATCTCGTGGGTGCGTTGGGTGACGTAATAGGCAGTGACACCATAGATGCCAATCATCGAGAGCATCATTGCGACGACAGCGAAGGTGCTGAAGAGCAGCATCGAGCTTCGCCTGGGGGCAACTGACGCCCCTAAAACGTCGTTCATCGTCTTGACGTTGTAGACCGGCAACGTTTTATCCAGCGATCTGATTTCCTGTCTCACCGCGGGGGCGAGAGATGCGGGATCGGTCGAGGTTGTTCGCACTGCCAGAGTCAGGCTGCCCCAGTTCGCATCCTGAGCGTAGGGCACATACATCTGGTTGCCGGCCTTGGTATCTAGAGATGCTTTTGTGTCCCCCACGACGCCGACGATTTCGCGCGGAAACTTCTCATCGCGCCATATAGTTATCCGCTTACCAACGGGGTTCTCGCCGGGCCAAAGCTGACGCGCCATTGTCTGGTTAACGATTACGACCTTAGGCGAATTGTCATTGTCCTGGTCCGTGAAGGCGCGCCCGTTATTCAGCGGAATCTGTAGGGCCCGAAAGTAATCAGGTGTGACGACAAAATACATCGAGTTGGCGGATTCTTCCGGCGTGAACGGCCGGCCTTCACGAATGTAAGAACGTCCGACACTCAGCGTGTCACCTCCGAGAGGCATGCTCAGCACCCCGCCGACCGACTCCACACCCGGAACCGCCTTGATCTTTTCAACGGCCTGCCGAAAAAGTTGCGCGCGAGGTTCTCCCTGCGGATATTTCCCCGGCATTAATCCGAGGCGGATGGTGAGGACGTTGTCTGGATTAAACCCGGGACTGACATCCTGCAAACGCGAGAAGCTTTTGATCAGAAGTCCGGCGCCAACCAACAACATGAACGAGAGGGCAATCTCCGACACTATTAACAGGCTGCCCAAACGATTGGACCGCTCGCCGCCCGCGCCACGTCGTCCGCTCTCTTTCAAATTCTCATTCAGGTCGGCCCGCGACGTTTGCAGCGCCGGCGCCACGCCGAATATGAGACCCGTCAGAAGCGTGATCGCCAGAGTGAAAAAAAACACGCGGCTATCAATTCGGATTTCGTCAAAGCGAGGGCTATTGGCGGGACTAATGGCAACCAGCAGGCGCGTGAGCCAGACACTCAGGCCAAATCCGAGAGCGCCTCCTATCAATGAAAGCAGCACACTCTCGGTAAGCAGTTGCCGAATAATGCGCATACGTCCAGCGCCCAGGGCCGTACGCACGGCAATCTCTTTTTGTCGGGCAGTGGCGCGAGCGAGCAGGAGATTGGCGACGTTAGCGCAGGCGATCAGCAGCACGAACGCCACCGCTCCCAGTAAGACCAGCAGCGATGTGCGCACGCCGCTCACGATCTGCTCTCGCAAATTTGAGACGCGGACGGACCATCCGGTATTAGTCTCACGGTAAGCCTGGGCCAGTCGCTGATTGATCGTGTCCATGTCGGCCTGGGCCTGCTCAATCGTAACTCCGGGCTTCAGACGTGCAATGACCTCCATGTTTCGGTTGTCACGCCGTCCCGACGGGCCGTCGAGCGGAAGAGGCGCCCACAACTCTGATTGCTGCGGATAATCAAAGCTTGCCGGCATCACTCCAACGATGGTCGTGTTCTTCCCACCCATCATCACATTGCTGCCGATAATCTTCGGGTCAGCGCCAAAGTGTCTCTGCCACAATCCGTAACTCAACACCACCACAGGCTCTCGCCCGGGTTGTGAATCATCCGGCTGCAAGTTTCTCCCGTAGAGAGCGTTGGTGCGCATCAAGGCGAAGAAATCCGCAGTCACACCAGAGGCACGCACACGCTCGGTCTCATCGTCGCTGGTGAGGAGTGAGCCGCCACTGACGAAAGCAGCTATTTGCTCAAAGCTTTGGTTCTGACTTTGCCAATCAACAATGTCTGGCACGGACATGTTGCTTTGCGTAAGACCCTGTGGAGGGTTGATGCCTTCGAAAAATACGACCCTCTCGGATTCGGGAAACGAAAGCGGGCGCAGCAGCACGGCATTCACAGTGTTAAAGATCGCGCTATTAGCGCCGATGCCGAGCGCAAGTGTGATCACCGCGACCGCGAAGAACCCCGGCCTCTTCAAAAGGCTTCTGATTCCGTAGCGGATGTCTTTAAGAAATGTTTCCATTGCCTGCCTCCTAACAGGTGTTCAGAGTACAACCTTCAGGTTGCGCCTTTCGTCACCATTGAAGCTGCGTTGTTTTTGCACATCCAAGCTGTCTTCTTTCCCCACGCGGCAAGCTAAAGCTTGTACTCTGTACGCCTGTTAACCACGATCACTCGTATCTGAGCGCGACCAACGGATCGACCCTGGTCGCTCGCCGCGCAGGCAGCCAGGAGGCCAGGATGGCAATCATCATTGGCAGCAAAGTAATCACGACAAACGTCAACGGATCAGTCGCGCTCACCCCGTACAACAAACTCGCGAGCCAGCGCGTCAGAATTAATGCCCCTACCAATCCCAACATCACTCCCAGCGCAGCCAGCTTAATTCCCTGTCGTAACACCAACGTCATGATGTTGCGCGGTGGCGCACCCAATGCGATGCGTAGGCCCAGTTCGCTGGTGCGCTCGGCGACGGCATAAGCCATCACGCCAAAAATTCCCAGTGCCGCGAGCAACATCGCCAGCCCCGCGAGCCAATTCAACAGCACGGCGTTGAAACGCGGTCGTGCCAGTTGTGCGGCAGCTAGTTCTTCCATCGTCGCTATGCGGCTCACAGCCAGTTGCGGATCGAGCGCTGACACTTCTCGACGGACCAGGCCCAGCGCATGCGAGGGGCCCAGTGTCGTGCGCACTGCAAAGTGGTTCAGGTTGGGTGTGCTCTGTGCGTGTGGGAGGTAAAGATCCAGCCTCTTGCTTTGCAGTTCGCGGTAACGCGCGTCGCCGGCGACGCCGACGATCAACCGCCATGGCTCCTCCGCATCGTCGGGATCCAGCTTCAGTCTTTTGCCAATCGCACCGGCAGGCGACCCGAAGAATTGAATTGCCATCCCTTCGCTCACAATGGCCACAGGGGGGTTATCAGAATTGTCCCGCGCGTCAAATTCGCGCCCGACCCTTATCGGAATCCCAAACGTTCGGAAGTAATGAGGTGTAATTGTCTCGAAATTTGAGAAGGCGTTCTTGCGCGCGTCATCGATCGATTGTCCTTCGACCCCGAACTCGTAATCCCAACCAACCGTACCTTCGAGTGGACGAATCAAAACGCCGGCGGCCGCGGTAACGCCTGGCTGCGCCTCAACCCGTTCGATCAACTGCCGAAAGAATTCGCGGCGCGCTTCGACCTTGCTGTACTTCTGACCCGTCACTCGCAACTGCATCGACAAAACATTTTGCGGAGCAAAACCAAGCGGCACCTGCTTAAGATTGACGAAACTTCGAAGTATCAGCGTTGAGCCGGCCAGCAACACAAGCGTCAAAGCAACCTCACCGACCACCAGCGCGCTGCGCAGACGATTACCCCCACGCGATGTCGTAAGTCTGGTGCCGGCTTCGTTGATTGTCTCGTTGAGATTGATCCGCGAGGCTGACAGCGCCGGGAGCAACCCAAAGATGACGGTAGTTAAAACTGTACAAAGGAGACTCGCTCCCAATACCACGCCGCTTAGTCGCACCTCTTCGAGCCGCGGAATGTCCGCGGGAGCAATCGCCAACAGCAATTCAACCAACCAATACGCCAGCAACACACCCGCCAGGCCGCCGCAGACTGCCAGCACCAGACTCTCGCTCAACAACTGCCGAATGAGTTGCCAACGGCTCGCGCCCAATGCGGCGCGCACGCCGAGTTCGCGGCGTCGCGAAGTGGCACGAGCGAGCAGAAGGTTCGCGATGTTTGCCGCGGCGACCAGCAACAAGAGCCCCGTCGCTACAAAGAGCGCCCACAATGCTGGTTTCGCATTTCCAAACAAATGATCGGCCAGCGGCGTGAGTACTACGCGACGGTTGCTCGCCTGCGTTTCCGGATGACTCTCGGCAACGCGCGCGATGATGGTGTTCAATTCCGCTTCAGCTTGATCGAGGCTCACTCCCGGCTTGAGTCGCCCAATAGCCTGCAAATAAGTGACGAATCGATTCTGAGCGCTACGTGGACTCATTCCAGCCATCAACGGCTTCCAGAGATCCACGCCCTTAGGAAAAGCAAAGCTGGCCGGCATCACGCCAATGACTGTGAAGGGCTGCTGACTCAAGGTGATCGTTTGGCCCACAATTTTCGTATCGGCGCCGAAGCGTTCACGCCAAATCCGATCGCTCAAGACAATGACGTTTGGACTGTTGAGTTGATCGTCGCTTTCATCAAAGACCCGCCCAAGCGCAGCCTGTGCGCCCAACAGCGAAAAGAAGCGGCCTGTGACCCTGGCGCTCTCGAGTTCTACCGGTTCGCCGCGGCCGGTGAGTACGTAGCCGAAGCCATAGATCGTAGTTGGCATAGCGGCGAGCGCCGTGAAACTCTGATTCTGCGTTTGCCAGTCACGGATTTCAGCGACTGAGAGCTCGACAAACGGTGTGTTGGTTGACGTGTCCTTTTCCCACGCAACCACCAGTTGCTCCTGTTCAGGAAATGGAAGCGGACGCAGCAGGACAGCATGCACGATGCTAAACACCGCGGTGTTTGCGCCGATGCCAAGAGCAAGGGTCTGGATTGCAATGGCGGAAAACCCGGGCCGCTTCAGCAGACCGCGCATTCCGTAACGAATGTCTTTGATTAAGGCTTGCATGTGTTTTTCGCAACTGCCGATTCTGGCGCCTCCTTGGAGTGCGCCGGCCCGGCGGCGCTTTGGTCGGTTGCGGCCTGGGGCAACCACGGTTCGCTACAAAGCCTCTATCAGTCAGCGAGATCTGTTGGGCCAGAAAGTGGCGCCAGGCCGCCACGGGCCAAAGCGCCGCCGGGCCGGCGCACTCCAAAGAGGCGCCCTGCGTAACAGCGCTACTCGTAAGTCAGCGCTACCATCGGATCCACTTTCGCCGCCCGTCGCGCGGGGAGATAAAATGTATTCATAATCTTCTTTCCCCTAACCAATCGCGAGAAAGCCCTCCTTGGAGTGCGCCGCCTTGTCGGCGCTTTGGCCGGTTGCGACTTGTCGCAACCACGCTACGCTAGAGACTTGCTCCGACAATGGGACTTGCTGCACCGAGCGTGGCGCCAGGCCGCCACGGGCCAAAGCGCCGACAAGGCGGCGCACTCCAAATTCACTCGTAGCGCAGCGCTACGAGAGGATCGACCTTCGTCGCGCGTCGCGCGGGGACATAGCAAGCCAGCAAGGCGACCACGATCAGCAGCGACGCAATTCCTGCGAAAGTTAGCGGATCGGTTGCGCTCACCTGGTAAAGCAACTGCGCAATCAATCGTGTCAACATCCAGGCTGCGGCGAGGCCCAGGGCAACTCCGGTCAACACGAGCACCATTCCCTGTTTCAGGACCATGCGCATGATGTGGCCCACCTGTGCTCCCAGGGCCATGCGAATACCAATCTCTTGTGTGCGTTGATTAACGAGATAACTGATAACGCCGTAGAGCCCGATAATTGTCAGGACCAGCGCCAGCGCGGCGAACACGCCCATCAAAGCCATCAGGAATCTACGGTCAGCAGTGCTGCGCTTCACCAGGAATTCAACCGTGCGAATTTTCCACATCGGCTGATCGGCATCGACTTTCCAGATGGCCTGCCGCACAGGCTCCGTCAGACTTAGCGGTTCGACGGTGGTCCGAACGACAACGGTCGCGAATAACCCGGGACCCTGGCTAAAGGCCCCATATACCTGCGGCCGTTGTTCTTCCTCCAGCCAGTAGTGCTTGGCATCGCCGACCACGCCCACCACCGTGGCCATCTCTCCGCCCACGACAAATTTGATCTGTTTGCCCAGCGGATCCTGGTTGGGCCAAAACCTCTGCGCCATTGTTTGGTTGATGATTACAACTGCGGGAGTATTGGCCTGGTCCTCATTTCCGAAGAGACGGCCCTGGAGAAAAGGAATGCCGATGGTCTCGAAGTAATTCGGCATAGCGGTATTAACCAGGACCTCGGGTTCCTTGCCCTTCTCCGGAAGTTCGCGGTCGGGCAGAACAATCGCCGAAGTCCCACCATTGCCGCTAAAAGGAAGGCCACGCACCAGCGAAGCAGATTGCACACCCGGAACTTCCGCGAGACGCTCAACTACCTGGCGATGAAAATTCCACTGGGCCACAGGTTCTTTGTACTTGCTGAGAGGGAGACGGTATTCGAGGGTCAGAAGTCGTTCGGTCTGGAAGCCAACGTTAACTCGCAAAAGCTTATCGAAACTTCTGATCAGCAAACCGGCGCTCACCAGCAAAAGCAGCGATAGGGCCACCTGGGCCACGACGAATGCGCCACGCACTCGGTTCCATCGGGAACCTTCGCCGCTGCCGCGAGCGCCTTCTTTGAGAAACGACTGCAGCTCTGGTCTGGCGAGCTGCAAGGCGGGAATCAATCCAAATAGCCAACCGGTAATCACCGATACGGCAAGGGCGAAGAGTAGGACGCGAGTATCAAGCGTGGCCTCCTTGGCATCCACGAAGTTTTGCGGCAGCTTGAGCAGGGCATACAAACCCCAATGGGCCAGCAATAATCCACCAACACCACCCAGCAGCCCGATCAGCGTGGTCTCGGTCAGTAACTGCCGAATCAGCCGCCATCGGCCGGCCCCCATGGCCGCCCGCACTGCTATCTCTTTTTGCCTCGAAAGCCCGCGTGCCAGCAACAGATTTGCCAGGTTTGCGCAGGCAATCAGGAGAATCACGCCGACAGCAGCAAACAACAGCCAAAGCATGGGGCGAACCTCGCGAACCATCAGCTCGCGAAAGTATTCGACCTTTGCAATTCGTCCAGTATTCTCCTTGGGGTAAGCCTGCGCTAACTGGTCGGCAATTGTGGCCGCTTCAGCTTGCGCCTGCGCGAGGTTGACACCTGGCTTCAGATGGCCGATAGCAAATAGCTGGCGCCATTCGCGGGTCCCCGGGTTGCCAGGATAGTTCGGTACCGGCATCCATACCTCAACATCCGGATCGAACGGCTCCTTAAAGCTTGAAGATATGACGCCGATCACGCTGTAAGGATCACCATTGAGAATCAGTTTCTTCCCCTGCAGGTTCTGGTCACCATTTAGACGCTCCTGCCACATCTTCTCGTTCACGACCGCAAGCTTCTCGCCTCCTTGGCGGTCTTCGCCTTCGGCAAACGTGCGCCCAATGATCGGATTGAGATTGAAAACCTTGAAGAAGTTGGCTGAGACAAACGCGCCGCGCACACGATCGGGTCGCTCGCCTCCAGTTACATTCACGCTCTGAGACTGAAAGGCCGCCAGGTCTTCAAGCGATTGCATTCCCGCCCGATAGTCCTGAGCTTCCGGGACTGACAGTGCGTCACGGTCGCCGGATGACGTGGTGGATGAGAGGACAATTAGTTTATCCGCGTTGTGGTAAGGCAAGGCGCGCAGTAATACCGCGTTGACCACACTGAAGATTGCAGTGTTGGCCCCAATTCCCAGCGCCAACGTAATCACCGCAATGATCGTGAACAAAGGCTTCTTGGCCAGCATGCGGGCGCCGTACCGGATGTCTTGTAAGAATGTTTCCATGGTGTTATTTCCTATTGCCAATTGCTGATCGCCGAAAGTAGCCCCTCCTTTGGAGTGCGCCGCCTTGTCGGCGCTTTGGTCCGTTTCGACTTGTCGCAACGACGATGCGCTAGATGCTTTTACTAGCAGTGAAAACTGTTACCCCAAGCGTGGCGCCCAGCCGCCACGGGCCAAAGCGCCGACAAGGCGGCGCACTCCAAAGAGGGACCTCCTGCGCGTCATTCGTATCGCAGCGCCACCAGTGGATCGACCTTCGTCGCCCGCCGTGCCGGCAGGTAACACGCAAGCAGGGACACCGACATTAAGATTAAGGCGATTGCTGCAAAGGTAATCGGATCCTTTGCGCTCACCCCAAAAAGCAAACTCGTCATGAGCCGGGACAGTCCAAAGGCAGCGATGAGTCCAACGGCCACACCGAGCAGTGCCCAACCCATTCCTTTTTTCAGGACCAGGCCCAGAACGTCGCGGAGTTGTGCCCCCAATGCGAGTCTTACTCCAATATCACGCGTCTGTTGGGCCACAAAAAACGAGAGCACTCCATAAATCCCGAGCGACGCCAGTAACAATGCCAACGCGCTAAAGACTGCCAGCAGGATCATTCCCAAACGCCGCGACCCTGTCTCCTTGATCAAGAGTTCCTCCATCGTCGCCACGTTTGAGACAGGCTGATCGGGATCCACGGCATGAATTTCTCTGCGCACCGCCGCCACTATGTCGTTCGGGTCTCCCGTGGTGCGAATGACAAGATCGCGCGGGCCATACCACGGGTGCGTAGAGATCTGGCCATAAGGGAGATACATTTCAGGGTTCGGCGGCACATCCATGCCCACCTGCCGCACATCCCGGACAATGCCGACCACCGTGATCCATGGCGCATTCGGCACGCCCAGTTTGAATCGTTTCCCTATGGGACTTTCACTGCGCCATTCACGCGCCAACGATTCGTTTACGATGGCCACCGGCATTGATCCTTGCCGGTCGCTCTCGGCAAGATAGCGACCTTCCAATAGACCCATTCCCATTGTTTGGAAATATCCGGAACTGATCTGCCGGTGGATTGCGCTCGGCTTCCGGCCGGTTTCAGTTTGCCGGCTTTCGATGAGGACACCGTTTGAGCCTCCCTTCCAACTCAAAGGGACGGAAGTGGTGTAGCCCGCAGAGACCACGCCGGGCAGCGCGTTCACGCGCTCGAGTACCTGATCATTGAAGGCGACGCGTTTGGCATGTTCATTTGCCTGATACTCGGTGACATTCCGAAATTTGCTGTCGGGCAATATCGTTCGCAGCGTCAACAATCTTTCCGGCTGAAATAGGGAATACTGTTCGAGCAGGTGGTAAACGGTCTGAATCATCAGGCCGGCGCCAATCAGTAGCACGAAGGCGAGCGCTACTTCAGCAACAACAAATGCGCCGCGCAGTTTGTTTCCTCTGGCACCAGATCCGGCGCGAAGGCCTCCCTGTTTCAGCGCTTCATTCAAGTCGATCTTTGAGGCCTGAAGGGCCGGCGCCAGCCCAAAGAGGATTCCGGTGATGATTGAAATAGCGAAGGCAAAACCGAGCAGGGGAAGATCGATCTTCAAAGTAGTTGAGGCCGTCATGCCTGGCGGGATGAGTTGCTTTAACAACGCAAAGCTCCACAGAGCAACCAACAAGCCGAGAACACCGCCGGCGCAGGCCAGCACAATACTCTCCGCGAGCAACTGCCGCACAATTCGCCCACGACTCGCACCAAGTGCCGCGCGCACTGCTATTTCCTTGCCGCGACCTGCGGCCCGCGACAGTTGCAAACTTGCTATGTTGGCGCACGCAATAAGCAGGACCAGACCGGCAGCCACTACGAGCATGAGGAGCGGGCGGCTAACGTTTCCCACGATCTGTTCGTGAAGCGGGACAATAACTGACTTCAATCCTTCAGCATCGTCCGGGTGATCGCGCACGATTCGCTGCGAAATTGCCTGGATGTCTGCATCGGCCTGCGCCCGCGTAACGCCGGGCTTCAGCCGTGCAACTACAGTCAGGAAATGATTCTCATGGTCTGCAAGCTGTTGGGGGCTGAGGGCAATCGGAATCCAGAGGCCCACCGTGTTTGCCAAAAACTGAAACCCTTCAGGCATCACTCCAGCGACTGTGTATTTCTCGCCGTCGAGGAGAATGTCACGACCGACAATGCCGGCCTGGCTGGCATAACGGCGCTGCCACAATCCATGACTGAGAAGCACAACTTTCCCGCCGCCGGGCTGGTCTTCTTCGGCCAGGAAGTTGCGGCCCGTTGCCGGCGCAACGCCCATCAGCGGAAAGAGATTAGCGGTGACGGCGTGGGCCATGATCCTTTCAGGATCGCCCTCTCCAGTCAGACTGAAACTTCGCGGAGCGAGGGCGCCCATGTCGTCAAACACTGACTGGTGTTTTTTCCAGTCAGCATAGTTACCGGGTGCTGCGTCACCTTGTGGGAAGCCAATCGCCGACAGGTCTTCCCAGACCAGCACGAGCCGGTCCGCATCGGGGAATGGCAGTGGTTTAAGCAATACTGCGTTCACCAAACTGAAAATCGCTGTGTTCGCTCCGATACCGAGCGCGAGTGTGATCAGGGCTATTGAAGTGAAGCCGGGATACTTCAACAAAGAGCGGATGCCGTAGCGAATGTCTTTCCAGATTGTTTCCATCATGTTATTTCCAAACTCAACTAGCTACTAAGGCGCCGCCTTGGAGTGCGCCGCCTTGTCGGCGCTTTGTCCGGTTGCGACTTGTCGCAACCACGTTTCGCAACAAAGCCTCTATCACTCAGCGATATCTCTTGGGCCAGAAAGTGGCGCCAAGCCGCCACGGGCCAAAGCGCCGACAAGGCGGCGCACTCCAAGGAGGGGCCTCCAGCTCACGCTACTCACTCGTATCTGAGCGCTACCAATGGATCGACCTTCGTCGCTCGTCGCGCGGGCAGATAACAAGCCACCAGCGCCACGAAGATCAAAACGGCGGAAACCGTCACAAATGTCAGCGTATCGGTGGGCGCAACTCCAAAAAGAAGAGTCGCCAACAAGCGCGTCAGTGCCAGCGCTCCCACCAGACCGATGACCACCCCTATCGTGATCAGCGTCATCCCATTTCTGAGAATTAGTTTCAGTACATCAACGGCGCGCGCGCCGAGCGCCATCCGAATACCGATCTCCTGTGTACGTTGAGTGACGGCGTATGACATCACGCCATAAATACCTACCGCCGCCAGCACGAGGGCCAGCGCTGCAAAAATACCGAACAACATGGCGTAGAAACGCTCCTGCCATACCGACCTTGATATGACGTCGTCCATAGTCATTACATTCGTGACTGGTTGATCTTTGTCGAGGGCGACGACTTGCTGTCTAACAGCGCCGGCCAAACTGCCAGGGTCTCCGGACGTGCGCACCGCAACGGTCATGCCTCTTACCGGTATTTGCAGGTATGGCACGTAGATGGATTGCCGCGTCTCGCGGTCCAGCCGTTCATGTCGCACGGCGCCAACCACACCTACAATCGTGTGCCAGGGTTCGTTGCTTTCGGGCGGGCCAAAGCGGACACGTTTGCCGAGCGGGCTCGCGTCTGGCCAATACTGGCGCGCCAGACGCTCATCGACGATCGTTACCCGTGTGGCTCCAGGATCATCCGCATTAGTAAAGTCGCGACCTTCACGTAGGGGGATACCCATCGTGTGGAAGTAGTTTGGCGTAACCACTGAGTGTTGGATCATCGGCGCCTGGCCCACCGATAGCAGTGCCTGGCCTTCGACCGTGAGACTGCGTCCCCAGCCGCCCCGAAGTGGCAGGCCTGAGGCTGCAGCGGCCGACGAAGCTCCCGGCAGTGCTGCGACACGAGACATTAATTGTTGGAAGAAAGCACTTTGCTGGGCGGGTTCCGGATACTTTGCTCGAGGCAGCGGCACCTCCACAGTCAGAACACGATCCGGGTTGATGCCCGAATCCACGTGCGCCAACTTTTCAAAACTGCGGAGCATCAGGCCGGCGCCCACAAGCAGCACCAGCGAAAGCGCGACTTCGGCAACCACCAGCAAACTACGCAGCCGATTGTGGGTCGCGCTTCCGCTGCGACCGCCTTCTTTCAGGGTTTCGTTGAGATCAGTTCTTGAGGCGTGCAATGCAGGCACGACCCCGAAGACGAGTCCAGTTATGACTGTGACTGCAAAGGTAAATCCCAGCACGCGCAGGTCCAGATCAAACTTCATCCAGAAAGGCATGTCGTCTGGAATAGCCGCCAGGAGCAGGTTTCTTCCCCACAAGGCCATTAACACACCGAGCCCTGCACCCAGCAGACTCAGCAGTGCGCTCTCAGTGAGCAGTTGGCGCACGATGCGCGCGCGACTCGCGCCCAGCGCGGCACGCAACGCAAATTCTTTGTGGCGGGCGGATGATCGCGCGAGCAGAAGGTTAGCGACGTTCGCACACGCAATCAGCAATACGAAGGCAACCACGCCGAGCAGAATCAGGAGAGCGCTGCGGTAATCACCCACCAGTCTGTCCCGCAAAAGGAACACACCCACGCCCATCCCTTCGTTGGTTACGGGATGTTGCTCCTCGATGCGCCGGGCGATATTGTCCATCTCAGCCTGGGCCTGTTGGACAGTGACATTTGGTTTCAGCCGGGCAATGGCGCTGAGCCCATGATCGTTGCGCGTCCACAGCTTTTCATTGAGGGCCATTGGCACCCAGAGTTCCGCCGTCTCGGGAAACTTAAAGCCGGGCGGCATGACGCCGACTATCGTACGGGCGCGACCGCTGACTGTCAGATTCTGCCCGACCACGTTTTCGGCTGAGGCAAAGCGACGTTGCCATAGACCATCGCTGATGAGCACGGAGTTGTTTGTCTCGGGGCGGTCTTCCTCGGCGGTAATTGTTCGACCGAGCTTTGGCGATACTCCCAGCAGCTCGAACAAGCCCTGAGAAATACGCGCACCCCGAATCTGTTCAGGTTCGCCGGCGCCCACTAGCGAATACGTTCCCGCCTGGAAAACCGCAACGTCTTCGAAGACCTGGTTTTGCTGACGCCAATCAACGAAATTTGGGTACGAGACACCAAACGATTGGATTCCCTGCTTAAGAGCATTTTCGTCCAATACCACTAGTTGACCGGGATCCTTGTAGGGCAGTGGCCGCAGTAGAATTCCGTTGACAAAGCTGAAAAGGGTGGTGTTCGCGCCAATGCCCAGAGCGAGTGTGATCACGGCGATTGCCGCGAAGCCCGGGCGCTTGAACAAACTGCGAACTCCGTATCGAATGTCCTTAATTACTGTTTCCATAATGTTATTTCCGCCGCCAACAGCTGTTCAGAGTACAACCCCGGGGTCCCCGCGCGGGCAGCCCGCGTGGGGTGGTCGATTCAGGTTGCTCGTTAGCCACCACACAGGCCGCGTTCTTGCTAAACGCAAGCTAACTTCTTCCTCACCACGCAAGCTAAAGCTTGTACTCTGTACGCCCGTTGCGAAGCGCTACTCATATCGCAGCGCCACTAACGGATCGACTCTCGTGGCCCGGCGGGCCGGGAGATAACTCGCCAAAATAGCCGCGCCCAAAAGGACCAGGCTGGCAGCCCAGAAAGTAACCAGATCAGTAGGCTCTACCTCGAAGAGTAAGGTGACGATCACCCGGGCCATTGCAAGGGACACGATGATGCCAATGACCACACCCGTAAGCGCAAGAGCGATTCCCCGTTTGAGCACCATGCGAACAACATTTTGACGGGTAGCGCCAAGGGCCAGCCGAATTCCTATCTCCTGCGTTCGTTGTGCGACGGTGTAAGAGATCAGGCCGTAGACTCCCGTCACAGTAAGCACCAATCCGACCGCGCCGAAGATGGCGAAGAGAAAAGTGTAAAACCGAGGTTGGGCCACCGTTTCCGCAATAGCCTCAGTCAATGGTTTCACGTCAGTCAGCGGAATGCTCTTGTCACCCACGCGGATCTGCTCACGAAAGCTCTGGGCCAGCGTCGCCGGATCCACCGTGGTCCGAACGAAGAAATTGCCCCAGCTCCAACTGTTTTGCTGAAACGGCAGGTAGATTTCGGGGCTCGCTGGTTTAGTCAGGCTACTGTGGTGAACGTCCCCGACAACGCCGACTATTTCCCACTGTTCCGGGTCCCCTTCATTTTGATTTGCGCCGATCTGGAAGATGCGTTTCCCCATCGGGTCTTCTCCTGGAAAGTAGCGCTGCGCCAGCGCCTGATTAATGATCGCGGCGCCAACCGTCCCTCTCTTGTCCTGTTGGCTAAAGTAACGGCCCTTGATTAAAGGAATCTTGATTGACTGAAAGTACTCATGCGTCACACTGCGATTACTGGCCATTGGTTCGCTTCCAGGTTCAGGTTCAGGCCTTCCTTCGATTCTGAAATCCGAGCCGACGTTACCGCCGCTAAAAGGCATAGGAGCCACAAAAGCAGCGCTTTCCACACCGGGGATCGCTTTTAGTCTTTCCAGTGTCTGGCTGACATAGAGGATTTGCTCCTCGGGCTTCTCGTAGGCGGCCCTCGTCATACTGATTCTTCCGGTGAGGACATTCCGAGGATTAAACCCGGGCGGCACATTCACCAGTTGCGCAAAACTCTTAATCATCAACCCGGCGCCCACGAGCAAGATCAAACTCAGAGCCACTTCGGAAACCACCAGGGATTCGCGCCACAAGCGCAAGCTGCGGCCGCTGGTCGCTGACTTCGTTCCGGACTTCAGGACCTCATTCACATCGGCACGGGAAGCTTTCAAGATTGGAACGAGACTGAAGAGAAAACCCGTGAGCACGGAAACAGCACACGTAAATACCAGGACCTTGGAGTCGATTTGCACTTCGTCGAGCCTGGGTAGTTGCTCCGCGCCGAAATACCTGATCGCACCCAGCCCCCAAACAGCTATCAGCAGTCCTGCGGACCCGGCCAGCAGCGAAAGCAGAATACTTTCGGTAACCAACTGGCGAGCGATGCGCCAACGGCGAGCCCCCAGCGCTGCCCGGATGGCAATCTCCTTGTGCCGGGCGCTGGCCCGGACGAGTAAAAGATTTGCTGTGTTGGTACAGGTTATGAGGAGAATGACAACGACGGCGCCCAGTAAAAGCCAGAGCGCCTTACGCACATCTTTCCCAACAATCTGTTCGTGTGCGCCGACCAAATAAGCCGTCGTGTTTCGATTCGTTCGTGGATACTCCTGTTCCAGCCGAGACGCTATGGTGGCCATCTCGGCTTGCGCCTGCTCGATCGTGACGCCAGTCTTCAGGCGTCCCATGCCCAATAGCACGTGAGCGCCGCGCTCGGCTAGATTGCCTTGCTCACCCGCGGTGGTGGTCCAGACGAACGCATCTTTGGCATACAGGGGAAATTTAAAGTTTGACGGAAGAATTCCGATGATCGTGTGGGGCTTTCCGTTCAAAACAATTTGTTGATTCAACGCAGCTTCATTGCCGCCGAATCTGTTGTGCCAGAATTCGTAGCTGATAATCGCGACTGGTTGACTACCACTCTTTTCTTCGTCGACTTGAAAGTTGCGCCCGCGAAAAAGATTGGTTTTGAGTATCGGAAACAGACTCGCGGTGATGCGCATGCCCTGGATGCGCTCGACCTCGTCTCCGTCTACCACGTTAAAGCCGTTTGGCTTGTAGCCGCCGATCGCTTCAAAGGTCTGACTACTAGTTCGCCAGTCCTGCAAATCGGGGTAAGAGACAAATCCTTCCCTGCGCTTGTCTTTGGGTGTCGTCCAGATTGCAACCAGCTGTTCGGAGTCCGATATCTGCGGCGGGCGGAGAACCAGAGCATTGATGATGCTGAAGATGGTTGTGTTAGCTCCAATGCCAAGGGCCAATGTGATCACCGCAACCAAAGTGAATCCCGGCTGCTTCAACAAACTTCGTATTCCGTAACGAAGGTCTTTGAGTAGTGTGTCCATAAATGCCTCTCCTTGGAGTGCGGCGTCCTTGTGCCGCTTTGGCGCGTCGCGATCAACAGGTGTTCGGAGTACAACCCCGGGGTCCCCGCGCGGGCAGCCCGCGTGGGGTGGTCGATTCAGGTTGCTGTTTCGCGACACACAGGCTGTGTTCCTATTAACCGCAAGCTAACTTCTTCCGCACCACGCAAGCTAAAGCTTGTACTCTGTACGCCTGTTGCGAAGCGCTACTCATATCGCAGCGCCACTAACGGATCGACCTTCGTGGCGCGCCTCGCGGGGATGTAACACGCGAGCAGCGCCACGAGGAGTAAACCCACTGAAACGGTTGCGTAGGTACCTGCATCAGTAGGCGTAATCTCGAACAGCAAAGTGGCCATCACTCGAGTGAAAGCAAACGCTGCGGCCAGTCCAATTGCCAGCCCAACCAGCGACAGAGTCATTCCGTTTTTCACCACCATCCTCAACACATCGACTGTTTGCGCGCCCAGCGCCATGCGAACGCCTATTTCGTGAGTGCGTCGCGAGACCGAGTACGACATCACTCCGTAGAGGCCTACCGCCGCCAGCAGCAGGGCCGCACCGCCGAAGATGCTCAGCAACACCGCGGTCATCCGATCAGCGGAGAGCGCGGCGTCGATCTGCTCCGTCATAGTCTTGACGGCATAGACCGGCACATTTTTGTCCAACTGCTGCAGCTCGCTACGCACGGCCGGCAACAGGCCCGACGGCTCGTTGGTGCTACGGACCAGCAACGTCATGTTTTCCTGCATCTCCTGCGCCAGCGGAATGTAGATAAACGGCAGCGGCGTCTCGCGCAGGTTGCGATATTTCGCTGTGCGCACCACGCCGATAATCTCCAGATGCGGTCCCTCGGAATCCGTGCGCAGCCGTTTGCCAACCGCGTTTTGACCCGGAAAGTAGCGTTGGGCCAACTCCTCGTTCACCACGACAACTCCAGGACTCCCCGCCCTGTCCTGCGCACCGAAGTCACGCCCCTGAACTACCGGAATACCGATCGTGTCGAAGTAATTCAGGCCGACGACGTTAGTGTTGAGTTCAGTGTCTTCGTTTGGCCTCGGTTGGTAGCCCTCAATCAACACGTTGCGTCGCTGCCCTCCACCGGAGAGCGGCACCACCGTCGTTAAGCTGACTGCGCGAACACCGGGCTGACTGCCGATGCGCTCAACCAACTGCTGATAGAAACCCTGCTGCTGCGCCCTGTTCATCTTCGTACCGCCGGTGCCGAGCGAGGCGAGTAGCAGGTGCTGCGTCTCGAAGCCCGGATCAAACTTCACGGCTGACTGCAAACTGCGTAGAAACAGTCCCGCACCGATCAGAAGCAGAACCGACATAGCGATCTGCGCGGTCACAAGTATGTTGCGCAATCCGAAGCGCATCACTCTGCGCGTGTGGCCCTTTTCATCCTTTAGTGATGAGACCAGGTCAGGACGCGACGCTCGCAGCGCCGGCGCAAGGCCAAACAAGACGCCGGTTACAAGTGTGATGACCGTGGTGAAACCGAGCACGCGCCAGTCGAGGCTGAGATCCATCCCACTCGCTTCACCCGGCGGGAAGAAACCCGGAATTAGATCGGCAGTCCAGAGTCCGACGCAGAGTCCGGCGGCGCCGCCAAACAGAGCCAGCAGGATGCTCTCCGTCAGCAACTGCCGGATTAGTCGTCCACGACTCGCACCTAGAGCCAAACGAATAGCGATCTCGCGCCGCCGAGACGAAGCCCAGGCCAACAGTAAATTGGCCACGTTGGCGCAGGCGATGAGCAACACCAACCCAACCACCACCAGTAGCAACGAGGTAACGAGTCGAACCCCTCCCTGAGCTTTCGGGTTTATGCGCGTTTCCGCAACAACCGACATGGGCCTCGGCGCGTCAGGTTGGACCAGCGTGCCCATGTTGGTTTCCGGGTAAGCACGCGCGAGGCGGTCGGCGATGGCGGAGATCTGCGCCTGCGCTTGTTCAATGGTGACGCCGTCTCGGAGTCGACCAGTGATGCTTAGCCCACGATTGCCTCGCGCTTCGGCTTTTGACTCTTCGGTTAGTGGTAAAAAGAGTTCCGGCTGGTCGCCAATTCGCAACCCCCTGAAACTCTCTGCAGTGACTCCGATGATCGTGTAAACACGATTATTCAAGGTAATCGGCTGGCCCACTACGCCCTGGTCTGCGCCGAAGCGGCGTTGCCAGAGCGCATGGCTGATGACCACGCCAGGATTTGTGTCCTGGTGCGGATCGTCTTCTGATCTCAGCGTGCGGCCAACGCGTGTGCCTACACCCAGCACATCGAAGTAGTTGCTGGTGACAGAAGCACCTCTCAGTCGCTCGGATCCATCGCTGCCAGCGAGATTCAACACTGCTCTCTCGTAAGCCGCGAGGTCGGCGAAAGCGTCGGCCTGCCGGCGAAAGTCGAGATAGTCCGGGTAAGACGAAGTGCCGTAGAGTCCGCTGCTGTAATCGCTTGTGTAGATGCCGACCAGGCGGTCGGGCCGCTCCACGCCGGCGAGCGGGCGCAGCAGCAACCCGTTCACGAAACTAAAGATGGCCGCATTCGCCCCAATGCCGAGTGCGAGAGTGATGACGGCGATGGCTGTCGAGCCTGGCCGCTTCAGCAGGTTTCGTAGTCCGTAACGAATGTCTTTTAGGAGTGTTTCCATGCTATTGATTCCCATTAACTACTGCCGATTGTGACGCCTCCTTGGACTCTGACTCCGCTATTCATATCTAAGCGCCTCTATAGGATTGACCTTCGTTGCCCTTCGACCAGGTATGTAGCAGGCCACCAGCGCCACCGCGGTGAGCAGCACCGCGATGCTTACGAAGGTGACCGGATCGGTCGGTTCCACGCCGAAGAGCATGGTCGTCATCAATCGAGTAAGAGCGAGAGCGCCAGCCAACCCGAAAGCAACTCCAATCAGTGCCAGCATCATTCCTTGCCCGATCACCATTCGGAACACGTCGCGCGATTGCGCGCCAATAGCCACGCGAATACCAATCTCGTGTGTGCGCTGCGTCACCGTGTAAGACATCACGCCGTAAATCCCCACGATCGCCAGCACGAGCGCGACCATAGCGAACACAGTCAGCAACAGCATGTTGAATCGCCGTCCAGAGTTAGAGTCTGACAAAATCTGCTGCATGCTCTCCGCATCATCGAGAGGCAGGTCTTTGTCGATCATTTGAATCTGGCTTTTCACCGCAGTCACCAGACTCAAAGGCTCCGAGGCGCTACGAACAACAAGGCTCATGGAGGACGCCGGCACCTGGAGATATGGAAAATAGACTTCCGGCTTCGCGTTTGTATCCTGGCCCAATCGCTTCACGTCTGCGGTTACTCCGACGATTGAAATCCACGACTCTCCATCGGTGAATGTAATGCGCTTACCTATCGGGTCTTCGCTGGGAAAATAAATGCGGGCCAGATCGTTGTTGATGATGGCAGTCCGCGAAGCGTCGCTGTTATCTCGGTCGGAGAAGTCGCGCCCTTTCATTAGGGGAACACCGAGCGTACGGAAGTAACCCGGACTGACACTGCTCGTATTGATGATCATTTCTTTGCCAGCTTCCGGTTCAGGGTGGCCTTCTATGCGAAAGTCAGAACCGGACATAGTCAGCGTCAAAGGCAGCGACGTGGTTGCGCCGGCTGAGTGCACACCGTTGAGCGACTGAATGCGTTCGAGCGCCTGTTGGAAGAAAGCTGCTTGCTGACGATCCTCCGGATACCTGGAATCTGAAAGCGTGAGGCTCACAGCCAGAACATCGTCCGGATTGAACCCGAGGCTGGTTTGCTGCAGTCGTATGAAGCTCTTGATCATCAGGCCGGCGCCGATAAGCAGGACCAGCGAGAGTGCTACCTCCACTGCTACCAAAACATTGCGAGTGCGCTTGCCGGCACTGCTCCCCATCGAGCCTTTCGACCCTTCTTTTAGGCCTTCGTTCAGATTAGGCCTGGCTGCCTGAAGTCCGGGAATCAAGCCAAAAATAATTCCGGTAACGATCGAGACTGCAAGTGTGAAACCAAACACTCGAGCATCAACCCCCACTTCGTTCATCCGCGGAATATTGTCAGGGCCGAGTGCCATTAGCGCATCGGCGCCCCAGACAGCGAGCAACAATCCGAGTCCACCGCCCGTGAGCGAAAGCATCAGGCTTTCTGTCAGCAACAAGCGGAGCACGCGCAGCCGGCTCGCACCTAAAGCAGTGCGGATCGCCATCTCTTTTTGTCTGGAAGCTGCCCGCGCAAGCTGAAGGTTGGCGATGTTTGCGCAAGCGATTAGCAGCATGAAGGCAACGGCGCCGAGCAGCACCAGCAACGCCGGGCGAATTTCTTTCACGGTCTGCTCTTGCGTTGGGACCAGGCTTATGCCGATGCCGGTGTTGCCATCGGGGTACTGGAGTTCGAGACGTTTTTCGATAGTGGTCATCTCGGCTCGCGCCTGTTCGAAGGCGACGCCGGGTTTTAGCCGGCCTATGGCAAAGAATGAATAGCTGCCACGCTCTGTTTCTCTGGCGCTGGCGGCGAGTGGAACATAAATGTCGATGGGATCATTCAGTACTTTTCCCATGTAACCGAAGCCGACAGGAAACTGAGAGTTAGCGGACATTACGCCCACGACCGTGTGACTTTGATTGTCGAGCGTCAGCGACTTACTTACGATTGCCGGATCTCCACCGAAGCGGCTTTGCCAGAGAGCATGGCCCAGGATGACCACGCGATGGGCGCCTTCCTTATCTTCTTCCGGCAGGAATGGCCGTCCGATCACTGGTGTGACGCCGACCAGAGGAAAGAGATTGGCGTTAGCTCTGACCGCACTGAGCCGTGCAGGCTCGCCTGTTCCGGTGAGGTTCAGATTTGTAAATGTATATGCCGAGATTTGTTCGAAGGTCTGGTTTTGATCGACCCAGTCGCGCAGGTTGGCAAGGGACACAGGCATCTCGTACATGTCGCGTTCCGGGCTTTCTTCCCAGATGGTCACGAGCCGAGCGGGATCACGATATGGCAACGGGCGAAGCAGCACGGCATTGATCACGCTGAACATTGCGGTGTTTGCACCGATGCCCAAGGCGAGTGTGATCACGGCGATGGCGGTGAAGCCGGGATGCTTGAAAAGGCTTCTGATGCCATAGCGAATCTCTTTAAATAATGTTTCCATGATGTTATTTCCAATTGCGCCAGGTGGCCCCTCCTTGGAGTGCGCCGCCTTGTCGGCGCTTTGGCTTGTGGCGGCCTGGCGCCACGCTCTCTGTAAACAGGAATCGCTGTTGGTGGAGGTCTCTGGCGCCAGTTCGTTGCGACAAGTCGCAACCCTCACGCGGTAGAGATCGGCTAACAACAAAGAGTCATGCTGCGTCGCGGAGCGTGGCGCCAGGCCGCCACGGGCCAAAGCGGCGCCGGGCCGCCGCACTCCAAATTTCATTCATAGCGCAGCGCCACTAACGGATCGACTTTCGTTGCGCGTCGCGCCGGAATGTAAGACGCAACGAGCGCTACCAATCCGAGGAGTAACGGCACGCCCGCAAACGTCAGTGGGTCAGTCGCTCCTACGCCGTAGAGGAAGCCCGCTATCGCGCGCGTCGCAGCGAATGCGAACAACAAGCCCACAGCAAGTCCGACAGCGATGACGAACAGCACTTCGCCAAGCACAAGTCCCAACACATCTCTCTCTCTTGCGCCCAGGGCCATCCGCACGCCAATCTCACGGGTGCGTTGCGCGACCGAGTAAGAAACGACTCCATAAATTCCGATAGCCGCGAGCAAGAGGGCCAAGACTCCAAAGCCGCCAAGGGTCCACGCCGCCACTCGCGAAGGAAATAGCGACAGGTCTAACTGGTCCTTCAGCGTCTGCACATCCGCCACCGGAAGGTTCGCGTCGAGTGCGCGAATCTGTTCACGCACTGCGGCAGTGACCGATTGCGGCTCGCCCCTGGTGCGGACCACAAGAGTCATCCTCGGATCGTAGGACTGAAGACTCGGTTGATAGACATACGGGCGAGGCGACTCTCCGAGCGAGCGGTATTTGCTGTCGCGTGCCACGCCGACAACTTCTAGGAACGGTCCCTTTGGTCCTTCCACGCTAACGCGCTTGCCCAGAGCGTCTTCGCCCGGCCAGAGCGTGCCTGCGAGCGTCTCGTTAAGTACGACAATCCCCGGTGCACCTTTGCGGTCTGCTTCGGTGAATTCGCGTCCGCGGACGAGCGGAGTCTCCATCGTCTTGAAGAAGTTTGGACCCACTACGTTGAAGCCGACGCTGATGCCTTCATCTGTTTGCGGGTCGTGGCTGCCTTCTTTGAAGACCTGAAACTGCGCGTAGGAGAAACCGAGTTGCGAAAACCTAACCAGGCTCGCGCGCTCGACTCCGGGCTGCGCCTCTACCCGCGCGAGCAAACTGCGATAGAAGTTCTCGCCTTCAGCTTCCTTGTAACGCAACAAACCCAGGTTGATTGGCACCGTCAGGGCACGCTCAACGCGGAAGCCGGGGTCAATCGTGTTCGCACTTTGGAGTGAGCGGATGAAGAGGCCGGCGCCGACGAGAAGGACCACCGAGAGCGTCACCTGTGCCGTCACAAAGACGGTGCGCAAGCGAGAACGTCGCGAGCCTGCGCGTTGAGCGTCTTCGCTCTTGAGCGCCGTCACAATGTCCACGCGGGACGCCTGGAGCGCGGGAGCGAGGCCGAACACGATACCGGTGGTAACCGAAATTCCCACCGTGAAGGCGAGTACACGCCAGTCTAATCCGAGGTCGACTGATGCGAGTGGAGTCGTCTGCAGGTAAGAAATCAGAAGCTGATTGGCCCACAGCGCCAGTAGCAAGCCCAGAGCTCCACCCGCAATACCCAACATGACGCTCTCGGTCAACCATTGACGAACGAGCCGCGGGCGGGTTGCGCCGAGGGCCTGGCGAATCGCAGTTTCACGCCGCCGGCCAGCCGCCCGCGCCACGAGGAGACTAGCGATATTTACACACGCGATAAGTAGAACGAGCGCAACTACGGCCATCACTATTCCCGCGAGTGGCAGCGCTTCTTCCTGATCCCGCGGATCCATGCCACCACTCATGCGGAGAAGTTGCACGCTGCGCAAAGTCTCGGCACTAACCTTACCGTTGTGGGTCTCGGCAACTTGCCGGGCGACGGTAGTCAGCTCGCTGCTGGCTTGTTCACGTGAGACGCTTGGTTTTAAACGCGCAAACACCGCCAGCCAATGGCTATTCCGCGACTGCAATCTGTTTGCGCCAGGGTCCGCTGCTCTGGCGGCCTCAGGCGGGTTGAGCACGGGCTGCATTGCCAGCGGTATCCACAGCTCGCGATTGAGTCCAACTTCCGTGCCGATAAACTTTTCCGGCGCGACGCCGACAACGGTGAAGCCGAGCCCATTTAAAGAAACCTGACGCCCGATGATGCCTTCATCAGAGTTAAAGCGCGTCCGCCAAAGGTGCTCGCTAACGACGACGACGGGGGTGGGCGTCTGCCCTTCAGACTTATCGAAGCTGCGCCCTTTGAACGCGCCAACGCCGAGCACATCAAAATAGTTCTCGGTGACGTACTCACCGTTGATGAGTTCCGGTTCCCCGCCCTGTGTGAGGCTAAACTCGCTGGTACCTGTGATGGCCGCCATCCCATCGAAGCTCTGCGTTTGATCGCGGTAGTCGATATAGTCCGGGTAAGAAACAGGCGCACGCAGCCACATGACGCGGTCCTGTTCCTTCACCACTGGAACAGCGCGAATGAGCAGGACGTTGACGAGGCTGAAGATCGCTGTATTGAGACCGATACCAAGAGCGAGCGACACGATGGCCACCACCGTGAAGGCGGGCGACTTCCAGAGCATCCTCAAGCCGTATTGCAAGTCTTGAAAAAGCGTCTTCATAAGTATCCTCGGATCTCCGACGGTAACGGCCTCTCCTTGGAGTGCGCCGCCTTGTCGGCGCTTTGGCCGGTTGCGACTTGTCGCAACCAACACGCGTTAGAGATCTTCGAGCCACAACGAGTCATGTTGCGCTGCGGAGCATGGCGCCAGGCCGCCACGGGCCAAAGCGGCGACAAGGCGCCGCACTCCAAGGAGGCGCCTCTGTCCTCCGCACTATTCGTACCTTAGTGCCACCAACGGATCGACTTTCGTTGCGCGTCGGGCCGGGATCAGAATCGCCAGCAACGCAACTACGGTCAGGAAAATGGACACACCGACGAACGTCATTGGATCGAGCGCGCTAAGATCAATCAATACCGCCGTCAGCAAACGTGAAATCACCGCCCCGGCGGCAATGCCACACATGATTCCAATGGCTGTCATCTTCAGACCCTGGGACAAAAACATACTCACGACATCTGCAGGCTGTGCACCCAGCGCCACCCGAATGCCAATCTCCCGAGTTCGCTGAGTCACCACGAACGACATCACTCCATAAAGTCCAATTGATGCGAGCATTAACGCGAGTACGCCCAAAACACCGGACAGCCAGGCGATCGCGCGGAACGGCGCCATTTGAAAGGCGATCGTTTCCTCCATTCGCCGCACCGAAACCCGCAGCAACGGATCGATCGTCGTGGCTGCTGTTCTCACCGTATTCATTACCGTCGCAGGATCGCCCTCCGTGCGCACTATCAGATACTGATCTGACGGCAGATACTGACCAGAGGGTCTGGCCGGCGCCAGCGGCACATAAAGAAACGTTTCGTCCTTCTCCCAAACCCACCGACTGCGCGCGTCTCGGACTACGCCGATCACTTCGTATTGCCTGTAATTGAGCGCCGCCTTATCGCGCACGTCGCTCTCAGGCTGCTCAACTCCGGCGGCGATGCCGAGTTGCTTGCCGAGCGGATCCGCACCGGGCCAATAGCGTTGCGCCGTTGCTTCGCTGATAACGATGACCGGAGTGTTCGCGTTTACTTCATTCGTAGTGAAGGGTCGCCCGCGGGTGAGCGGGATGGACAAAGCTTCGAAGTATTCAGGTGAGACAAAATTGAACCGGGCCTCGAGCGGATGGTCGCCTCCTTGACCTGGCAAGATCACTGCCGTGTTTCCCACTCCACCGGAAAGCGGTTGCTGATGCGCATGGCCCACGGCCACGACCCCCGGCGTCGCGCGCAGCCGATCGGCAAGTTGACGTCGCAATTCTGTTTCGCGCGCAACGTCCGTCTGCTCCCCATTGCCACCCATTGATGCAGGTGGTACTGACAACCCAACCGCTACGGAGAACACGTTCTTCGTGTTCATGCCAGTGTCAATTGTTCTAACGCTTTGGAGATTCCGTACGAGCAACCCTGCCGCAACGAGTAAGGCCATGCAGACTGCGATTTGAGCGATAACCAGAGTACTGCGTAAACGGGATTGACTAAGGTGTTGGCCAAACGTCGACCCTTCGTCTTTGAGTGCCCTGGTTAACTCAGGCTTTGACGCTTGTAGCGCTGGAGCGAGACCGGCGCCGAGACCGGCAAGGGCCGCGACCAGCAATGTGAAGCCGAAGACGCGCCAGTCCGGCGCGAGATTAAGAGAGAACCCAGCCGCCAGACCTTCCGGCAAAGGCACTGAAGACAGCACGATCGGATACAGGACGCTCAGTGTCCAGACAGCCAGCAGCAGTCCCAACGCACCACCGGCCATGGATAGCAGCACACTCTCAGTCACCAGTTGCCGCACTATGCGCCAGCGACTCGCGCCCATCGCCAACCGCACACCGATCTCTCGCTGCCTCCCTGCGGCCCGAGCCAGCAGCAGGTTTGCCACGTTGGCACAGGCGATCATCAGCACCAGGCCAAACCCGATTAGCAGTGGTATAACCAGCGGCATAACATCCTCGTCGAGCGTGACGAAGGTTCCCGCGGTTTCAAGTTTGGCTTTGGTTATCCGCTCTTCAGAGGGGTAGCTGGCCGCCAGCCGGCCGGCGATCAACTGCATTTCGGTTTCGGCCTGGGCGCGCGGCACACCAGGTTTAAGCCTGCCAAGTAACGTGAAGACTTCGCTGTTGCGATCCGTTAGCCAACGTTTGTGTCCCCAGCCACCTGCCTGAATCAACTCGTCGCGCATCATCAGCGGCGCCCAGAACGACGGCACGTCCGGGGTCGTGCCAATGAACTCGCGCGCAGTGACACCGATAACAGTGAAGGGTTGACCTTGCAGATTGATTGTCTTGCCAACAATCGATGGATCTGATTCAAAACGTCGCTGCCAGAAGCCGTAGCTCAGCACGATGACAGGTTGCTCACCCGGTTTCTGATCGTCTGCCATTTGAAAAGCCCGACCTTGCGACATCTCCACACCAAGCGCACTAAAGTAATTTCCGGAAACGATCTGTCCGAAAAGATATTCGTAACCTTCGGCGAATGCGTCGTCGCCCTGGTTCGGCGGCGCTTCGCCAAGGGTCGCGCGTACTTTGTTCCAGGCAACAAGATCAGAAAGGGTGAGGTTCTGATCGCGATAGTCGAGATAGTCGCGATATGAGAAGAGCCGTCGCCGCTCGCCTCGCGCATCGACGCCCTCGAGGCTGACAAGGCTGTCCGGATCTTTCAGCGGCAAGGGCTTGAGCACAAAGGCGTCGAAGACACTAAAGAGCGCAGCGTTGACACCAATGCCAAGCGCCAGCGTAATGATGGCAACGAAAGTGAAGCCCGGCTTCTTTCGCAGCGTTCGCACGCCGTAACTCAGGTCTTGCCACAGTGTACGCATCACGAGTCCAACCTGTTTGCCTGAACATTGATCATTACTTTTACAGAGCGCCCAATCGGTCCCAATCTGTAGCCCATTCCGAAATCAAGGCGGTCAAGCTTCGTGCTGGTGCTGTAATAGCGGACTTCTTCCCCGTTCGGCGAACGGCTATAGTCCACCTTGTCAACGTCAAGGATGACCTCCCGACTTTTCCCTTTAATCGTCAGCAATCCCGTCAGCCGAAGCGTGTCTCGATCTCTTCCTGGCTCGATCTCTGTGCTTTGAAAGCGAATGTGCGGGTAACGTTCGGTTTCCAGAAAGGCCGACCGTAGGTGCGTATCGCGGCTCTTTGCACCGGTATCAATGCTCGCTGCCTGGATTGCGACTTCGACTGAGTAGGCTCGAGTATCGGCCTCATCAAGCACGATGCGTCCGGCGAACTCGTTTAAGCGTCCCTTCAGCAAGAAGAAGAAGTAATTCTTCACGCTGAACTCGATCGTGCTATGCGCCGGGTCGATGGCCCAAACAGTCTGTTTGTCGTTTCTGACTTTGGCCGTTTGCATATTGTCGCCTTCTCGGAATTGCTACCTGATCAGGCCTCTCCTTGGAGTGCGCCGCCACGCCACCCCAGCGCGGCTGCCGCGCCGGGGACCCCGGTTGTCGGCGCTTTGTCCGGTTGCGACCTGTCGCAACCACCTTGCGCTAGAGACCTGTATCAACCAGTTGAATTTCGCCCACCAACGTGGCGCCAAGCCGCCACGGGGACAAAGCGCTGACAAGGCAGCGCACTCCAAGGAGACGCCCAGAGCATCCATGATTGCGCGGGGTCGATGGCCCAAACAGTCTGTTTGTCGTTTCTGACTTTGGCCGTTTGCATATTGTCGCCTTCTCGGAATTGCTACCTGATCAGGCCTCTCCTTGGAGTGCGCCGCCACGCCACCCCAGCGCGGCTGCCGCGCCGGGGACCCCGGTTGTCGGCGCTTTGTCCGGTTGCGACCTGTCGCAACCACCTTGCGCTAGAGACCTGTATCAACCAGTTGAATTTCGCCCACCAACGTGGCGCCAGGCCACCACGGGACAAAGCGCTGACAAGGCAGCGCACTCCAAAGAGCTACTCGTATCGGAGCGCCACCAACGGATCGACCTTCGTCGCGCGTCGTGCCGGGATGTAACACGCGACGAAGGCGACCGTGGCCAGCAACAGACCAACAACCGTAAATGTGATCGGATCTTTAGCAGTCACGCCGAACAACAGGCTGGACATCACGCGCGTGAGCGCGAGGGCGCCGGCGATTCCAAGCGCTACGCCGATTACCACCAAAGTCATTCCCTGCCTCACCACCAGTTTCAAAACATCAAACCGTCGTGCCCCCAACGCCATTCGCACACCAATCTCATGCGTACGTTGGGCCACCGAGTAAGACATCACTCCGTAGATTCCCGTCGACGCAAGCACGAGGGCCACCAGCGCCAGCAATCCCAGCAGCGCAGTGCGGTAACGCGCAGCGGCGACTGACAGGTCAACCCATTCGTCCATGGTCCTTACTGCCGCAACCGGCTGGTCGGGATCGATGGCCTTCACTTCCTTGCGCACTGCCGCCGCGAGGCTTGCCGGATCGCCTTGCGTGCGGATCACCAAATTCGTCCCCGAGTTTTGAATGCTGGGCCAATACATCGCCGAATAAGGGGCCCTTTCCATGGCACGGTGGCGAATATCACCAACGATGCCAATGATTTCGAACGGCTCGTCGCCCGTAGCCAGTACCAGGCGTTTTCCCAGCGGCTCTTCATTGGGGAAAACCTGCTTCGCCAGCAAATCGCTTATCACAAGTAGTTTTGCCGATTGCCGCGCTTCCTGTGCCGTGAAGTTTCTGCCACGCAACATCGGAATACGCAGCGCGCTGAAATAGTGCTCGTTGATACGCCTGAAATCCGCACCCAATCGCTGATCCGGAGAAGCCGGGGGGCGTCCTTCAACCGTGAAGGGCATATCGTTTCGCTGATCGGTTAGCGGAAGCTCACTGATCAGACCGACACTTTGAACTCCGGACAAACCCGCAACGCGGGTCTGGAGCTCAGTGAAGAAGTTTCCCCTCTTTTCGGGTGTCGGATATTTTTGTCCAGGCAAGTCAATTTGCATGGTGAGGACATTGTGCGCGTCGAAGCCCGGGTTGGTGTTCTGCAACTGAATGAAGCTTCTAATCAGGAGTCCGGCTCCGATCAGCAACACGACAGCTACGGCACTTTCAATTACTACCAGCACGCTACGAGTTCGATTTCGTGTAGCTGTCTGCCCCGCGCCCCTGCCGCCTTCTTTCAGCGATTCACTAAGATTCAGTTTCAGAGTTCGAAAAGCGGGCGCCAAACCAAACAAAACTCCGGTGAGCGCGGAAAGGCCGAGCGTGAAACCGAGTACTCTTAGATCGATATTTACCTGTGCCGTTGAAGGAATGCTTCCGGCACTAAGCTTCACCAGCAACTCAACTCCCCACACCGCCAGTAGTGCCCCCAGTGCACCACCCATCAGCGCCAGTAAGACGCTCTCTGTAATCATCTGACGCACGATGCGAAGACGCCCAGCGCCCAAAGCTGTGCGCAGAGCAATCTCTTTCTCCCGCGTAGCAGCGCGCACCAACAAAAGGTTGGCGACGTTGGCACAGGCAATCAACAGAACGAACCCGACGGCGCCGAAGAGGATCCACAGCGTTGGCCTGATGTTGCCGACAAGTTGTTCCTGCAAAGGGACAAGTCGCAAACTCTTGCCCGTGTTGGTCGCTGGGTACTGTTCCTCAAGGCGTCGAGCAATCGCATCTGTATCGGCCTGCGCCTGGGCGATGGTTACGCCCGGCTTAAGTCGCCCTATGGGCCGCAGAAAATGGGCCTTGCGCTGTTTCATTCCTGGCTCGGCGAAGGGCATCGGAACCCACAACTCTGCTGTTGCCGGAAAAGTGAGGTCTTTCGCCATCACGCCAATCACTTCAAAACTCTTAGCGTCTAGCGTGATCTTCTTTCCGACGATTGCCGGATTGCCGCCGAAGCGTTTTTGCCAGAGTGCGTAGCTCAGCACTGCGACCTGCCCCTGTTCCGGCTGTTCGTTTTCTAGTGCAAACGTGCGCCCCAGTGCAGGTGCAACCCCAAGCGCCTGGAAGTAATTGCCTGTCACAACTGCCGCCGATAAACGCTCCGGGTCGCCAGTACCGGTGAGGTTCACTGCAGCCGGAAAAGAGAAGGACGCGGCGAACTGTTCGAACGTGGTGTTCTGCGAACGGAAGTCCACAAAGTCGAGCGGCGCAACGCTCGCGGTATTACCGCCGTTGCGAATGTTGCCAAACACCCAGATCAATCGTTCGGGTTCGGCAAAGGGCAATGGTCGCAGCAGCACTGCATTAACGAGACTGAAGATCGCGGTGTTTGCACCGATGCCTAACGCCAGCGCAATCAATGCCACGACGGTGAATCCCGGTCGCTTAAAGAAGCCCCGAATTCCATAGCGAATGTCTTGGAAGAAAACGTCCATGTTCTACCTCCTCATTAATCACCGCCTCGGAGCGCCTCCTTGGAGTGCGCCGCCTTGTCGGCGCTTTGGCCGGTTGCGACTAGTCGCAACCACTCTGCGCCAGAGGCTTCTTCGAACCATCAAGACTTGCGGCCAAGAAAGTGGCGCCAGGCCGCCACGGGCCAAAGCGCCGCCTGGCCGGCGCACTCCAAATTTTTACTCGTATCGCAGCGCCACCATCGGATCGACTTTCGTGGCCCGGCGCGCGGGTATGTAGGTTGCCAACAAAGCAACAGTGCCCAGCAACAAGACCACGCTCGTCATGGTCGCCGGGTCGTATGCGCTAACCTCGTAGAGCTGGCTGGAGATCAAACGCGACAGCCAATAGAAACCTACGAGACCGAGCGCTGTGCCCCAGACCACCAATGCCAATCCTTTCATCAACATCAGTTTCAAAACGTCTCTCTTCTGTGCACCGAGGGCCATTCGTATTCCGACTTCTCGCGTTCGCTGGGCCACTGAATAAGCGACGACCCCATAAATCCCAATCGCGGTTAGCACAAGCGCCAGCAAACTGAGAAAAGACAGCAGCACGCTCTCCATCCTCTCGACGTAAAGAGATCTGCCGACGTGTTCGAACAGCGTTTTAACGTCGAAGGTGGTCAGCGCCGGCTCGATGGTGTGCAGGCGAGATTGCAACACAGGCGCAATTTGGCGGGGATCTCCGATAGTGCGTGCCACCAGGGTCATGCTGGGTCTGTATGCCTGGGCCATCGGCTGGTACATCGTCATCCTCGAAGCTTCTCGCAAATTCCTGTACTTCGTGTCGCGCGCCACGCCCACGACCTCATACGTTTCATCGCCATCATTGAAGCTATGGCCCACAGGATCTCTTTGTGGCCAGAATTTCCTGGACATGGTCTCGTTGACTATGATCACCTTCCCCGACTTCTCGGTGTCGCTTCCCCTAAAGTCGCGTCCGGAAACTAATGGCAGGCCAGTGGTCTCGAAAAAACGTGGCGCTATCGAGACAACGTCGACCGAAATTGGTTCGTCCACGCCAGGCTTGGTGGCATTCGGCCCGACCTGGAAGCGGCTGCCGCCTGCAGAAACCGGCAGGGCGCTCGCTAAACTCACTGATACCAACCCCGGCGTCGACGAAAGATTCTCCAGGGCAGCTCTGTAAAAATTCGCGCCTCGGTCCTTCTGATATCCCTGCAGTTCCATGTTTAGCGACATGGCTAAAACTTTGTCGCCTGTGAAACCCTTGTCGATCGCTTGAAGCTTCCAGAGGCTGCGTAGAAACAGACCCGCGCCAGCAAGCAACTCCAGCGACAATGTCACCTGCGTTACAACCAGGAGGCTGTGAAGTGAAGGACCGCGGCGAAACGCACGCCTGGTCAACGTAGAGTCTTTGAGAATTGGTAAGAGGTCGACGCGTGAGGCTCGAATAGCGGGAACAACTCCGAATAACAGGACCGTGCCGAGCGAGATCGCAAAAGTAAATAGTAGAATTCTGAGATTTGGCGATACGTCGAGAGCCACCGGGCCGCCGGCACGAGTCTGCAGGCTGGAAGCGAGTCCTGAGGTCCATAAGGCCACTAGCAGCCCGAGTGAGCCACCGGCAAATGCAAGTAAAAGGTTTTCAGTAAGAAGCTGCCGTATGATTCGGGCGCGTGTTGCGCCAAGAGCGAGTCGAATTCCAATCTCTTTTCCCCGCGTTTTGGATCGGGCGACTAAAAGGCTGGCGACGTTGGCGCAAGCAATGGCCAGTATCAGCGCTACCGCAAGAAAAAGAAGTGTGAGCGGACGAGATAGTTCGGAAATGTAGGCACGATTACCACCCGCAGCCTGGGTGAGGAGGACACCCCAGTTCGGGTTTTCTTTCGCATCGGATGATGTTTGGCGCAACACGTTGGTCAGCTCAGACTGGGCCTGTTGAATAGTGATACCGGGTTTTAACCGTCCCACCAGGCTCAACCAGTTCAGTGTCGGAGTGCTTAAGAGTTTTGGACTGTTTTCGAAGTCGGCCATGTGTGGCAGCGTGATCCAAACGTCGGTCGGCATTCCACTCAGCAGCCCGCTGAAATTCTTTGGTGTCACGCCTACGACCGTAAAAGTGCGCCCGTTTAAGGTGAGTGTTTTCTGAATTGCCGAGGGCTCCGCTCCGAAGCTTCTGTTCCAGAGGGCGTAACTAATCACCGCCGCGCGCGGTGCTCCTGGCCGCTCGTCGTCGGCAGCGAAAGCGGAGCCAAGAGACGGCTGAACGCCAAGCGTTGAAAAGTAGTTTGAACTAACGAATTCACCGCGGATTCGCTCGGTAGTGTCGCCCGCCGCCAGACCGAGATTGATGTTCGAATAGGCCACCATGCCGGAAAATGATTCATTCTTGTCGCGCAGGGTCGCATATAACGGATATGAAAAGTCCGTGTGGGGCTCCCCACCTATCTGACCCGTAGCAATCTCCACGATCTGATCCGGATTCTGCACCGGCAGTGAGCGAAGCATGACGGCATCAAGCAAACTGAACACTGTGGTGTTTGCTCCAACACCTAGAGCCAGGGAGAGTATCGCCACACCCGTGAATGCCGGACTCTTAGCCAGCATGCGGATTCCGTAGCGAAGGTCTTTTATCAGTGTTCCCATATTTTCCTCCTCAGGTCCGTAACTCTCTGCCGTGTCTTAGTTCTTACTTCTTTGTCTTTGGTCTTCGGTCTTCGGTCTCCGGTCTCGAGAAAAACTATTCTTTTGTGCCCCTCCTTGGAGTGCGCCGCCTTGTCGGCGCTTTGGCCCGCGGCGGCCCGGCGCCGCGATGTCGCGGAAGACGCCACTTCCATCTCAACAACTCTCAACCGGAAAACAAAGCTGCGACAGGTCGCAGCGGGCCAAAGCGCTGACAAGGCAGCGCACTCCAAGGAGTACATTGCCGTTTAATATCTTCATTTATCGTTTCGTACCTCACGCCTTTGGCTTCGCATGGCTCTGCCAGAGCACATTGACGATCATCCACTTGCCGTCAAACTTCGCCAGGTGCATATAGTCGATGCCCCATTCGGCGGTTAGCTTGACCGTCGCGGTCTGATCAAGCACGTCATAGATCTCAATGTCTTTCCGCGCATCCTTCCGTAGCTTGCCTTCCTTGTTGTAGGTTTTGGCGATCTCTATTAGCTGCTGAAAGGCCATATTTCGTCCTGGTCGGTAAGCATCCTCCGCTGGGGGCCGGTAGAATCCCAGCTTCGCCAGGTTGGGATGGACGCTGCGTTCGACGCGGGCCGGTTCCACGTTGTAGATGCCCTCGACGTAGTCAAGCACCGCTTGCCGAACGGCTTCTCTATCCGCGTTTGACGACGGCTGTTGGGCCATGGACGGTGCGGCCAGAAAAAGTGCCAGGACTAACATAAACAGTCTGGTCATGATTCTCCTTTGAGCGTTACTAGTCATAAGTAAAAATTGCCACAAGCTTCGGTCGCTCTATTTCACGCCCGGTCGCGTCAGGCTCTCTTGGAGTGCGCTGCCTTGTCAGCGCTTTGTCCGGTTGCGACTTGTCGCAACCACGGTGGGTATCAAACTTCTGTAAACCCCAAGAGCTCTTTCTCCCAACGAGCGTGGCGCCAGGCCGCCACGGGCCAAAGCGCTGACAAGGCAGCGCACTCCAAGGAGAGGCCTTAGCTCTCCGCGTTACTCGTATCGCAGCGCCACTAACGGATCGACTTTCGTCGCCCGTCGTGCCGGGATGTAAGAGGCCAGCAATGCCACGGCGGCCAGAAACAACGCTATAGCAATGAAAGTCACAGGATCGGTGGCGCTCACGCCAAACAGCATGCTTTTCATCAGGCGCGTTAGCCCGACGGCACCGCCGGCGCCGAGCACTACACCAATACCCGTCAATATCATTCCCTGGGAAAGCACCAGCTTCAGTACGTCGTAACGCTGGGCGCCAAGGGCAATGCGAATTCCAATCTCCTTCGTGCGTTGTGTGACTGCATACGCCATCACGCCGTATAACCCGATCGCAGCCAGCAACAACGCCAGCAGCCCGAACAAGCTAAGCAGCCGCGCAAACAAGCGTTCTATCATCAGCGACTCATTAGCCACTTCGATCTGCGTCGTAACGCCTGCCACTGGCAGGTTAGGATCCACTGCGCGTACCGCCTGCCGGATTGCCGTTACGAATGCCATTGGATCGCCCGCTGTCCGGACCTCGAAAGTAACCGCCCCGACTCCCCTGAGTTCCTGCAACCAGGGCACATAAATAGTGGGCGGCGACTCGTCGCGCAGGCTCCGGTATTTTGCATCTCTGACAACGCCGACAACTTCGATCTCACCGGCTTTGTCGGCATTGAATCCGAAGCGTTTGCCGATGGGGTTCTCACTGGACGAAATGAGCCGTGCGAAAGTCTGATTGACGACAACTACTTTTGGCCCGCGTTCGTCGTCCTGCGGACTTAGGCCGCGGCCAAGTAGTAGCGGAATCTCCATGGTAGCGAAAAAGTTCTCCCGCACATGGTGCAGACGAATCTCCCCGATTTGCCGCGGCGAAGCATCTGCCGCACTTCCGGCCAGGTAAACTTCGCGTCCGCTGATAGAGCCAGAGAGCAGGGCGTTACGCGAGAACGTCACAGCGTTCACGCCCGGAACGGCCTCAATGCGATCGAACATCTCCCGGTAGAGATTTGCCAACGCAGCATCTTTGTATCCCAGCAGGTTTGGGTCGACGCTGAACAAGAGCAGGTTGTCGCTATTGAATCCCACTGCTACGGTTTGCAGATTGTGCAGGGTGCGCACGAATAGCCCGGCGCCAATTAGCAGCACCAAAGACATTCCCACCTGGGCCACTACCAGCGATTTGCTCAGGAACGAGCGTGAAGCCACGCTCGAGCTTCTGCCGGTCTCCTTCAGCGATGGAGTAAGATCAATCCGTGTCGCGCGTAATGCCGGAGCGAGCCCGAACAGCACCGCTGTGAGAAGGGATAGCCCGATCGTAAAGGCAAGCACACGTAAGTCGATTTGAGGACTAAGTGCTGCCATACCTTGGCCGCCCCAGTTTCCCACTGTGAGAAAGCCGTCTTTGATCCACGAAGCGAAGAGGATGCCCAGCACACCGCCGAGCATGGAGAGCATTACACTTTCGGTGAGCAAGAGCCGTATCAAACGCCAGCGACCTGCGCCCATTGCCAACCGCACCGCGATCTCCTTTTGTCGCGATGAGGCGCGCGCGAGTACCAGGTTTGCCACGTTTGCACATGCAATCAGCAAGACCAGGGCAACTACACCCCACAGCAAGTAGAGTTGTGACGCAAAGCGGCGGCGTACATCCATTTCACCCTGACTACCCGAGTCAACCACCAGGCGCGGGTAATCTTTCGGTTCAAGGGTTGGCAATGCAGGCTGACCCTGGGGCGGGACTCGAGCGACCCGATGCTCCAGGACCGACTGCTGAAATAGCGTTTCCAAGCTGGCTCGTGCTTGTTCTGAGGTGGCGCCCGGCTGCAGCCGGCCCATCAGTCGCAACCACCACTGCCCCGCACCTCTCATCCTTGAGCGATCGGTGCTGAGTTGGGGCTCCAGCGCGAGTGGCACTGAAATATCCGGTGATGAACCAACCTGTCCTGCGCCGGTAAACTCTGCCGGCGTAATTCCGACGATCGTGAAAGAGACATTGTTGAGCTTGATCTGTTTGCCCAATACTGTCGCATCTCGATTGAACCTCCGCTTCCAGTAGCGATCGCTAATCACCGCCACCGGCGTGGCCGCCGCGTTGTCATCGTCGTCGGCGATCATACGACCGAGAAAATTCTGAACTCCGAGGCCCCTGTAGTAATTGCCTGAAACAACCTGCGCCCGGGCTACGTCGGCCTGTCCGTCCACGTTCACATTTACGCCGACGCCGGCGAAAGCAAAGACCTCTGACAGCACAGTCTTCTGCTCACGAAGTCGTGCGAAAGTTTGATAGGGAAACGATGTTGCCGAGATCATCCCTGACGCAGGATCGGGGTTAGTGCTCCCGTTAAAACCGCCAAAGCTGAAGTTCGGGACCGTTAGCGATTTAAACAGCACAAGTTCGTCGGGCTTGTTGACGGGCAGTTTTTTTAACAACACCGCATTAACCACGCTGAAAATAGCCGTGTTAGCGCCGATACCCAGGGCCAACGAGAGCACTGCGATTGCCGCGAAGCCATAGTGCTTCCTCAGCATCCGTGCCGCGTAACGCAAGTCTTGCCACAGGGTCTTCATAAAACTCCCTGGAGTGCGCCGCCTTGTCGGCGCTTTGCTCAGTCGCGAGCAACAGGTGTTCAGAGTACAACCTTCAGGTTGCTCTTTCGTGACCACACAAGCTGCCTAACTGCCAGCTAATCTCTTCCGTACCACGCAAGCTAAAGCTTGTACTCTATGCACCCGTAGCAACGTTCACTCATATCGGAGCGCCACTAACGGATCGACTTTCGTCGCGCGTCGTGCCGGAATGTAACAAGCGACCAACGCCACAACGCTCAGCAGTACGGCGATCACTATGTAGGTGATGGGATCTGAGATTTTGACGCCAAACAACATGCCCGACAGCTCCATCCAACTGTCGAGGTATCTGGTAAGTACATAGGCGCCAAGCAGGCCCAACGCTACGCCGAGCAGCGCCAGCGTCATTCCTTGCCTCACGATCATCTTCAACACGTCACCGCGATTCGCGCCGAGCGCCATGCGAATCCCGATCTCATGAGTCCGCTGGGAAACGGCATAGGCCATCACACCGAATAGCCCGATGGACGCGAGCTGTTGCGCCAGGAGGCCAAACAGCGTCAGCAGCTTGGCAAACAATCGTTCCGTCTGAAGGGTCTCGTCAGCTTGTTCAACCTGCGTCTTCACATCGTTGAGCGGAAGGTTACCGTCTACCTCACGAACAGCCTGGCGGATAGCACTGAGGACAGCGGTGGGATCGCCACCGGTGCGAATCTCGAACGTCGAGCCGTCCATCGAGCGCAGCTCCTGCCTAAAGGGCGCATAGGCTGTCGGCGGAATATCGTCGCGCTGGCGTGCGTATTTGGCATCCCGGGCAATACCCACAATTTCGACCTGGTCGGGTTTAGTGGTATCGAACGCAAAGCGCTTGCCGACCGCGTTTTCATGAGGGAAAAACGTTTTGGCAAAAGTCTCGTTAACGACCACTACCCTGGGAGACTTCGCGTTGTCCTCGGGTCGCAAGTTGCGGCCGGCAAGAAGTGGAATCTCCATCGCCTGGAGAAAGTTTTCCCGCACCTGATGAAGGTAGGCTTCGCCGGTTGGCTTAAATCGCCCTTCCGAATCGGGTGCGGCGTTCAAGGCGTCGCGCAGAAAGAAACTGCGCGAACTCGATCCTCGCGACAACAGAGTCATCCGCGAGAAGGTAACCGCTTGCACTCCCGGAACCGCTTCCAGACGCTCGCTCATCTGTTGATAAAGCTGTAGCAACTTTTCGTCTTTGTAACCGATCAGGCCCGGCTGAATCCCAAACAACAACAGGTTTCGCGTGTTGAAGCCCGGGTCGACTCGTTGCAAGTTGAGCAAGGTGCGAACAAACAATCCGGCGCCAACCAACAACAACAGCGAAAGGGCAACCTGCAAAACGACTAAGCCACGACTCAAAAGCGAACGGGATACGGTGCTCGAGCCGCGTCCGCCGTCCTTCAGTGTCGGTGTCAGATCAACTTTGGTGGCGCGCCAGGCTGGTGCGAGCCCAAAGACAATTCCAGTCACCAACGAGAGCGCCAGGGTGAAACCCAGCACCCGCCAATCGAGTTGCGGCTCCATGGCACGCATTCCTCGGCCACCCCAATCGGTGACCACCAGCAATCCATCCTTGATCCACATGCCAAAAACAATTCCTGCTGCTCCACCCAGGAAAGCAAGCAGTAGGCTTTCCGTCAGCAACTGCCTGATCAGACGCGCCCGACTCGCCCCTAACGCCAGGCGCAACCCAATCTCTTTTTGTCTGGCAGCCGCGCGCGAGAGCAATAGATTTGCGACGTTGGCGCACGCGATTAAAAGCACCAGGCCGACAACACCCAGCAGCAAGTACAGCGATGGTGCGAAACCCTGTCGCGCATTCATTTCACCCTGGCCGCCGGGGTCGAGGTAGAGACTTGGGTATTGGTTCGGTTCTAAATTGTTAAAGGCCTTTCCGCGGGCAGCCTGTGCCCGGGCTTGACGTGCGCTGCGATGCTCGACGACAGATTGATGAAAGGCATTTTCCAGTTGCGCGCGCGCCTGATCTGCGGTTGCGCCCGGTTTCAACCGCCCCATGAGCCGCAACCACCACATGCCCGCACCATCCAGATTCGACTGTTGCCGTTCTACATAGAGTTGCGGTTCCAACGCCAGTGGGACCGTGATGTCCTGCGTTGAACCGACTCCCATGGTTCCATCAAAACCGCGCGGCGTGATGCCCACAATTGTGAACGCGACGTTGTTCAGATTGATCTGTTTGCCAACGAGCGCTTCGTCGCCGGCGAAGCGGCGTTGCCAGTATCGATAGCTAAGTACGGCGGCAGGAGCCGCGGCAGGCTTGTCGTCTGCGTCAGTCAGCACGCGGCCTCGCAACGCAGGCACACCGAGAGCGACAAAATAGTTTCCCGATACCGCCTGCCCGCTGGCGAGCTCGGCCTGACCGTCGGCGTTCACGTTTAACCCGACATTGCCGAAGGCAAAAATGTCAGACAACGGGCTCGGTTGTTCCCGCATTCGCTGAAAGCTTTGGTAAGGGAAGGAAGTCATCGTTCGCTGCCCGGTAGCTGCGTCGGTCTTTGAGTTACCGGTGTAACTGCCGGGGTTGAATCCGCGCGGCGCCACTGATCGGAAAAGCACCAGCTCTTCGGGCTGTTTGACAGGCAACATCTTCAGGAGCATGGCGTCGACGACGCTGAACAGTGCCGTGTTCACCCCAATTCCCAGAGCCAGCGAAAGTAATGCAATCGCTGTCACCCCTTTCTGTTTGAGAAGCATTCGGACTGCGTAGCGCAGGTCTTGTAGTAATGTGTGCATTTGCTGGGTCCCACCTTTGCCGCGATTAAAGACTCCTCCTTGGAGTGCGCCGCCTTGTCGGCGCTTTGGCCCGTGGCGGCCCGGCGCCGCGATTTCGCGGAAGACGCCACGTCCATCTCAACAACTCTCAACTGGAACAAAGCTGCGACAAGTCGCAGCGGGCCAAAGCGCTGACAAGGCAGCGCACTCCAAGGAGGCGCCTCCGGCTCTGAGGTTTTCACTCGCATCGCAGCGCCGCGATTTCGCGGTTGACGCCACGTCCATCTCAACAACTCTCAACCGGAACAAAGCTGCGTCAAGCCGCCACGGGCCAAAGCGCTGACAAGGCAGCGCACTCCAAAGAGACGCTTACTCGTAACGCAGCGCTACCAACGGATCTACCTTCGTTGCGCGACGTGCCGGCAGGTAGCAGGCGAGCAGAGCGACGAGGAGTAGGCCCAGCGTCACGCTTCCGAATGTCAGAAGGTCCGTCGGACTAATGCCAAACAAAAGGCTCGCCAATAAGCGCGTCATGCCGTAGGCGCCGGCTAATCCGGCTGCCACGCCAATCAAGGCGAGTGACATCCCGTTTTTGACTACCAACCTCAGAACGTCGGCTGTGCGCGCTCCGAGCGCCATGCGAATACCTATTTCCTGAGTCCGCTGGGTTACGGCATAAGACATCACGCCGTAGATACCCATGGCGGCCAGCAGCAGCGCTATCCCGGCGAAGATGGCCAGCGAGACTGACGAGAAACTGTGAAGTGAAACTGATAGCGCGCGCACCTCTTCCATGGTGCGAACTTCGAAAACCGGCTGGTCCTTGTCGATGGACCACACTTGTTGCCGCATATTCGCGGCTAGCACGTTAGGCTCAACCTTCGTCTTCGCGATCAGCACCATTGAGCTCCATGGATCCTGAGCGTGCGGTAAGTAGTATTCGGGAGTAATCGGTAAGCTCAAATCGTGTTTGACATCAGGCACCACTCCGACGATTTGCATCCACGGGTTCTGGTCAAGTGGTCCAGTTATTCGCATGCGGTTGCCCACTGCATCCGCGTCCGGCCAAAACCGTTTTGCCAACGTTTCATTGACGATGATGACCGGTGGCGCCCCGGCCCGATCCTGTTCTGTAAAGGCCCGGCCTTTCATAATCGGAATGCCCATAGTCTCGAAGTAGCGAGGAGTGCAGACTCGATAGCGACCCATGAAGTCCTGTCCGGGCGGCGGTTCAGGTTTCCCTTCGATCAGAAAGGAATCAGAAGAGTTGGCGCCGCCAAGAGGTAAGTAATTGACCAGGGCTGCCGATTCCACACCTGTAAGCGTTTCAATTCGCTCAGTGAGTGTGGAATAAAAGGAAACCCGTTGCGGGTTTTCCGGGTATTTCGCTACCGGCAGTACAAGCTTCATAGTCAGCAGATTGTCAGGACTGAATCCGGGACTTGTCTTAAGGAGGGAAACAAAACTGCGCATCAACAGGCCGGCGCCCACCAGCAACATCAGCGACAATGCGACCTCGGAAATTACGAGAAGACCGCGGAGGCGATGCGGTGCTGAGGAGGTTTGTCTACCGCCCTCCTTCAGATTCTCATTGAGGTCGGTTTTGGAAATCTGTAACGCCGGCGCCAGACCAAAAAGCACTCCACTCAGAAGCGAGAGGCCAAGGTTGAAACCGAGTACTGGCAGGCTAACGCCCATTCGATCCCATCCGGGAGCAAACCTTGCTGCATCTCCCGGGTTGAGATTGCGCAGAAGGTCAACACCCCAATTTGCAATCAGAATTCCTAGTACACCGCCGGCAACGGCGAGGATGATGCTTTCGGTCAGCAATTGACGGATGAGCTGCCATCGATTCGCACCCAAGGCCGCACGCAGTGCCATCTCCTTCTGTCGCGTCGCCGCGCGTGCCAACATCAGATTTGCCACATTGGCGCATACAATCAGCAACACGAACCCGACAGCGCCCATCATCATCAGTATCGCGGTCTCATAAAGCCGTACGGTGTCGGCAATGAACGGATAGGTGACTACGCCCCATCCCGTGTTTGATTCGGCATATTCTTTTTCGAGTCGAGACGCAATGGTGCCCAGATCAGCCTGGGCCTGTGCCATGGTGACATTCGGCTTTAGGCGACCGATGACATAGTAAGAATGGCTCTGTCGACTGCGCGTTAACTCGGGAGTTATGGTTATCGGCGCAATTACTTCAGCGCCACGCGGATAGTTGAACCCTTCCGGCAGTACACCAATGACCGTGCGGCTGATTCCGTTTAGACTAATACTCTTGCCGACGATGGTCGGGTCTCCGGCAAAACGACGTTGCCAGAGTCCGTGAGTGAGCAAGGCGACCGGGGGTTTGCCTGGCTGATCTTCGTCTGCGGCAAAGCCTCTTCCGATCGCGGGTCTTGCTCCAATCACATCGAAGAAGTTCGCGGTTACCTGGAACCCCTGAATTCTCTCGGGTGTATCAACACCAGTTAGGTTTGTGCTCCACCAACGATAAAGACCCATCTTCTCGAAGGTTTGGTTCTGGGCCTGCCAGTCGAGATAGTTGGCCATCGACACTTCGTTGCGTTCCACGCCGCGGGCCGGCTGGCTTTCCCAGACAGCTACGACACGGTCAAGATCAGGCAGCTGGATTGGATTTAGGATGAGAGCGTGGACCACGCTGAACATGGCACTGTTGGCGCCAATGCCGAGGGCGAGCGTAACGACAGCGATTATCGTCAGCGTCGGACGCTTGAGCAGCGACCGGATGGAGAATTTCAGATCACGTAGTATTGATTCCATCAAAGGTTCTCCCAACCGTCATTGAACTTGTCGTTTGAACCAAATTTATTTGTAGGACAGACATTCCTGTCTGTCGGACGATGCCCAGGAGTCTGTTTGATCGGAACAAGACCTTTGCCAAACGTGTGACAGACAGGAATGTCTGTCCTACTCGATTCTGAGCACCATCAATGTCACATCGTCGTCAAAGTTTCCCTCGCCAAATTCGGTCACCGCAGACATGATCTTTTCACGCAACCCGGCGGCCGAGAGCCTCTGGCCGGTCACCAACAACTCCTGCAAACGGTCTTCGCCAAACTCCTCGCCGGCAACGTTCCGTGCTTCAGTGACACCGTCGGTGAAAAGGACAAGGCAGTCGCCGCTGCGGACGTCGATTACATGCTGCTCATAAGTTTGATCCGGAAAAACGCCGAGCACCGGACCACCTTCTGTCAGACGCAGGCAGCGACCGTCACGTGCCATCATTGGGGGATAGTGGCCCGCGTTGGCGTAAGAGATCTTCCTCTTTTGCATGTCCAGGAGGGCGTAGAAGCAACTAATGAATCTGTTCGGGACAATGTTTTCGCAGACGACGCTATTAACGCCGGCGCACAGCTCGCCGGGAGCGAGCGTCTCCGAAGCGAATGATTTCACTACCGCCTGTACATTCGACATCAGTAGCGCAGCAGGCATCCCTTTGCCTGCGACGTCCGCAATGCAAACTCCGGCGTGATCTTCTCCAAACTTGAGCACATCGAAATAATCACCGCCGACGGCGCGGACCGGTTGCCAGGCCACGGCAATGTCAACACCCTGAATGCGCGGCAGCTCTTTCGGCAGCAACGCTCGTTGAATCTCTTCCGCGTCTGCCAGATCCTGCTCCAACTTCTCGCTGACCTGTCGGCTCTGCGCCTCCAGATGCACCTGTTTTCGGCGCTTGCGGCCCAATTCGATTTGGGTGTGGAGTGTTTTCAGCAGCCGAGGGTTATCCCAGGGCTTTTGCACAAAGTCGTGCACGCCTCGCTGCATCGCTTCGACTGCCAGCTCGACCGTGCCCCAACCTGTCAGCACAACGACAGGCAAGTCGCTGTCGAGGTTTCGAATGTTGGTTATTAGATCGAGGCCTTCCTGCCCGGAGGTGGTATCGCGTGCGTAGTTGAGGTCCATCAAGACGAGATCGAAGTCCCGTTGCTTGATTGCCTCGAGGACCGCGGCCGGCGAACTAACTGCTTCAGTTTGATAACCGGCTTGTCTCAGCAGCAAACGCAAGGCGATTGCGATGTCAGGCTGATCGTCGGCTATTAGAGTACGCGGGATGGGCGCCGCCAGACTGTGTGTGTTCGTAATATCCATTTCCTATCAGAACGGCAGCGGTAGAGCTGTATGAAAATTCCAAGTCTTCAGCGCCAAAGGCGCGAAATGTAACAGCCTGGGCCATCGGCCCAGGTAGAACCAGTTGAAATCTTCTTAGCGCTGGAGGCGCGAAATGTTGTTGGCGGCTTCATAATCAAATTCATTCTCGGACGAGGTCTTTCGCGCCTTCAGCGCTTCCAAAATTCATGGACCTTAACCCTGGGGCGCTGCCCCAGGCTGTTACATTTCGCGCCGTTGGCGCTGAGGATTCAAAACCGACGCCTTACTACTTTGCGATCCAACCGTCTTCAAGTCGCACGATCCGATTGCCGTATTCGGCGTTAACTTCGGAGTGCGTAACCTGCACGATTGTGGTGCCCTCGTCGTTCAAGGTTTTGAACATCTCCATGATTTCTTTTCCCTGCGATGAGTGAAGATTTCCCGTTGGCTCGTCGGCGAGAATGATGCGTGGATTGGCCACGACCGCTCGCGCAATGCCGACAAGTTGCTGTTGCCCACCTGAAAGTTGACTGGGGAAAAGGTCTTTCTTGCCGACAATCTGAAACCGATCGAGTGTGTCGCAAACGATTGACTGACGATCCTTCTTGCCGACGTCGCGGTACGAAAGCGGCAACTCGAGGTTTTCAAACACTGTTTGATCATCCAGCAGGTGATAACTTTGGAAAACGAAGCCGATATTGCGATTGCGCAGCGCAGCGCGTTTTTTGTGGTCCAATTTGTGGACCGCGACGTCGTCAAATTCGTATTCGCCGGTCCACGACTGGTCGTGCATTCCCAGGATGTGCAGCAAGGTCGACTTCCCTGCCCCGGATGGCCCCATGATGGAAACGAATTCGCCAGGCTGTATATCGAGATCGATTCGGCGCAGGACATAAGCCCTCGTGGGACCCTGGGGGAACGACTTTTCAACGTTGCGCAGCTTAATCATTAAACGTCTCCGAACCCGCTCTCTCTGAGCTCTCGTTTGGCATCTTCAATTTCCCGACGATTGGCGCCGGCTTCTTCTTCGACAATCAGTCCGTCGAAGAGATGCACGATGCGGTCGGCGTGCTGCGCATAGCGTGGGTCGTGGGTCACCATGCAGATCGTTGCCCCGCCACGATGCAGCTCACGCATCAGTTCCATGACCGCCTCGCCGTTAGTTGAATCCAAATTACCAGTGGGCTCGTCAGCCAGCAGGATGCTGGGTGCACCGCCTACCGCCCGGGCCACGGCGACACGTTGTTGCTGACCTCCGGAAAGTTGGCTGGGCAAATGCTTGGCCCGATGGGCCATACCCACTCGCTCCAGCGCCTCGGTGGCGCGTTTCTTTCTCTCGGCGGAATTCATGCCCCGATACGTCAGCGGCAACTCGACATTTTCGTAGACGGTAAGGTCGCCGATCAGATTGAAGCTCTGGAAGATAAACCCGACCTCGCGATTGCGGATGCGCGCTCGCTGAGACAAAGAGAGATTCGCGACCGGATTCTGATTAAGCACGTATTCACCATCGGTAGGCGTATCGAGCAAGCCAAGAATCGACAAAAGGGTGGATTTGCCACAACCTGAAGGGCCGGCAATCGAGAGGTATTCGCCTTTTTTAATGTCGAGGTGAATGCCGGAAAGAGCGTGGGTTTCTACTTCGTCGGTGTAAAAGACCTTCTTAACATCGGAAAGGCGAATCAGGGGATCGGCGGAAGAACTCATAATTGTCTCCTTAAAATTGTTCTCATCTACTGCGTGGGTAGCCGGAAAGCGGCGTTAGTGTTTTGGACCAGAAACTCGACAGGTGAAACGATCCACGAAACTACACTAACCAATACTAAAAAAGGCTTTGGTGTGCTTTAGTGTCATTTAGTGGATCGTCTTTTTTCCTTCGCCGCAAGAGATCGCGCTCATGACTCCGGTATCAGCCAAATCAACGCACTCGGATGCTGTTGTAGTTGTCCATTGAAGACGTGTCAGACAAGATCACTCGATCGCCTTCATTGAGTCCGCTCACTATCTCGATGGTGCTGACGGAGCTGCGGCCTAGTTGAACCTTGGTTCGATTCGCTTCCGTGCCATCCGCGGTTAAACGAAACAGGCCGACCGTCTGCTGTCCCTGTCCGAAGGCTGGGCGACCGACATACAAGACGTTAGTCAGTCGCTCGAGCTCAATCGTCCCATCAACACTCAGATCCGGACGGGCGCTCGCGGGCAGTGGCCCTGTTAGTTCTGCATCTACGGTGAAAGTGCCCTCGCGGGCTGCCGGGTCTATCCGTGAAACCAGACCCTGGATGATGCCGTTGCGCGTATCCACGGCAACGGGTTGTCCCACACGGACGTCTTTGATTTGGGTCTCAGGAATTTTCAGCTCAGCTTTTAGCGAGGCCGGATCGGCGACCCGCGCCATGTTGAAGCCTGGGGTAACTTGCTGGCCCACCTGCACCGAGACTTGCTGTAGAACTCCGTTGGTGCCGGCCGTGACCTTCAGCGCGTTGGCCTGCTCTCGCTTCAATCTTGCCAGAGCGCTTAGCTGCTGAATGCGGGAATTTTGAGCGTTGATCTGGGCTTTGGTTGCTTTGCCACCCATCGCCAGGCGCTCTTGCTCGACTTTCAGCCGGTCCGCCAGGTCCTGAACACGCACGCGAGCAACCTTCAATAAGATTCCCGGAACCAGGCCCTGCTTCCCCAGAACTTCATCCGTGTCGAGCTGCATTTTTGCCTGGCTATACTCGGCTTTGATGGTCGCAATCGCGGACTGTTGTGTTAGCCCATCGCTCTGCAAACGCACCTTCAGGTTCTCCAGATCGGCTTGCGAGGCTCTCAATTGATAGTCGGCGTCCATCGCCTGTTGTTCCATCTGGGGATTCGAAAGTTCGAAGATCACCGTGTTGGCGCCGACTTCGACACCGGGCTGGACCAGAATCCTTTCCACACGTCCGTCTGCCGGCGCCGGGACCCAGCGAGTTAGTTGGGGGACCAGAGTGCCTATGCCACGAACTTCGCGCAGCATCTGGCCGCGCTTCACGGTGTCGATGACGGCTGTGGCCCGCTCGAGCGTGGGGGCGGCGGGCTTCAACTTTGCGAGGCCAAAAGTGACAGCGCCAATCGCCAGGAGGCCGACGGCGATAAGGAGCGCAGTGCGAATGCGTTTTTTAATTTTAGATTTTGCGGGGCGCTTGATATCCATAGAACTTAGAACTTTCGAACGGAGAACGTAGAGCTTTGGTCTTTGAGCTTTGGTCTTTGAGCTTTGGTCTTTGGTCTTTGGTCTTGGTCTTGGTCCTGCGTCTTCGTGTGTGCTTGGACTTGTGTGTGTGTTCCTGAATCTGAGATCTGAAATCTGAGATGTGAAATCTGAAATCTGAGATCTGAAATCTGAGATTCCCTCGGCGATACAGTCCTTCGCGCAACCCAATGTCAAACGCCGTGCCAATCCGAGGCCTGCTCGCGCAGACGACGGGGTATGGGCTGCAGTCGCCCTTAATTACCTTGTTCTTTGGATAGAAAGGCCTCAGATCGCGGAAGGAAAAGTAAAATCATCAGGTGAGAAGGCTGCTGGAAGGGTGAAACGTGGCCCGCAAGATCAGATTTTTGTTTCATTTTCGGGACGCCGCAATCCCGCTTTCGCGAATCTACAAAGCTACGTATGCGCTCCGAATATTCGAAGGAACAGTACAGTGGTACAGAGTCCAAGCTTTAGCTTGCCGCGTGGCGGAGAAGCTAGCTTTCAAATTAAAACGCTAACTTCCTCGTCGCGAAGACGCAACCTGAAGGTTGTACTCTGAGCACCTGTTGGTGAGGCGTTGAGTACAGGCGTACAGAGTCCAAGCTTTAGCTTGCCGCGTGGCGCCGAAGCCACCGATCTATTTCATATGTCGAGGGTTATTTGCTTCATCCTTGATCTCGTCCCACTCGGACATGATCAAAGTGTGTTCCGTCAGGATGCCTTTGCAGTGGATGGTCTTACCGACCAAATCATCCAGCACTTTATCAACGAAAGGATGGCCGCCACGCCGGCGAAGGACATATGAACCGTCGTCGGTATCGAGAAACACAGCCTGCCGTTCGCTCTTGGAGCCTCTGGACGTCAGGTGCTTCGTTACCCGCCCGTCAATCTCTATCGGAGAGTAACCTACTGGCACGGGCTGAAATCCTTTGCTGAAATCCGGATAGCTGGTTTCCTACTTTGAGTGAGCTTCGGTGACCTCGACTATCTTACCGTCAACCTCCTTAGCCTCCAACACTACGTAATTGCGCAATCGCGACTTGTGCCCAATGTCCTTGTCCGCAGCGGCCTTTGCAGAAGCTCCTTTTGCCATGCCTCTTATACCTTTGGTCTTTGCTGTTGACCTGGTCGCGGTGGGAACAGTTGCAGGCTTGCCAAACATGACGTGAAAGGCCGTCGTCCCGTGTTTTTTCGCAGCCAAAGTCCGAGTAATTCCCTTTGCCATGGCCCCCTTTGTCGCGCTGGCGGGGCTGGGCGCCGGGCCAACCTTAAACGAGATGGCTCCGCCGGGTTTGCAATTCAACTGGACCATCATCTTCCGCAATGAAGCCTCCACCTTGTTTGGTGGACCAGCCTTGGATTTGCTCATCGAAGGCTGCAGGTGCAATAGCATGGCGCCCTTCGCGCGTAGCGTATCGCGACGTTGAGCCCGTTGTGCGGCTCCCGCTTGCTGGATAGCTTTAGCGGTTGATGCACTTTTCGCTGCGCCCAATGGTTTCACTCCTCTCGTCAAGTTCCTGAGTTTTGGTCCGCCGACGAGTTTCGAAGTGGCTTTGTCCACGGGAACAATTGCTGGATCTCCAAAGAGATTGAACTGGGCCAGCGTCTTTCGGTTCATCGGACTCAACGGTGAAGCTTTCTCCACGAAGCGTAGCCGCGCTTCCAGCGCCGCGCGGCCGGTTGAAGCGCCCGCCAGCACCCTTTGAATAAAATACTGGCAGACCAGGTCTGCCTGGTCGTTCCCCGTCGATGGCCCATAAGCGGTATTGCTGCTGCCGAAGAACCCGTAAGCTTTCTTGTCCAGGTATGTGTTGCACATCCCCATCTGCCCGTCGTCTTCAGCTGACGGATCGTAAAGCTGTGCACCATAACAGCACTCAGCGGCGACAATTGTTCCTTCGACGATACTGTTCTTCCGGCCAACGAAAACTGCCCGATGAGAGACCGGCATATCGTCATCGTCCGTGTCAGACTGTCCGAAAAAGTCAGGCAGCGTATCGCCGCCATGGCAGTTGATAAAATGAACTCGCCGGTTGATGAGACCAGGGGTCCATTTGAATCCCTTCGTCGGAGAATTTTGCAAGTCCTTATCGCTGTTAAAGATATTGTTCAAACTTTCGCTCGTCGATTCGCGCCACTTGTCGGCGCTGATGCCGAGATATTTTTCATAGTCTGAACGTTCCAGAGATTTCCATTTAGCTGCCGTTTTCAGCACCCCGAGCAAATATTCTGGACTACCCTGGGCGCCAGTCAGATCAGGCAGACGGCCCACCACTCGTGTTGGACCAGTAAAATCTTTGATGTTTTGGCTGTAGGGCGCGTCGCATGCATAGGGCAGATCACTGTCTGCGAATCTTTCGTCGTCGCCGTCCGGGTCTGTCGAGAAGAGAGGGTTCTTCAAATCCTGATGCGGCACCACGTCGATGGCTCCGAGAATCATCAGATAATCCGGGACCAGCGCTTTGTAAACCCCATCAATCGCCTTCTTATTCTCGCGAGTGCTGTCAGCGTCCTTCACGGGCGGGGCCTTGAGTTTTTTCATAGCGGCGCCGTCATCAAGCGCCACCAGCGTGGAGGTTAGTCCGCGTTTCTTGTCAGCGGCAATTAGATCTTTGAGGGCGCTTTGAATCTTCTTCAATCCGGCGGCGCCATACTTCTGTTTAAGCGCTGTCAAGTTCGTCACGATTACTTTATCAGGCATGGTTCCCTCCTTCTAGAGAACGACTAAGGAATAAGGCGCGGTGGCAACGGGAGGTCAGGCCGTCACAACTCGGAAGCAATAAACAAATTTACTGGGCAAGGCAAAGTTTTTGAGTTGATAGGATCATCGCGCTCTCGCTGTGGCGAAGTCAGGAGCCCGAGTAAGGAGCTAGGGTTCTGAGTTTGAGGCGCCAGCCTCGATCAAGACTCGGCGGCTGCTAGCGCACCAAATGATGACGATTATTCAAGGCACCACACGAAAAATCGGCGGCGAGGTCCGCAGAATTCTTTAAGGTTTACGCGCGCGAAGAGTATTCGCATAAAGAGAATGTTGTCAACTATTTTCAGATGTCGTGTTTCAAGAAACGCTCGTATCGCAGGCCAATCAGTCGGGTAGTCCGCTCCGCCGTAAGAGGTCTTTGTAATGCGTGTCGCTACGCAGAGTTTCAAGTCGCGGATCGAAGCGAAGTGGTCCCGGCAGCAAAGAGTAATCAGAGAAAGCCTTTTCGAGCCATTTAAAAGCCTGGTCTTTCTCACCCAGCCCCGCATAAATGACAGCCACCATGTACGGGTTGCCCTTTCCCTGGTTTGCTTCTACCAATAAGGTCTTGAGTATCTTGCGCGCCTGGTCCTTTCTTCCGGAGATGGCGTACGTGTGCCCATCATGTCCAACCGGAGCTTTACGCCTGGATTTGTCTTGCACTTCCTGAAACTGTTCAAGCGCTTCCTTGTACATCCCTTTCTGCTCAAAGGCCCTGCCGAGCCCGATCTGCGCTGTCAAAAAGTTTGAGTCAATCTCCAGTGTCTTGCGGTATTGCGATATGGCACGGTCGTACTGCCGAGTTTGAATATAGTAGTCGCCGAGCGCATTGTTGATAGTTATGGAGAGGGGCTCGAGTTCGATGGCGCGATGCATTTCGGCGTCGGCTTCCTGGAACCTATTCGTGGCCATGAGTTGTAAGCCGTACCACATATGGGCCACAGCGTAGCGCGAATCTAATTCAAGGGCCCGCTTGAACTCTCGTTCAGCCGCAGGCAAGTCCCTGAGATAGCGGAAGCTGATGATTCCGAGCGTCGCATGTGCTTCCGCTAATGAATCGTCAAGCCTCAACGCTCTCTTGGCCGCCTCAGTTGCTCCAGGAATGACCTCGGCAGGCGGGTTTATTCCAAACTGTGCAAATCTGTGGTAGCAATCCGCCAGTCCCGCATAGGCGAGAGCATAGTTCTGATCACGGTTAACAGCCTCCTGGAAATATTCCCTCGCTTTCTTGACACTCTCAACGGTCCGTTTATCAAGAAAGTAACGTCCCTTGAGGTAGGCCTGATACGCTTCCGGGCTTTCCGTGTAGCGCTTTAACATGCGCTCACGCTCTTCGCGGCTTAGTTCCAGCGTCAACGCTTTGACGACCTGCTCCGAAATGGAATCCTGCACCGCGAAAATGTCCGTGAAGTTTTCGTCGAAGGTCTGTGCCCAGAGCGAAGTTCCGTCGCTGACCCGCACCAGCTGCACTGTTACGCGCACGTGGTCGCCGGCGCGTTGAATCTTGCCTTCAAGTACTGAGTCGACTCCCAGCTCGCGCCCGGCGACAAGCGAGTCCTGATTTGGGTCGCTATAGCGCAGCACAACATTCGTGGAGCGAACGGTGAGTTGCCTGCTGTTGCTGAGCTTTGTGATCAGGGCATCCGCCATTCCCGGTCCAGCGTATTCATCGCCCGCTTCGGCCCCGAACTGCTTAAACGGGAGCACGGCGATTGACTCGATTTTCGTGCTCATTCCCAAGTTTGAAACTGCGGGAGTGCTTATACCCGAACCACGTAGCCGGGGAACGACGAGAAAAATACCCGTGAGAGCTGCGACTAAAACGAATGCTACGCCAACCACCCGCCAGAATCGTTTGGCAACAGCGCCTGGGAATCCCGCGTTCTGCGAAACTGAATCGCGCGTAGCGGGCTCAGCACTGCGTCTCACGGCCCCAGCCGCATCTACGATTGAAGGCGCGCTGCCCGCCAGCGCACCCGACGCTGCTATCGGCGCGGCAGGTTTGAAATCCTCTTCTCGGGACGTTTTGTGTACGTCTGCGACGAAGCGATAGCCCCGTCCAGGCACCGTCACAACGTAGCGGTGCTCATTCTGGCGATCTCCCAGACATTTTCTGATAGCTGAGATGTTCTGCGTGAGATTATTCTCCTCAACAACTACGTCCGGCCAGATCAACTCCATTAATTCGTCTTTGCCGAGGATGCGTCCACTGTTCTCGACCAGCACCAGGAGCGTGTCAAACACTTTCGGTTTGAGCGGCACGGGTTTGCCCCCGCTCAGCAACAAACGCTTTGAAGCGTCTATCGTGAATGGCTCAAACTCATAAAACTCTCTAATTTGGCCGCTCATCGTCAACGTTCAGAAATATTCAGATTTAATCAGCCTTCATTAAGGACACCGTAATACCTTTCAAGCAATCATACCGCACGCAACTGAACGGCGAGTAGGCGGTTAAAGCGTTCCGCGCAGGCTTTTCGCTCCACATACGATAGCCCCACGCCATTCCCGACAAACATTAATTGATAGGAGATTCTCTATATGTCGTCATTCGCTAAGGCTCCGCGTGTTTCTGACCAAAGGAGAGATAACTACACTAAACGGCTCAGTTGGCTGTCTTCCGTGCTGGCGCTCGGTTTGGCCCTTCTCATTAGTCTGGCGCCCATTTCACTCCCCGTCTCGGCGCAGGAAAGAGGTGTAACTTCTGATGCGGAAGCTCTTCTCGAAATAAAGGGCGACCCGTTGCTAATTTCAGTGCGCCGCGCCGCAATTCTCGATCGTGTATCTGAGAAAGGCAGGTCCGAGCAGGACAGACTGAAGGCCGTCGTTTTCGGATCCGAAGTTGAGCGGCTTTCCAATATAGCGGGCGTAATGCGCCTGCAGGACGGCAGCGTGAAGGTGAGCCTCACTGTAAGGCTTACGGGCGATAGCATCGCCGAGTTGAGTGCGGCTGGCTTCGCCGTCGGCGCGCAAGTCGGCGACGTAGCAACCGTCGAAACTGACGTCGAAAGACTCCCGGAACTTGCCGCGCTCGCTTCGGTCAGGAAAATCTCCGCGTCCACCTACTCATTTCCCACCAACGATCTGGCACGACAAGCCATTGGCGTAGACGGCGCTTCCGGAACACGAATGGTCCCACAGACAGGTCGAAACGTTATCGTCGGTGTGATCGACACCGGAATAGACTTTCGCCATCTGGATTTCACCGTCCCAGGCACAGACGGCAAGCAGACACGCATCAAGGCCCTGCTCGACATGACAATCTACAGCCAGCAGTCGTCCGACTGGAACTATGCCCTGCCGGGCGCGTCTGCTTCGATTGGTCATCTCTACACCGAGTGGGACATCAACGCAGCCTTACAGCTTCCGGCTTCACAGGATCAAAACTCGGACATCGTCAAAGAGAGAGACAAACATGGACACGGCACTTACACGGCCGGGATAGCAGCCGGCAATGGCCTCGCTGGTCCACAGCCCGGCAAGTACGCAGGTGTGGCTCCTGAAGCTGATTTGGTGATTGTGAAAGTTAGTCGGGACAACAGCGCAACCGTCGGCATTCTCACTAGCGACATCATTAACGCCATGAAATTCATTCAACAGACGGCCGCGGAGATGGGACGGCCTTTCGTTATCAACATGAGCCTGGGCACCAACGTCGGCTCACACGACGGTACGATGGATCAGGAAAGGGCGATTGACGAAGTTGTAAGTAGCGGTATGGGGCGCGCCTTCTGCATTGCGACGGGCAACTACGGCAACCTGGATGTGCACGCGAGTGGCAACATGCCAGGAGGTAGTGCCACTCTTTTGAATGTCAGCGTTAATGCCGGATCAACGCCACAATTTTTTGGGCTCACCTACTCCCAAACGGACAGTGTGAACGTAACGCTGTTTCGTCCTGACGGAGTGAAGATCGGTCCCGTCTTGTACACCGCAAACCAAATTCCGGGAGCCAGCAATCAATATGTAGATATTTACAACAGTCTCGATGATAAGCGCGACGCCGACTCGCAGAACGACCAGAAAGCAGTTGCGATCTTTTTCAAAACTCCCGCTGCAAATCTGGGTACATCTCCGACCCGAATCTGGACGGTGATGCTGGAAACTGGAACGGTCAACGATGGACACTTCGATGCGTGGCTAGAGAGCGGGAAGTTCACTACTTTCGTGGACGGTTCGCGTCGTCTCAGCTCGACGGCTACAGCGCGTGGCGCGATCACAGTCGGCGGGTTTGTCAGTCGTCCCGGCAACTTCGGCGCAGTTGGGGATTACGCTTCATATACCGGCGTTGGGCCAACCGCGGATGGGCGTGAGAAGCCAGACATCACGACTCCTTCCTCCTATATATACTCGTCGAAATCCTTAGTCGGAACCGGCCTGGGGACGCCGCTTGCTCCTGACAGCTCATTTCATACCGGCGCTCACGGAACGAGCGCTTCGGCCCCCGTCGTGGCGGGCGGCATAGCATTGCTACTGCAAGTGAATCCCAATCTCACAAGCGACGAGATCAAAAATCTCATTATAGGAACGGCCACGCACGATTCGTTTACAGGCGTGTCCGGTTGGCATGAACGCTTCGGCGCAGGCAAGCTCAACATTGCGGCTGCGCTCGCAGGGCTTCAGGCGCTTACGCCGCCATCCATCCAACTCAGTACGAGCAGCTACAGTGTTGACGAAGACGCGGGGACATTGGGTCTTCCAATGACACGCACGGGGGACACTTCTGCGCCTGCCACAGTTGATTACGCCACCTGGGACAATGCTGGGCTGAATGAATGTGATGTGATAAATGGTCTCGGCTCATCGCGGTGCGACTACGCAACCAGCATCGGCACACTCCGCTTCGCCGCGGGAGAGGCGTCAAAAACGATTTTTATCTCCGTCGTGGATGATGCTTATGCAGAGGGAACCGAAACCTTCACCATCCATCTTAGCAATCCAACAGGAATGACATTAGGCTCGGCGACTACAGCCAGCATCACGATTCACGATAACGAGTCGGTCAACGGTTCTAATCCGATCGATGGCGTCGACTTTTTCATTCGTCAGAACTATATCGACTTTCTGGGCCGCGAACCGGATCCTGCAGGCCTGGCCGGCTGGCGCAATGTGCTCGTTAACTGCGGCACGACCGTGGCGCCTCCATGCGATCGCGTCGAAGTGTCGGCCGGATTTTTCCGCAGCGAAGAATTTCAGTCGCGTGGCTATTTCATCTACCGCTTCTATTCTTCGGTGGGAAGGATTCCGCTTTCGGGCGAGTTTATGCCTGACTTTGCGAAGGTTAGTGGGTTCCTGACTGCTGACCAGTTGGAAGCCAACAAGGTTGCCTTCGTAAACGAGTTCATGGGGCGGTCGGAGTTTCAGACGAAGTACGGCGCGACATTCAACAATCCAACCGGCTATGTGGATGGTTTGTTGCAGACCGTGGGCTTGCCAGCCCATCCGAGTAGGGCGGGATGGGTAGCAGGTCTGACGAACAACTCATTGACTAGAGCGCAGGTGTTGAGAGAGTTGGTAGGGAGCTCTGAGGTTTACAACAAGTACTACAACGAAGCGTTTGTAATCATGCAGTATTTCGGTTACCTGCGCCGCACGGCGGATGCTTCATATCTAGACTGGATTCAGACGATGAACCAGACGGGTGGCGACTACCGCATCATGATCAATGGCTTCATGAACTCAGCCGAATACCGCCGCAGGTTCGGAAACCAACGATAGTCGTGTCATAGAATCCTCCCGCCTATGATCCAGGGTAGGGCGCGTTCGAACACCTAGCGGCAGCAGCGCCGGTCTCCTCTCAACTTTGCCCTTCATATCGCGGCATTGTAGAGAGGCGCTCGCCGCGCAGTCAAATATTTTGGCCTCGTTTTTGGATCCTGCCGGGCCAGGAAAAGGCAAGGCGAGTTTCTCAACCTACTCCGACCCGACACAACCCCGTTGGGGTTGAATATCGTCAGACTATTTTACCCAGGGTAGCCGCGCAGCGCGGCAACCCTGGGCTAAACTACATAACCGCTTCGCGGTACAGATCCAATCCGCACGAAATCTCACGAAGAAAGTTAGTGTTTGTTTCGTGTGTTTTCGTGGATCGTATTTGCTTATCTTCTATACCAGGACGCTTTTCCCGATCTCTCTGAGTCGTACCCTGCCCGCGCGGATTCGTCGGGATTCTTGTTTCATTTGGCTCAGGGTCTGACTTAATATGCGGAGCCCACGTTAGAGCCTGGTCCGGAGGAACAATGGATTCGAGAAAAGTTCACACAGAAAAACCGGAAGACGCCCTCGATGACCTAACCTTGGATAGCAAAGCTCTGCCGAAAGATCCGCTGATTGATGAAATCGTAAACCAGCATATGTCTGAGCTGGGGGCTCACCTGACCAAATCGCGAGACCGCAATCACCTTCCGGGCGCTGCGGTGGCGGTGAGGAAGGGCAGGAGAATCGTACACCTGAACTGCTACGGCTATGCGAACCTTGAAAGCGGAACGAAAATAACACCCACTACGGTTTTTGATCTGGGTTCGCTGTCCAAGCAGTTTACTGCCATCGCGGTTCTTGACCTTGTTAATAGGAAGAAACTCAACGTAAACGATCCTCTCTCGAATTTCTTCAAAGGATTCCCACGTTACGCCGACGCCATCACGGTTGACGACCTGGTCCACCACACGTCGTCGCTGCCGGACTACCTCGCCATCTATGTAGAATCAAGGCGAGCCGAGGGAGATTGGTACGACGTGGCCCTGGCAAAGCCAGATGAATGGTATCCGCAAATGCTCACAGGAAAGAAAGAAATTACAAACAAGGACGTGCTGAAATGGATAGCGACACAGACACTGCTGCCCCGCCCTCCAGACACTGAATATAAATATTCAAATTCAGGCTATGTCGTACTTGCAGAACTGGTGCAAAGAGTTACCAGAAAGAGGTTCTCTTCCCTCCTTAAGGAACAGTTGTTTAATCCTTATGGGATGAAGGACACCTTTGTGTTTGATGAAGTCAGTCGCTTCTCTCCGGACGCTCCGGAAATAGTCAATCACGCCAAGTGCTACAACCGCGTGAACGGCCGCTATGTGCCGGTTGGTTACACTCCGCTGAATTTTATTACTGGTGATGGCAATGTTCACTCTACCATTGTGGACATGGCGAGGTGGGAGAAACTCCTGACCGAGCTCGACGACTTGTCGGACTGTCCAAATTCCAGCAACGTTCGCGAGACATTGTGGACGCCGGTAAAGCTCAAGAGTCGCAAGCAGGTGCACTATGGCTGGGGCTGGAATTTACTTAGCGAAAAGTATGAAGTCAAAGTAAAGGGACTGAGCCGGAAATATGAGAGTCGTGCTGAATACCATCGCGGCGAATGGTTAGCCTGGCGCAGCTATGTCGCCCGGGGATCAAGATGGGTCGTTCCGAAAGCGGATAAGGATATTGACCCAAAGACGTTTGAGAGTCTGGGGATTATCGTACTGAGTAATAACAACCAGTTCAATGCCTGCCGTATCGCGCAGAACATATCCCGGGTGTATTGGGGACCATTGAAAAAAGACAACATCATGAATAACTTCAATTGCGGATGAAAGCGGAAAGGGGGAAGGGGGAAAGGGGAAGGGGGAAGGGGGAAAGGGGAAGGGGTAAGGGGGTAAAGGGTAAAGGGTAAAGGGCAAAGGTGAGTGCAGCGTTTTATTCCGGTCTTACCATTTCTTGTTTCCGTTCCCCTTTCCCCTTACCCTTTACCCCTTCCCCCTTCCCCCTTACCCCTTACCCCTTACCCCTTGCCCCTTTCCCCTCTTCCCCTTACCCCCTTCCCCCTTCCCCTTTTCCCCCTTTCTTTCCCCGTTCCCCAGCATCGATTTGACTTCGGGGCGGCTTAAGCGCTCACCGCGCCAGGTATATGTACGTAACCCATCGATCGCTGTCCAAGTCGTGTGGCATCGCGTGCGTATATTTTCCTCATCGAGATCACCCCAACTCCCATCCTCGTTTTGCTCTTCCAGCAAGTACCGGGTGCCGCGAATGATCAGTGGGTGACTGGCGCGCAAGCCGAAAGCTTTCAGCGAGTCAAGCAACTCGCCCAGCAGCTCCGGGTCTTTTCGCTCACAAGCGGCGGCGATGTTCGATTTCAAAAATGCAAACTCTCGCGGCAGCCAACTTGGGCGTAGCCTATAAGTGCCGTAGTCATTCAGCGTATAGACAATGTGTGTGACCGCGTAAATAGCGTCCCGCCAGAATTCAACGCTTTCCGGAGCGCCAAGCGGGTAAGGTCGCATCGCAGGGAGCCACTTAAGGACGTCCCGATAGCGCGCTCCGAAGAATATGCCGCATCGCCCGCTGACGTAGGTTTTGGTCAACGCTCCCATCCAAACCCTATAACGGTTCTGGATTTCTAAACGCCTCCGACATTGCTTGCAGAACGTTCGCCCAGGTTGATTCTTCAGGCCGCAGTCGCACCGGTAAGAGAGATCATTCGGAGGGGGCTCGCAGACAGGGTTGAACCCCAGCAAGTCCTGAGCTGAAAACCGCCTGGCAGCGGCGCGTATTTGCGCGTTGAGAGCGGCATCCCTCAAGCCAACGCGGCTTAGCGCGTAGCGGACTAAGACAAAATCGAGGACCAGATCAGGGCCGGCATCTGGTGGCACAAGAGGATGCGCCCGGCGCCAGCGTTGAGCGAGTTTGTGGGCCCGTGACCTCGCCAGTTGTC
>JBBPIC010000135.1:0-3906 GCA_038040525.1 Acidobacteriota bacterium | reverse complement strand
GGGCCGCCGCGGACCAAAGCGCCGACAGGTCGGACGCACTCCAAAGAGGCGCCCTTTACGTTCTCTGCCGTTTGTTCTTATGCTGACTGCTGTTTGCCATTCGCCATCCGCTTTCCAGGAGTTCAAATGAAACGAAACTCTTTATTAATCCCCGCACTCCTTCTCTTACTAATAATTGCGTCCGTCAACGCACAGCAACCCGCGACGCCATCCGCTTCACCTGATCCCTCCTTATTAACCGTAGACTCGATCCTGACCTATCAGACCCGTTCCCTTGGTCCAATTCAGTGGCAGGAGAACGGCAGCGGTTACCTGGCGCTCGAGCCTTCGGTAACAAAAAAGGATTTCGTCGACATCGTGCGCTATGACGCACTCTCCGGCGAACGCTCCATCAAAGTCGCGGCTGAGAAACTTGTTCCCAACGGCGCATCTTCGCCTTTGTTGGTTGAAGAATTTGTTTTCACTCCCGACGAGCAGAAGCTGCTGATTTTCACCAACTCTGAACGCGTTTGGCGCAGCAACACGCGCGGCGACTACTGGGTTTTGAATCTGAGGGATTGGAGTCTGCGAAAGCTTGGTGGACCGGAAACCAAGCCTTCAACGCTGATGTTTGCGAAATTCTCACCGGACGGCTCACGCGTCGCATACGTTCGCGAGAATAATATTTTTGTGGAACCGCTTGACGCGGTACTCGGTTTGCCCGTCGTTCAAATCACCACCGATGGCTCACGCTACATCGTTAACGGGACCTTCGACTGGGTCTACGAAGAAGAGTTCTTCTGTCGCGATGGTTTTCGCTGGAGTCCTGACGGCAGGCACATCGCTTACTGGCAGCTCAACACCGAGGGCGTCAAAGAATTCAAACTCATCAACAACACCGCCGGCCTCTATCCGGAGATTATTTCGTTTCCCTATCCCAAGGCCGGCGAAACAAATTCTGCTGCGCGCGTGGGCGTGGTGAGCGCCACCGGGGGAGCAACAAGGTGGTTCGATATTGCCGGCGATCCGAGAAACAACTATCTGCCCCGCATGGAGTGGGCCGCGCGTTCAGATGAAGTTGTCATTCAGCAGCTCAACCGGCTTCAGAACTCAAACCTCGTGATGCTCGGTGACATTAGTAGCGGCAAGGTCCGTCCCATACTTAGCGAGAAAGACGAAGCGTGGGTCGACATAAGCTGGGGCGATCTCGATTGGAACAAGAAGGGCCTGGCGCGCGGGGATGTGGAATGGATCGACAGCGGCAAACGATTCCTGTGGGCCAGCGAACGCAACGGCTGGCGGCACATTTACCTTGTCTCTCGTGACGGACGCCAAGTGAAAGATATGACGCCAGGAAACTTCGATGTCATCAATGTGGAGAAAGTGGACGACGTGAACGATTGGATCTACTTCGAAGCTTCGCCCGACGACGCTACCAGGCGCTACCTATTCCGAGCTTCGCTATCGGGTTCTGCCAAAATCGAGAGGTTGACGCCGCCGGCGCAGCCCGGCAGTCACGCTTACAACATCTCTCCACGGGGCGACGTGGCGATTCACTTTTTTTCGACGTTCAAGAAACCACCCGCGACCGAAATCGTGCGCCTGCCGGGCCACACGGTCGTGCGAAGCTTGATCGCCAACCACGAAGTGCAGGAGCGGCTGACGAGGCTAAGACCAACTCCGCACGAGTTTTTCAAGGTCGATATTGGTGAGGGTGTGGTGCTCGATGGCTGGATGATCAAGCCCCCCGATTTCGATCCGCAGAAACGTTACCCGGTGTTGTTTTATGCCTACACCGAGCCCTGGTCACAAACGGTGGTCGATGCGTGGGGCGGACTCAATCTGCGCTGGCACATGATGCTGGCGCAGTCCGGGTACCTGGTTATGAGCGTGGACAATCGTGGCACGCCGGCGCCTCGTGGGCGTGCCTGGCGAAAAATAATTTACCGAAAAATGGGAATCGTAAATTCATCGGATCAGGCCAACGCCGCCAGGGCCATAACTAAGTGGCCCTATGTCGATGCGACGCGCGTCGGTATCTGGGGCTGGAGTGGCGGCGGGTCGGCCACGCTGAATGCGATGTTTCGATATCCGGATGTTTACCAGGTGGGCTTGTCAGTCGCACCCGTAGCCGATCTACGTCTCTACGATACGATTTATCAGGAACGCTATTGCGGTTTGCCGCAGGATCATCCGGAAGAGTGGAAGCAGAGTTCGCCAATTACTTTCGCTGATCAACTGAAAGGCCAACTCCTGATCGTGCACGGCACGGGAGACGACAACGTCCACTTTCAGGGAACGGAGATGCTGCTAAACGCACTCGTGACGGCAAACAAGCCGTTTGCGGTAATGCCTTATCCAAATCGTTCCCACAGCATCAACGAGGGCCCCGGCACGACCCGACACTTGTACGGGCTACTGACTCGCTATCTAAATGAGAAACTTCCCGCGGGGGGCCGATAGAATTTCGGATTGCGGATTGCGGATTTGCCAACTTATCGGCGTAATCTGTGTAACAAACGTTCAGTGTTTTTATTAAGCAAGAAAGACGATCCACGAAAAGACACGAACTGACGCGAAAGACGTTAGTGTTCCTTTCGTGTATGTTCGTGGATCATCTCTACTCGTCGTTCTTTTCATTATTTACCATTCACCATTCACCATTTACCATTCACTGCTATGCAAAAACAAAAGATCCTCGCTCCCATGCTGTTGTTGCTTATTTTTACCGTCTGCACATCTGCCCAGAACCCAACCATGCCGTCTCAGAATCGCGACGCCGAAAAAGACGCGCTTTACGGGACCTTTTCCGGCGCCAAGCGCGTGCCGGTCGCGGAGAAGCAGCGGCTCGCTTACGAGGCGGCCCGGGAGTATCTGCGAAAGTTTGCCGAAGACAAGGATCCCGAATTGGGTGAGGTGCAAAAGTTTGTCGCAGAGTATGAGAAGGTCAACCGCGAGCAGAGCCTTTTCAGAACCTTCCAGGCGAAAAACTACGAGGAAACCTTCAAGCTGGGCCACGTGATTCTCGAACGTGAGCCTGAGAACTTCTTCGTGCTGGGAATAATGTCGCAAGCTGGTTTGGAAAACGCGCGAGCGGGAAAATCACAAACGAATACCGAAACCGTCGACTACATTAAGAGAGCCCTCAAACTTTTGGATGCAAACAGCGTTACGAAGGCCGCTCCATTCGAAAATATCGAGTTTGCGCGTGGCTTTCTAAACGCCGGGTTGGGATCGCTGGTAAAGAACCAGTCACCTGTTGAAGCAGCTGCGGCATTCTCGAGCGCGGCCAGGTCTGATAGCCCCTTTCGAACTGATCCTATTATTTATCATCGTCTCGGCACGGCAATTCTCAACGGCGAGTTTGCCCAACTCTCCGCGGAATACAATCAGAAATTTGGTAATAAGCCGCCGTCCAGCGAGCAGCAGGCCATGCTCGAGCGTCTCAGTAAGATCATCGCTCGCGCGATTGATGCTTACGCCCGCGCCGTCGCGCTCAGTAAGTCGCCACAGCAACAAGAGATGGGTGCAAAGATTCTCGAACAGCTGACCGCGCTCTACAAGAGCACACACAACGGTTCAGTTGCCGGCCTCGACGAATTGATCGCCACTGTCCTCTCCAAGCCGATGCCCTAAAATAGTTGAGATGAGGCTATCCGCAGATTACGCAGATTACGCAGAAGGGAAAGAGCAGTAGGCAGTAGGCAGCAAACAACGGACAGTGAACAGCGGAGAGTCGGCGCCAGTGAAGCGAAGACACGATCCACGAACTTACGCGAAATCACACTAACTGAGTCCTGATTGCTGACTACTGATTGCTGAGCACTGACTGCTGAGTGCGTCTGCATCCTGCATCCTGCATCCTGCATCCTGCTCCTGCCTCCTGCCTCCTGCCTCCTGCCTCCTGCCTCCTGCCTCCTGCCTCCT
>JBBPIC010000026.1:65973-87397 GCA_038040525.1 Acidobacteriota bacterium | reverse complement strand
GCAGGCGGCACAGGTGAAGTTTTTTCTTGACAACCCCCTTTCATAGGACATTTGGTCCCTACGGGACGAAGAGGATCGAAGACGGGTTAAGCCATCATCGATTAAGAGGTAATAAGTTAACAGGTACCGATAAGGAGTAAAGACATGCTGACAACCTTTTGGCAGGACCTGCGCTATGGCGCGCGTATGTTACTCAAAAGTCCTGGAATTACGTTTGTGGTGATTCTCGCACTCGCCCTCGGAATCGGCGCCAATACCGCCATCTTCAGCGTTGTCGATTCGGTGTTGCTGCGGCCATTACCGTATGAGGAGTCTGACCGGCTGGTGTTTCTTAACGAGACCAGCAAGTCAATGGATGAGATTTCCATCTCCTATCCGAATTTCACGGATTGGCGCAACCAGAATCAGGTATTCGAAAAGATTGGCGTTTACAACCGCGCCAGTTACAACCTCACCGGCGTAGGCGAAGCCGAGCGCATTGTTACCGGCCAGGTCTCCGCCGATATGTTTGCGGCTCTACGCGTTAATCCGGCTATGGGCCGCTTGTTTACGAACGATGAAGATAAACCCGGCACGACGCCCGTGGTTGTGTTGGGCTACCCATTGTGGCAGCGGCGCTTTGGTGGCCAGGCAAGTATTCTCAATCAACAGCTCACACTCAACGGAAAGAGCTACACGGTAATCGGAATAATGCCGGAGGGTTTTCAATATCCGAGTCGCGTAGAGATGTGGGTGCCCGTCGGTCAACTCTCTGGCGAGTCGATGTGGCAACAGCGTGGTAATCATCCGGGCTTGACGGAGTCGCGCGTCTCAAACCGGGAGTCAGTCTGGCTCAAGCGAAGGCTGAGATGGACATGATTGCGGCGAACCTCGAAAAACAGTACCCGGACAACAACGCAGGCAACGGCATTGGCTTACGACCGCTGCTTGAGATCTATGTGGGCGACATTCGCCGCGCTCTTTGGGTGTTGTTTGCAGCTGTAGCTTTCGTCTTATTGATCGCCTGCGCGAATATCGCAAACTTACTGCTGGCTCGAGCCCAATCCCGTCAGAAAGAGATGGCCATCCGCGCAGCAATGGGCGCGGGACGCTGGCGCATAGCCCGCCAACTGCTCACGGAAAGCGTTCTACTCGCTCTGATCGGTGGCACACTAGGAATGTTGATTGCCCGGTGGGGTATCCAACTCATTCTCTACATCAGTCCGGATGCTATTCCACGTTCGAAGGAAATAAGTCTCGACTGGCGAGTTCTGGCATTCACTATCGGACTATCGTTCGTGACCGGTATTTTATTCGGACTGGTCCCGGCGCTGCAGGCTGGTGTCGTGGATGTTCATGAAACGTTGAAGGAGACGGGTCGCGGCACATCGGGAAAACACTGGCTGCGAAGCTCGCTGGTCGTAGTCGAGGTCGCCACAACGCTCGTGCTACTGATTGGCGCGGGTTTAATGATTCGCAGTTTCTACCGGCTACAAAAGGTCGATCCGGGTTTCTCTTACGATCACCTGACAAGCTTCACGGTAGCGCTGCCCCGGAAAAAGTATGTGACGCAGGACCAGCGCGAACAGTTTTACAACCGCCTGCTCGAGAACCTTCGCGGATTGCCTGGAGTAGAAACTACCGCCGCCGCTTCCGGGTTGCCGCTTGGTAACAACGGCTGGCAAACGTCGTTTGTGGTTGAAGGCCGCCCACTGCCGCCGCGCGAACAGACGCCGCTGATGGAAGCCTGCCTTGTCACTCCCGATTACTTTCGGGCGATGAACATTCCTCTCAAGAGCGGCCGCTATTTTACCCAACAAGACAATCGGTCATTCCTGGCCGGCCGTGATCTCAGCAAACTCAACGAAGACCAGAGAAACATGGCAGGTGTGAACTCTATTGTCATCGATGAAGAGTTTGCGCGTCGCTACTGGCCCAACGAGGATCCGATCGGCAAGCGCATCCGACTGGGAACTGAGGCCGAGGCACCTGTGCTTACGGTTCAGGGCGTTGTGGGACGGGTAAAGATGGAAGGTCTTAGTCAGGACTCGAAGCGAGTGCAGGGCTATTTTCCCTTCGCGCAAATTCCCAGTGGCGGTATGACAGTGCTTCTCAAAGCCGCCGGCGATCCAAACCAATTGATCGCCGCCGTGCGGGAGCAGGTGAAGGGAATCGATCCCGATCAACCCATTTACAGTATTCGCACAATGGACGAGATCAGGGCCGAGTCGGTCGCGCCGGAACGGCTGAATCTCACCTTGCTGAGTATCTTCGCCGGGATTGCGTTAGTGCTGGCTATTGTAGGGATTTACGGCGTGATGTCTTACGCAGTCACACAGCGCACGCACGAGATTGGCATCCGCATGGCTATCGGCGCCCAACCGCGGGACGTCTTCAAGATGGTAATAACGCAGGGAATGATGCTGGCGCTGCTCGGAGTTGTTTTTGGTTTGATCGGGGCCTTCGCTCTGACGCGGTTGATGACGACGATGCTATTCGGCGTGGAACCAACCGATCCGGCGACGTTTGCCGGCATCGCCATACTGCTCACCGCGGTGGCGCTCGTCGCTTGTTACATCCCGGGCCGGCGGGCGACGAGAGTCGACCCGGTTGAGTCATTACGTTACGAGTGAGTAATTACGTTCAGCCACCAGGCGTATAGAGTCCAAGCTTTAGCTTGCGTGGTGGCGAGAAGCTTGTATGGAAACGAAGAAGCAACCTGAATCGACCACCCCACGCGGGCTGCCCGCGCGGGGACCCCGGGGTTGTACTCTGAACGCCTGTTAGCCATCAGGCGTATAGAGTCCAAGCTTTAGCTTGCGTGGTGGCGAGAAGCTTGTAGGGCGGCTAAGAGGCAACCTGAAGGTTGTACTCTGAACGCCTGTTAGCCAGGTTTAGGAGAACATTATGTTTGATTCACTTTTGAAGGACATTCGCTATAGCTGGCGTGGTTTGCTTAAACGACCGGCTTTCACTTTAGTCGCGCTCGTGATCCTTGCTCTGGGCATTGGCGCCAACACTGCGATTTTCACTTTGATAAACGCCGTGGTGCTGAAGCCGTTGCCCGTAAATAAGCCGGAAGAGTTAGTTTTCTTCAACGACGCGCCCAACGAGGGCACGCGTACTTCGGATGGTGATCTCCGCGCCGGCCGTTCAGACCTTTTTTCCTATGCGTCTTATCGTTACTTTCGCGAACATGATCGCTCGTTTCAGGAGCTGAGCGCGTTCCGCAGTGGCGAGAGCCGGATCAGCGTGAGGCGAACAGACGTGCAATCGGGAGAGGCGGAGAGGGCCTCGGGCCACCTGGTTTCCGGAAATTACTTCGCGGTCCTGGGAGTCAACGCCATGCAGGGGCGCGTCCTGACAAATGACGACGACGCACCGGCGGCCCCTCCGGCAGCCGTAGTCAGCCATGGCTATTGGAAACAAAAACTGAACAGCGATCCTCAAGCGGTTGGAAAAAACATCCTGCTCAACAGCACCGCATTCACCATTGTTGGCGTCATGCCGCCTGAGTTTTTTGGGACGCGGGTGCGACGGTCTCCTGACTATTGGCTGCCACTCGCGTTTCAACCGCAGATTGAATTGCGCAATTCGACCCTCGACGATAAAAACACTTATTGGTTGAATTTGGTTGGCCGGCTGAAGCCTGGCATTTCAATCGAGCAGGCACAGGCAGGGGTGAATGCCGAGTTGCGCCAATTCCTCACGGAGCAATCCGGTAGTCAAATCTCGGAAGACAACCGTCTCGCGATTCAAAACAGCTACGTGAGTCTGGCGCCGGGTGAGCGTGGTATTTCGGGCCTGCGCTTCTTCTACTCGCAGGCATTGCGCATGTTGATGGTGATAGTCGCGCTGGTCCTGCTGATTGCCTGCGCAAATGTGGGAAATCTTTTGCTGTCACGCGCCGCTGCGAGACAGGCTGAGATTTCGCTGCGGCAGGCTTTGGGCGCGAGCCGGTGGCGACTGGTGCGTCAACTTCTGACTGAGAGTTTGTTGCTTGCCACACTCGGAGGGGCCCTGGGCATTTTGATTGCCCAGTGGGGTGTCAGTGTCCTTGTTACACGGGTGGCCGCGACTTCGCCTCTGGACGTTAAGCCGGACGCGCAGGTGCTGCTGTTCACGCTGGGCATTTCGCTTCTTTCCGGAGTGCTCTTTGGCATAGCGCCTGCGCTCCGGGCCACCGGGATTGACCTGGCCACCGCCTTGAAAGAGAAATCGGCTCGCGGCAGAAAGAGCCGGTTCAATTTGGGTTCGGCGTTGGTGGTAGCGCAAGTTGCTGTCTCGCTCGTCCTGTTAGTCGGCGCGGGCCTGTTTGCTCGCAGTCTAATCAAACTTCAACAAGAGGACCTCGGTTTCAATCGTGACAATGTATTGCTCGCGAGTGTCGACACACGTCTGGCTGGTTACAAGGCCGATCAACTGAGCAGCGTTTACCGGCAGCTTTATGACCGGCTGAGCGCGCTGCCAAATGTTCAGTCAGCGACCATCGCTAGTTACAGTCCGATGGCCGGGACCAACACCAACAGCTCGGTCACCATTCGCGGATACGCTCCGAGCAAGGGGGAGAATATGAACGTCTCCGATATTTTCGTCGGACCGCGATTTGCCGAAACGTTGGGCGTGCCGCTCCTGATGGGTCGTGAGATTGGATTACAGGACACGCCCGCATCGACGAAGGTGGCGGTAGTTAATCAATTGTTTGCGCAGGCGTTTTTCCCCAATCAAAATCCACTCGGCCGGCGACTCACCTTTGAAGATGATTCGGACAAAAATGATGTCGAGATTGTAGGTGTGATTGGCGACTCGAAATACGATAGCGCGAAAGAGGAAGCAGAGAGAACGGTCTTTCGGCCCATTTTACAGGTGCAGGACCGCCAGGCCTTCGCAAATGTTTTCGAATTGCGAACAGCGGGCGATCCTTTGAACTTAACGGGCGAGGTGCGCGCCGCGGTTGCGCAAGTGAACGACAAGCTGCCGATTCTGAACTTCACAACTCTCCGCATTCAAACCGACGAAGCCCTCAAGCAGGAAAAACTGATCGCCCAACTGGTGAGCTTCTTTGGACTATTGGGTCTCCTGCTCTCCTGCGTTGGGTTGTACGGCATCATGGCCCACGCGGTCGTTCGTCGCACAAATGAAATTGGGATTCGCATGGCTCTCGGTGCAGACCGCCGCAACATTATCTGGATGGTCCTTAAGGAGAGCCTGGTGCTGGTTGCGGTCGGACTGGCCGTCGGTTTACCGGCTTCATGGGCCGCAGCAAAGTTGATTGCCAATCAACTGTTTGGATTGAGCCCGAGTGATCCGTTAACGCTGCTAACCGCCGTGACGTTGTTGACGTTAGTCGCGGCAGTGGCCGGCTACCTGCCGGCCAGAAGGGCATCGCGCGTGAATCCGTTGGTGGCGCTGAGATATGAGTGACATAGCCCCGTTTCAATAGCCACAAAACGAAAGGACGATACGATCCACGAAATCACACCAAACGTCACTAACGTCTTTTCGTGTTCGTTCGTGTGGTTTCGTGGATCGTCTACTTCGATCGGGTCAGTAATGGCCCTGGGGTATGAATAGATCAGCAACAGCAGGCGTATAGAGTACAAGCTTTAGCTTGCGGCGCTGGGGAAGAAGCCAGCTTGTTTGGTGCGGAAGAGGCAACCTGAAGGTTGTACTCTGAACACCTGTTACCAGGAGAATCAAAAATGCACAAACTAATACAAGATCTGCGTTACGCCGTCCGCGCTATGCGGAAGAGACCTGGCTTCAGCTTGATCGCCGTGATGACCCTGGCTCTGGGTATCGGCGCAAGCACGGCAATCTTTACCGTCGTCGATGCCGGCCTCCTGCGTGGCCTCCCCTACAAATCGGCTGACCGCCTCTATCACATTTGGGAGAGCACGCCGCAGAAGGAGTTTGCGCAGCGCGAATTCTCTCATCCGGATTATCAGGACTATCAACAGAACCAGGTCTTTGAAGGCATCGCGGCCTACACGGGCGGCGGCGGAATCATGAGTGGGCGGGGTGAGCCTGAACGGGTCGCCGCTCCCGCCGTCTCGGCGAATTTCTTTTCTGTTCTCGGCGTAGAGCCCTACATTGGGCGCACCTTTCAGCCCGGCGAAGATAAGCCGGGCGCGCCTAGAGTTACCGTTTTGACTTACGGAATGTGGCAGCGCCGCTTTGGCGCCGACCCAAATATCGTGGGCCAGTCTCTTACGATCAACGGTGACCCCTACACCGTAGTTGGCGTGCTGCCGGCCAGTTTTCAGTTTGCACTCAGAAACGCCGATCTTTGGCGGCCGTATCAACCGACCGATGCCCAACTCACGCGGCGCTTCCTGCACGGAACCAATCTCATTGGCCGACTGAAGCCGGGCGTCAGCGAAGCGCAGGCGCAATCAGAGTTGAGTGTGATAGCGAAAAGAATCGAGGAGGAACATAAGCAGTCGCACGCCGGGACCGGCGTGAAACTGGTGCCTCTGCAGGAACAGTTTGTCGGGCAAGTCAGGCCGATACTACTGGTTCTCCTCGCAGCAGTTGGATTCGTCCTGCTCATAGCGTGTGCCAACGTCGCTAGTTTGCTGTTGACGCGCTCACTGGCGCGACAAAAAGAGGTTGCGATTCGGGCTGCGCTGGGCGCCAACCGCTGGCGTGTTGTCAGGCAACTGTTAACGGAATCGTTGTTGCTCTCGCTGGTTGGTGGAGCAGTGGGCTTGTTGATTGCCTATTGGGGCGTGGATGCGCTGGTTGCGACGCTGCCTGAGAGTCAACTCAATGCGCTTCCGTTTCTCAAATCACTCCGCATTGATTCGAGCATCCTCGCATTCTCGTTTGGGCTGTCCCTGTTGACGGGAATAGTGTTTGGCCTGGCGCCGGCGATCCAGTCTTCGCGGCCCGATCTGAACGAAGTGCTCAAGGAAGGTGGGCGTGCCAGCGCCGGTGGGGCGCGACATCGTCTTCGAAGTGTGTTCGTCACAGCTGAGATCGCGCTGGCAGTGGTGCTTCTGGTGGGCGCCGGCCTGATGATGAAGTCGCTGCTTCGGTTGTTGCAGTCTGACATCGGATTCAATCCAGAAAACGTGTTGACGATGACCGTGAACCTGCCCGCCGCTAAATACACAGATGCCGGCAAGCAAGTAGGTTTTTTTGAACAATTAAACGATCGCGTTCAATCGCTACCTGGAGTCAACGGCGCGGGGACCGTCAGCGTTCTTCCTCTTCAGGGTGGTAACACGACGCGTTTTTACGTGGATGGCGATCCCGTTCCGCCACCGGGACAGGAGATTGAAGCCAACATCCGCATAGTTGATGAGAGTTATTTTAAAACGCTCGGCGTGCCCATTATCGGCGGACGAGCGTTTGATGAGCGGGACGGCGAGGCCCAACGCCAGGCGGCCCAGGCACAGGCTCAGGCCCAGACAGAAGCCCAGGCGCGGGGGCAGACCCTGGCGCCGGTCCCAATCCCGGGCGTGGTCATCATTGGTAAGACCCTCGCCGATAAAGTTTTTGCCGGGCGCGATCCAGTAGGACGCAGGCTGGCATACAACTCCTTCGCAGGACAGACAGACCTGATTGTCGGCGTAGTCGGTGACGTGAAGATCGGCGGGCTGGACGAAGCGATCCGGCCAGTAATCTATTACCCGTTCCGCCGGTTTCCAGGGGTGGGAACCAACCTGGTAGTTCGCACCAACGGCGACCCGACTGCGTTGGCCTCCGCAATTCGAAATGAGACGCGCACTCTGGAACCGGATGTGGCGCTCTTTAATGTGCGGCCGATGGAGGACTTGATCGGCGACTCCACTGCGGCTTTCATGCGTCGCTTCCCGGCCCTTCTGATTGGAATTTTTGCAGGTGTGGCGCTGTTGTTAGCGTCGATTGGTATTTACGGAGTCGTCTCATATTCGGTAAGCCAACAGACGCACTACATCGGTATCCGAATGGCGTTGGGGGCACAGGCTTCCGACATTCTCAAGATGGTGTTGAAACAGGGACTCTCGCTGGCTCTCCTGGGCATTGCGATTGGAGTGGTAGCCGCGTTGGGCCTGATGAGATTGTTGAGAAGTCTGCTTTTCGAAGTGCAGACAACCGACGTTGCAACCTTTGTAATTGTTGTCGTCACATTGTTGCTGGTGGCGTTGTTGGCTTGTTACATCCCCGCGCGACGCGCGACGAAGGTCGATCCGCTCGGCGCCCTTCGATATGAATGATGTGATTGCCGATCGCCGATTGCCGATTGGCAATTGTACGCCGCGCTTGGGGCGCCTCCTTGGAGTGCGCCGCCTTGTCGGCGCTTTGGTCCGCGGCGGCCTGGCGCCGCTTTGTCGAACGCATTCAGCCCGGTGGTCTCCGGCGAAATTGCTTCGACTTCGTTTCCTAAATCTTTATCAAGGAAAGCGGCGCCAGGCCGCCGCGGACCAAAGCGCCGCCGGGCCGGCGCACTCCAAGGAGGCGCCTTAAGCCCGACATACAATCGGCACTCGGCAATCGGCAATTGGCAATGATCGGAGGATCAGATGGAAGATCTAATTAAGGACATCCGTTACGGGATCCGCAGCTTGCTCAAGCGACCGGGCTTCACTGCCGTAGCAGTGATCACCCTGGCGCTTGGCATTGGTTTAAACTCTGCCATCTTCAGCGTTATCAATGCCGTATTGCTGCGCCCCCTGCCCTATGACGAGCCTGCCGGCCTGGTAACTTTTCGTTCTAATCAATCCGCCCTGGAGCTGGCCGACGTTCAGACGCAGAGCCGCTCTTTCAGCAAAATCGGCGGCGAGGTTTTACAGGTACTTGACTACACTGCAGGGAGTGAGCCGGTCCAGTTTCAAAACGGTCACGTAACGGGTGGTTACTTTGAAACGTTGGGCGTGAAAGCAGAGCGTGGCCGAGTAATCACGCCTGATGATGACAAACCGGGCAGCCCTTACGTTGTGGTTTTGAGCCACGCATTGTGGCGTCGCCAGTTTGGTGGCGACGGAGGGATAGTTGGCAAAACGATTCCACTCAGCGGCAACGTCTACACAATCATTGGCGTGATGCCCTCCGGCTTTGCCTCTCCGGGGAATAACAGTGAATCGTGGACTCCCGTGCACGTCTCAAACGCGCTGGCAGCGAAATTTCGCGGCGTGCATTTCCTGCGCACTTACGGGCGTTTGGCCCCGGGGCTGACGGTTGACCAGGCGCGAGCCGAGATGCAGTTGATTGATAAAAACATTGCAGCCCAGTACCCAGCCGAGAGCAAAACTCGTAACACAATCCTGATTCCTTTACACGAGAGCATCGTCGGCGAATCGCGCCGCGCCTTGCTGGTCTTGTTTGCTGCCGTCAGTTTGGTCCTCCTGATCGCTTGTGCAAACTTTGCCAATCTTCTACTGGCTCGTGCCGCCGAACGCGAACGTGAGTTTGTGATTCGCGCCGCACTTGGAGCAGGACGCTGGCGTCTGATTCGTCAACTCTTGACTGAAAGCGTGCTCGTTTCACTGCTGGGCGGCGTGATCGCGGTATTGCTGGCAATTTGGGGAACGAGTCTACTTGTATCGTTCAAGCCGGAAAACCTACCCAGGCTCCAGGAAATTGACGTAGACCTGCGGGTGCTCGGCTTCACTTTTGCACTTTCATTACTGACTGGAATTGTCTTCGGCCTGTTGCCCGCCTGGACGGCCGCGCGCGGCGGCGTTAGCGAGTCGCTGAAAGATGGTGGCCGGAGTGCAACCGTAGGTGCCGCGCGTCAGCGTCTGCGCAGCGCCTTTGTAGTCATCGAGTTGGCGGTCGCGCTGGTCCTGTTGATGGGCGCAGGGCTGCTGATCAAGACGTTTTGGAAACTCCGTTCAGTTGAACCGGGATTTACTGCCGAGCATTTGGTGACCATGCGAATTGAGTTGCCAGAAACCCGGTACAAAGAAGTGGACAAGCAAAACCGTTTTCGATCCCAAACGCTTGAAGTAGTTAAGTCGTTACCCGGCGTCCAGGCAGCGATGGTCAGCGAACTACCGCTAGGCGGCGACAATCTGAACCATGATTTTCTAATCGAAGGTCGGCCACAGATCACTCCCGGTGATGAGCCGAGTCTGGAATCACGAAGTATCCAGGGCGACTACTTTAGGACCATGCAGATTCCGTTGCGCGCCGGTCGAGATTTTGACTCGCGAGACTTTGTGGACAAGGCTCCGCTCGTGGGAATCGCAAACGCTGCCATGGTGCGTCAATACTTTCCCCATGAAGACCCACTGGGCAAACGCGTTCGTTGGGCGCGCAACCCAGAGCTGCAGTGGGTCACCATCGTGGGCGTTGTGGGCGACGTCAAGCATTTCGGCCTGGATCTGCCGGAGCTACCCGGAATGTATTCGCCCTACACTCAGGCGCCACCCTGGAAGCGCTGGATGACGCTGGTGGCACGTACTCAATCTGAGCCGGCGGCGATGACGCAGGCTATCAAGCAGCAGGTGTGGAAAGTTGATTCGCAATTGCCGGTTTCAAGAGTCCGGACGATGGATGAAGTGGCGGCCACATCGTTTGCGGCACGACGCTTCAACATGTCCTTACTCGCGCTGTTTGCCGTGTTGGCTCTGGTGCTGTCCGCAGTGGGGATTTATGGAGTGATGTCGTATGCCGTGACGCAGCGCACGCAGGAAATAGGAATTCGCATGGCGCTTGGCGCGCGCGCTGTTGACGTTTTGAAACTCATTATCCGCAACGGTCTCACGCTGACATTGATTGGCGTCGTCATTGGTATGGGTGGCGCAATAGCAATGACCAGATTGATGTCGACTTTACTCTTCGGTGTGACGCCGACCGACAAGCTGACATTTCTTGCGGTCTCAGGCGTTTTGATTGTGGTTGCCTTGCTGGCTTGTTATCTGCCGGCGAGGCGTGCGACTAAGGTCGACCCGATGGAGGCGCTGCGTTACGAGTAGGATCTGAAGATTGGGGCGACTCTTTGGAGTGCGGCGGCCCGGCGCCGCTTTGGTCAGCCGCGAGTAGGATACGGGTTTCATTTTGTGAATACCTCTTAACACGGCGCTCAGCGCTTGCGGATCGAAGCGGCGCCAGGCCGCCGCGGACCAAAGCGGGGCCGGGCCGCCGCACTCCAAAGAGTTGATTTGTATGGTTGCGCGCTGGTAGTTTCCCGCCTATCTTCTCTTCTTTCGAGACCATTTTCTGACGATGCCTAGAATTCTAATTGCCGACGATCAAGCCGACGTTCTCGCCGCGCTGCGCCTTCTTTTGAAGGGCGAAGGCTTTCAAACTGAGACCGCCTCGTCACCCGCAGGCGTTTTGAAAGCGGTCGACTCCCAGGAACTGGATGTGGTCCTGATAGATTTAAACTACGCGCGCGACACTACCTCCGGCAGCGAAGGGCTCGACTTGCTGACGGGAATCCAGGCAGTCGATCCCACCTTGCCGGTGGTTGTAATGACGGCCTGGGGCAGCGTTAATCTGGCAGTCGAAGCAATGCGCCGCGGCGCGCGCGACTTCATACAGAAACCCTGGGACAACGCGCGGTTGCTCGCTGTGTTGCGCACGCAAGTCGAACTGGCCGACGCGTTGCGACGAGGGCAGGATCTGGAAGCGGAGAACCTGGCGTTGCGTGATAACGCGGCGCAGACTGGGACCAAGCTGCCGCGAGTGATAGCCGAATCGCCGGCGATGAAGTCAATCCTAAAACTCGTCGAGCGCATAGGGCCGGCGGATGCCAACGTACTGATCACCGGGGAAAACGGAACCGGCAAGGAAGTCATATCCCGCTTGCTGCACGGAGCTTCCTCGCGAGCGTCCAAGCCGCTGGTGTCGCTCAATGCAGGTGCTTTGGCGGAAGGCGTTTTCGAAAGTGAATTATTCGGCCACGTGCGTGGCGCTTTTACTGATGCCCGGACCGATCGTGTCGGCCGTTTTGAGTTAGCTGATAGAGGAACGCTCTTTCTCGACGAGATCGCAAACGTACCGCTTAATCTTCAACCAAAGCTGCTCCGTGTTTTGGAGACCGGCGAATTCGAACGCGTAGGATCGTCTAAAACGAAGAAGGTTGATGTTCGCCTACTCTCGGCAACAAATGCCGACTTGCACGCCGACGTGGCCCAGGGCAAATTTCGTCAGGACCTCCTGTTCAGACTGAATACCGTTGAGATTCATGTGCCGCCTTTGCGCGAGCGTCCCGAAGACATTCCGCCGCTCGCTGAACATTTCCTGAAACAACACAGCGACCGATACCGGCGCGATATTTCCGGTTTTACGCCGCCCGCGTTTGAAGCCCTTCGACAACATCGCTGGCCCGGCAATGTGCGTGAGTTGGACCACGTGGTGGAGCGCGCCGTACTGATGAGCTCCGGAAATGTGGTGACGGCTTTTGACCTGGCGCTGCAATCTACTCCGGACGCCCGGCTGAACGCGCGGTTTGATGAAATGAGTCTCGAAGAAGTCGAGCGCCTGCTGATTCAGAAGGCCCTTGCTCGCTGTGGAGGAAATGCAAATCGGGCCGCCGAAGCACTCGGTCTAAGCCGCAGCGCGCTCTACCGCCGCTTGCAGAAATATGGGCTGTCGTAAAACTTTGGAGTGCGGCGGCTTGGCGCCGCTTTGGTCTGACGCGAGTTGTCACTTAGTTTATGCGTGCATGCTTGTTAACGAAGCAGCGCCAGGCCGCTGCGGACCAAAGCGGCGCCAGGCCGCCGCACTCCAAAGCAGTTGGTACACCAGCGTGAGCACTCCCGCTAAATTGCCAAAACATCCCACAACTGTGCCGAATCTGGATCCCGCGCTGAAGCGAAGCCGGCTGAGATTCGAAGGCCGCGTTAGTCTTCTGTCTCTGGCCGCCGGTTTTCCCGCCGTTGCCCTCTGCGCTCTGCTGCTCTGGTTGGATGACTACTCAGCCCGGCTGCAATGGACCGTTGATCTCATCCTGGTGCTCGTTTGGCTGTCCGTAGCTTTCAATCTCAAACAAAGAATCGTCCGGCCACTTCAAACCCTGTCCAATATTCTGGCAGCCATACGCGAAGGTGATTACTCCATTCGCGGCAGATGGGCCACCTCTGGTGACGCGCTGGGCGAGGTCATGCTCGAAGTAAACGAGCTCGGGCAAACGCTTCGGGATCAGAGGCTATCCGCGCTCGAAGCCACTGCTTTACTGCGCACAGTGATGGCCGAGATCGATGTGGCTGTTTTCGCGTTCGATGGCGAAAAGCGCTTGCGATTAGTGAACCGAGCCGGGGAAAGATTGTTGGCCCAACCGTCTGCGCGTTTGCTGGGGAGAGGCAGTAATGAGCTTGGCTTGGCCCAGTGTTTCACACGCGACGAAGTACCGGGTGAGCACACCAGGCAAATGGTTTTCCCAGGTGGTGTCGGGCGGTGGGACATTCGCCACAGCATATTTCGCGAAGGCGGCGTCCAGCATGAGCTCCTGGTATTAACCGATCTCAGCCAAACATTACGCGAAGAAGAACGGACTGCCTGGCAACGACTCCTGCGAGTGCTGGGCCATGAGCTGAACAACTCGCTGGCCCCGATTAAGTCGGTGGCCGGGAGTCTGGCGGATCTGGTGGGTCGCCAACCAAAACCAGCCGATTTGGAGGACGATTTGAAACGAGGGCTGGAGGTGATTTCATCTCGCGCCGATTCGTTGGCGCGCTTTGTCGAGTCGTATTCGAAACTGGCGCGATTGCCGCAGCCCAGACTGGAGCCGCTCGATATAGGCGCCCTCGTGAGAAGCGTTCCCAATCTGGAGACGAGAATACCGGTGACAGTCGTTTCCGGCCCGGAACTGGTTGTTCAGGGAGATAGTATTCAGTTGGAACAACTGCTGATCAATTTGGTTCGGAATGCAGTGGACGCGTCACTCGAAACCGGTGGCGGCGTTGAGGTCGGCTGGAGTAAGAAGAACGGTCAGGTTGAAATCTGGATCCGAGACGACGGCCCAGGCATTGCAAACACCGCGAACCTCTTCGTGCCGTTCTTTACCACCAAAGCCACCGGGTCCGGAATCGGGTTGGTCCTGTCGCGGCAGATTGCAGAAGCGCACGGCGGCACATTAACGCTTGAGAATCGACCGAAGGCCGGCTGCGAAGCAAGACTAAGATTGCCGATGTAGTTGAATACTTCTGCTGTATCAGCTCTTCTCAGCCTGAAGGGCTGTCAGAAAGTAGCCGGTGGTCGCAGCGCAGCAAAGACCACCGGACCGCAGCGTGAAAGTTGTCCGCACCCTGGGAAGGGTGCCAGAGCGTCGACTAACGGGAGATAACAAATCTTCCATTGACACTTTTCTCCAACGCGTTTCTGACACCCTTCCAGGGTGTGGGTTTCTTTCTCGCGTTTCCCGGTGGTCTTCGCTCGGCTGCGACCACCGGCTACTTTCTGACAGCCCTCCAGGCTTAAATACAAGACATACAATCAGCTTCATTCAAAACCGGGAAGCGGCCTTTTTGCGAACGCCGCAAGCTAAAGCTTGTACTCTATCGCCTGTTACCCTCGTCTTATTCCCAGATGGCCGCTGGTTTCTGCTTCCATAGCCAGATAATCCAATCGACGTTCTTCGGCTCACCGCCGAAATCCTTTAGTCGTGTCATACACTGACCGCGATGGTGTTGAGTGTGCAATGTCACCTGGACCAACGCCTCGCTGATAGTTACGACGCAAGGTGGATCTGGAAACCATGGTATCTGCAAGGTGCGGGAGAGCGTTTCTGAATCCGCACCGGTTACGAAGTCGCGCAAGCCGTCATGGACCACCTGGGCCCGCATTTTCAATTCATCGAAAGTCGGTGGCGGACCGCCCGGTGGTCCACCCGGTGTTTCTCCCCGCAACATCATCAGAAATGCATGCTGCACTCCGATGATGTGACCGACTCGAGTTCGCATCTCTTCGTGGTCACGAGACGGCGACTTATCCCAGGCGTGGAAAAACACTGCATTGGCCCATTCTGCGTAAGCCATCAGGTCTTGGAGATTATCCATGAGAGTCCTTTTGCAAGAAGTGAAGAGAGTAGGTTTTCCATATATCATTTACCAATTGTCATTGACGGAAACGGTGGCGTATTGCCGGAAGTTTAGAGTTCAGCCTTTAGGCTGTGGCTTCGCAACGCAAGCTAAAGCTTGAACTCTGAACTTCACGCCCTGGCTCACCGTTTAAGGGCCAGCGTGAGCCCGTCGCCTACGGTCAGCATGCTGAGGGTGACGCGCTCGTCGTGAAAGAGTCGCTCATTTAAACGCCGGATCGCGACGGTGTCTGCGTCCTGCGCGTTTGGATCAGCGACTTTGCCCGACCAAATGGTGTTGTCGATAGCAATCAATCCGCCTTTCCTGAGGAGCTGTAAAGCGCGTTCGTAATAATTCTCGTAGCTGGTTTTGTCGGCGTCGATAAACGCAAAATCAAATGTTCCTACTTCGCCCGAGCTGAGTAGGTCGTCCAGGGTGTCCAACGCCGGACGGATTCTCAAGTCGATCTTGCCGGAAACCCCAGCTTCAGCCCAGTAACGGCGGGCGACCTTCGTATATTCCTCACTCACGTCGCAGGCGACAATCCGGCCGTCGTCCGGTAAGCCGAGCGCCACCCAGAGGCTGCTGTAACCGGTAAACACGCCAACCTCGAGTGTCTTCCTGGCGCCCAGTAATTGAACGAGGAGCTGCATAAACTGGCCTTGATCAGGACCAATCTGCATCTGGGCATTCTCCATTTCCTGGGTTTCCTCCCTTAAGCGGCGGGCCACCTCGGGCTCGCGCACAGACGTGTTTACTAAATATTGATAACCACGTTCATCAATCGGGAAGTAGCGGGACATGATTGCTCCTTGGATAAGTCTTGATTGGTTATTAAAGCTCTTTCAAACAATTTGCAAGAGAATATGGACGAAAGTTAGTGGGTCAGTTTGGAGGTAGCAAGGTGATTACAGAACCGAGCGCGGTAGCGCCGGATGCTGGAATCAACCGCGTCTGAAGCAGATTGCCGTGTACGGGTTTTTGATGAGGCCTCCACTTACTGACGGATACCACGAAAGTTGACTTTAGCATCCGGCGCTACCGCGCTCGGTTCTGTAATGAATATGTCTTCCTCCTCAATTGTTTAACGAGGAATGACGGATCTCCGACCTTAATGTTGTAGCCAATTCTCTGGCGCGATCTCGGTGAGCTCTGTGCCTCGGTGGTGGATTTACCAATAAAAACAGGCACACCACAGAGACACAGAGGACACTGAGGTTGCACAGTGAAGACGTTTAAATACCCAACAAAAAAAGGATTTAGAAGGTAACTAAAGAAAAGCCTACGATCCACGAAATTACACTAAGCTACACGAAGGTTCGTGTAATTTAGTGTGTTTTCGTGGATCGTTGCACTTTACTAGTTGATTGACGCGCGTGCACAGGGAAACTTCCTCTGGTATCTTTACGTATAGTCAATACAAATTCTGTCTCTAACAATTGAATAATGTCGGCCACTGAAACTACCCTGCAAACCAACGTCACAAAATCGCGCGAGGCCCTGGATGCCTGGGTCCGCGAGGTCATTCAATGGCACTTCGAGCCGGTCACCGGCTGTCCTTTCTGGCTGGACTACGCCACTAAACTCTCCTGGGATCCACGCACTGAAATTCAGACCTACGACGATTTGTCGCGGTTTGGATTCTTTGAAGACGAGTGGTTGCGTGAGGGCGAGGTGCGTCGATGGGTGCCCAACGGTTTTTCCGATCGTCCCGTGTACACATTTGAAACCGGTGGGAGCACGGGTGTTCCAAAATCCCGGATCAATATCGAGGATTTTCGTCTCGACTACGAAGCTTTCAGCGAAACTTTACCCGAGGTATTTTTTCCAATCGGAGCAAACTGGTTATCGCTTGGGCCCACTGGTCCACGCCGGCTGCGTTTGGCCATCGAACATCTGGCCCAATATCGCCGCGGTATTTGTTTCATGGTTGATCTCGATCCTCGCTGGGTGATCAAGCTCATCAAAATGGGCGAGATGCGGCAGGCGGAGCAGTATAAACAACACGTGATCGAACAGGGTCTCACCCAGTTGCGCGCCCACGGAAACATTCAATGCCTGTTCACTACGCCCAAACTTCTTGAAGCGGTTTGCGAAAAAGTGTCACTCAAGAAGATGGGTATCACCGGTGTGTTCTGCGGGGGCACCGAGATGACTCCACAGTTTCATCGCTTCGCCGTAGAAGAGTTGCTGGAGGGCGCATATTTCGCGCCCACCTACGGCAATACGCTGATGGGACTGGCCGTTCACAAGCCCCGGCAGCCAGAGGACAACTACGCCATCATCTATTATCCGCCGCATCCGAGGGCCATGATCGAAGTCGTGGATTCCGAGAAACCGGACCAGTTGGTGGGCTATGGCGAGACTGGTCGAGTGCGTTTGACGACGTTGACGAAAGAATTTTTCATGCCGCGCTTTCTCGAGCGCGACGAGGCCGAAAGGGAACCACCCTGCGACCTGTATCCATGGGACGGCGTGCGTAACGTCCGGCCGTTCGCAAAATTGCAAACGTCAGTCGTGGAAGGGGTCTACTGAATTTCAGCCGCGGATTAACGCGGACAAACGCGGATCTGATGTTGTGGGAAGACATTGGCATCTGTGGTGTTTAGTATTTGCTCCTTTGACAGCGAGGTTTCGATCGGACCAGGTACGATCCACGAAATCACACGAACGAACACAAAAAGTCGTTGGTGTTATTTCGTGTTATTTCGTGGATCGTATTTTTTCTTCTAGTTTCTTATCCGCGTAGCTCCGCGTTAATCCGCGGCAAAACATCTATGCTTCATATACCTATACTTCGCAAAGGGGAACCTTACAAAAGTCTCGATGTCGCTCGTGTGCCGCATCATCGCACGCGTGAATTGTTTGTCGAGATCAGCCAGGCAAACGTTGGCCTGATTCGCCGTGACCTGGCTGAGCAATCAACCGGACGCCAAAAACTGATGGAGTTTTCTACGGCCAAGCTGGTCGAGATCTGTTCGCGCGCCGCTGACCACTTCGCTAATGACTCATTGTCATTGGGAGACGATCAACAGAGCCCACAAGACTATTTGGAACAGGTTTCTGCCACCACCGGGCTGCCCCATGTGCTCGCACGCCGGAACATGGACAAGATTCGCAGCATGCTTGCGGAGATGGAGAATGTCCTGAACGGCTTGACGCGGAAACTCGACTGGGACCTGCTGGATCGAGGGTTTGGTGAAATTGGCGGACACTCCTTGAGTTTTTTTCCGCGCGGAGAGTCTCTGGGCGCCGTGTTGCCGAATAACTCGCCCGGCGTGCACTCATTATGGATTCCAGCGGTCCCACTAAAAATGCCTCTGGTGTTGAAACCTGGAAGTGCCGAGCCCTGGACCCCTTACAGAATTATCCAGGCCTTAATTAAGGCGGGGGCGCCGCGAGAGGCTTTTAGTTATTACCCTACGGATCACGCAGGCGCTGGCGAGATTCTCCGGAGCAGTGGCCGCGGCATGGTCTTTGGTGACGCGTCAACCACCGGCCGTTGGGAAAGCGATTCGCGCATCGAGATTCACGGGCCAGGCTACAGCAAGATCATCATCGGCGAAGACTGTATCGACGATTGGGAGAAGTATTTGGACGTAATGGTCGGCTCAATTGTAGACAACGGCGGACGATCCTGCGTAAACGCGTCAGGCATCTGGGTGCCTTCACATGCGGAAGAGATCGCTGAAGCGCTCGCAGAGCGTCTGGAGCGGATCGCGCCCCTCGCTGCCGACGATGAAAGCGCGCAGCTCGCGCCTTTTACGGATGCGAAGGTTGCGGCGCGAATTTCTCAGCTAATCGATCACGGTCTAAGCGAGCCCGGCGCCAGGGACGTGACCGCCTCTCACCGCAAGTCTGGCAGGCTGGCTGACTGGGAGGGATGTTCCTATCTTCTTCCGACCGTCGTGCTTACCGATGACCGGGAACACCCGATGGCGAACAAGGAGTTTCTCTTTCCCTTTGCCAGCGTCGTCACGGTCAAACAAGACGATTTGCCACAGGCGCTTGGTCCAAGCCTGGTCGTAACGGCCATCACATCCGATCGCAAATTCATTCAGAAACTGGTGACGGCGTCGAACGTCGATCGTCTGAACATTGGACCAGTCAAGACCAATCAGGTGAGCTGGGACCAACCGCACGAAGGTAATCTATTCGAGCACCTGTATGCACGACGCGCTTTCCAACGCGCAGTCGCTGTTTGAAGTCTGGCTGTGAAAATTCTTTATCTCACTGGCGGAGCGGGGCAGATGTACTGCGGCAGTTGTTTGCGTGACAATGCCCTGGCTACCGAGCTGCTTTCAAAAGGCCACGACGTTACGCTGCTGCCCGTATACACTCCCACCCGCACAGACGAGGCGAACGTTAGTAGCGACAAGGTGTTTTTCGGCGGCATCAGCGTGTATCTCGAGCAGTATGTGCCGCTTTTTCGCAACTCACCACGCTGGCTCGATCGCTTGTGGGACTCGAAGCCCATGCTGGAGTTGGCGTCGCGGGGTTCGATCTCCACGAGTCCTAAGATGCTCGGTGAAATGACCGTCTCGATGCTTAAAGGCGAAGACGGGTTTCAGCGTAAAGAGATTGAGAAGTTGACTGAGTGGGCCCGCCACGAACCGCCCCCCGACATCGTTAGCCTGCCCTACTCGCTGCTGATTGGGTTGGCCCAGCCAATAAAGGAGGCCCTGAAGCGACCTATTGTTTGCACTCTTCAGGGCGAGGATTTGTTCCTCGAAGGTTTACACGAGCCGTATCGCTCCCAATCGCTCGAGCTTATTCGCAATAACATCAAGCACGTCGATGCTTTTATTTCAGTGAGCGATTACTACGCTGGGTTTATCCCGGAGTATCTGGGAATTCCCGGCGAGAAGATTCGTGTGGTGCCACTGGGGATCAACGTGCAGGGATATGAGAAACGAGAACGTGAAAGCGGGCAGCCTTTCACGATCGGATTCTTTGCACGCATCGCACCTGAAAAGGGATTGCACGTCCTGGCTGGGGCTTATCAAAAACTGCGCGCCAGCGGACGCATTCCGGAAGCGCGACTGGAAGCGGCGGGTTACATTGCTCCCGAACATAAACAATACCTGAGTGATATCGAGCGTGGAATGAAAAACGCCGGGCTGGGTGCGGAGTTCAATTACCGCGGCGTTCTGGATCGTGAAGAGAAGATTTCATTCCTGCGAAAGCTGGACGTGCTGTCTGTGCCGGCAACTTATAACGAACCAAAAGGGATTTTTTTACTCGAAGCGATGGCCTGTGGTGTGCCGGTGGTCCAGCCAAGACGCGGTGGGTTCACTGAAGTCCTGGAGAAGACCGGCGGAGGATTGCTGGTCGAGCCGGATGATCAGGAAAAACTGGCGGCAGGAATTCTACGCATCTACAACGAACCGGAGTTGGCGGAGAACTTAGGCGACAGCGGTTTTGAAAAGGTCCGTGAACATTACACAGTGGCACGAATGGCCGACCGCGCAATAGAAGTGTACGAAGAAGTTTTAAGGTAGGACAGACATTCCTGTCTGTCGGTCTTACCTAACCGTGGTCCGTTGGACAAATAAAAACGTTTCTCAGTGGTTTTTAGCCGCGGATGAACGCGGAAAAACGCGGATCAGAAAAGTGACCGACACATCAACGCCAAGACGGTGTCAACATTTCTCTGTTAATTCTGAATCAATGTTTATCCGCGTTCATCCTCGGCAAGATCGAGTCTTGCGGCGGGCGTTAGACAGACAGGAATGTCTGTCCTACTTAGGAGGTTTTAGTTGCTGAAAGTTGAGAATGTCTCCAAGGAGTATTCGACTCCGCGTGGGCCGCTGAGGATAGTTTCCGACATCTCCCTTTCGCTGTCTCGTGGGGACGCGTTATCGATTATGGGGCCTTCAGGCAGCGGCAAGAGCACGCTTTTGTACATCATTGGCGCCCTCGAGCCGCCGACCAGCGGCACGGTCACGCTCGACGGACAGGATCCTTTTCAACTGAAAGAGAAGGAGCTGGCCGCATTCCGAAATCGAGAAATCGGTTTTATCTTTCAGGACCATTGTCTTCTGCCACAGTGTTCCGTTCTGGAAAATGTTTTGACACCGACGCTAATTTCCCGAAAGGATGGCGACGATGTCGCGCGCGCGCGTGCGTTGCTCGACGAGGTTGGTTTGATCGATCGCATTGAGCACCGGCCCGCTGAGCTTTCTGGTGGCGAAAAGCAACGAGTAGCGCTGGCCCGTGCGTTAATGATGAAGCCACAGCTTTTATTGTGTGACGAGCCGACGGGTAACCTCGATCACAAAGCCGCGGATGTGGTTGCATCGCTGCTTTTGGAACTGCATAGGCGACAGGAAACGATCCTCGTTGTGGTGACTCATAACGCCGAACTCGCGGCCCGATTCCCGGTGCAATACCATTTGACCGATAACCAACTGCAACAGGTGTAAAGCAAACTGTTAGTTTGCGGTGGTGCATAAGATAAGTGTAATGGAAACATCGCAAACTAACAGTTT
>JBBPIC010000026.1:0-65873 GCA_038040525.1 Acidobacteriota bacterium | reverse complement strand
TCGCCGTGCTCGCTGGTGCGTTACTGGTTGGCGATTCAGTGCGCGGGAGTTTGCGGTGGTGCATAAGATAAGTGTAATGGAAACATCGCAAACTAACAGTTTGCTTTACTTTAATTCCAATGCGAACCGGTCAAATCCTAAAACGCAATCTAAGCTACTTCTGGCGCACAAACCTGGCGGTGGTTCTTGGTGTGGCGGCTGCCGTCGCCGTGCTCGCTGGTGCGTTACTGGTTGGCGATTCAGTGCGCGGGAGTTTGCGAGATCTGGTTCGGGTACGATTGGGACAAACCGATCATGTCATAGCAGCGTCAGGTTTCTTTCGCGAACAGCTCTCCGATGATCTTCAGAGGGATGGGGCATTTGTGCGGCGGGGACTTTCAGGAAGTTGCCCATTGATTGAGCTGGAAGGAAGTGTCACCCAGGACACGAATAAAACTCGGGCTGGGAACGTTCACGTCTACGGAGTTGATCAAAGGTTCTGGAGATTTCACGCGCGTACCGAACAGTCGCCGCCAGAGAATCGCGAAGTAATGCTAAGTGAAAGTCTGGCGCGTGAACTCGATAGCAAGCCTGGTGATTCGCTGCTGGTCCAAATCGAAAAGCCTTCAGAGGTGCCCATCGAAACGCTTTATGGACACAAAGATGACCTTGGCCGCACGTTGCGACTGACCATTAAAGAGACACTCTCCGTAGAACAGCTCGGCGAGTTTTCCATTCGTCCTCAACAAAGTGCAGTGCGCGCGGTGTTTGTGCCTCTTCAGTTGTTGCAAAAGGAGTTGGACCTGGAGGGAAAGGTCAACACGTTACTTATTTCCAGCTCGAAAGATACTGCCGGCCTTTCGGATGTAGAAAGGACGGCGGCGCTGGAAGAGTTATTGAAAGATCGTGTCGCGCTAGACGACTACAGCCTCACGTTGCGTTCCCTGGACCAACAGCGAGGCATTTCAGTGGAACGCACCAGCACCTTGCTTGATGACAAACTGGCTGAGACCGCGCGGGCGGCCGCCGACTCTATGCGCGCTCGCACAGTCCCGGTTTTATCTTATGTTGCAAATAGCATAACGTTGGGCCAACAGTCCGTTCCGTATTCATTGGTAACGGGTCTCGATGATGCGACGTTCACGGACCTGTACAAGACCAGCAGTAATGCGGGGGCTGGGCTTCCTACTGCCCTGGGTTCCCCACCCATACTTCTCAATGAATGGGCGGCACGCGATCTTGGTGCGCAACCGGGAAGTCAGATATCACTCGAATACTATGTCTGGCGCGACGATGGGCGACTGGAGACTAAGACGGCGCAGTTTCAACTGGCTGCCGTTGTCCCCATTTCCGGTCTCGCCGCCGACAAGGATCTGGTGCCCGAATATCCCGGCATCAGTGAATCAACGAACATGTCCGATTGGGATCCGCCCTTTCCCGTCGATCTGAAGCGCATACGCAAACAGGATGAAGACTACTGGGCCACATATCGTACGACGCCCAAGGCGTTCATCCCCCTAAGCGTTGGCCAACAACTTTGGCAATCGCGTTTTGGAAAACTCACTTCGCTGCGCGTTATTCACGCCACTGACACGCCACTCGACCAGGCTACTGAGACGCTGAGTCAGAAACTCCGTGCTGTCCTGCAACCTGCGAACATGGGCCTTGTTGTTTTTCCCGCGCGACGCGATGGTTTGGCTGCGTCCCAGGGCGCCACTGATTTTGGCGAGTATTTTCTCTACTTCAGTTTCTTCCTGGTTGTCTCCGCGCTTCTATTGACGGCGCTCTTTTTTAAGCTTGGCGTGGAGCAGCGTTTGCGCGAAATCGGAGTGCTCCAGGCTGTCGGTTTCCCGGAAGCGCGTGTTCGGCGGCTGTTCGTACTTGAAGGGGTCATTCTTTCTGTTATCGGCAGTTTGATCGGGTTGGCTGCCGCACTCGGCTATGGTCAGTTGATGATGACGGGTCTGAACACGTGGTGGAAAGACGCAGTCGGCACCAACATGCTGAAGTTACATGTGGCTCCGTTGTCGCTTTTGCTGGGCGCAGTCGGTGGAATTGCAGCGTCGGTCGTTTGCATCTCCTGGACGTTAAGGCGCCTGAGGCGCGAGTCCACGCGCGGTCTTTTGACGGGTTCGCTCTCCGGACAAACGGCCCGACGAACCGATGGAAGAAGACGAGTGGTTACATCTTTCCGGGCAGCCTACTTTTTAACTGCGGTTGGGCTGGCGCTCCTCCTGGCAGCTGCATTCGATCTCATCGGGCAGGCTGGCGGGTTCTTCGGAGGCGGAGTGGTTTTTCTGGCTGCGCTTCTGTGTTACCAATCCGCGTGGCTGCGGCAGGATCGCCGGAATGCGATTCATGGAAAAGGGTGGTGGCCGCTGTCACGACTCGGGTTCAGAAACGCCACCTACCGCCCGGGTCGAAGCGTGCTTTGCATCGCCTTGATCGCGTCGGCCGCCTTCATCATCGTTTCAGTTGATGCTTTCAGGCGCGGAGTTGAGGCTGGGACCACGGATCGCAAGTCCGGCACGGGAGGCTATCCGTTGCTGGCGGACTCGCTGGTTCCATTGGTCCATGACCCTAACACGGCTGAAGGCCGCGAAGCGTTGAATCTTGCGAGTGGATCCACGAGTGATTCTTCGTCACCCTTATCAGGTGTGACGTTCGCCCGTTTTCGCGTACGACCCGGGGATGATGCCAGCTGTCTAAATCTCTATCAACCGCGCAATCCGCGAATCATTGCTCCCGGAAGCGACTTTATCGGCAGCAATCGGTTTGCGTTTCAAAACTCAATTGCCACGAGCGATGAAGAGAAGACCAACCCCTGGCTACTTCTCAATCGGGAGTTTTCCGATGGCGCAGTACCGGTTATAGCGGATGCGAACTCGCTGACCTATGTCCTACACCTGGGACTTGGGGACGACTTCATCTTGAACCACCAAACTGGCGCGGTGAAATTGCGCGTGGTTGCTGCCCTCTCAGACAGTGTCTTCCAAAGCGAGCTGTTGATGGCAGACAGGAATTTTCTGCGTCTATTCCCTGAGCAGGAAGGTTACCGCTTCTTTCTGATTGACACTCCATCGCCGGCACAATCCCCTGCGATTACCTCGGATTTGGAGGCTCGTCTTTCGGATTTTGGTTTTGATGTGGCGTCTACAAGCGAGCGTCTGGCAAGTTTTCATCGCGTCGAAAACACTTATCTTTCAACGTTCCAGATGCTTGGAGGGTTGGGACTATTACTGGGAACCGTTGGATTGGGGGCAGTGTTGTTGCGGAACGTATTCGAGCGCAGACGCGAGCTCGCGCTTTTGCGTGCCGTGGGTTACAACTCGTCGCATTTCACTCTCATGGTTGTGGCTGAAAATGTGCTGCTGCTTTTCTGCGGCCTGGCCACCGGAGCAATCTGCGCTTTGTTGGCGATCGCGCCGGTATTTCTTGAGCGAGGAGGCCGGATGCCAAACATTTCACTGGGCATCTTGCTGCTGGCAGTATTAATATCTGGCCTGACCGCATCGTTAATAGCAACCTGGGCAGCATTAAGATCGCCGTTGTTACCGGCGCTGAAAGCTGACTAAAGGCCACTCTTTGGAGTGCGGCGGCCCGGCGCCGCTTTGGCCCGCGGCGACTTGGCGCCGCTTTCTTAGCAAACACTCAGCTTAGGCCGAAATCTGACCCGCGGCGACATGGCGCCGCTTCGCTGACCAGGACTAGTCGATCGAAACCGGTAGTAACTCTGCCATGAACCAGGCGGCACCAGGCTGCCGCGGACCAAAGCGGCGCCGGGCCGCCGCACTCCAAGGACGTATTCACATGCGCACGGTATTTTATTTTCTGCTGCTTTTGCCGCTCTCGCTCGCATGTACGCTCGCCGGCGTCGTTAAAAAAGCAGCCGAGTCGCAGGGACCGTTCACGCTCACGAGTTCCGACTCGAAGACTCAACTGACACTTCCAGGCGGGTGGCGCGAGGAGAAACAATTGAATGACATCGCGGTGCTTCAGGCAGCGCATTCCTTTGAGGAAATGTATATCGTAGTTGTCAGAGCGAATAAGCAAGACTACGCTGATGACATCACTCTGAAGGACTTTGTCGAGTTGACGCGGACGGATGTGATTGCCAACCTTCAGGAGCCGCAGTCGACAGATCCAGTGGCCACGAAGGTTGCGGATTATCCAGCGATGGAGTATCGACTGGACGGTATCGTCGACAAGATCAAGATCAGGTATATCTACACGGTGGTGGAAAGATCCAATTACTATTACCAGATAATCACCTGGACACTACCCTCGCATTTTGATCGGAATCAGACCACTCTACGTCAGGTGACGCAAAGTTTCAGAGAGCTGAAGTCGGATTAGCCGAAAGTATGAGTCTAATCAGAACGGAACCGGGCTCCACCACAGAGACACAGAGTTCACAGCGGCTTAGGCCGCAACGAAGCGAAGATAAAATACGATCCACGAAATCACACCAAAAGACACTAACAATCTTTTTCGTGCTGTTTCGTGTAATTTCGTGGATCGTGTCTTATTCGATCAAAATCCTGGTCGAAAAACAAGAAGTTGCCTGTTGCATCACAGATAGTTAAGAGTTATCCGACAGACCCAGGGGTGGTAAATGCGACCGGGTCGATTAGCTAAAGAAAGTGAGAGAGAAGATGCGCCTAAAAGTTCTCCCAACGTTCCTAATAGTCATGTTTTCGTTCGCCGTCGCCCACGCCGAAAACTGGCCGCAGTGGCGCGGGCCTACTCTAAATGGCGTGAGCAACGAGAAGAATCTCCCGGTAAAGTGGACCACCGACGAAAATATTAACTGGAAGCTGGCGATGCCCGGCTGGAGTGGTTCAACGCCGATCATCTGGCGCGATCGAATCTTTCTGAACGTTGCGGATGGCGACAATTTATACCTGTGGGCCGTCGATAGAACCAAAGGTGCGCTGGTCTGGAAGCAGTTGCTTGGTGGCGGCAATGTGAAGATGCGTAAACAGAACATGTCGTCGCCGTCCCCGGTAACCGACGGCAAGAGTGTTTACGTAATGACGGGCACCGGAGTGCTGAAGGCTTTCAATTTCACCGGTAAGGAACTATGGACGCGCGATATTCAGAAAGACTATGGCGAGTTTGGTCTCAACTGGGGTTACGCGTCATCGCCGCTGCTTTTTGAGGACTCGCTTTATGTCCAGGTGCTGCACGGCATGAAAACGGATGACCCTTCATACGTGTTGCGCATCGACAGGAAGACCGGCAAGACCATTTGGAAGGTGGAACGCCCGACAAACGCAGTGCGCGAATCGCCTGACTCGTACACTACTCCGGGTGTTTTGCGAGTCGGCAAGACTGTGGAGATCGTGATTAGCGGAGGCGATTGTGTGACCGGTCACGATCCCGCAACCGGCAAAGAACTCTGGCGCGCTAATGGCCTTAATCCCGACAACAATCCCTCCTATCGTCTCGTTGCGTCGCCAGTTATCTTCGAAGACATCATCTATGCGCCGTCACGCGTGAAACCTCTGCTCGCGTTCCGCGCCGGCGGTCGCGGCGACATCACGAGCTCACACTTGCTCTGGTCGAGTCCTAACGGTCCGGACGTTCCCACTCCGGTCACCGATGGGAAGTATTTTTACGTGGTCAATGACCGGGGCGTGATGTGGTGCCTGGACGCTAAAACCGGCAAAGAGATATATGGTCCGGAGCGAATCAAAACAGGAACCTATAGTTCCTCGCCTGTGCTTGCGGACGGACGAATCTATGTCACGAACGAAGATGGATTGACGTCGGTGGTGAAGGCGGGCCCAACCTTCGAGATCCTGGCGGAGAATCCGTTGAATGATTACTGTCTAAGCTCGCCTGCCATTTCGGATGGTCAAATCTTAATAAGGACGGCAACCAATCTTTATTCTATTGGGAAGAAATAACGCGCTTCGGATGTAAGCCACAGATGAACACGGATAGAAACCGATCATACGATTAACGCCCTGATCTATCCGCAGATTTCGCAGATTACGCAGATTCCAAACAACAGTCGGCTCTACTGTTCAAATTCAATCTGCGTAATCTGCGAAATCTGTGGATAGCTTTTTCGAGTATTATCCGCCTCATGCGCGAATGGCAGATTAAGTTATCCGGGTCTATCTGTGGCTGGTCTTCCGCGGTTCTGATATCCCCGAAACAATTCCTCAGGAACTTTCGTAAACAAACGGATTCTAATAATTCTGCAACCTTCCGCTTTCAATTCTTATCAGTTCAGGAGATTAGCAATGAACAGAAAACTCACATGGCAACGAGGCGCGCTCGCGGTCTGCGCGGTGATACTTGCGGTTCAGGGAACTGCTGATATCAATTCGGTCAACGGCCAAGCTAAAGTCGCGCCAAAGAGTGTCGCGCAAACCAAGGCCGCAAAAATTGACGAAGTCATGACGACCGCCAACAAGTACCGGCTTTTTAACGGGTCTGTGCTGGTGGCTGAAAATGGCAAGGTCATTTACAAAAAAGGCCTGGGGCTTGCCAACATGGAATGGAACGTCCCCAACACGCCAGAAACTCGCTTCCGCCTCGGCTCGATCACGAAGCAGTTTACGGCGGCGCTGATACTCCAACTCGTAGATCAGGGGAAAGTAAAGCTTGACGGCAAGATATCCGACTACCTGCCGAATTACCGCAAGGACATTGGCGAGAAAGTAACTGTTCATCAACTCCTCAATCACACTTCCGGTATTCCCAGTTATACGAGCCAGGCCGGCTTCATCAAGGACGTCAGTCGCGATCCGTACACGGTTGACGACTTTGTGACGAAGTACACGAGTAGTAACCTGGAGTTCGAGCCGGGCAGCAAGTTCTCATATAACAACTCCGGCTATTTTCTCCTGGGCGCGATCATTGAAAAGGTCACGGGCCAGCCCTACGAAAAGGTTCTCAAGGAGAAGATCCTTGACCCCCTGGGCATGAAGAACACAGGTTATGATCATTCTCGAACCATCATCGAAAAGCGCGCGGCGGGTTATCAAAAGACGCCCGACGGATACGTAAACGCAAACTATCTCGATATGTCGATCCCATACGCGGCAGGCTCTTTGTACTCCACCGTCGAGGATCTTTACCTCTGGGACCAGGCGCTCTACACAGACCGCGTGCTTTCACCTCAGTCAAGAGAGTTGATGTATAAACCGAACCTTGACAGCTATGCTTATGGGTGGGTCATCAGGAAGACTGGCTTTGGCGCCGGCGTGGAAAACGTGCCCATCATTATGCACGGTGGCGGCATCAACGGATTTAATACGTTGATCCTCCGGTTTCCTGCGCAAAAGAACCTTATCGTCTTGCTCGACAACACCTCGCAAGGCGGGCCCCTGGATGGCATCGAACGAGAAATAGTTAATATCCTGTACGGTCAGCCTTTCGATTTACCGAAGCTGCCTATTGCAGATGTGTTATTCAAAACCATCGGAGAGAAGGGAATCGATGCGGGCCTGGCGCAATATCGCGATTTGAAAGTGAAGCAGGCGAAGGTCTACGACTTTGGCGAGCCGGAGCTGAACCGGCTGGGCTACCAATTGCTCGGACAGAAGAAACTCAAGGAAGCTGTTGAGATCTTCAAGCTCAACGTTGCCGAGTATCCCAAGGGATTCAACACCTACGACAGCCTGGGTGAAGCGTACATGATTGCCGAGAACGCCGATTTGGCGATTCAGAATTACAAGAAATCTCTGGAGCTAAATCCCGAGAACACCAATGCGGTCGCCATGTTGAAGCGGCTGGAAACTAAGCCGGCAGTCGCGGAGACTAAAACCTACGATGCTTACGTTGGCGAATATGAAGTAACGCCGACCTTCAAGGCCACGGTTTTCAAGGAAGGGGAAAAGCTCATGACTCAGGCGACCGGGCAACCCGCCTTCGAGCTTTTTCCGGAGAGTGAGGACAAGTTTTTCCTCAAGGTAGTGGAAGCGAAAGTTACTTTTACCAGGGATGACAAAGGGCAGGTTACTGGTTTGGTTATTCACCAGGGCGGCCGAGATATGCCGGCAAAGAAAACGAAGTAGGTGCAGGCGAGGGAACACCTCTCGATACGCTCAAGAAAATACGATCCACGAACCTACACTAACGGACACGAAAACTACATTTCGTCGTTGTTTCGTGTAAGTTCGTGGATCATCTATTTCCGTTCGACCATACTATCCCTTCTCACGCACGTCATACGCATAGATAGTGTCCTGGTCGCGTATGTAGAGGCGGCCTCCGGCGACGACCGGGTGTGTCCACGTAGGCAGAGAGTCCTGTTGGATGCGGAAGCGTCCCTTCTCCTTGTATCCTGCCGGCGTCGCTTCAACGAGACCGATGACGCCGTTCTCACTCACCGCATAAAGATGGCCGTCGGCAAAAACTATGGACCCCTTGCCGACGCTCCGATCCTTCCAGACGACCTCACCGGTGTCGAACTTCATCGCGGTCAAAATCCCTCCTGAGAACCCATAGAGGTGATCGCCGATCAGAATCGAGCTGCTGTGATGGTTGCGCATATCCTTGGTAAAATAAACCTCCGACGCTTTGCCATCAGCTTTGATCTCCACCAGGCCGGCCCCAGTTCCGTAATCCGAAGAGATAAACACGCGATTACCACGGACCACCGGAGTAGCAGCATTGGCTACATTATTTGCCGCCCGGCCATACTCCCACAGAAGTTTTCCATCTTTCAGATCCAGACCCACCGCCCGTGTGTGAGTGAAAAACACAACCTGGGTCGTGTTTCCTATTTGCACCGGCATGGCCGAAGAATAACCGGCGCGGTCGCTCTGGCTCTTCCACAAGAGCGAGCCGTCTTTCTTGTTGAGCGCGACAATCGACGCGCCCGGGCCACCCGGATTTACCAGCACCTTGTCGCCGATCACGAGCGGCGACTCACTGATTCCCCAGGTGATATTAGAACCGCCAAATTTATCGAGCACGTTCATGGTCCAAACAACCTTGCCTGTGCGCGTCTCCAGCGCCGACAGGTCCCCATTCCCACCCAGCGCATAGATACGGTCGCCATCGAGCGTGGGCGTGCCGCGTGGTCCATCGCCGCGATCGTTGCGAAAAGCTCCGCCGTGGGCGACAGCCCACACTTCCTTTCCGGTGGCCACGTCGAAAGCAACGACGAATTCACTATTACCCCGCAGGCCCATCGTATAGAGGCGATTGTTTGCAATAGCGAAGGAAGAATAACCAGTTCCCGCGCCGGCTGCCTTCCAGGCGAGTGGCGGACCATCGGCGGGCCAATGTTTCAGTAGTCCGGTTTCTTTGGAGATACCATCCCGATTGGCCCCTCGCCACTGCGGCCAATCACCCCCAGATTGAGCAACCACCTGACTAAGCGCAATAAGTGTGGTGCTAACCGCACCGATTAGGGCTTTCATGCTCCGGCTCTTCATGTTAAGTCTCCTTTGGTAACGATGATCCATTTCGGGGAGCTTTCGTAAAACGTCTGATAACAGGTGTTCAGAGTACAGCCTTTAGGCTGCTTCTTCGCCGCCGCAAGCTAAAGCTTGTACTCTATGCGCCTGTACCGCTTGTTCAAGCATGCGCTGTTACGACTGCGGCTTGAAATACAGAACCATACCTGCGCCCAACGAGGCCAGAACGAACCCAAGGTAGAGCAGAGGGTTCGGCGACGTTTTGGGCGGATGAAGCCACATTGAAAAAAGCACGTTAACCAGAGGCGCTCCCGCAAAAACCAGTGGCATCACGTATGTGGGCAGACCACCTGACTTGAACGCGAAGATGATGCAGACGGCGCCAATGGCGCCGAGGGCCCCACCGGCAATTGCAGCCATCGACCCTTTAGTAGTGAACCCATTGAGTTGTCCCTGGTAGGACAAGTTGGCCACCGGCACCAGCACGCCGATTAAGAAATAAGCGAAGCCGACACAGAGCAATGCGCGCATCGGATTGCCAAGCGCGACTTGCCCCTTATGAAGTGCTGGTCCATACAGCCCCCACGCGAGCGCCGCGCCGAGAGCGAAAATTATCCAAAGCATTTTGGGAGACCTCCGGGAAAACGGTGAATGGTAAATAGTAAATGGTGATTGATGAGACGCTCGAGATAGCGCGCGAGCATTACAAGTCGCTAGGTGGTGTCCTACTTTCCGGTTTCTCTGTGCAACCTCTGTGTTCTCTGTGTCTCTGTGGTGAGCAATCGCTCATAAGAATTCACCACAGAGACAAAGAGAACACGGAGGTTGCACAGAGATAAGACCAAACCAGAACACTACCAAGTCGCTAAAGTTCATTGCCGTGCGTCCATTTACCATTTACCATTCACATTCCTAGAAAGCAATCCTAAGCCCCAACTGAACTTGTCGGGACGATGTTACTGTCGATCGAATGCGCCCGAAACTGGAGAGTGGCGCCTCGTTGTCCGCCGCGCCCGCGAAAACAGTCAGCGCCGGTGGGGCGAAATTTGCCCGGTTCAAGACATTGAACGCCTCAACCCTAATCTGCAAGTTTCCTGATTCACCCAGCCAACGCGCAAGCCTGGTGTTCTTCACTGCCGCCAAATCCACGGTGCGCCAATTTGGTCCGATGAATGCGCCACGTCCGGTGTTGCCGAGTGTACCGGCTGATTGTAGGACAAACGCCGCGGGGTTGAAGTATTGATCCGGGCGACCCAGAACCGCTGACTCATATGTGAAGCCTGGAGCAATAGACGCGCGATCGCGACCGATACCGGGGCCGAGTGAGGGCTGCCAAAGCGAACGCGAACGGTTTGCCTGCACGAACACGGTTAACGGATTGCCGCTGCGCGCATTACTGATCCCGGCGAGTTGCCAACCATCGAGAATTGTCCTCGCGAACCCGTCAAGTCTTCGTGCGAAGGGAATGTTCCAATTAAAGTTAACTACCCAATTATGCTTTGCGTGGAAATCCGCCAGTCCTTTGTTGTAGTTAAAGCCCGGATACTCAGGGAAAGCCGTCGTGGTGCCGTTCGTCGCGTCGGAGAAGAAGGTTGACGCCTGCGTCGTATCGATGTTGCGCGAAAAGGTGTAAGACGATTGGAACGAGAAGTCTCTGCCCCAGCGCTTTCGCACCTCGAAAATCATAGCGTTGTACCAGGAATTGCCATCGCTGCTTTTCAACTCGATCGTAGAAAACGCGGTGTTTTGCCGCGGCGCACCGGCAGGGAAGAAGAGCGAGCCGTCAGCACGAATGATAGGGACAGCGGTATTCACGTCATTGCTGCGCAGCAAATGAATGCCGCGTGAGCCTGCGTAACCCAGCGTTACCACCGTGTCCCACGGCAGCTCGCGTTGGATGTTCAGATTGTAAACATGCAAATACGGGTTATCGAGATCAAATTGTACCGGCCGGATCGAATTCGCAAATGGACAATTCAACGGCGCAGCCGGGAAGGCAGCAGTGCAGTTCGGATTATTTGCGAAGGCCACGACGATGCGCGGTGTAGCGGGAGGATTCGTTACCGTTACAATCAGGTTCTGTTGATTGTTGGTGTTGAAGTAGATGCCATAGCCGCCACGGACGCTGGTCTTGCCGTCACCGAAAACGTCCCATGCAAATCCAAACCGCGGTGAAATATTCTTGCGTGTCGGGTTTTCGTAAAGCGGTCCAACTGTAGGGGCACGATCGGTTAGATTGGGTAATGCGGAGTCACGCCCATAAATGTCCACCGGCATCGTGGTGGTTTCGTAGCGCAGTCCGGCATTGAGTGTGAGACGCTGGTGGGCACGAAAAGTGTCCTGCACATACCCGGCGAAGAGAGTGAAACGCCAATAACGATCGAGTGCGCCGTTTGGTGGCAGCCCGAGAAAGGTCGCCGGAGTATTGACCAGGAACGTTCGCAGATTGGGGAAGGTCCAGATGCCCAGCGAAAACGTCGGGTTGACCATGTTGTCCTGGTAGCGCTCGACCAATCCGCCGAATTTCAATATGTGTCGTCCGCGCGTATGCACCACGCCGTGTTCCACCCCAAAAACATTTTGCGTTAGTTTGACGCTGACAGACGTTTGCGGACCGAAACGTGGAATGCCTCCGATGTCGATGTTGCCGAGGAATGGACGTCCGGGAATAAATGGGGCCAGCGTCTGTGTTGTGTTCGCTTCAACGGCTTGGCCCACCCGCGTGCGACTGAAGCCAAATCGCAGCGTGTGAATTGTCCTGGCACTTTGTATAAGCCGGTGCTCGGCGGTGAAGAACTGATTGCGTGACTCGAACGAACGCGGAAACTGGGGGAAGTCGGTCGGCAGTTGCTGCTCAGCTTCGTCAAACGTGTAACGCGCGAAAGATTGATTGCGCTGACTCCAGTTGTGGTCCACGCGGCCCTGTGCGAAATGCTGCATGAGCTGGCGATTGAAGCCGAAGCTGAATTCGGCGAGGCCGCCACCCAGGTTGGAACCATTGGGTGAAGGAAACTCGTGAAGATAAGGTCTGACTGCGGCGTTGACGGGCACTGTTCCAGTGGGAAGGATGCCATTGCGCGCATTAAGGTCAGGAACCACAGTCCTGATAGTTTGCCCGAGGTTTTCCCGTAACGACTCATAGGCGAAAAAGAAAAACGTCTTCTCTTGCTTGATTGGTCCCCCGATGCTGCCGCCGTATTGATGGCGTTTAAATTCCGGCTTTACGGCGCCATCAAAGAAGTTTTTCGCGTCGAGGTTGTCGTTGCGATGAAACAGGTAGAGACTGCCGTGATAATCGTTCGTGCCTGACTTGCTGATGGCGTTGATCTGTCCTCCAGCGTTGCGACCAAACTCAGCTCCATAAGAGTTGGCTTCGACGCGAAACTCCCGGATCGCCTCGACACCCAGGACCGTACTGGCAGCGCTGCCGGCCGGGCCATTCGTGAAATCGTTTTGCGGAGTGCCGTCAAGCAGGTAGACATTCGATCTCGGATCCTGGCCGTTAATGCTCATGCCCAGACCGTGGGCCACAACCGAGCCGCCATCTCGATGGGGATACGGAATGACACCGGGTTGAAGGAAAGCAAGATCGGTATAATTTCTGCCGTTAAGCGGTAAATCGCGAATGGCTTGCTCGCCGACCAGATAGCTCAGTTCCGCCGTTTGTGTGTTCACCAGAGCCTCTCCACTGTCGACGGTAACGTCAGCCGTGACGCCTGAGACCTTCATCACGAGAGAAACCGCGGTCGTGTCGTTAACAGTGAGTCTGACATTTGGAAAAACAAGTGACTCGAAACCGTTCAATTCGGCAGTTAGTTCATATAGTCCAACGGGGAGGCCTGGAAAAACGAACCTTCCTTCGCCTTCGCTCGTAGTATTGCGAGTAAGACCGGTACCAAGATTTTTGGCAGTTATCTGGGCCCCGACCAGGGAAGCTCCATTCGAGTCCTTAATGTCGCCTGTCATGGTGCTGTCGGTTTGCGCGGCAATGCTGATGGCGGAAAAGAAAATGATCGCGCTAGCGAATAAAGCCGTATGGCAGAAACCGGGAAACGAAAGTCGCGGAAATCTCATCAGTATGTTTGCTCCAAAGTGGCGTGGCAATCCTTCGTGTACTAATACTGCGAATTCTAGCAATCAGTTTCACACATTGTCAGGTAAGACGCATTTACTTGAAGGGTCGTTCGCCGCTACTTTGTATTCAGGGCAGACTTTCTTATTAAGTAGTAGACTTTCTAACAAGATTAGCGGCGCTTAGCCGGAATATCCAAACAAATGGAATTGGCTCCAGGTTTTTGTAATTGTTTCAAGGTTACCCTTAAGGAGATCGTTTTGAAAACTCTCTCGAGAACTTCAATCGCAACTCTTGTGCTGCTGCTGGCATCATCCGCGTTTTCGCAAACGGACCGGGCGTCCTTGCGTGGGGTTGTCAAGGATCCGAACGGAGCAGTTATCGTGGGCTCGTCCATTCGCCTGGTTAACCTCGAGAATAGTGAGACCCGCACCGCCGTGACCAACGAAGAAGGTGAATTTGCAGTCGCTTCACTTCTTCCCGGGGAATACCGCCTGGAGGCTGAAGCGCCAAACTTCAAGAAAGCCACGCTCCGTCTGAAATTGCTTGTCAACCAGCAGATCCGAGTTGATGTTCCACTTGATATTCTGGTTGAGGGAACAGTGTACGCGCCCGATCTGGGCCGGGCTGAAGTGTTAAAGACTGAGTCGGCGGTTCAGGGCGTAGTAATCGAGAATAGACAGATTACAGAACTCCCACTTGACGGTAGAAACTTTTACGAGTTGAGTCTCCTGGTTCCGGGCGCAGCCCCGCCAGCTCAGGGATCCGCCGGCTCCGTGCGCGGCGACTTCGCTTTCACGGTGAATGGAGCGCGCGAAGACAGTAACAACTTTCTTCTCGATGGCGTCTACAACGTTGACCCTAAACTGAACACTTTCGCTGTCCGTCCTCCCGTGGATGCGATCCGCGAGTTTGAAATTGCCACCAGCACTTACGACGCGGCTTTTGGACGTAACCCGGGGGCACAAGTAAATGTGGTTCTAAAGTCGGGCACCAACGACTTTCACGGCGGTCTCTACGCATTTCATCGGAATGCGGCTTTCGATGCTCGCAATTATTTTGCGCCCGCCAACGAGCCGGCGCCGAAGTATATCCGAAACCAGTTTGGATTTTCTCTCGGTGGACCAGTTCGCAGAAACCAAACGTTCTTCTTCGCCGACTACGAAGGCACACGTTCGCGACAGGGAATCACGCGCGTCACAAATGTTCCGACGCTTCGGGAACGAAACGGTGATTTTACCCAAAGCCTGTTGGGTGTCCCTCGAAACCCTTTCACGGGAATGCCCTTTGACGGCGGCACTATCCCGGATTTTTTCATTCATCCAATCGGGCGGGCAATCGCGGCCCTCTACCCGCTTCCCAATCGCAGCGCGCCGTTTGCTAATTTCGTATCTTCGCCGACGCAACGAGACGACAATGATCACTTCGACGCACGAGTGGACCACATGTTGCGCGATGCCACCACCCTGGTATTCCGCTACAGCTTTGGCGACCGTAAATACTTTGAACCTTTTGCCGGGGCAACGCTCGCTGCCGTGGCGGGTTTTGGCAATGACGTTCCGCGCCGGAGTCAGAACGCGATGGTTGGGCTGACGCACGTCTTCTCACCGCGGTTGGTAAACGACACGCGTCTGGCCTTCAATCGCGTCGCGTCTTCCGTTCTGCAGGAAAATCAGGGCATCAGTATTAACCGGCAACTCGGTTTACCCGAGCTCTCCGCAAACGCGCGAGATTTCGGTCTGAGTTTCATTACAGTCACAGGGTTTTCACCGCTGGGACACGAGGGCAACAACCCGCAGAGCACGGTCACAAACACTTTCCAGCTGCTGGACACTGCCTCGTATGTCCGCGGATCGCACCTGCTTAAGTTTGGGGCCGACATCCGCGCAGTGCAGCAGAACGGCTTCCGCGATGTGCAATCACGCGGCATGTTGCAATTCTCTCCTTTTGCTTACACGGGCAATGCACTCGCTGACTTGTTGCTTGGGCTCCCGACCGTCACAGGAGGAGCGCGCGTCGATAACCACCAACATCTGCGCGCCCAGAGCTACCACTTCTTTTTCAATGACAACTTCCGTCTGCGGCAAAACTTGATGCTTTCGGCCGGCTTGCGATACGAGTACAACTCGCCGTCCGTCGACGCCGAAGACCGCGCTAATTTGTACGACGTGGCCACTCGCTCACTGGTGCGGGTTGGGACGGGTAGTATGCCGCGCGCTGGATACGAGGCTGACAAGAATAACTTTGCGCCGCGCCTTGGTTTGGCATGGACCATCGGAGAGGAGCAGAAGACTGTGCTGCGCGCCGGCTATGGCGTTTATTACGACACGTCGCCGCTCGCTCCCGGCGAGGCGCTTTATTTCAACCGGCCTTACTTCGATTTCAATCTGTTCTTTCCTTTGCCCGGTTTACCGTTGACGCTTTCCGATCCATTCCCCGCTTTTTTCCCGTTTCCTCTCCCGGATTCTGCCCAGGCGATTCAACGCGACTTACGAACACCTTACATGCAGCATTGGAATGTCAGCGTGCAGCGGGAACTCGGGGTGAGCCGCGTGCTGGAAATAGCATATGTCGGGTCGAAAGGGACGAAGCTTCTTTCTGCGCGTGATACAAATCAGCCTTTGCCTAGCGCGTTGCCGCCCGGATTGCCTTTCGTGCCGCGGCCGGTACCGCAGTTTGACGAGATCAATACGATCGAGTCGCGCGCAAATTCCAACTATCACAGTCTGCAGACGCGTTTTCAACAAAGACTGTCCAGAGGGCTGGCTCTGCTCGGGTCCTATACCTGGTCGAAGTCGGTTGACGATGCTTCCAACTTCTTCCCCAGTGCCGGGGATCCAAACTACCCGCAGAATAGTTACGACTTGAGAGCAGAGCGTGGCAGGTCAAACTTTGATGTGCGGCACCGCCTGGCAGTCAGCTATGTTTACGATCTGCCGTTTGGCAAAGGTCGATCGTATCTTGCCGACAACGGCGTCTGGTCCACACTGTTATCTGGTTGGCAAACTTCCGGTATCGTGACCGTGCAATCGGGCAGGCCCTTCACAGTCGCTTTAATCCGCGAGTTTGACAATAGCGGGACCGGATTTTCAGCGCTGGGCTTCGGGGCCAACGATCGGCCCAATTTGATTGGTGATCCATCGCTGGCGGGAAACACTCCGGAACGCTGGTTCAACACCAGCGCCTTCGCGATTCCGCCGCGCGGCACTTTTGGAAACGCCGGGCGAAACATCCTGGATGGCCCGGGCTTCCAGAGTGTCAACGCTTCGCTAATCAAGAACACAGCCCTTTCCGAGAGGTTGAATTTGCAGTTTCGCGCGGAAGCTTTCAATCTGTTCAATCATCCGAACCTTGACCTGCCGGATAATTTCCTGGGTTCACCGACGTTTGGGCAGATTACATCTGCACGCGATCCGAGGCATATCCAGTTTGGTGTGAAGTTGTTGTTTTAGTGTCGGAATCTTCTCTGTGAAGCAAACGTTCACCTTCTTGTTTTTCGAGCGAGAGTTTGATCGAATAAGATACGATCCACGAAACCACACGAAACAGCACGAAAAGATAGTTAGTGTTTTTTGGTGTGATTTCGTGGATCGTATCTTATCTTCGCTTGGTTCCGGCCCAGTCCTCGATGCGCAACCTCTGTGTTTTGGTGGTAACTTCTTTTTTAATGCTATCCGCGACCGAGACACAGAGGACACAGAGGTTGCATAGAGAGAATCACCTTCAAATGAAATTTCTTATCAAATTACTCCTTTTGGCGATCTTAACTCCGGCTGCTGTGCTCGCACAGTCTGGCGATTGGTCGCAATGGCGTGGGCCAAATCGTGACGGCAAAGTGGCCAACGCCTTACTGCCCGCAAAGTGGCCCAAGACGCTCAAGGAACAATGGAAAGTCACCGTGGGCGTGGGCCATGCATCTCCGGTCGTGGCCAATGGAAAAATTTATGTCTTTGCTCGCCAGGGGGAGGAGGAGACCTTGCTTTGCCTTGACGCGGCCACCGGAAAACAGATTTGGAGATCGGCTAATCCGGTTGCCTATGAAATGCATCCGGCCGCGCTAGGCCATGGCAAAGGACCAAAGTCTACACCTGTTGTCAGCCATGACAGCGTCTACACCCTTGGAATTAACGGCCTACTCTCTGCCCATGATGCTCGCACCGGAGAGGTAAAATGGAGGCGCGATTTTTCGGGGAACTATCCGACCACCTCGCCACTCTACGGCACTGCAATGTCTCCGCTTGTCGAAAGCGGAGTGGTGGTCGCACACATCGGCGGCCATGACAAAGGCGCGCTCATGGCCTTCGCTGCCGAAACAGGGGCTATTAAATGGTCCAACAGTACAGATGGCCCAGCTTACTCTTCACCAGTCGTGGTTACGTTGGCGGGAGTGCGGCAGGTGGTGACCTTTATGCAGAAAGATTTGGTCGGCGTAGACTTCGCTACCGGAAGAATGCTCTGGAGAGTTCCGGCAAAGTCTGGCTACGACACAAACTCTGTGACGCCGGTGATCTACAAAGATATGATCATCGCCGCCCGTGAAGATCAGGGACTGACCGCGTTCAGGCTGGTCAAGCAGGGAAGCGAACTGGTGGCACAGGAGGTTTGGAGCAACAAGCAAGCCGAGTTGTACCTCAACACGCCGGTAGTCGAAGGGAATCAACTGATCGGTTTATCGGTGCGCAACAAAGGCCACTTTTTCTCAATCGACGCCGATACTGGAAAGCTGCTGTGGCTGGGCCCCGGGCGAATTGGCGAGAGCGCCGCCATTGTTAACCTGGGCGGCGAGGTCCTGTTGTTATTGACCAATGACGCGAACCTTATTGTGCTGCCTGTTAAAGCGAAAGCTTACACACCTGCGGCGCAATATTCCGTCGCAAGCAGTCAAACATGGGCGCATCCGGTTGTATTTGGGAAGCAGATTTTGATCAAAGACGAAACGACACTCGTTTCATTTGTGATGGCAGCGAATTGATAAGCCCGTTGACTACAGGCGTATAGAGCACAAGCTTTAGCTTGCGGTGGGGCAGAAGCTACCTGCGCGATAAAGAAGGAAGCAAGCTAAAGCTTGTACTCTAAACTTCAGGCCTGTAGTTCAGAGTTCAGCCTTTAGGCTGCCGCTTCGCAAGCTAAAGCTTGTACTCTATACACCTGTTACGTGAGGGGAGGATGCCCATGAATCGACCTCGAATTTCCAGACGAGACTTTGTTTACCTGGGCCTGGGTGGCGGCCTGGTTTTGGCAACTTATCCATTCGGTCGCGCATTCTCCCAGCGGGGGGCATCCGGCACAAAACTATTTGTGCCGACACCCAGCAACACGCTTGGTCCCTTCTATAAAAAAGGCGCGCCTCGCAAGGAAAAGCTTTTGGCGGCGAATGAAGGCGGCACGCCACTGCTGGTAAATGGCCGGGTCATTAACACAGACGGCAAAGTACTCTCGGATGCAATTGTGGAAGTCTTTCACTCGGACGCGCAGGGTGAATATGACATGAGAGGGTTTCATTGCCGCGGCGAGGTTCCCGTCAACAGTAACGGCGAGTACAAGTATGAAAGTGTGGTGCCAGGTCAATACGGCGGGCGTGCTCAACACGTGCACTACGTGATTAGCGCGCCGGGGCACAAGCGTCTGGTAACCCAGCTCTACTTTGAGAATGATCCAAAGTTTGAAGGAAACCCCGATCGAAACTACACGAAGGATAATTTGGTTTGGCATCGTGAACTCATTCGGCCAGTCACCACAACCAAAAGAAACAATCTTAGTTATGCTTCAGTTGAATTCAATATTTGTCTGGAAACTGCTTGAGTAAAATGGGGGGGACGAAATGAAACGAAAGCCGATTATTGCCGGCGTAGTCTTCGCAGCCGTCGTCTTGAGCTTTGTTGTAGCCGCAGCCAAGCCCGATTTCAGCGGCTCATGGGCGATGGATCGAGCGAGAAGCTTCGGGATGCCGGGAAATATGCAGCAAACGATGGTGGTCAGACAAACGGGAGACGAGTTCGTCCTGGAGACCAAACTAATCCAGCCGGATAACGAAAGGACCGTGAAAGACACCTACGTAATTGACGGAAAGGAACGCGAGTTTACGCCCCCGGTCGCTCCAAACGCACCGCCGAACGCGCCGGCTGCAAAAGGTAAACGTACTGCCACGTGGCTACCGAATGGTAATGGCATTGTAGTTAACGAGTCGACTACAACTGAAACACAGAAGGGCACAGTCACCAGCCAGCTAATTCGGAAATGGACGCTTTCGGCTGATGGGGAGTTGGTCATTGATATGTATATTGATGGACCAAACGGCTCATTTGAGACGAAACGAATCTTCAAGAGGGCATAGTTCCTTTTCAAAGAATAAAAGCCGATCCACGAAAGCGCACCAAATGACTCGAGCAACGGGCGCTTTTCGTGACGCTTCGTGTGATTTCGTGGACCGTTCTTCCGGGTACTGATGCAGTTTCGAGCAATGCATCTAATTACAGAACCCAGCGCGGTAGCGCGGGATCCCGGAGGCAACTTAGCCTTAAGGTCGGCAATGCTTCTTAATACTCAGGTTCCTGAAGCATCCCGCGCTACCGCGCTGGGTTCTGTATCTGATTGCGTTTCAGCCCAAATAATCAAACTGCATCAGTACCTGCTTCCGCTTCCGGTTCTGATTAGTTAAACTTCTCCTACAATATAAGCATGCTGAAACTTTTTATACTTCCTATCTGTTTAGGTTTGGCGCTCGGATTCTCGGGTTGTTCGAACTCTTCCAGTCAGACTGGCACGCCCGTCGCTCAACAATCCCCATTGCCCGAAGATCCGCTCCCGGGACGGGACGGCTGGGAGCCAGCAAAAGCGTGTGCACACCTGTCCGACAAACTGAAGACTGGCTCCTACATAAATGAGGGCGAAAATATCTTCGGTTGCCGCAGCGAGGCGAAAAGGTTCGGCGGAGGTTCGCCGCCTAATAGCATCGTCTATTACGTCAAAGGGGATCCACTGCGCGCTCGACAGGTGGGATTGGTGGTAAGCGTAAACAACCTTGAAAGCGCTAACGACGCTCACCGTACTCTTTTGGAATATAGTGAGGCCCTGTCCTTGAAGGCCCTGGGGGTTCCATTGTCTCCGAGCGCCGGCAGCGCGATTTCGACAGGCGGTACGGGAAAGGGAAGGGTTGATACCACCAGGATTGAGGTATTGCGTAACAATTTCTCAACTGGTGGAAGTTACGAGCTGCATTTCGTCATTACACCGCGACAGTAGGTTTCGTGCTTGACACGCGGCTTGCCGCAGCACCTTGCGGAAAGCCTATGGCTTTCCGTCGATCGACCCCTCTTCACTTCTGAGGCTCAGCCTCAGAAGAGATTCAAAATCACGCCGTCGGAAAGGCCCAGCCTTTCCGCAGTGTGCGGCGGCAGAGCCGCACCAATTACTTCGCGGCAATGTTGAATGCGGCCATCTCCGTCGCATTTCTTACCAGCAGGCGGCCGCCAGCTATCGCCGGATAGTTCCAGCTTTTCCCTTGAAGGGCCTGAAAGCGCGCGACTTCTGAATGCTGCTGTGGATTCGCCCGCACCAGCACCAGCTCCCCGGTATCTGCCATCACGATCAAGTGGCCGCTGGCGAGCAGCACTTGTCCGTAACCGTATCGACCACCCTTCCATTTACGCTCGCCGGTGTTCACGTCTACGCAGGTTAGTATTCCTTCATCCAGCCCGTATGCGTGGCCCTGGTAAACCACCGAGCTGTTGAACTTGTTCTTCATGTTGATATTTTCCCAGATAGTCCGCGCGGTGAAACTCTTGCCGCCGCCGCTGACTTCAATCAACGCGGCGCCTTTCCCGTAGCCAGATGAAATGAAGAAGCGATTACCGCTCACGACGATCGGTTGCGAGACATTGATTCCCATGCTCGTGTCCCAGGGGTGGCTCCAAAGCAGCGCGCCGTCTTCGGGGGCGAGTCCCATGACTCTTGATGAGCTGACAACCATGATTTGCCGTCGTCCTCCGAGTGTTGCGAGCATCGGAGACACATAAGCCTGGGAGTCGTCTAGCGCTCGCCAGACAGGGGCGCCGGTCATCTTGTTATAAGCAACTACGGATTTGCCGCCCGTCCCGCCCGGTAAAACAATCACCTTGTCGTCTACGATGAGCGGAGAAGCCGCCATCGCCCAGGAAAGGTTTCCTGCCTGATTGTCTTTGAGAATATTCTTGCCCCAGATTGGGGCGCCTGACTTTGCGTCAAGGCAGCGCAATTCGCCGGTTGCGCCTAGCGCATAGATGCGACCGTCGTCCCAAGTGGGCGTAGCCCGTGGACCATCGCCCGTCTCGTCGCTGTAGATCGCAGTCCAGCCCTGTTTCCACATCTCGCGTCCAGTAGCAACGTCATAGGCTGTAACAAACTCCTGACCGCGACGCTGTTCTATGGTGAAAGCTCGCCCGTCTGCCACCACAAACGATGCATAGCCCAGACCGATTGGCTGTTTCCATATCGGCGACAAGCCCCCGGCGGGCCACTGGGTTATGACCGGCATTTCTTCGTAGTTACCGTCGCGATTCGGCCCGCGAAAGTTTGTCCAATAGTTTCGAACAGCGTGAGCCGAAGCGGCTTCGTTTGAGGTTGCTGGAACGACAGCTCCCGGTTGGCCCGCCGGCGGCGTAACGCCTGCGGCCGGCTGGGAGGGATTTGTTGTCGCCGCGGTCCCGTCCCCGGTTGCCGGTAGAGGCTGACCCTGTTGTTGTGCGCGGTGCTGTTCCAACAGAGCATACTGTGCCTCGTTGACACTGGAACGTCTCCAGGCGCTATAGAAATAGAAGTAGCCACCGCATAACAGAACGATGCCGGCCGTGCCAAGAAGTTTTGTTTTGATGGAGCTTTCGCGTCGCAGCCAGAGCAGAGCCAGGCCTATAGGCGGCAGCAAAATGCTGACGCCCACGACGCCGGCAAGCGATCGATACCACGGTGTAGATTCTTGTGATGCAAACATATAGCTATCTCCCGCAATGGTTGTGAAGGCCGCCCTTAGGTAACAGAGGAACCGTCGTAACCTCTCAGGTCGGGAAGGTGGGCTTGCCCCCGCTCTTCGTTTTTATCTGAGTTTATGAAAATGATTCGGGGCCTCAAACAGAGCTGCTCAATTTCTTTTACGATTGGAGCTGCGCAACGAAGAGCGGGGGCAAGCCCACCTTCCCTACCTGAGAGGTCCCAACGGTTTTCCTTTCCAACCTGCCGGTCCCTTGCCGCGTACTCGGGTTAAACACACTAGTCCTAACTGCCAAACGACTGATGGATTGAATTGTTAACAGTTAGACGCTAAACCAGCCTGGATTGTTCCGTCCAGCCGCTACTTTCCAATGGCGTAAAGGTTTTGTTCACCACGTATAAAGATATTGCCGTCGGCGATTGCCGGCGAGGCGTAGACGGGTTCACCCAGGGAATTGGTGCGAAGCACTTCATGCCGAGGCCCAGCCTTCAGGACAAAAGTGTCGCCCTCTTCGCTGGTCAAGAGAATTTTTCCTTCGAAGGCGACAGGCGAGGACATAAACATCGTTGCCTTTGGTACGCGTGCTCCTTCGTAGGTCATCTTCCCGGTTTTAGCATCCAGACAAGTGATTGAGCCGTTGCCCGTCATCAGATAAACGTACTCACCATACGCAATTGGCGAGGGCACGTAGGCAGTCCCTTTGTTGTAGGTCCAAACGAGTTGCGGTGTACCGGTTACATCGCCCTTGCCGCCTGCCCTCAGGGCGAGGGCAATCTTTGCCGGGTAGCCGGAGGTCACTACGACGAGGTCGTTTAGAACCACCGGTGTGGGCACAGCGTTACTCTCCAGGCCCTTGTGACGCCAGAGTTCTTTGCCGGTCAATGGATCGTAAGCAATGATCGCCTCTGCTGCGGCGGCAATAATCTCAGTGCGATTGCCAGTGTGCACCAGTACAGGCGTGCTCCACGTGACATCTACTTTGCGTGGTGTGCGCCAGGCTTCTTTGCCGGTTTTCTTGTCGAAAGCCACCATGAACGAATTGCCGCTGCTTTCGTCGCACTGCATGATCACCAGCTTACCGTGCAGGATTGGTGAAACCCCATAGCCGACACTCGCCGTACCGAGCTTGCCAAGATCCTGTTTCCAGATGAGCTTCCCGCTATAGTCGTAGGCATACAAGCCCTCGCTGCCGAAAAACGCGAATACATATTTACCGTCGGTTGCGGGCGTTGACGAGGCGAAGCTGGCCTTCTTGTGGCGACTGTCGTGGACCGGTCCTTCGTAGGCGACGCGCTCCCATAAGATCTTGCCGCTGTCGCGATCGAGCGAGATAACCTTAAAGGTGTGCTTGAGATCGGCGCCGACCGCATCAGGGTGAACGAAGTCAGTGCCGTCAAGAAGTTTGTGTGTAACGCCCGGCTTCCGGCCGGGAATCGCTTCGCCGTCGAGTGCCGTGGTCAGGAAAATTTTCTTGCCCCAGACAATAGGAGACGAGTGTCCGCGTCCTGCAATCGGAGTTTTCCATTTGACGTTCTTAGATTTGCTCCATTCTACAGGCAGGCCCGTTTCAGTAGAGACGCCCTGGCCCTCCGGGCCGCGCCACTGCGGCCAGTTGGACTTTGGATTGGCGTTGATTGATTGAGCGAGAGTCGCAGCAATCAGCAGAACGAGAACGGTGGTGGAGATTCGATTGAAGAGTTTCACGGTGGACTTCCTTTTGTTTGACTGTGTATGACCGTGGGGAGTTTTGTATAAAGCAGCGACGAATAACAGGTGTTTAGAGTACAAGCTTTAGCTTGCTTCTTCGCTACCACAGAGCAAAGCTTCAGCCGGATTCCTCGCCACCACGCAAGCTATAGCTTGTACTCTAAACACCTGTTCCCTGCTTGCATGGTGGCGAAGAATCCACCTCAAGCTTTAGCTCTGTGGTAGCGAAGAAAGCAACCTGAAGGTTGTACTCTATACACCTGTCACGAGAAGTCATTAATTCCCGATCGCGTAAATATTCTTCTCGCCGCGAATGAAAATGTTTCCATCTGCAACTGCCGGCGACGCGTAGACCGGTTCGCCAACGGAATTCGTTCCCAGAATTTCGTGTGTTGGCCCAGCCTTTACGATGAAGGTATCGCCATCTTCGCTGGTTAGAAGAATCTTGCCGTCAAATGCGATCGGTGACGCAGTGAAGGTCGCGGGAATGGGAACGCGCCCGCCTTCATATTTCAACTCGCCGGTTTTTGCATCAAGGCACGTCAGGATTCCCCGGTCAGTTGTCAGATAGAGAAAGTCGCCGTAAAGAATCGGGGAAGGGACGTAAGCAGTACCTTTCGCATATTTCCAGACTACGGCATCTGCAAGGTCACCGCTGCCACCCAGGTTTATGGCCATTGCGATCTTGGCGGGAAAGCCCGCCGAAATGAAAACCATCTGATTGTTGGCCACGGGGGAGGGAATTGCATTGCTCTTAACGCCTTCATGTCGCCAGAGCTCCTTGCCGGTCGCCGGATCATAGGCGACGACTGATTCAGTCCCGCTGGCGATCAACTCGGCGCGCTTGGCCGTGCTGACGAGCAGGGGTGTGGCCCAGCTCACCTGGACCTTGCGTGGCGTTTTCCAAACCTCTTTACCAGTCTTTTTGTCGAGAGCGACGATAAACGAAGCGGCACCGTTGTCTTCGTCACACTGAATGATCACCAGGTTCTCAAAGAGAATCGGGGACGTCCCTGTGCCCAAGCCAACAGTGCCTATCTTGCCCACGTCAGCTTTCCAGGCCAGCTTGCCCTTCATGTCGTAAGCATAGACACCTTCCGGGCCGAAGAATGCGTAAACAAGCTTTCCATCGGTCGCAGGAGTAGACGCCGCATAAGAGCTCTTGCGATGCCGATTGTCGTAGGGTGTGCCCTCAAAAGAAGTCTGTTCCCACAAAACTTTCCCAGTCTCGCTCTCAAGGCAAATGACCTTGAAGGTGTGCTTCTTATCAGCGCCGATGGCGTCAGGGTGCAGGAACTCCTGGTCCCCGTTCATGTGCTTTACAGCTTTTGCGCCCGGCACCACTGGTCCTTCGATAGCAGTCGTCAGGAATATTCGCTTGCCCCAAACGATAGGTGATGAATGTCCGCGACCAGCGATTGGGGTTTTCCATTTGATGTTTTTGGTGGGACTCCAGGTAGCTGGAAGGTTTTTCTCGCTCGAGATGCCCTGGCCGGACGGTCCGCGCCACTGCGGCCAGTTACTACCCGCCGCGCCGGCGGTCTGCAGGGGAGCCGCGGCGAAGACACTTAAAACGAGGCCGATAGCAACGCGGTTGATGAGTTTCATATTTCAACTTTCCTTAGCTTGGTTATTAAGCATTGCGGCTCAGCCGCCTTCCGTGCGGTAAGGCTATGCCTTACCGTCGCTGTTCCTCAAGTAATTTCGCCGAGGCTCAGCCTCGGCGAAGGGCTAGTGGCACACCACGGAAAGGCATAGCCTTTCCGCACGGAAGGCGGCTGAGCCGCAAGAGAAAACCAGGAACATAAAGAGATCAAATGCTGCCTATTTCGAGGCGTTCGCTACCTTGCCGGATGGCGCGGCTGGGCCGAAGGCGAAGATGTGTTTCAGGCCGCGCACGATCACCAGTCCTCCGGAAATCGCTGGAGTAGCCATCATCACTTCGCCCACCGGGTTTGTCGCGAGCAGCTCATACTTCGGGCCGGCCTTGACGACGAAGATATCGCCATCTTCGCTGGATAAATAAATCTTTCCATCCGAGGCGACCGGCGAAGCCGTAAAGGCACCGCCCTTGCCACCCAGCCGTTCCTGATAAATCCTCTCCCCGGTATGGGCGTTGTAAGCGGTCAGCACTCCCTGATTGGAGCAGGTGTAGAGATGGTCTCCATAGACTACCGGTGTCGGCATGTATGGACCACCACGCTTCTTGCTCCAGGCGATAAATGTGTTGGATTCCTTCCCTTCGGCCAGGGAGATATCGCCGGTAGCCCCGGGTCTGATGGCATAGATGGGCTGAATCGGAGCGTAGCCGCTGGTGACGAAAATCAGATCGTGGGCCACAAATGGTGTCGGCGTTGTTACTTCAGAGTTGGGTGTCAGCCGCCACAATTCTTTTCCGGTTGCAGGATCGTAACCACGTATGGCCTTTGACCCGTTAGTAATCAGCTCTGAACGTGTCTTACCCTCGTAAATCGTCGGTGTTCCCCATGATGAGATCTCGTCGCGAGGGGTCTTCCACACAAGCTTGCCGTTTTTCAGACTGTACGCAGCAATGAACGAATCCTTTTGAATGTCAGCCTGAACAATGACCAGGTCCTTATAGATAATCGGGGAACTTCCATATTCCCATTGATAGTCGGCATCGTAGAACCAGCCGGCGTCGAGAATGCCGAGGTCCTGTTTCCATAAAAGCTTTCCCTTGAGGTCGTATGCATAAAGCCCATGGGAGCCAAAGAGCACAACCAGGTGCTTGCCGTCGGTTGCCGGGGTTGAATCTGCGTGCGTCGATTTGGGATGACGTTTGACTTTGGGCAATCCTTCGTAAGCAATCCTCTCCCAGAGAATCTTGCCGGTCTGTTTATCCAACGCGTAAACCTTCCACGTGTGTTTAGGATCGTCTTTGACCGGCTTGACGTCGCCGTAGAGTCCGAAGCGCGTCTCGTCCTTTGCACCGCTGGTCACGGCTGTGCTGATGAAAACCTTATCGCGCCAGACCACCGGGCTTGAATGTGCCAACCCGGGGATTTCAGTTTTCCAGCGGGTGTTGACGGATTTTCCGGCGTCCCAGGCGACGGCGGCTGCTTGTCCTTCGACTACCCCGGTGGCCCTCGGGCCACGGAACTGCGGCCAATCTTGAGCAGACGCGCCCGTAGAAAGGAAACAAAGACAAACGAAGGCGAGTAATAGGCGGTTCATTGTGATCCTCGATGATTTGGTCAATCAGTAGTCAGTTGTTAGTGGCCAGTTGTTAGTTGTCAGTGCGAACGAAGAGTAGAAGCACCTCCTTGGAGTGCGCCGCCACGCCACCCCAGCGCGGATGCCGCGCCGGGGACCCCGGTTGTCGGCGCTTTCGTCCGCGGCGGCTTGGCGCCGCTTCCCTTCGCGGCACTAATCTCTACAGGCCGAGGTATCTAGAGGTTGGGCCAAAGCGCCGACAAGGCGGCGCACTCCAAGGAGGTGGTTCTGCCCAACGTTCGCACTGACTACTGACTACTGGCGATTAAGGTTGCTTAACTTCTTCGACTCGCTTGAAGGGAGTTTTGTTTGGGCCCTGCGTCAGTGTAAAGCCGGGCACTTTGTCACCTTCAACAGTAAAGGTGATAACGATGCCGTCAAAGGCCACAGGCTTAAACGTAGTCTTGTCTAACGCCATCATTGCTATCGGCTGCTGACCGGTCGGCGCAGCAAATAACCGGCCCTCCTTGACGCTAAGTACAAGCTCCGCGCCCGTCTCTGGCCTAAACCTGCCCGAGTAGGATTGTAATATCGCGGCATCGATCTCTAATGGAGGTGTGGCGCCGGCTTTCTTGAGAATCTCTGCAATGCCGGTCTTTTCTTTGTCGTTCATTACTATCGCGTACGCAGAGGTAAGCGCTTCCGGTTTGAGCCCGCCCTTGGCGACAGCCATTTCAACTAAGGCCACCTTACCTTCGCGGGCACCGGTCATCATTACCTGGGTCGCGCTCGAGTCATCTTTCTCGAGGATCGCTCGCACTGCCTCTACATGATCGTTGTCCAGGGCCCAGGTCATTGCAGTCGTGCCATAAAAAGTATCTTTAACGCTGACGTCGACACCGCGCGCAAGCAAGAGCTTGACGACATCCGCGTGGCCTCGCTCGGCAGCCTTGAAAAGGGCTGTGGTGCCGTAGCGGAATTTAGCGTTTACATCGGCGCCTTTGTCGAGTGCCGCAGTAACTGCAACCACGTCGCCTTTCCGCACCGCTTCCCACATTTGATTGTTGAGTTCCTGTTTGGCATCTTGTGCCACTACTGCAAGCGGAGTGGCCAGCGTAAACAAGAGAAGAAATAGCCGTGTTAGTCTCATGAACCCCTCCACGTTTTGGGAGTTAAGCGGTAGATGGTAAATTCAAGTCTGTAAAGAGAGTAGGGACCGCAAAGAAAAACTGAATCACTGCAACGCGAATATACGTATTCTACATCCTTAAGGTTGCAAGCGGGCAGGTTTTTGGCGGTCAAATTCAAATGAGGAAAGGCTGAAGTAGTTCAGCGTCCAACCTTGAGGTTGCGAATTTCGCAAACCCACAAGCTAAAGCTTGAACTCTAAACCACTTTGCGGCTGCTTTAGGACTTTAATTTCGATATCACTTCGCAAGAGAGTAACGGAAATCCAAAATGACTAACCTTGCATCCATTTTTTTGAATTTGTCGCTCACTGTTTTCGCCCTTGGCGCCGGTTTGACGGGAGACTGGGCTGAATGGCGCGGTCCTGCTCGCGACGGCAAATCACTGGAAAAGAATTTACCGGCACGCTGGTCGCCGTCTGGCGAGAATCTCTACTGGAAAGCCCCTTTTGGCGGACGCTCCGCGCCGATCGTGATGGGCGATCGGGTTTACATCCAGGGTTCCGTTGGCAAGGGTGCAGGCTTGCAGGAACGAATCGTCGCGCTAAACGCTGACACCGGCCAATTTGTTTGGGAACACCGCTTCAATATTTATCTGAGCGACGTTCCGCCCCATCGCGTGGGTTGGGCATCGCCTGTTGGCGATCCGGCGACGGGCAACGTATACGTTTTCGGAGTCGGCGGAAATCTTATCGGACTGGACACCTCGGGCAAGGTCCTTTGGGAGCGCTCGCTCGGCGAAGATTTTGGACTACTGACAACGCACGGCGGCAGAACAGTTTCTCCGATCATCGAAGGTGACATGGTTATTGTTAGCGGTGTCACGTTTATGTGGGGCCAGCACGGTCGGGGCGCACACCGCTTCATGGCGTTTGATAAGAAGACGGGCGAAACACTTTGGGTCAGCGCCCCCGGCGGCCGTCCTTACGATACAACTTATGCGGCGCCAATCATTGTGGAAGTGAATGGCACCCAACTGTTGATTCAGGGAGCAAGCGATGGTGTGGTTTATGCCATCAAGGCCGGAACCGGCGAACCCGTATGGAAATATGAGATTAGTAAACGCGGTATCAATACCGGCGTGGTGGTCCATGGAACAACTGCCATCCTGACGCATAGTGAAGAGAACCTTAACTCCAGCGAAATGGGAATGATTGTCGCTGTTGATGCTGCGTCAAAGGGCGAGATCAAGAAGGAACAGATCAAGTGGCAGACCTACGGCTGGCAAGGTGGCTTTTCTTCCCCGGTCCTCGATGGAAACCGCATCTACCAGTTGGATAACGGCGCCAATCTAGCCGCGTTTGACGCCAACACGGGCAAGCAACTCTGGTTAAAGAATCTTGGCACAATTCAGAAAGCTTCTCCGGTTCTGGCTGACGGGAAGCTGTATGTCGGCACGGAGAACGGAAAGTTTTTCATCCTGAAGCCGAGTGCCACTGGAGCGGCCATACTCGACGAAGACCAACTGGGCACTGAAGCGCAGCCTGAAATAATAATTGGCTCGCCTGCTGTTTCCAACGGACGCGTATATGTGGTCAGTGATACGAATATCTATTGCATTGGGAAAAAAGCCCGGAGCCAGACAGCGCTCGGCCCGCCGGTCGAAGGACTACCCAATCCGAATCGACCTGCAGCACACGTTCAGGTGGTCCCCACGGAGTTGATAATCAGACCTGGCGACGTTGTTAAGTTTCGCGTGCGACTTTTTGACGAGCAGGGGCGCTTTATTCGTGAGGAAGCGGCTGCCAACTGGTCGTTGGACCAGTTGAAGGGCACGATAGAGAATGGTCAGTTCACATCAGCTTCCGATGCCGGAGCGCAGGCCGGGTTGGTTAAGGCCAAAGTCGGCGAAGTCACAGGCTCAGCCAGCGTCCGCATTTTCCCGGCGCTGCCGTGGTCGGAGGGGTTCGACGCGTTTGCGATCAATACAATCCCACCACTATGGGTCAATAGCACGGGTAAGTTCGCCGTCCGTGAGTTGGAGGGTGCCAACAAGGTCCTGGTAAAGACAACCGAAGGATCGTCGTTGCTAAGTCGCGCTCGCGCTTATTTCGGACCGTCCAATCTTTTTGATTACACGATTGAGGGCGATGTTTTCGCAACCGTCAAGCGACGCCAACAGGGAGACGCCGGCGTGATCGCGCAGCGTTATGTTTTGGCGCTGTACGGAAATAGCCAAATGCTTCACCTCGAACCATGGCAACCTGAGACGGCACGAACCGTTGCAATACCTTTTGCCTGGAAGCCTGACACCTGGTATCGCCTCAAACTTGAGGTCCAGAATACTCGTACCGGCACGACACGCACGCGTGGAAAAGCCTGGCTCGCAAGTGAACCCGAACCGGAGGCCTGGATGATTGAACGATTTGATCCGACTCCTAACCGCCGGGGAGCGCCCGGTATCTTCGGCAACGCACTTGCGGAAATCTATTTTGATAACTTAAAGGTCTACGCGAATCCCCAGCCAGTGCTGAGTATGAAGCAGTAAGCGGAAGACAGAAGACAGAAGACAGAAGACAGAAGACAGAAGGCAGAAGGCAGAAGGCAGTTGGAGGAAACCACAAAGTATTGCAGGGTGATTATGGAAATTATGAGAAACACTAAACAACAAATCAAACGTGACATGGGACGTCAGGCTGGGAGGAACCGGGCCAGCCTTAAACTGGCCGCGATAGTATTCGCGATCGCAGCGTTCATGCTCCTGCCTCCTGCCTCCTGGCTCCTGCCTCCTGCTCTTGCCTCCGATCCCGGCGGCAGCGATTGGCCGATGTGGGGGGGTACCGCCGACCGCAACATGGTCTCGAACATGAAAGGACTGCCCACGAGCTGGGACGTTAAAGAAAAAAAGAACGTCAAGTGGGTGGCCCAACTGGGTTCGCAAACCTACGGCAACGTGGTTGTTGCCGGCGGTATGGCTTTCGTCGGCACGAACAACGAAGGGCTTCGCGACCCAAAGATCACGGGCGACAAAGGCGTGTTGATGGCCTTCCGCGAGTCAGACGGTGAGTTTATGTGGCAGATGGTCCACGACAAACTTGCCGCCGGGCGCGTTAACGACTGGCCGTATCAGGGCGTCGCATCGTCCCCGATGGTGGAAGGTGATCGCGTCTACTACGTATCGAATCGCGCGGAGTTAGTCTGCCTTGATACGCAGGGGTTTCGCGACAAAGAAAATGATGGCGTGGCGGACGAGAAGTTAACCGGCCAGTTTAATGCGGACGTGGTTTGGAAGTATGACATGATCGAAGAGGTTGGATCCCTCCCCCATAACCTGGCAAATTCTTCCCCAGTGTCCTACGGCGATTTAATTTTCGTCAGCACGTCAAACGGTCAGGATGAGAGCCACGTCAACGTACCCTCGCCGAAAGCGCCGGCCATCATTGCCGTCAACAAAAAGACCGGGAAGCTTGCATGGGAAGACAATTCAGTCAACGAACGGATCCTCCACGGTCAATGGTCTCCACCAACGGTGGGCACCGTCGGGGGCGTGGTCCAGGTCGTTCATGGGCAAGGTGATGGCTGGGTTCGTGGTTATGAAGCGCTGACTGGAAAGAAGCTCTGGGAGTTTGACACGAATCCGAAAGAGTCAGTCTGGCCAAAAACGAGAAACGAAATTATCAGCACGCCGGTAATCTACCAGGACAGGGTCTATCTCTCGAACGGCCAGGATCCCGAGCATGGCGAAGGTGTTGGACACATGTACTGCATTGACGGGAGCAAACGCGGCGACATTACCAAGACCGGCATGGTTTGGCACTACGACAAAATACGTCGTTCTATCTCCACACCAGCGATCAAGGACGGCATCCTGTATCAGGCGGACTTCAGCGGCTTCCTGCATGCCCTTGACGCAAAGACCGGACAAGTGATCTGGACGCACGATCTTTTTGCAGCCGTTTGGGGATCACCAATCTTAATCGATGGCAAGCTCTACCTCGGTGACGAGGACGGCGACGTGATCATCATGCAGGAAGGCAGGACGAAGAAAGTACTTGCCGAAATAAACATGGGCAGCTCCGTTTATTCGACTCCTGTGCCGGCAAACGGTACGCTTTTCATCACGAATCGCAATCAACTGTATGCGCTGGCGGAGGTTCCGGCGTCGAAGCCGGCAACGGCGAAGTAAATCTTCGAAGTTTGGCGGAGGTGTCGCCTTGGAGTGCGCCGCCACGCCACCCCAGCGCGGCTGCCGCGCCGGGGACCCCGGTTGTCGGCGCTTTGGCCCGCGGCGGCCTGGCGCCGCTTCGTTTCGCAAAATGATCGCCGCATCGTCGAGGTCTCTCGAGGTTGGGCCAAAGCGCCGACAAGGCGGCGCACTCCAGGGAGGCGCCCCCGGGCGGCAACCTTTCTGCAAATGCAGCATTTCGACTATCAACCTCGAACGCGGGTGGTGTTTGGCGCTGGCGCAATCGAACGTCTCGGCCAAATAGCCCGCGAGTTAGGATTTCGTCGTACGTTGCTGGTTGCTGACCACGGAATGATTGACTCAGGGCATGTTGATGAAGCTCTGGCGCCTCTGGTGAATGCCGGCATCGAAGTTTTCAGATTCCATGATTTCGAGGTTAACCCGGACACGCTGATGGTTGAAGCGGGAAGGGAATTCGCTGCTTCACTCAATATTGACTCGATTATCGGGTTTGGCGGCGGAAGTTCGCTTGATTGCGCCAAGGCAATTAATTTCATTCTCACAAACGGAGGCAACATGCGGGACTATCAGGGCTATGGCACAGCGAAGGCGCCGCTCCTCCCGATGATTGGTGTTCCCACCACCGCGGGAACGGGAAGCGAAGCCCAGACTTACGCGCTGATTTCTGACGCCGATACCCAACTCAAGATGGCTTGTGGCGATCCTAAAGCGGCTTTTCGTGTCGCTCTCCTTGATCCGCAGTTAACCATCTCCCAGCCCTACAGCCTGACGGCCACCGCCGGTTTTGACGCTATAGCCCACGCGGTGGAGACCTTTGTAACAACCAAACGCAACGCGCTGTCGGAGTTCTTCTCTCGTGAAGCGTGGCGCCTACTCGAAGGTAGCTATGAGCGTGTGATTGCCGCCCCGGATGATTTGGAGGCGCGAAGCGCAATGCAGCTGGGAGCATATTTCGCGGGAGTCGCGATCGAAAACTCCATGCTGGGTGCAACGCATGCGTGTGCCAATCCATTAACCGCGCGCTACGGCACGGCTCACGGTGCGGCAATCGCAATGATGCTTCCTTCGGTCGTGCGTTGGAATGGCCCAGTCGCGGGTGTTCGGTACGGAGAACTACTTCGCTCGTCTGAGTTTCAATCTGGAATGCCCTCAGACCCTACTGAAGCCCTGGCCGAAAGGTTGGAGCAACTGGCACGGGTGGGTGGGCTCAGCCAGAGTTTGAGCTCGACTGGAGTGCAGCGGGAGGATTTAGGAATTCTTGCCGCCGACGCGGCGAAGCAATGGACCGGTAGCTTTAACCCGCGGCCGTTTGATATCAAAGGAGCGTTGGAGGTTTACGAGTGGGCGTTTTAAGTAGAAAGCAAAAGGCAGAAAGCAGAAGGCAGGAAGCAGAGGGAACTCGCAATGCGAAGTCCGCGGCTTTGCCGCAGCACAGTGCGGTGAGGCTCTGCCTCACCGAGGCGATTCTTAATTCCCTGGGAGGCTATGCCTCCGAATGTCTTGCCGAGGCACAGCCTCGGAAGAATCAAATGGTTCCGTCGGAAAGGCACAGCCTTTCCGCAGGGTGCGGCGGCAAAGCCGCAATCAGACCTTTCTTTCACTGGCGGCGCCTTCTGCCTTCTGCCTTGTGCCTTCTGCTGGCTGCCTTCTCCCTCGGTCAGGCACAAGACACGCCTGCCGAGAATTGGTCACAATTTCGCGGTAATCATCAGCTAACCGGCGTATCGCTGTCTGCAGTTCCAAACTCGTTGAAGCCATTATGGACCTACGATGCGGGCGAATCGATTGAGTCTTCAGCCGCCATCGTAGGAGGAACTGTTTTCGTCGGTTCGCAGAAAGGCGAACTGGTTGCCCTAAGCCTCGACAATGGTCAGGTGTATTGGAAGTTTGCGACGGGTTCGCCGATCGGCGAATCCTCTCCTGCCTACAGTAATAATGTGGTCTACATTGGCGATCTCGGCGGCTGGCTTAATGCGCTGAATGCCTCCAACGGCCAGAAGCTTTGGGCTTTTAAAACCGACAACGAAATCAAATCATCTCCCGTGGTGGTCGGCGATAGACTTCTCATCGGTTCTTATGACCAGAATCTTTACTGTTTGTCGACGCGGAACGGGGCGGTACTTTGGAAGGTCCGGACAAATGGGCCAGTCCATTCCACGCCGAGTGTTTCGGGTGGCCTGGCTTTTGTTGCAGGCTGCGACGAAGTGTTTCGCGCGATTCGAATCTCCGACGGCAAAGAGATGTTTACTGTCTCATCCGGCGCCTACACGGGAGCTTCACCGGCGCTCAGGGGGACCGCAGCGTATTACGGCACATTCGATAACGAAGTGTTGTCGGTGGACCTGACGAACCGAAGCATCGCCTGGCGTTATGAACATCCCGAACGCAAGTTTCCTTTTTACTCCTCTGCGGCAGTAACGTCCGCGCGCATTGTTCTTGGGGGACGCGACAAGTTGGTCCATGGGCTGACACCGGCCGGAAAGGCTGCCTGGACTTTTGCGACTCGGGCCCGAGTTGAGTCGTCGCCGGCGATTGCGGGTGGGCGCGTTTTTGTGGGTTCAAATGATGGGCGCTTCTACGTACTCAATCTGAATACCGGCGAAAAGCTCTGGGAGTTTACTGCCGGTTCGCCACTATCAGCATCGCCGGCAATTGCCAGAGGCCGCATCGTGATCGGAGCCCAGGACGGGCGGCTTTATTGCTTCGGCTGATATTTCTCGCGCAGCGCAACCGTCACCAACATCTCCTGTGCCAGAGCGCGCATCTGCTGGTTTGGGTTGCTGGCGATGACCTCTTCGAGGATGGCGCGCGCCGTCTTGTACTCCTTGCGGCGCAATTGAACCCGCGCGAGCACGTAGGAGAACTCGTGCCTGCCGGGAGAGAGGGTAAGGGCACGCTCCAGCAACGCGACTGCCTCATCGAGCCGCGTGTTGGTGATTAGATGAACGAAGGCCAGCAGCCGGTACGACTCGGGGAAGTCGGGAGCAATCTCCATCGCCTGCGTGAGTGCGGCCCGCATTTGGGTAGCTGTTTCCGGCGCGTAGCCGGTAACAGTTTGCCGCTGGTCCATTGGCTCACTGCTCAAGGCGTAGGCGTAGTAATACTGTGCCAGGTAGTTCTGCGGATCACTCTTGATCGCTCGCTGGGCAAACGATCCACGAAAGCACACGAAATGACTCGAACTGGAGGCCCGTTTCGTGCCGTTTCGTGCGTATTCGTGGATCATTCTCAGCTTTTCTACAACCCGCTTCATAGTTGACTTGGTGGTCGTTTCGGCATAGAAACAATCCGTTAAACTTCCAATCCAACTGAAAGAGGCCAAAGCGGCGCCAGGCCGCCGCACTCCAAAGAGGCACTTCAAACTATGAAGAAGCGAATCCTTTTAACCTGCGTAGTCGCGTCTTTGCTCGCGTTGGCGATCGCCTGTGCGCAAGCCCCACAAACAAATCAAAGCACCAACACAAGCGCGCCGGCGACGACTCCTGCGGTCCCTGCCGAGTTCAAAGCCGCGTTTGATTCGATCACCGCAAGCGAGATCATGCAGCATACAAAAGTGCTTTCGGCCGACGAGTTTGAGGGGCGTGGGCCAGGTACGAAGGGCGAGGAACTATCAGTCAAATATCTTACCGAGCAGTTTCAGCGGATTGGTCTCAAGCCCGGGAATCCTGACGGCACCTACATCCAGAAAGTGCCGCTAGCGGGCTTTACCGGCCAGCCGACAGCGTCATTCACTGCAGGTAGCAAGAAGATCGACTTGAGTTTTCCGCAGGACTACGTCGCTGTCTCGAGACGTTTTGTCCCGGAATCGAAAGTCGAGAACTCCGATGTGGTCTTCGTCGGTTACGGAGTTGTGGCGCCGGAGTATGGCTGGGACGACTACAAAGGTGTGGACGTAAAGGGCAAGACAATTGTCATGCTTATCAACGATCCGGCCGTGCCGGACAAAAGTGATCCGGCAAAACTCGACGATGTTATGTTCAAAGGCAAGGCGATGACCTATTACGGCCGTTGGACCTACAAATATGAGATCGCTTCGGAGAAAGGCGCCGCCGCGGCGATCATCATTCATGAGACGGGACCGGCAGGATATCCGTACGAGGTGGTTTCGGGCAGTTGGTCGCGAGAAAATTTCGACATTCAAAGGCCTGATAAAAACATGGGCCGCGTCGCTGTCGAATCGTGGATAACTACCGAGCGCGCCAAAGAATTAATTGCCGCCGGTGGCGAGGACTTCGACGCGTTGAAAAAGGCCGCCGTTACTAAAGACTTCAAGCCCGTGGCGCTTAAACTGAAGGCCAATATCGACGTCAAGAACACACTTCGTGAGATCGATTCGGCAAACGTATTGGGAAAAATCGAGGGCTCCGATCCATCGCTGAAAAATGAATACGTTACCTATTCGGCCCACTGGGACCATCTGGGCCGCGATCCAAAACTGCAGGGCGATCAGATTTTCAATGGCGCACTTGACAACGCCTCGGGCACGGCTGCGATGATCGAGATAGCGGAAGCATTTACCAAATTGGCAGCGCCACCGAAGCGTTCGGTTCTCTTCCTGGCAGTGACGGCTGAAGAAAAAGGACTGTTGGGCGCCAAGTACTATGCCGAGAACCCGCTTTATCCGCTGAACAAGACGTTGGCGAACATCAACATGGACGGAGTCAACCAGTGGGGTCGCACCAAAGATATTACGATGGTCGGTGACGACAACAGTTCGCTCATCGATCTCTTGCGAGAGGCCGCGAGTGCACAGGGACGCGTGGTGAAGCCAGATCCTGAGTCGGAGAAGGGGTACTATTATCGCTCCGATCATTTTGAGTTTGCCAAGCAGGGCGTGCCCGCGCTCTACACTGATTCGGGCATTGACTACGCGGGCAAAGACGCCAATTACAGCAAGCAGAAACGCGAGGAGTATACGAACAAGGACTACCACAAGGTCTCGGATGAGATTAAGCCTGACTGGGACCTGACCGGAGCGGTCGACGATGCACAGTTGTTGACAATGATTGGATATCGCGTGGCGCAGGGCGAGAAGTATCCTGAATGGAAAGCGGGTTCGGAATTCAAAGCCAAGCGGGATGAGACGATGAAGGGTGGTCCTCCGAACCCGACCGTGCCGTAGTGGAGGATCTATCCGCAGATTACGCAGATTGCGCAGATTTCAAAAGACAAATAAGGGCGCCCATGCTTGGGCGCCCTTACTTGTGGAAGAGCAAAGTATTTCTTATCTGCGTAATCTGCGGATAGCGCTTTACCGATTTAGAAAGTCGAAGTACTTGGAAATCGTCGCTGGTTTTGGTTTAGGCGTGAGTTTGGAAACGACAAACATTAGCAACGCCGAAACAATTACCATCGGCACGACTGGCATAAAGCCATAAACAGCGGTTCCACCCGGCGTTCGTGAAATAATCTCGGTGCCTCCCAAAGACCAAAATACAGTCGGTGGACCAGGCGCGGGCGCCGGCACAACCTGTTGAAACAGAGCAACAGCAAACACCGCGGTCGCCACCCAAACCGTAACCGCCAGAGCACCCCACTTGGTACTCCCTTTCCAGAAAAGCGCTGCGATTATAAGCGGCGACAGGGCCGCGAAGCCGGAGAAGGCATACTGAATAGCTAACTCGAAGATAGTCTCCGGCGCGCGCAAGGCGACCGCGTAGGCAAATAACGTCAATACCACCACGAAGATTCTGCCGGTCTGTACCTGAACACTTTCCCCAAAACGCCGCTTGCCCCCATAGTGGGCAAACACGTCCTCGGTAAACATTGTCGACAATGCAAGGATCTGTGAATCGCTGGCCATCACGGCCGCCATGATCCCGGCACCCAGAAGTCCTGCCAGCCAAAGCGGCGCATAGCGCTTCAGCAGTAATAGGATCACATCGTCGCCGGCGGATTTCTCGCGCACCTCGTCGCGCGCTTCGGGCGCCATCGTCTTTCCCTGGGTGGCGAGCACACGTCGCGCTTCCTGCTTGTCGCGAATCTGCGGCACGTCAGTAACTCGGTTGGCCATCAGCCCCAGGAAGACACAAGGCAGCCAAATCGCCATGATGCAGAGCGGATAGAAGATGACAGTCTTCTTAAAGTGTGCCATTTTCTCGGCGGTGAGACAGAAAATAAGAATGTGCGGAAACGCGATGGCAGAGAGCGGGATGAAAGTGTAACTAAAGAAATAGTAAGGTGAGATTCGTTCACGAGTCAGCAGTGGCGCAAGTGCTGGAGAATTCGCCATGGCCTGGACCGCGTTGGTGAAGCCGCCCATGCCGGTGGCAATTACGATAATGGCCACCGTTCCGAAGAGGAGGAAGAGAATCGTTTGGAAGGTGTTGACCCAGGCCGTGCCGCGCATGCCGCCAAAGAAGACGTAGCCCATTACCACGAGGGCTACGATCGCGCCGCCAAACCAGTAAGGAACGAATCCACCGCTGACTGCATCAAGAGTTGTCCCGCCGCCCATGATGCCGATGATGATGTAGGGAACCAGCAGCACGGCCTGGACTGTAAAGATCACCGTGCCAATGTGGTTACACTCCCAGCGATCGCGAAACATCTGCACCGGGGTCATGAATCCGTATTTCTTGCCCAGGGCCCAGACGCGCGTCCCGCAAAGGAAGATCGTCAGCGGAATCACGAGCCCCGACGATGAGGCCATCAATCCAAAAGTAACGATTCCGTTTGAAAAAGCGTGGCCCGACGCGCCCAGAATGGCGAAGGCCGTCATGTTCGTGCCAAACAGCGAAAAAAGAAAAACGAATGGGCCAAGTGACCGGCTGGCGAGAAAGTAGTCTTCAGCTTTTTTTCGTCCCGCAGCTTTCCTGAAAGCAAAGATACCGATATAGAGGACGACGCCCAGGTAGATAAATACGACGATGGCAGGAATCAAGCGCTTCGATCCTCCTTAGGTTGGCTTTCGATCTCACGTTCAAGATGAGACGGCCAGGCATACTTCACCAGCAGCCACATCACTAGCGACGCTGCCACGGAAAAGCAGGCCTGATAAAACAACCCGATGGGAATGAAGCCGAAAACGAGCGGGTGAGCAGTGCGCCAGAACCAGAAGTCCTGATGCAGCACATAGAGAGCGACGACGACAACGACCAGTAGTTTTCGGGTCATGAGTTTCGCAGCTTGCGCTGAATCTTACTCTGGGGAGTACTTAAGAATGCAATGGAGCACGCACTTATTAGCATGAAACGGCCGATGTTCCTAGGAGAAAACCAGCTGTGGGTGTTGGTCCCCTACCGCCTGCGGCATTGCCGCCGCACACAGCGGAAAGCCTATGGCTTTCCGTCGACCGCCCCTCTCCTCATTTCCTGAGGCTTAGCCTCAGGAAATGAATTAAAGATCACGCCCGCGGAAAGGCTGAGCCTTTCCGCAGTGTGCGGCGGCAGAGCCGCGGTCTACGCCTTATCACACAGAGTGAGTAATAAAGACTATTTCAGCCTGATACTTTCTGTCTTCTCCTTGCGCGTTAGTTAATGGAGAACAAAAACGAAACGTGATCTCAAGCGGAGATCCATACAAGGAGAAAAGATGTCTACAGCAGTTCGCAAAATCGAAAACACCCCATTTCAACAAACTTCCGATAAACCCGGTGCGGCTGCGACCGAAAGCGCGCCCCCCGAGGCCGTCCTGACCCAGATGATTACTGGGAGCCTGGGATCACAAGCTGTTTATGTGGCCGCCAAACTGGGCGTAGCCGACTTACTGGTTGATGGGCACAGGAATGTGGACGAGTTGGCCCAGGCGGCCGGCGCCGATGCTCCGTCGCTCTATCGTGTATTGCGGGCCCTGTCATCGTTTGGAGTGTTCACGGAACTGAAGGACCGCGTCTTTGCTTTGACTCCCACTGCCGAACTACTGCGATCAGATTCACCCGGTTCGTTGCGCGATCTGGCGATTTTCATGGGCGAAGACTGGCACTGGCGCGTTTGGGGACGCACTCTGTACAGCGTGAGGACCGGCAAGCCGGCATGGGCCGAAGTGCATGGGGACGAGGTGTTCCCATATTTTGCCACCAACCCGGAAGCGGCAAAGATTTTTGATCGCGCTATGACCAGCTTGTCGAATCTGGCAATCAATGCCGTGATCGAAGCCTACGACTTTTCGGACATTCAAACCCTGGTTGATGTGGCCGGCGGGCATGGAAGATTGCTGACTGCCATACTGGATGCGAACGCTTCAGTGAAGGGCGTGCTGTTCGATCAACCGCACGTGCTCGAAGGCGCAAGGGACAGTGACCAGGTCAAAGCTGTGGGACCGCGGTGCGAACTTGTCAGCGGCGACTTCTTCCAGAGCGTACCTGCGGGTGCTGATGGCTACATCATGAAGCACATCATCCACGATTGGGACGATGAGCGGGCCCTTGAAATCCTTAAGAACATCGGGAAAGTTATGAAGGAAGATGGCCGGGTGATGTTGGTAGAGTCAGTGATTACGGACAGCAATCAACCCGACTTCGGCAAGCTGCTTGATATCGAAATGCTTGTCTCACCCGGTGGCAAGGAGCGTACTGCTGCCGAATACAAGGACCTGTTTGCGCGCGCCGGACTGCGACTCACCCGCATCGTGCCGACGAAGTCGCCGTATAGTGTGATTGAAGCGGTGAAAACTAAAGGGGGAAGGGGGTAACAGGGTAAAAGGGTAAAAGGGGAAGGGGTAAAGGGGGAAGGGGAAGGGGTAAGGGGTAAGGGGTAAAGGGTGAGGGGCATAGGTAGGTAGGGTAAGGTTTAGGGACTGCGTTTGCGGTTACCCCTTTACCCCTTCCCCCTTACCCTTTCCCCCTTCCCCCTTCCCCTCTTCCCCTTTCCCCCTTTCCCCCTTCCCCTTTCCCCTTTATCTCTGCAAATCGGGGATCTGATCGCAAAGGGTCCAGATGTGGATCGACGCGAACGAAGGTGAACCCCACGGCGTGCTCGCGCTCGGCCTGGGCCAGCCACTTAAACGCGTTATCGTGATCCCCAAGCCAGCTGTAGATGATCGCAATTTCGTAGGCCGTCACAAACTGCTCGTCACGACCTGCGACGATCTCTTCGACGATAGCCCGTGCTTCTTCATGTTTGCCGGTCGCGGCTAACACGTGCGCCCGTTTGGCGTGGGTGGTTGGCGTATCACCCGCGAAAACCCGCTCCTGCTCGTAGGCAGCGAGGGCTTCGGTATGCATTCCTTTTTTCTCGTAGGCCCAACGAAGAACTGTATGCGCCGCCACCGCTCCCGGATCCAGCTCGAGCGCTTTGCGACATTGCGCGATAGTGTCGTCAAACTTACCACCGAGGAAGAGAACGTTGGCGACTCCTGTCGCCATCACCGCCGACTGCGGCGAGATTTCTCTGGCACGTTGAATTTCCGCGAGGGCTTCGTCGTGTCGTCCCATAGCTGACAGGCTGTAGGCATACCAACGGTGCGCCACCTGATTGCTCGGCCTGAGGCGAATCGCTTTTCTCAACTCGCGCTCAGCGTCGTCCCAATCCCGATCGTAATGGAGTCTGACGAAACCGAGTGCGGCGTGCGCCTCTGCCAGGTCCGGATCCGCTGCAACGGCATTCAAAGCAGCTTGTTTTGCCAGCTTCCATGCATCTGGTGGAGCGGGCTCAACATACCAGTTCAGCAATGAATAGCAGTCTGCGAGTTCTGCATACGCCAGCGCAAATCCGGGGTCGATTTCGACGGCGCGTTCAAATCTTTCGATCGCCTGTCGCAAGCCCTCGGTCGAGCGGCGCGCCGCATAGTAACGGCCGGCGGTGTAAAGCTGTCGAGCTTCCTCGTTTTCGCTGGGCAGCGTATCAGCCACATTGACGGGCGAGGTCACGGGACCGGTGTCGATTCCGTTCCGGTCTGACTGTGATTGGCGTGCTACTGCGGCAGCGGCTCGGGCCGCAAGGGCCTGATAGCTCGGCGAGGGGTTTCCAGTTTTCCTCAGCAAGTCGGCAAACTCAGGATCGTTGCGCAATGGATCGAGTTGCGGCTCCACGCCCAGCCACACCAGCCAACCATCGTGAGTAGCATATGCTTCCTGCAACAACGCGAGTGCCTGTTCTTGCTCACCCAGGTTGAGGTGAATTAAGGCGCGATGGTAAGGGGAGACGTAGCTTGTTTCCGACATCTGGTCCAGGCGCTCGAGCGCGGCGCGTGCTTCGTCATGACGGCCCGCGGCAGCATAGTTCGCGCCCAAAGTCGCAATGAACAATTGGCCACCGCTGGAGCTATCAAGAGCTTTCTCAGCTACCCGAACTGCCTCGTCTGCACGACCCAGCTGTCGCAGCAGCCAGGAATAGGTGATCGTCCCGAAGGCAAAGCTGGGTACCGCTTCAATCAATTTTTGAAAGGTCGAAATGGAATCGTCATAGCGTCGAGCCTGGTAGTAGGCCCAACCCAATGATTGCATGATGCTGAAGGAGAGAGGATCGAGCTCACGAGCACGCAACATCTCTCGCAGGGCCTCATCAAAGCGCCCGACCATTAACAAGTGAAACCCATACCAATGATGGCCGGTGGCATAGTTGGGATTTATCTCAATTGCGCGGCGATGTTCACCCTCAGCAACTGCCCAATCAAAGTCTTTTGTAACCGTGGCAAAACCGAGAGCGCTGTAAGCCTCTGCGGAAGTCGGGTCCAACTCCACCGCCTTGCTGGCGGCCTGTTTTGCCGCGGCAGATGTTTCCGCGAACGGCCGAATTCCGAAAACACCCAACCAATTGTAGTAGTCGGCGATGCCTGTGTAGGCGAGTGCATAGTTCGGATCCAGATCGATGGCATGGTTGTAACACTCGAGCGCTTTCTGGAGTCCCGCTTCAGTATAAGTGTTCCAGTAGTAGCGGCCGCGCAGATACGATTCAAAGGCTTCGGCGCTGTCGGTTCCGCGCTTTGAAAGTTGCCGTTGCTCATCGCCGGTGAGCTGCGGAAGAAGCGCAGTCACCACCTGTTCCGAGATGGAATCTTCGAGTTGAAGGACGTCGGTCGACTCTTCGTCAAACTGTTCGGCCCAGCGCGTGACGCCCTCAGTAGTACTCAGGAGTTGCGCGGTAACCCGCAAGCGGTTTCCGGAGCGTCGCAGGCTGCCATCCACCACGTAATCGACATTGAGTTCGCGACCGGCGGCGATCGGATCGACCTCGGCCCCGCGATAACGCAGGACGCTGCTGGTGGGGCGCACGATCAGCCGTCGAACATTGGTCAAGCGCGTGATTAGCGCGTCGGCGAGTCCAACCCCAAGGTATTCGTCGCCGGTGCCATCCGTCAGACCACTAAGCACCCTAAACGGCAGGACTGCAATCGACTCATGACCGGCGGTTATCTGCTCAGGCAGACTGGGAATAGCGGCCAGGCGATGATTCAGCTTCTTTAAGAGATTGTTATAACGCGGGTGACCGTGCAGTAGCGCCAGTTCCGGATCTACACCAACCCAGAGCAGTTTTGCGTCTCTGGCCTTGGAGGCTCGCTCGAGTAGATCCAGCGATTCTTCGACTTTCCCCAGCGCGGCATAGACCAGCGCCCGATGGAAAGGTGAGATGTAACGTTGCTCCTCAATCTCGGCCATTTCGCGAAGGACGTTTTCAGCTGCCTGAGTATCGCCGCCCCTCGCGTAAGCCACCGCCAGTGTGCTGAGAGTGTGCGAAGCCTTACCCATCACTTCGACCAATTTTTTTGCATTGGCGATCGATTCCTCATGTTGGCCCACGTGCCCGAGCACAAAACTCGAACAGTAAAGCATCATGAAGTTGTTTGGCTCAGCTGCCAGCGCGTCACGGCAGAGGGCAAGAGCTTGATCAAATCGCCGGGCGTAATAAGAACACCAGGCCAGAGCAAACCGCGAAACAATAGCGAGCGGGTCAAGATCACGGGCAATGTGCGCTTCACGCAACGACTCGGTGAAGCGGCCTTCCATCGCGAGCTGAAAGGCGTACCAGATGCGCGCGGCAGAGTAGTTTGGATTCAGCTCGATCGCGCGCAGCACCTGGCGTTCAGCGTTGGGCCAGTCGAAGTCGCGAGTAAGTATTGCCTGACCAAGAGCAGCATGACCTTCAGCCAGGATAGGATCCACGGCCACGGCGGTGGAGGCTGCTTCATAAGCGGAAGCGGCGCATTCGCGAAACGGCAGGACGCTGTAGCTGCCAAGCCAGTTGTAATATTCGGCCACACCTGCGTAAGCAACGGCGTAGTTAGGATCGACCGCGATAGCCTGGTGATAGCAAACAATTGCCTTGGCGAAACCGTCTTCGGTAAAGGTGTTCCAGTAGAAACGGCCGCGTAGATAAGCTTCGTGCGCTTGCGGGTTGTCGGTGCCGCGTTTGGCCAGTCGCAGCCGTTCATCACCGCTAAGATGGGGCACGATCGCTTCCGCTACATTCGCAGAGATAGCGTCTTCGAGACTCAGGACGTCAGTGAAGTTTTCATCAAACTGTCCTGCCCAAACCGCGGTGCCGTCGCGCACGCTCAATAACTGCACGGTGACCCTGATGTGGTCGCCGGCCCGTCTTACTCGGCCGTCGAGCACGAAGGCAACACCCAGTTCGCGTCCCGCTATCAGTGGATCCGACTCTGCCCCATAGCGAAGCACACTGCTGGTCGGTCGTACTGCAAAACGTCGAATACTGCTCAGCCGTGTAATCAGAGCATCCGCCAAACCCGTACCCAAATAGTCAGTTCCCGAATCCCCCCCGTGCTGAGTATCGAGCAGCTTGAGTGGCAAGACAGCCAGGGAATTTTCTGTCGAGATAGGTTGTGTTTGCCGGGTGGCTCCGAGGAGAGGCAGGTCCGGTAAATCCGAGACCGGCATGCCGTCAAGATAACGCGTGATGTCGTCGCGGAGTTGCTCGGCTGTTTGATAGCGCCACTCCGGCTCTTTTCGCAGGGCCCTCAGGATGATGGTGTCAAGATCGCCAGACAGTTCCCGGCGCAAGGTCTCAAGAGTCGCGCCGCGAGTGGCGAACAAGTGTTTGAGCGTTGTTGCCTCGTCGCCCGAAAACATGTTTGGCAACAAGTCTTCCGGACGCGTGATGATGAAACTCGGCGGCGCCGGCGCCTCTTCGCAAATGACGCGCGCGATTTCATGCGGGGCTCGATTGCGGAGCCGGTACGGCCGATGGCCAGTGAGTAGCTCGTAAAGCAAAACACCCAGGGAATAAACATCTGTGGTCGGCGTCGCGGGCGCGCCCTGCACTTGTTCAGGTGAAGCGTATTCGGGCGTCATTAGACGCATTGCCGTTGCCGTCGGGTCGTGCGTGATGTCTCCAGCCAGAGCAGGATTGAGCAACTTGGCAATGCCGAAGTCCAGCAGCTTGGGCACACCTTCGGAAGTAACCAATACGTTGGAAGGTTTGATGTCCCGGTGAACGACCTGTTTCTGGTGGGCGTAATGCACAGCATCGCAGAGTGCCCTAAAAAGTCTGAGGCGTTCGGCAATCGTCAATTGATTAGCGTCGCAGTAACGATAGAGCGGCTGCCCTTCGATATATTCCATGACGAAGTAGGGCAGGCCGTCATCAGTGGTTCCGCCGTCCATGAGGCGGGCGATATGTGGATGATCGAGGGCTGCGAGGATTTGCCGCTCTTTGCGGAAACGCCGGAGAACGAAGTCGGTATCCATACCGCGCTTCACCAGCTTGATGGCCACGCGGAGTACGAATTCATTGTCGACACGAATGGCCTCGTAGACGGCCCCCATGCCGCCGCGTCCGACCTCGCGCTCGATTCGGTATGCCCCGAGACGGCGTCCAATCAGCGGGTCCTCGTCCTCCAGGGCAAAGGCTTCGAGCGCGCTTAACTCCGTGTCTCCGTAAAGTGGTTCTTCGAGGAGGGCCCCGGCGCTTTCGTGTTGCGACAGTAAGTTTTCGACATCACGTTTCAGCTCCATGTCTTCGGCACAGGCCTCAGCCACGTAAAGTGCGCGCTCCCGAGATTCGAGATCGAGCGCAGTCTGAAAAATGTCCTCCACTTGTCGCCAGCGTTCGGGGGTCATAGTGCCGTAGGTGTTTTTCCGTTTTTGCCGAGGTATTCTCTTTCGCGGTTTCAAATCGGACGATCCACGAAATTACACGAACGGGCACGAAAAAGAATAACCAATCGAGCCGTTTCGTGTGCGTTCGTGGATCGTATTAGTCTAAAACTCACTTCTCCATCTCGCCATGGAGCCAGGCCTTTGCGAAACGCCAATGTCGTTTGATGGTTGTTGGCGTGACGCCCATGACGTCGGCTGTTTCTTCAATCGAAAGGCCGCCGAAGTAACGCAGCTCCACGACGCGTGCTTTTTGCTCATCAAACTCAGCCAGAGCCTGGAGCGCGTCGTCTAGCGCAATCAACATGGTGCTGCGCTCAACTGCTCTGTCTATGTTTTCATCAAGGGAGATCTTCTGAAAATCCTGGCCGCGCTTTTCCGCGTTATGCCTGCGCGCGTGGTCGACCAGGAGCCGGCGCATGATTTGAGCAGCTACACCGAAAAAATGCGCTCGGTTCTGCCAGTTGACCCTCGTTTGATCAACCAGGCGCATGTAAGCCTCGTGCACGAGGGCCGTGGGCTGCAAGGTGTGATCGGGACGTTCGCGTCGCAGGTAATTAGCGGCAAGCTTTCGCAATTCATCGTAGATGACGGGTAGTAAAACATCAACCGCGTTTCGATCGCCGTTTGAGAGATCGATTAACAGCTGCGTGACGTTCTCGGAAACCTGCTGGTTCAAGCTCGACAGCTCCAAAGGTTACTGGTTAAGGCAAAGGAATTATAAGACAGAATCGCACGTGAGAATAATTGGGCCGTCACAAGTCTCAGGTCTCAAGTCTCAAGTCTCAGGTAGTCCGAAGTCTCAGGTCTCAGGTCTCAAGTCTCAAGTCTCAAGTCTCAAGTCGTCCCAAGTCTCAGGCTCAAGTCTCAAGTATAAGGTTCTAGGCCGGCACCCGGCACCTGAGACCTGAGACTTGAGACCTGAGACTTTGGACGACTTGAGACCTGGCCTGTACAACCATTCGCCCTCGAAAATATACTTAGTGCGTTACCGATTCTATTCCCTTCCGCGCTGGCGGTCTGCGCAGTGAAGTCAATTAACAGGAAGATGAAAGTCATGTTTCAACTGATTCGTCGCGGCCGAGCGCCCATGATTGCGCTTCTGACAGGCCTCGCCTTCTCCACTACTATGAACCTTATGGTTCCCACGAACGCCCAATCGCTTAGCGCACCGTCTCGTGCTCTCGAGTCCGCTCCTAACCCGCTCAATGCGACGTGGGAAGGGGCATATGGCGGCGTTCCGCCGTTTGACCGAGTTCAGGTCTCGCTGTTTAAGCCGGCGCTCGAAGCCGCCATGGCCGAGAATCTCTCCGAAATCGATCGCATCGCCAACGATCCGGCCGCGCCGACCTTTGCCAACACCATCGAGGCATTGGAGCGGGGCGGGCGCACACTAAGTCGCGTTGGCACCCTCTATGCTGTTTGGGGATCTACGATGTCGACTCCGGAGTATCAGTTAGTCCAGCGCGAGATGGCGCCAAAGCTCGCGGCGTTTAACGACAGGATTACGCAGAACGAAGCTCTCTTCAAGCGCATCGAGGCGGTCTATAACTCACCAGAGAAAGCCAAATGGACCCCTGAGCAGAAACGTTTGGCGTGGCTTTACTACACCAACTTCGTTCGCGCCGGGTCACGGCTGGACGCCGCAGCCAAAACGCGCCTGTCCGCAATTAATCAAAAACTAGCCGGCCTCTTCACGCGTTTCGGTCAAAACGTTCTCGCTGAAGAAACCGACCAATTCATAGTGCTCAAGAGCGAGGCAGAGTTAGGCGGCCTGCCGCAGTCTGTTCGCGACGCTGCGGCCGAAGCTGCGGTCGCGAAGAAGCAAACAGGAACGTGGCTCATCACGAATACGCGCTCCTCCGTCGACCCATTCCTGACCTATTCGGATCGGCGTGACCTGCGTGAAAAGGCCTGGCGCATGTTTGTCAGCCGCGGCGATAACGGCGATGAGCATGACAACAACGCCATCATCACTGAAATTCTTCAACTGCGTGCCGAGCGAGCCAAGCTACTTGGTTTCCCCACCCATGCACACTGGAGGCTCGAAAACTCGATGGCCAAGACTCCTGAACGTGCTATGCAGTTGATGGAGGCAGTTTGGAAGCCGGCGGTCGCCCGTGTGCACGAGGAAGTTGCCGACATGCAGGCGTTGGCAACGAAGGAGGGCGCGGGCATCAAGATTGAGCCCTGGGATTATCGTTACTATGCGGAGAAGGTTCGTAAGGCCCGTTATGATTTGGACCAAAACGAAGTAAAGCCATATCTCCAGCTCGAGAAACTTCGCGATGGCATTTTCTGGGTTGCGGGAGAACTCTTCAATTTCAACTTCACGGCTGTAACAAACGTCCCCGTTGCTCATCCGGATGTTCGAGTTTGGGAAGTCACGGACAAAACAACGAAACGGCATATCGGTCTGTGGTATTTCGATCCATACGCTCGTGCCGGCAAACGTTCGGGCGCGTGGATGAACGCGTATCGCAGCCAGGAAAAACTGAACGGACAAATCACCACGATCGTTTCGAACAACTCAAACTTCGTAAAGGGCAAGCCGGGTGAGCCGGTACTAATTTCCTGGGACGACGCACTGACGATGTTTCATGAGTTTGGCCACGCTCTTCACGGTCTTAACTCGAGCGTTACCTATGCGACGTTGGCGGGTACAGCCGTGGCACGCGACTATGTCGAGTTTCCATCACAGTTACTCGAGCACTGGCTCTCGACGCCGGAGGTATTGCAACGTTTTGCAGTGCACTATCAGACCGGGAAGCCGATTCCGCAGAACCTCGTGGACCGAATTAAGCGCTCGGCGACATTCAATCAAGGTTTCATTACTGTGGAATATCTGATTGCGGCTTTGGTGGACATGAAGTTGCACCTTGCCGGTGACCGCAAGATTGATGCGAAATCGTTTGAGAAGGAGACGCTCGCGCAGCTGGGTATGCCGAATGAAATCGTGATGCGTCACCGCATGCCGCATTTCAATCACATATTCTCGAGCGATGCCTATTCAGCCGGGTACTACAGTTATCTCTGGTCTGATGTGCTAACGGCTGACGCCTTTGGCGCTTTTGTCGAGGGCAAGGGCCCATATGACCGCAAAGTTGCCGAACGATTGCGCCAGAACGTCTTTTCAGTGGGCAACACGATTGATCCGGCTGAAGGCTACAGGGCCTTCCGCGGCCGAGATCCGCAGATAGATGCGCTGATGAAGAAGCGCGGTTTCCCGGCGAGAGGTCAGGCCACTAAAGCGTCATCGGGGCACTAGATTGTTAAGTCTCGCGGCTTTGCCGCCTTCCGTGCGGAAAGGCTCTGCCTTTCCGAGAGCTGTAATATTGTTTGAGGCTACGCCTCAGCGCAGGCGTAGCCTGATGAATCTTAAGTCGTGCGGAAAGGCAGAGCCTTTCCGCACAGACTGCGGCAAAGCCGCTCCGACGGCTGATTGACTTATCAGGCGGTTTTGTTTAGATTCTACAGCGTTTACAGGTTCTAATTTTTGGTAGGAAGCTCCGGAAGACCTTCGTTATGAATCGGACATACACACGATTCCTTAGTTATTAATTGCCGCCTCTAAGGCGAGCACGCTACGAAGGCGCTCCTATCAGATCCGATCAAGAGCAGTAAATAGTAAATGGTTAATCGTAAATGGTAGGAGCAGTCGCCGAGACTATTTCGGCTGTGCCTTCCTGGAGCGCGCGAAAGTTTCGCGGCTTGCCGCCCTCCGTGCGGAAAGCCTTCGGCTTTCCGTAAGTCCTTGAATATTTGAGGCTATGCCTCCGACGAGGCGCAGCCTCGCAGGAATCCAAAGAATGGCCCTCGGTAAGGCATAGCCTTACCGCACGGAATGCGGCGAAGCCGCTTCCTTTTGGCCAGCGAAATAGACTTCACCACGATGAGCGAAGTTAACGTACAACTTAACAATGGCCCTGCCGCACAGATTGCCACGCCCATAACCGTGGGCGAGGTGCTGAAGAAGCTTGACCGCGATCTGGCCAAGCAGGCATTGGCTGCCCGCGTGAATGGCCGCGAAGTTGACCTCGCCTTTACGCTCGACTCCAACCAAAACGGAACCGCATTAAAGATCGAGCCCGTGCTGCCGCAAACGCTCGAAGGCCTGGATGTTCTGCGTCATTCAACCGCTCATTTGCTCGCTGCTGCTGTACTCGATTTGTTTCCGGGAACCAAGCTGGGCATTGGACCCGCGCTTCTCGACGACCCGCGCTACGGCTTTTTTTACGATGTGATTGCGCCACGACCGCTTACCGAAGCTGATCTGCCGGTTATTGAAAAGAAGATGCGCCAGATTGCCAGCCGAAATCTCGCGTATCGCCGAGAAGAGATTCCGAAGGCGGAAGCCTTGAAAGTTTTCCATGAGCGTGACGAGCCGCTCAAGTGTGAATTGATCGAGGAGAAGGCTGGAGAGACGGTGAGTGTTTACTACATCGACAGCTCGCCGTTCATCGATTTCTGTCTCGGCCCACATGTGCCTAATACCAACAAGCTACGGGCTTTCAAGCTGCTCTCGCTCGCCGGCGCATATTGGAAAGGCGATGCGAACCTGCAGCAAATGCAGCGTATCTACGGAACCGCTTACTTCACGCAGCCAGAACTCGACGCGTGGTTGAAGCAACGCGAAGAAGCTGAAAAGAGAGACCACCGACGGTTAGGGAAAGAGCTTGATCTGTTTTCGATACAGGAGCAATACGGTCAGGGGTTAGTGCTGTGGCATCCCAAAGGCGGGGCGATTCGCCGTGAAATGGAAGATTACCTGCGTGAACAACTGATAAAACGCGGTTACGGACTCGTCTTCACGCCCCACATCGCGAAACGCGAACTCTGGCAAAAAAGCGGACATGAAGAGAACTACGCGGACGTAATGTTTTCGCCGACCGAGCTTGAAGAAACCGAGTTCAGGCTGAAACCGATGAACTGCCCGTTTCACATTGGGATTTATAAGGCGGCTCAGCATTCATATCGTGATTTGCCTTTGCGCTATGCCGAGCTTGGTACCTGCTACCGGGCAGAGCTTTCGGGTACGTTGCACGGCTTGATGAGAGTCCGCGGCTTCACCCAGGATGATGCACACATTTTCTGCACGCCCGAAACGATCCGGCAGGAGGTTATCGACTGCACTCAGTTCGCTTTTGAGCTCCTCCGCACTTTTGGCTTTGAAAACTTCAAGATCGAACTGTCAGTCAAAGGCAGTGACACGACCAAGAAGTATCTGGGTTCGGACGAACAGTGGGCTCAAGCTGAGAAAGTCCTAACCGAGGCGCTGGAAGATCAGAATCTTCCGTATGAACGAATAGAAGGTGAGGCGGCGTTCTACGGACCCAAGATTGATATCAAGGTGGAAGATGCAATCGGTCGTTTGTGGCAACTTACGACGGTGCAGTTTGACTTCAACCTTCCGGAGCGATTCGAACTTGAATATATCGGAGAAGACAATAAATCCCACCGTCCTCTGATGGTGCATCGTGCTCTCTTTGGTTCGGTTGAGCGGTTCTTTGGTGTGTTAATTGAGCACTACGCCGGTGCGTTTCCGTTGTGGCTGGCTCCAGTGCAGGTGGCAGTCCTTCCGATTACCGACCGTGTGAACGAATATGCGATCAAAGTTGCCACCGAACTTAAGAACGCAGGTCTGCGGGTTGAGGCTAGTCTCCGTAGTGACAAAATAGGCGCCAAGATCCGCGATGCGCAATTACAGAAGGTTCCTTTTATGTTGGTGCTTGGAGACCGCGAGTTGGACGAAGGCACCGTGGCAGTACGTGAACGTTCGAAAGGCGATATCGGCGTGATGTCGCTTGAGGAATTTAAGCAGAAGGCGCGCGCGCTCGTTACGACGCGTGCTCTTACTAACGACGTCCCAGGTCCCAAGTCCCAAGTCCCAAGTTGATTCGTTGACTTGGGGACTTGAAACTTGAGACTTGAGACACTGACTAACGGAGGTGCAGCAATAGCTACAGGTTTTCGAGGTCGCGGCCCGCGCCCGGATAACCGGCGCATGCCGATCGCCCGTATTAACGAAAGAATTCGCGTGCCCGCAGTTCGTGTCATCGGAGACGAGGGCGAACAGTTGGGTGTTATGGACATCCGAGACGCCATACGCGCGGCCAGAGAAAAAGGTTTGGACCTGGTCGAAGTTGCCGCCACTGCAGATCCACCGGTTTGTCGAATCATTGACTTCGGAAAGTTTCAATACGAAGCCAAGAAGAAGGCAAATGAGGCGAAGAAGAAGCAGGTCATAATTACGGTCAAGGAAGTGAAGTTTCGTCCCGGTACTGACGACCACGATTATGACTATCGCATGAAGCACGCGCGGGAATGGCTGGAGGAAGGCGACAAGGTCAAGGCCACCATCTGGTTTCGGGGCAGAGAAATGACTCACCGAGAGCTCGGTGCTCGGATCCTTGAGAAACTGGAGAAGGACCTGGCAGATGTTGGCGAAGTTGAGGCGCGGCCGCGCATGGAGGGGAACCAGATGTTTATCATTCTGGGTCCCAAACGACACAAAGGTGGCGGCGGCAGCAAGAGCGAACATCATCCTCCCGCGCCGGAAGTCCCGAAGCCCTAACAGAAGGCAGTAGGCAGAAAGCAGGAATCGGGAATCGCATTCTTTGTAAAGCAAACTGTTAGTTTGCTGTTCGTTGTTGAATGGAAATCGGAATAGCAGGAGAGGTTATGCCTAAATTAAAGACACATAAGGGCGCGGCGAAGCGTTTTCGGATTACCGCCACGGGGAAAATTAAACGTGGCCATTCGCATGCTCGCCATATTCTGACTAAGAAGAGCACTAAACGAAAGCGGCATCTTGACATAGACGTACTGGTCTCGAAATCGGACCAGGAACGCGTGGAAAAGATGCTGCCGTACGGAAGAGACTAAGGGAACGATGAAGTATGAGCGATGAACGATGAACGCAGACGTGGCTTTCGCAATTCATCATTCATTATTCTGCATTCATAGTTGAGGAGGACTGAATCATGCCAAGGGCAAAACGTGGCAACAAGCGCCTCGAGCGGCGCAAGAAAATATTAAAGCTGGCGAAAGGTTATCGCGGCACAAAGTCGAAACTTTATCGCTCAGCCAAGGAGTCAGTCGAGCGCGGTCTAAACTTCGCTTACACGGGCCGCAAATTGAAGAAGCGCGATTTTCGAAGTTTGTGGATTGTGCGTATCGGCGCAGCCGCACGGCTCAATGGAATAAACTATTCGCAGTTGATGCATGGGCTAAAGCTGGCGGGAGTTGAGTTGGACCGCAAAGTGCTGGCCGACCTGGCCGTAAACCAGCCGGATGCCTTCACCGAAGTTGCCGCGCAGGCCAAAAATGCGCTGGAAAATAAGGGTGAAAAGGCTGCTGCGTAAAGTGGCCAACCAGTGAACCTGGAGGAGAGCTTTTGGCTTTTGTACGGAGTAAGACGATCCACGAAAGGACACGAACTGTCACGAAACATCTGTTCGTGCTCTTTGGTGTAAGTTCGTGGATCGTTTTTTTCGTTCACTTTGTAATTGACTAATGTATGGGTGCTGAAACTCCAGAATACAATCAGCAAGTAGAGTTAGCGCGTGAAGCCTTCAAGCAGTGGCTTGAGGGCTTCATTAGGCTAATGCCGAAGACTACCAGAGAAGGCCTGCCGCGATATTGGGCAGACACTGGAATCCTGCTTGACGATTTCGTATACCAAAGGCTGGAAGCCATTCAACTTTTACCAGACGAAGAGGGGTTGTCGTTGGAAGGGTTGGATCGAGCGATCGATCAGGCGCGTATACAACTAATAGGAAGAAAAAGTGAAGTCGCGCGCCTGAAAAACACAATCGGCAAGGCGGATCCTTCAGAACGCGCTGCTTTTGCGCAAGAAGTTCAGAGTCTCGAGAAGGTAATTAATTATGCTCTGGAGGCTTTTAAGAGCTTCTTTGCGACAAAAGTTGCTGATGCCCGTATTGAGCGTGAACGCATTGACGTAACACTACCCGGCCGGCGGCCGCGTCGTGGTCATCTTCATCCGATCACTATGCTCCGGGAAAAAATCGAAGATATTTTCGTGGCGCTGGGTTATGCGATTGAGGATGGGCGTGAAATTGAAACCGATTTCTATAATTTCGAAGCTTTGAATATACCCGACAGTCATCCAGCGCGCTCACGCCAGGATACGTTTTATACAAGTGATGGCCTGGCGCTGCGCTCACAAACCTCGACGGTCCAGATTCACGCGATGCAGCGCCGAGGAGCTCCGCTGAGAATAATAGCGCCCGGTCGCGTATTCCGGCGCGATACTCCCGACCCAACACACAATCCGATGTTCTTTCAAGTTGAGGGCTTGTGCATCGATCGGGGGATCAGCATGGCGCATTTGAAGGGCACAGTCGCTGAGTTTCTCCGCCGCATGTTCGGACCCGACACGAAGACCCGCTTTCGACCGTCGTACTTCCCGTTTACCGAGCCGAGCGCCGAGTTTGACTTCAGCTGTTTCAAGTGCGGCGGGAACGGCTGTCGAATTTGTAAGAACTCGGGCTGGATAGAGCTCGGCGGGTCAGGGATGGTGCACCCAAACGTCCTCCGCGCCGCGGGAGTGGATCCGGAAGTCTACTCAGGATTCGCGTTTGGCTTGGGAATCGATCGCATGTGCGCGCTGATGTACGGCCTCGACGATATCCGCCTGCTTTTCGAGAATGATGTGCGGTTCTTGAAGCAATTCGATTAGTAGGACAGACATTCCTGTCTGTCGGACGTTGAGCACGTGCCATTTTGCAATATCGAGCCTTGTGAATCGGTGACAGGCAGGAATGCCTGTTCTGCTTTCGGAACCATGTGCGGTCTCTAAGACAGATTAGTAGGACAGACATTCCTGTCTGTCGGACGTTCAGCGCGTGTGCTTTGCCATATAAAGGCTTCTTGGGAATCGGTGACAGGCAGGAATGCCTGTCCTACTTTTTGACCTATGCTTATTAGTCACAACTGGCTTCGCGAGCTTACCGAAACGACTTCGACGCCGCTCGAGTTGAGGGAGCGACTCACAATGGTTGGTCTCGCAATTGATGCGGTCGCAGACGTTTTTGGAGATTCAGTGCTAGACGTCGAAGTGCCTTCCAATCGGCCTGATTGCCTCTCGCACATTGGGATCGCACGGGAAGTGTCGGTGATCGAAAAGTCCAGAGTCCAGAGTCCAACGTCGAAAGTCTTTAAAACAGAAGGTAAGACCGCAGATTTCGCGGCCGTTGAAATTCGTGATCCGGACCTGTGTCCGCGATATGCGGCGCGCGTTGTGCGCGGGGTCAAGATAGCTCCATCCCCAGAATGGTTGATGAAACGGCTGAATGAAATCGGACAAAGACCAATCAACAACGTCGCTGATATTACGAATTACGTCCTTCACGAAATGGGCCAGCCACTCCACGCTTTCGACCTGGCCAGGTTAGCCGAACACAAGATTATCGTGCGATGCGCGCAACCAGGAGAGAAACTGAAAACGCTCGATGGCGTCGAACGCACGCTCGATCCGCAGATGCTGGTGATTGCGGACGCCAAAGAACCGGTAGCGCTCGCCGGTGTGATGGGTGGGTCGGAGTCAGAGATCTCCTTTAAGACAACCGATGTGTTGATTGAGAGCGCTTACTTCAATCCTGATTCCGTGCGCCGCACTGCACGGCAACTCGGCATGGATACTGAAGCTTCACGCCGCTTTGAGCGCGGCGCCGATTGCGAGAATGTCTTGAAGGCCCAGGCGAGATGCATTGAGTTAATTTGCGAAATCGCAGGCGGCGTTGCCACGGAGGATGTTATAGACGTCTACCCTCAACCCTTATCTCCCATAGCCATCAAATTTCGAACATCTCGCGTAGAGGAACTCACGTCGCTTCAAGTTGAGGCCGAAGAAATGACTCGCATTCTTTTGGCTCTGGGGTTCGAGCAAGGGGAGTGGTTCGAGGAAGGCGTGATGACGTTTGTAGTTCCCAGCTGGCGTGTCGACGTAAGCCTCGAAGAGGACCTGGTCGAAGAGATCGCGCGCCACACAGGCTACGACAAGATCAAGTCTGAACTACCTCCTTCAAATATGTCGGGCGAGTATCAACCGACAGAGATGAAACGTCGTGCATTGCGCCGTGTGCTGACCGACCTCGGGTTCGACGAAGCGATAAACTTCAGCTTTATTGATGCATCTCATGACGACCAGTTTGATCCAGTGCCGAGCATCGCTGCAGAAGTGTCGAAAACCGGGCTTGTCTCCCTCGAGAATCCCATCACGGAAGAGTCAATTCGCATGCGACAGACCCTCTTACCGGGCCTGCTGGAATCCGTCCGGAACAATTTCAATCACGGCACCAGGGACGTCCGTTTGTTCGAAATTGGCCGGGTTTTTGCAGCCTCAGCCGCTGGGCAGGTTCCATTTGAGCGCGACGCTCTGGGACTAGTCGCCACCGGCTCCCAACTCGAAGAGGATCGCGCCCAAAGCAGCAGCGATTTGGATTTCTATGATCTAAAGGGTGCGCTGGAAGCTGCAGTGGGGGCGATGAAACTGGGGTTACGGGACTTCGATCGAGCGAACGTCAAACACTTGCGCGCCGGTCAGGCGGCTGCAATCAAGTTGGGAGACGGAACAGGGATTGGAAGTATCGGCAGACTGGCCGAATCAATTGCTGCATCCTATAAATTTCGGCAGCCGGTGTATGTCGCGGAAATCGATCTCACCGCACTTCTCGATTCCGACGAACGTGCGATTCAATACAAACCACTTCCGCGCTTTCCATCGGTCATCAGGGATGTCACGTTGCTGGTGAGCCGCGACGTAAATTTGTCTGAGTTGCTTCAAGCGGTTGAATCGCAAGCTGTGGCTGATTACTCCCGTGCGAAACTCGTTGGCACGTATGAAGGGAAAGGTATTCCTGAAAGCAAGCGTTCTATAACATTGCGCATTGAATATCGTTCGGACGATCGGACGCTGCGCGATGAAGAAGTGGAAGAGCGGCATCGCGCACTGATCGATTCCCTCCTGGAAAAATTCAATGCTGAGCTGCATTAGAAAATAAATCGATACAACACGGCAAGAGTCTTGCGCTTGTTAGCGTGAAGTCGCATAATCCATTGCAGATTGAAAATAGTAGGGCAGGGAAAAGTTTGATGGTTGGATTATCCGGATTAGAGAAGTTCTCTCACTTAGAGGACAAGATCTATCGCACGATCGAGCTCACCAAAACCCTGCGCCAGGAGAAAGAGAGTTTAGAAAAAGAGCTTTCACTGATGCGGCGTAATCGCGGCAGCGTGTCGTTCGAACAACAGAGACTGGAAAAGCAGGTAGAGGCGCTGCTGGCGGAACGCGATATCATTCGTGCTAAGGTGGAAGCGATGCTGGATGCGGTGGCGGCGCTCGATCCGGAGATGGCGGAGGAGCTTAGATGACCACTGGAATCGGCGAAATGCTGGAAAAGAGCAGTATGGAAACTACTACAACCGCCGCCCCGACCATCAGAGTTGAAATCTATAATCAGACTTACAATATCCGCTCCGACGGCGACTCGGAATACCTCATGCAGCTCGCCGATTTCGTTGATAGCCGCATGCGCGAGATTTCGTCCGGTACTTTGACGGTTGACTCGCTGAAGGTTGCGATTCTCGCGGCACTTCATATCGCAGATGAATTCCACCGTCTTAAGCAGACCCACGAGCAGGCAGATGCTCAACTTGCTACCCGCAGCGCCGAATGCGCCGAAATGCTCGATAAGTTGCTAAAAGTTAGAAGCAATATCGAACAGGAAAAAGGCGACCCTGAGAAAATCTCGCTAACTTAGCCAGCGGTATAATTAGACTGAGAAAACCGCCTATCTCTGATTCCAGGGTTGAGATCTGAGACTGGCGAAGAAACGCGATCCACGAATCACACGAAACTGACACTAACGAAGATTTCGTGTCAGTTCGTGTAAATTCGTGGATCGTTTTCTCTCTGAAAAAGGTCGGTTCTATCCGCTTCTCCAGTAGAAGACCTTATGTTAGTATCCACGCGGCGGAGGGAAATATTCTGCGGGGTTCGTCACCGAGTTACGATGATTGAGCCAACGCCGTTGATTAGGGAGACCGATGCCACTCGCCAGTGCGGTTCTTCATTGTTAAGAATTGCCAGAGGCTGTGGCTCTTAAAGGTCACCCACCTGTCATGCAGGTTCAATTACGGCTTCGGAACGGCCATTGTGGATTTCCCTCCTGCCAACTAAAAGCCGTAAATGGTTTGGGCCGTAAATAGTAAATCGTGAATCGTAAATAGTAGTGCAGGCTACTCACGGTTGCCGATTTGATTTACGGCCTTGTCTATTTGCGGTCCCAGGCAAAGCGGCCCCCAAGCCTCGAGGTTTTCTATTTACGATTTACGATTTACTATTCACGCGTCCCTTATGAAAGTACTCGTGATAGGTGATGTTGTTGCCAAGCCCGGCCGTTTGGCCGTGCTCGAACGTATTCAGGATCTGCGGGAACAACACAACATCGATCTCGCCATCATGAATGCTGAAAACCTGGCTGGTGGTTTTTCAGTTACTCCTTCCCTCTGCGAACAACTTTTCTCAAGCGGCATCGATGTGATGACCTCTGGTAACCATATTTTCGATAAAAAAGAAGCCATTCCGTATATCGCGAAACAGCCCCGACTCATCCGGCCTGCGAATTATCCGCCGGACACACCGGGCAGCGGAATGTGGACGGGGATGGTCAATGGCACTCCAGTAGCTGTTCTTAACTTGATGGGGCGGGTGTTCATGCCTCCGTCAGACGACCCTTTTCGCGCTGCTGATCGCCTGATGGAATCATTGCCGGCTGAAACCAAAGTGCGAATTGTCGACATGCACGCCGAGGCGACATCGGAAAAAGTGGCGATGGGATGGTATCTGGATGGCCGAGTGTCGGCCGTGCTTGGTACTCACACTCATGTACAGACCGCCGACGAGCGAATTCTTCCGCAGGGAACCGCACACCTCAGCGATATTGGGATGACAGGCAGCTATTCGGGTGTGATTGGCATGAACAAAGAAGACGTTATCGTTCGATTCACTTCCGCTCTCGGCCGACGGGCGGAACATTCAACCGGCGAGGTGAGGATTTGTGCTGCAGTGCTTGATATCGATGAAGATACCGGCAAAGCCCGGGACATTTTTCGATTGAATCTCGCCCATGACTAATTCCGAACAAGCGCTCAGGAATACGGTCGCTTTTATCGGGACTAGTCAGGGCCTTCTTCATCAGGTACTTCATCAGCTGACGATTGTGACTTCAAGGCTGGCGGGGCCAGCAGGCGCTGGGCGTAACCCTCCGGGAAGGAACGCACCCGGCCGCTCGCGTCAGTGACCACATGTCCGGTTTCACCTTCCGCAATGACCTGCCCGTCGGATGCGCGGACAACTTCGTAGCCAAATCGGAGGGAACGCTTTCGCAATTCAGTGATATGAGTGCGCACCAGCAGTTCGTCGTCGTAATAAGCGGCCGCTTTGTAACGGCAATAGCTTTCGGCAACGACGAGGAAAGCATCGTCGTCCTCTTCCATTTCCTTATATGAGAAGCCGCGAGCACGGCAAAACTCGGTCCGGCCTATCTCAAACCACACCAGGTAGTTCGCATAGTAGACGATACCCATTTTGTCAGTCTCGGAGTAACGGACGCGCAATAGCGTGTCGTGCCATTCTCCGTAGGCGGTTTCAGGGGCCGGACTTGTCATCTGAGCGTTATGCCTTCAAACTCTATCGCCAGAGATTGCGTGTATTTGAAATGCCACAACTTAGAAGCGTATTAGCGGACTATAAGAGCGAAAGCGTGAACATGTCAAAGCGAATCAGCCGAATTGTCCCCCTGCTCGCCACGGTTGGCCTGTTTGCCGCCGGCGTCCTGGTAACTAACTTTTTTGGAACCTCAGCGCAACGCGCCACGGTCGCCGGAGGAGCCTCGCGGAATGCGGCGATCGTGGCCGCTACGGCCCAAATACTGCGCGAAACCAGCGACCTTCGCGAGCTCGCAATTTTGCGACCTGTAAAGAGTGGCGCCCAGTCTAGAGCGGAAATTGAGCGCATGCTGGTGAAGAAGCTTGATGAACAGACGACGCAAGAAGAAATGCATGCCACCGAGCTTACCCTGCGTAAGTTTGGCCTCGTGTCGGAAGAATTTGAGTATCGGCCGTTCATTATCAAACTCTTAACCGAACAAGTGGCGGGCTACTACGACGCCCGGGCGCGTGAGTTTTACCTTGCAGACTGGCTGGAGTTGGAGGGCCAGAAACCGGTAATTGCCCATGAGCTGACCCACGCTTTGCAGGATCAGCATTTCAACCTGCGGCGCTTTGAGAGATGGCCAGACGGCGACGCTGACGCCGAGCTTGCCGCCCACGCGCTGATTGAGGGTGACGCCACTCTGGCAATGACTCTTTACATGGCCAGGAATCCGTTGGTCGCTCTCGCTTTCAGCCGCTCATTGAGCGGAATGACTGCGGCATCGAAACAGTTTAATGAATCGCCAAGGGCCTTGCGTGACACGTTGATCTTCCCTTACTTCCAGGGTATGGAGTGGGCGACAGAACTTTACAAGCGCGGCGGCTGGAAAATGGTCTCGGGCGCTTATGCCAAACTGCCGCAATCCAGCGAACAGATAATGCATCCGGAAAAGTATTTCGCTTATGAGGCGCCGGTGAAGGTTGCGCTGCCGGATCTGACTGATGTGCTGAATGAGAGTAGCAAACAGCAAACAGCAATCAGTAATCAGCAATCAGCAAACGGCAGTCAGACGCACGCCAAAAGACCACGTCGAGCAAAGGCGACTCGCCGGCCATCCATGACTTCCCCGACACCCGGCACCCGAAACCCGACACCTTCGCGTTGGCGACGCATTGAATACGACGTCAACGGTGAATGGAGCTACTACCTCATTCTCGATCAGTTCTTAAACGCCGCCACGGAATCGAAACGCGCCGCGGCAGGTTGGGCAGGTGATCGTTATGCAGTCTACGAAAGGCCCCAGTCGGGCCAACTCCTGCTAGTCCAGGCCTCAGAATGGGACACCCAGAACGATGCTGAGGAATTCTTCAACGCTTACGTCAAACGCACCGCTCTTCGATATCCCAATGCTGAGCTATTAGCCGACAGCCAAAACCCAACACCCGAAACCGTTCGCCGGTGGCAAACCGCAGAAGGTGGTGTAATCGTCGAACTGCGTGGCGCGCGCGTCCTGGTCCTTGAAGGCATACCAGCCGGTGTAGATGCAAACGTTTTGATGAGGGCTATTGGGTAGGTGGACGCCAATACAGAACCGCGCGCGGTAGCGCCGGATCGTAGAGTGCACGTACGTAATCAGCCGGAATAACTTAAAGCTGATTGCCAGAGTTGACTCTAGCATCCGGCGCTACCGCGCTCGGTTCTGTATTGAATGATGGTCCTTCTCGGGGCGTGGAAAGTTGCTCTCGCTGCTCCTGTTGATATAGACCGAACAAGCAGTGAACGCATTCCTTGTTTTGTCTGGAGGTGTTCCGGCATGTTATTTTGTCGCGAAACAAAAAACACACGGAAAGCACCTGGAAGATCGGGGTGTCCGATCTGAACCATGAAAAAGTCTGACGTCCTACCTGCTGCCCAACAAAAACAGTCCTCGAAGCGGCTTCAGCAGTTAACCGGCGAGTTGCGTGAGCTTGAGGAGAAGCTGCGTCTTGGCGGCGGCCCCGATAAAATCGATCGCCAACACAAACAGGGAAAACTTACAGCACGTGAGCGGATCGAGCTTTTGGTCGACAAGGATTCGTACAGTCAGGAAATAGGCCTGCTTGTAGCCTACGATCAGTACGACGGTACGGCACCGGCGGCCGGCGTGGTTACGGTTGTAGGAGTTGTCGAGGGCAGGGAGGTTGTAGTCGTCGCTAACGATGCGACCGTGAAGGCCGGCTCGTGGTGGCCGGAAACGATCAAAAAGATCTTAAGAGCGCAGGAAATTGCGATGCGCTCACACGTGCCAATCATTTATCTCGTTGATTCGGCAGGGGTGAACCTTCCTTACCAGGGTGGCGTGTTTCCCGGCCAGTATGGCGCCTCGCGAATCTTCTATTACAACTCGCTGATGCGGCGATACCTCAAGATTCCCCAGATTTCAGCGGTGATGGGACCATGCATCGCGGGTGGGGCATATCTCCCGGCCCTTTCAGATGTGATCATCATGGTCGAGGGCACTTCGTTCATGGGTCTCGGCGGCGCAAATCTCGTGAAAGGTGCGACCGGGCAAACGATCGATAACGAAACGTTAGGCGGTGCCCGCGCGCATAACGAACTGTCGGGCGTGGCGCACTATCGCGTTTCTGACGACGGGGCGTGTCTTGCGAAAATACGCGAGTTTGTTTCTGAACTCCCCATAAAACCGCCCACCGTCGTCCCGATCCTGTCGAGCAGGGAAGCGGCAAGACCCGCTACCGCTCTCTACGACATCATCCCCCCGGACCATAAACAGCCATACAACGCGAGGCAGCTATTGGAGTGCCTGCTCGATGAGGGCCATCTCGACGAGTTTCAATCAGACTATGCAAAGGAGATGATTACCGGACAAGCGCGCATTCGCGGCATTCAGGTCGGCGTCATTGCCAATAATCGCGGTATGATTCGCGCGCCCGGCGGTGGACCACCACGCTTCGGCGGTATTATTTATACCGAGTCTGCGGAGAAGGTGGCCTACTTTATTGAGACCTGCAATCGACGTGGGACGCCGCTGGTTTTTATCCAGGACGTTTCCGGATTCATGGTGGGACCGGAGGCGGAACACTCTGGAATTATTCGAGCCGGCGCCAGGTTCGTGGAAGCCATGGCTACTGCGTTGGTACCCAAGATAGTCCTGACCGTGAATCACGCATCAGGCGCTGGCTACTACGCGATGGCCGGTCAGGGTTTCGATCCGGATTTTATTTTTAGTTGGCCTACGGGACGAATGGGTGTCATGGAAGGTGACTCGGCCGTGCAGGCCGTGTTTGGAAGTCAACTTGAAAAGCTCAAGCGCGGTGGACAACGACCTTCTGACGCACTCGAGGCTGAGATGAATCAGGTGCGGGAAACCTACGAGATGGAGTTGGACGCAAAATATGCGGCCGCGCGCGGGTTTGTTGACGCTGTGATTACTCCGGAAGACACGCGCGATGCCCTGGAACTCTCGCTACGCACCAGTTTGAACTATGGCGGCCCACACATTGGACAGTTTGTTTTACCACCGACATTGGTTTAGGTATCCGGTTACTTCGCGCGACTAATGCCGCAAGCAGGGAGAGGATACGATCCACGAACAGACACGAAGAAACACTAACCTTTTTCGTGTTAGTTCGTGTGGTTTGGTGGATCCGTCCGTTTCTTGCACAAAAACAAAAGCTGCATCTTTGCTAAGCAGGATTAGTTAGACAATGAGAAACAAGATCCGAATTGCAGCGGGACAGGGATTCTGGGGCGATCTGCCGGACGCTCCGGTGCGCCAGGTTGAAGGTGGGCCGATCGACTATCTGATGCTCGATTATCTCGCTGAAGTGACCATGTCCATCATGCAGAAGCAGCGCTCGCGAGATCCTTCCGCCGGCTACGCCAAGGACTTCGTGCCGCTGATGAGGCAGATCCTGCCGGCCTGCGTCGAGCGAAATATTCGTGTAACAGCAAATGCCGGCGGTGTGAACGTTGAAGGTTGTGCGGCCGCCGTTAGGGAAGTTGCGCTGGAGCTGGGACTTGCCGGAAAACTGCGCCTTGGACTGGTTACCGGCGACGACATCATGGCTAAATTGGATGGACTTCTGGCTCGAGGCATCGAATTGCGCAACATGGACAACGGCGCGCCACTGTCAACGATTCGCGATCGAATTCAGAGCGCGAATGCCTACCTGGGCGCAGCCCCCATTGTGGAAGCACTCAACAAAGGGGCGCAGATCGTAATCACCGGCCGCGCGACCGATACCGGGTTGACGCTTGCGCCGATGATTCATGAGTTTGGCTGGGCCGCGGATGATTGGAACCGGCTGGCGGCAGGGACGATTGCGGGTCACATCATCGAATGTGGCGCCCAATGCTCAGGAGGGAACTGCCAGTATGAATGGAGAAGTGTTCCCAACCTTGCCGATGTAGGGTTTCCGATTGTTGAAGCATCGCCTGACGGCACATTTGTTGTCACGAAGCATGAAAGAACCGGTGGTTGGGTGATTATCCCTTCAGTCAAAGAACAACTGGTTTATGAGATGGGCGATCCCCATGAGTACATAACGCCGGACTGCGTTGCAGACTTCACTACCGTCCAGTTGGATTACGAAGGCCGCGACCGTGTGCGCGTTTTCGGCATTGAGGGGCGACCTGCAACCGAGTTTCTAAAAGTCTCGATCAGCTACTCGGCGGGGTATAAAGCAGTGGGTACACTGGTTTACTCCTGGCCCGATGCGTATGACAAGGCGCTGGCTGCCGATAGGATTCTGAGAACGCGGCTCAATCGTTTGGGATTGAAGTTTGATCTGATCCATACCGAGTTTGTGGGTGCGAATGCGACACATGGCGCGCTGGCCGGTAGACCATCACCAGACATTCCGGAAGTGCAGTTTCGCGTGGGCGTCAGGGGAGAGGATCGGGCGGCGATTGAGAAGTTCACAAAGGAAATCGCGCCGCTTGTGCTGACTGGACCTCCTGGCGTCACCGGCTTTGCGGGAGGGAGACCGAAGGTGGAGGAGATCGTTGCGTATTGGCCGGCCCTGATTCCTAAGAATGAGATTGTCCCGGCTGTCGATATTGTTGAAGTGTGATACTGAGGGCAGTAGCCCGACCGTGAGGGAGGGCGTCGATACCGCCATCAACGCCCTCCCTCACGGTCGGGCTACTGCCCCAGCCGATAAAGGTTCTGCTGCGATGAAGGTACAACTCGTAAAACTCGCGCACGGGCGCTCGGGTGACAAGGGCGACACCGCCAATATTGGGCTTATCGCGCTGCAGAATGAATTCTATCCGTTGCTTGTACGCGAGGTTACGGCGGAGCGAGTTAAGCGTCACTTTACTGGCATATGCAAGGGCGATGTAGAACGGTTCGAGTTGCCAAACCTCTGTGCCCTCAATTTCCTTCTACATGAAAGCCTTGGCGGCGGCGGCACCCTGTCTCTCATGACTGACGCACAGGGCAAGACTTTTTCAACTGCGCTTTTGAGAATGGAGATTGAAGTATCTGATGAAGAAGCGCAGAACCTGGGCATTGAGCGGGTAGTTTAGAGTCCAACCTGCTTTGCCCGAAAAGTTAGTTTGACGAGATCTTGAAGTCCTCGGCATGC
>JBBPIC010000134.1:0-3919 GCA_038040525.1 Acidobacteriota bacterium | reverse complement strand
AACCCGGACTCTTCTTTGACTTCTCGGGCAAGGCCAGTTCAAGCTTTAGCTTGCCACCTTTGAAACCCGCAACCTAAAGGTTGAACTCTGAACTACGCGCCCGAGGTTAGAGTTCAAGCTTTAGCTTGCCACCTTTGAAAGCCACGCGTCGGAGGCATTCCTCGTCACACCTGCATCGAGGCTAACGACCGACAGACAGAAATGTCTGTCCTACCATTGGAACTTTCTTCTCATGCGGGCGTGTTACCAAGCGAATGTTGGTCCATCGCAAGTGCAGTGGTACAACATGAGTCCACCTCAATGCACGATCCGATAATTAGAGTTTGTCGGACGCACTCTCTTCGAGTTTACGCCCAAACTTTTTAAGGAGATTAAGATATGAGTCTGCGCAAGAGACCAGGGACATTTGTATTCGCAACCCTCATGGCCTTCTTTTTGATCGGGAGCCAACAATTGAGGGCACAAAGTCCCACTGAAGCTTCCACGGCCACATCCCAACGAGATAAGAAGGATGATGAAAGCAACCTCGATACTCAACTCTACCTGCTCGTCGCAACTAATCAGGAAGTCGGCGATACAAAGTTACCGGCAGCACTCGACCCGGTCGTCCGACAGTTGCGGGCGTCGCTTCCGTTTAAGAACTATCGCCTCACCGCGACGTTGATCAATCGAGTAAGAAATGAGGGACACTTGAATCTACGCTGGGTGGGTGGTCCTTTGATGGCTTCTGCTGCCGCATCAAACAGTACGCCAAGCTTCAATGAGTTCCGTGTCAATAAAGTGAAGCTGGTATCCGACGCTGCGGGGTATCAAGTAGTAAAGATGGAAGGCTTTGGCTTTGGCGCGAGGATTCCGATTCAGAGCGGGACTGCCATCGCTTCCAATGGGCCGGCCGCGCCGATTATCGACTATCAAAGCACCGGATTGAATACCGATATCAGCATGCGGGAGGGCCAGCCGGTCATCGTGGGAACCCTTAATGTGGGACCATCCGGGGACGCGATAATCCTCGTGATGTCGGCCAGCCGCACGCCAAGGTGAGGGAAAGGTAGGACAGACATTCCCTGTCTGTCGGTCGTTGGCCTCAGTACAGGTTGGACACCAAGGAATGTCCGGTCTCCACCGTCTGCCCTACGCTGTTGTATTGAGACGTGGGACAGGCAGGAATGCCTGTCCTACCCTCTGGCACGCGACGCGCTTGGGAATTTCACCTTGAAGGTTCTAAACTGACCAGAAAGGTGAAACAAGAGAAGTTGCGATTACTGATTGTTGACGACGAGGAAGCCTCACGCTACGGCATGCGGCGGGCCCTGACAACGTTTGGCTATAGCGTCACGGAGGCGGATTCCGCCGAGGCGGCGAGGATTTTATTAAAGCAGCAACAGCCTGACCTGATGCTGCTGGACGTTAACCTTCCCGGAATGAGTGGACTGGATTTTCTGCGCGAGCTGCAAAGCCCAAACGGAGGCGGTCCGCTCGTGATCATTATTACTGCACATGGCTCTGAGCGAATGGCTGTCGAGGCCGTGAGGTCAGGCGCCTACGACTACCTTTCCAAGCCTTTCGAATTGGACGATCTTCGCCTGGTAATCAAAAATGCGGCGGAGACTGTCGAGCTCAGGCGCGAGAATCTGTCGCTGCGGCGAAGGATTGAAGTCGAGCGCTCTCAACGCGGGGCGCTCATCGGCAACTCTGAAGGTATGCAACGCGTGCGCGCCATGATTGAAAAGGTGGCGGAGACGGATGCGACAGTTTTGGTTAGAGGCGAATCGGGGACGGGAAAAGAGTTGGTAGCTCGCGAAGTTCACGAAAGAAACAGCGAGCGCAGCAAAGGTCCCTTCGTCGCAGTTAACTGCGCGGCGCTGCCTTCCGAATTGATCGAGTCGGAGCTCTTTGGCCACGAAAAGGGCGCTTTTACAGGGGCTGCAGCGAGAAGACAGGGAAAGTTTGAGCAGGCGAATGGCGGTACGCTTTTCCTGGATGAAATCGGAGACATGAGCTCAAACGTCCAGGCGAAACTGCTGCGCGCGCTGGAGGAAAGACGGATTGAACGTCTTGGTGGAAACGAATCGATTCCGGTTGACGTGCGAATCGTCAGCGCGACGCACCGTCCACTCGAACAGGAAATCGCGGCCGGCAATTTCCGGGCTGACCTCTTCTATCGTCTGCGCGTAGTTACGATTGATATTCCACCGTTGCGCGAACGTCGGGAAGACATCCCAATCCTCGCCGAGACTTTTACTCGAACGGCCGCGGAACGCTACGGTCTGCCGCTACGCCAGGTGGCTGCGAGCGCCCTTCGCAAACTGGTTGATTACGAATGGCCCGGTAATGTGCGCGAACTGAAGAATACAATCGAGCGCGCAGTTATCATGGCGGAGGGGGAAGAGTTACGCTCGGAAGATCTCCCGGATGAGATAATTCCCGGACCGCAACAGAGTCTTGCCTCAGATTCAGACTCGGTTGAGGGTGGTTTGGCGGTGCCTTTCACGGCCGATTTCCGCGAGGATCGTCGAGAATTCGAGCGACGCTATATCAGCCGCTGCCTCGAACACACACAGGGAAACGTGACCAAGGCTGCCGAGATTTTAGGCATGCACCGGCAATCGTTACAGCACAAACTTCGGCAACTGGGACTAGGCCGTCGCTACGTGGCAGTTGGGGGAGAGATGCCAGATAATTCCGACGAGTGACGAAGAAAAAGTTGACCACGAGCGAAACGAGGTCGTGTAGTCGTGCAGTTCTTTTTCTTCGTGGTCAATTGCATAGTCGCCCCTCTTCGTGCTGTAGGCACGAGATGTTTATAGACCCAAGCACTCTCCTAAATACGGCCGGCGTCAGGAGGGAGTTTCTCGCTCTTGACGCCGGCAAAGTTCTTCCTTCGGCTTGGTGCTATAAACATTTGGCTCCTAACGGAGCCGGGGCGTTTACAGAACCGAGCGCGGTAGCGCCGGATGCCAGAGGCACGTTAAAGGACCGAGCTCGGATAGACTCGATGCTTGAGGTCAACGCAAGGGATGTTAAATAGAAAACAATTTCAGTGAAGGTGACTCTTGGATCCGGCGCTACCGCGCTCGGTTCTGTAACGCCGTAGCGACGTCTTAATGATTATCTTTACTAAGAAGCTGGTCCCGTTCGATGTCATTCCGGTAATGGTTCACCCTGATCATAGAGAACGTAGGCAATTGCATCGCTCAACTCTTTTTCGGTCCATAGATACTTCTTACTCTCGCCGCGCACCCAAGGGCTTCTTTGACTTCGCCAACAGTTAGCTTCTCGCATTTTCCGCGTAGCATTGGCTTTGAATGCGGTCGCAATCCTCTTTGGTTTACAAACGGCGAATACTACGGCATGGACGTGATTCGTCCTACAATTGAAAGCCCACAGCGTCCATTTCCGAATGTCACAGGTTTCCCGAATCCCTTCTTTCACGGCCCTTCTTGCCTTCCTGTCGAAGCTGGCAGGTTCTTCTGCAAGCAAGAGGCGATTGTATTGCCTGCGCTTCACATTCGCAGGCAGCTTAGGAGTACCGTAAACGTTGTGAAATCGATCGACTGAACCGGCACTTCCGTGAAGCCAGGTACCGTACGCGCGAATAGTAATTAGATAACCTAAAGGAATGTGATCATCTCTGAACTCTTCTGGAGGTGTTTTCACGGTTGATGTTTCGGAGAGTAGATCACACGCCGTGAAAACCACGAGGCGAACGTGCAAGGCTCGCATTTATCAAGATACTTGGTTCTTTGCAAAGGCCAGCAAAAAGTTAAAGCGAGCCTCTGGGATCCGGCGCTACCGCGCTCGGTTCTGTAACAGCGCCTGGAGCGAGTTTCTCGCTCCTGACGACGGCAAAGTTCTTAGTGAGGCTCGGTGCTATAAACGCAATATGAAAGGGGTGCCCCTTGGTGATAAGTTTCGAGTT
>JBBPIC010000104.1:0-13400 GCA_038040525.1 Acidobacteriota bacterium | reverse complement strand
CTGGGCCACGCATCTGCTGGAAGCCGGCGTCAACCTGCGGCTGATTCAGGAGTGGCTGGGCCATAGCTCACCGAAAACCACCAGCGTCTATACGCACCTGACGGTCAAAGCCGAACAACTCGGCACCCAGGCAATCAACCAGCTCATGAGCGACCTCTGAACTGTCGCCCCTGATGCTGGAAGTGGCCGACATCTTTCGGCTGCATGGTCCTGACTATCGAGCCAAGTTTAGCACCCGGATGCTGCCCTCTCACCACCGGGCCATGCAGGACATCGAAACTTGCCGCACGGAGAGTCTCGGCGGCCAACTCTATTTCTGCACTCAATGTCAGGAGCAGCGTTACAGCTATCACTCCTGCAAGAACCGGCACTGTCCCAAGTGCCAGAACCAGCAAGCCAATGAATGGCTCAAACAGCAAACTGAGCTGCTGCTTCCCACTCATTACTTTCTCCTCACCTTCACCCTGCCCGCAGAGTTGCGCGCGCTCGCCCGCAGCCATCAGAAGACTATCTACCACCTGCTCTTTCGCGCCTCTGCTGCCGCTTTACTGCAACTGGCCCAGGACCCGCGCTTCGTCGGCGCCCGGCTCGGCATGGTCGGCGTGCTCCACACCTGGACCCGCCAACTCCTCTATCATCCCCATGTCCATTACATCGTCACCGGCGGCGGCCTCTCTGACCTCGACCGCTGGCGCTCTTCCCGCAAAGACTTTCTGGTTCCGGTGAAAGCCCTCTCCCGTATCTTCCGCGCTAAGTTCCGCGATCAATTGAAAAAGACTGATCTGTTCCCCGCAGTCACTCCCCGGGTCTGGCGCAAAGACTGGGTGGTCCACTCCGAACCTGTAGGCTCCGGCGCCCAAGCCTTCAAGTATCTCGCCCCTTACATCTTTCGCGTGGCCCTCAGTAACAACCGCCTCCGCCACCTCCATGATGGCCAAGTCACTTTCTCTTACAAAGACTCCGCCACTGATCAACTCAAGCGTTGCACCGTCACCGCCCAAGAGTTCATCCGCCGCTTCCTCCAACACGTGCTCCCACCACGCTTCATTAAAGTCCGTTACTACGGCCTGCTGAGCCCCGCTCATCGTCTACTGCTACTGAAAGCCAGACAACTCCTTTCAGCCTTCACCAGCAAACTAAAGAGTGAAGTTGTAAAAACCACCGAGCCGCTGGCGCTGCTAAGTTGTCCCCACTGCGGTGGGCCACTCACCCTGCTCTCCCCACTCGCTCCCAGAGGTCGCCCTCCATGAAACTCCCACTGCCCGCTATTTGTCCTTTCCTATTGTCTCCGGCCTCCGCGACGAACTCTTCTCGCCGTCAACTCCGAACTCTGTCTGCGAGCGTAAAAAAACCAGCCCCGGTAGCTGGCTTCATCTCCTTCCGACCCAACATCTCTTGCCCGTCGGCTCTTTTTCTTCTCGCCCCTCCCCTTCAATCCACGCTTCGTCTCCTCAACTTCTTTACTCAAACTCCAAGTAGCTTCTAAACCCGGCTTAGTCCAACACAGAATTGTGTGGCGGCTTCCTCTTTCGTTAAGTCTCACATCGGCACCACGCCCCACACTAATTCTTAAAACGTTAGATTTCGCTTCGAGTCTCAGGATTAATTCTATCGCCTGGTCCGCTGCAATTTAAAAGTTTTCGCGTCATAGACAATCTTGCCGCCGACTATGGTCAAAACACTGCTCGTTTTCGGCAATTCGGACAGAGGTGCGGCGAAAATGTCTTGCGAGAGGACGACTAAATCTGCCAGCTTACCCCGGGCGATTGTGCCCTTTTCGTTTTCGGCGAATTCCGCGAAGGCCGAGCCCAAAGTGTAAGCGCTAAGGGCTTGCTCGCGTGTGATAGCTTCCTTCGGGTTGGACGGGTGAATCGTGGCAAACATGATGTTCAAAAACGGATTCATCGGGCCGTCCGAACCGAGCGCGACCGGGACTCCGGCTTCAATCAACGACCGGAGTGGTTGCATCTCCGTGCCCCAACGCCGGTGAAATAGCTCTGGCTCGGAGAAATGAATCGGATTCTGCACAACGACCACGCCCAATTTGCGGGCGCGTGGGATTAAATCGTTTATTACGCCGTCGCCGTGCTCTATTCGGACGCGCTTTGATTTCCAGTCAACTCTTGTCCCGTAGCTTTCCAGCGCGCTGAAGACCGATTCCGCGCATTTGTCGCCCGCACAGTGCGCGAGAAGGGGCTGCTTGAAATCGAGCGATTCTTTGACTATCACCGCGGTTTCGCTTTCGGGAAAGTTAAATTTTCCGCGCCGGCCGGGGTTGTCGTTGTAATCACGTCGCAGTGCGGCCCCATGTTCGTAAGGTGTGCCGTCCAAAACCCACTTGATTCCGCTCGCCGAAACCATAGAGTTTGGAAATCTCAATTTCGCGAGCCGGCGAAACTCACTTAAGTCGCGTCCTTTCGGGCTTGTCAGCGCGAACGGCCTGGCGTGAACGCGAACGGGCAGGTCGGCTTTAACGAGCAGGCGGGCGAAGCGTTCGACCGGAAGTGTCGAAAACATTTGCAGCGAAGTGATTCCGTACCGGAGGGCTTCGTCCGCCATTTGACGCATCTGCTTCACCGTCTCTTCGTCCGAAACCATTTCGCTCAGGACGCGGCTCAGCCTCCAATCAGCATACTCCCACAGCCTGCCGTTGATTTTCTTAGAGCCTGCGACTCGCTCAAAGTGGCCGCCGGTTGGGTCGGGTTCTTCTTCGGCAATCCGCGAGAGCGGCATCGCCCTCGAGTTCACGATGTAGCCGTGGCCGTAGAAAGAGCGGAGGAGGACGGGATGATCCGGCGCGACTCGGTCGATCGCAAACCGTGTAACCTGCTCGTTCAGAACCACGTTCGCGCCGACGAAACCGAAAAGCCAGGTTCCCGTCGGTGCGTGTTTCGTCGCCGCTTCGATTGCCGCGCTCGTTTCTTCCCAACTCGGCTCCACTGTCTTGAACTTCAGATTAAAGCCTTGAGGGTCGGCGCCAAAATGAATATGCGCGTCGTTGAAACCGGGCGTGACAACGCGCCCTTGCAAATCAATTCGTCGCGTCCTCACCTCGGCGAGTTTTTCAATTTCCGCCGAGGTCCCGACCGCAATGATGCGCTCGCCGCGAATGGCAACAGCTTCGGCGTAAGGCTTTGCTGAATCGGCGGTGAAAACTTTGCCGTTATGCAAAATCAAGTCTGCCGGCGCCTGCTGTCCGGAAGCGGAAACAGCAAGCAAGGCGCTAAGAAATACGAGATGTAAAAGTTTCTTCATTATTTCTCACTTAGGGGTGGCTCACGTAGGGACCTAACGCCGGGCATCAGCGGCGCAGACAAGACGCTATAGATAAGGGGCTTGCTGATTGCGCGTCCGCTGCATACCGTTGCTAGCCGTGGCCCAATTTTACGACTGTAAGAAGATGACTTGCTCCACCATGTGCTGCCTGCTTCAACCTTTACCCCCGTTGGATTTCGAGCGGGAAGACGGTGTCCATGATGGACGCCCCGCCGTCCACGTGGATGATCTGACCGGTAATGAAGCCGGCCTCCTCCATGCACAGGAGCGTCACGGCGTTGCCGATGTCTTCCGGGGTGCCGAGCCGCCTCATCGGCGTCCACCCGCCCTCGTGCCAGGCTCGCGTGGCGTCCTGGACCTCTTGCGGCAGAGCGCGCAAGACACCCCCCTCGACTACGTTGGGCGGGCCGAATACGCCGCCAGGGCTGATGCCGTTGACGGTGATTTGGCGCGGGGCCAGGGCCACGGCAAAGTAGCGGACCAACGAGTCGAGCGCGGCCTTCGCGGACCCCATCGCCACCCACGGCTGCCAACTCCCTGTGCGGCCGCCGGGCGAATAGGTGATGGCGATGATCCTGCCCTCATCCCCCATCAGGCGGGCCGCCTCCCGCGCCCCCAGCAGAAACGCCTTGGCCTGCGAGTCCATGGCCATGTCCCACTGCTCCGGCGTGATCTCCAGCGGCTTCTGATAGAAGGTGGGGAGATCAGTTCGCGCGTTGCTCACGAAGATGTCGAGCCTGCCGAACTCGTCCCGAACCTTCTCGAACATGCGGCTGATGTCGTCGGGGCGTGAGACATCAGCTTGGATGAGAAAACCATCGGAGCCCCGCTCTTTGACCTTCGCGAGGGTATCGTTGGCGGCGGCCTCATTTTGGAAATAGTTAATGGCTACTTTGACACCCTGCTCCGCTAGTTTCAGGGCGATCCCTCTGCCGATGCCACGTGAGCTTCCGGTGATCAGGGCGTGTTTCCCATTGAGTGACATATCAGTCTCCTTATCTGTACGCGGGAAAAAGTCGGGCGAGGTGATCAGTAAGGTGCTTCTATACTTAAACTGGAGGGTGAGTCAATAGTGATTCGGATCACAAGTTCACTGCATTTATGCTTCACTCAACCGAGCGCCTAACGCTGGCCTCAGCTGCGGCGCGCGATCAGCATTCAACCGCGAAGGAATAAGACTGCTTGAGAAGCATGCTATCGCGCCGTCAGCTGGAAGGCTTTGTTGAACTAAGCGCTACGCGCAGCTAAAGCCTTCCTCTTAACCCGATCTCTCAATCGCAAGTCCTCTCCGACTACACTTCTGAAAACAGCCTGAGATCGTCAAGCATTACTCACGCAACACCATGACTATCGCCATCTGCGGTATCAGGTTCTGCTACGAGCAAACCCTCAACCGTAACTGGGCCATCTTCGATATCGTGCGTCCGGCTCCGGAAAAGAAACTGCCCGTCATCCTCAGCCGTGAAGAGGTGCGACAGATTCTCGCCCGGCGCTGCCAAGTTGTCCGCACGGCGGTGGGCCACTCACCCTGCTCGCTCCAATCCCCAGAGGTCGCGCCCTATGAAACTTCAACCGCCGGCTCTGGTCGTCTCCTTATGTCCCCGCCCTCCGCGGCGAACTGCTCTCGCCCTCACTGCCGGACTCTCTGTGCCCCCGCAAAAAAACCAGCCTTACTGGCTGGCTTCCCCTACCTCAAACTCAACTTGACTCTCCGGCTGCGCTCTTTTTTCTTTCCCTGGCCCACCTGCACTCCAGCCTCATCTCCTCAACCTCATAACTCAAACTCCAAATAGCCTCTTGCCCGACTTAGTCCAACTCAGAATTGTCTGCCGGCTTCCTCTTCCTTCAGTCCTTCCATCCCCACCACGCCCCACACTAATTCTTAATACGTTTAGGCGGCGTGTCAGCATCCACGCGCCTCAAAATATTCCCCTCAACGGGCTTCATCTTTTTTCAAAGCGAGCCACGTCCAAATCGCCGACAACAAATCAATCGAACCAAACAACAGCAACTCTTTCGGAGCTGAAACCAACAGAACAAAAGCGGCAAAGTAAAAAATAACCGCGATGCGCGTCCAAACCGTCCAACGGATAAAACTGGTCAATTCATTTCGCGCCGTCTGAACATAATAGAAGCTCAGACAAAGTACAAACATTCCATTAATTCTTATCCAAACTTCGTTTGTCGGCGGCACTCCGAAAGCCTGCAAAATCAGATTTGGGACGAGCAGCAAAATCAAACCTAATCCACAGAGGTAAATTCCGAAGACAAACAAACTCTTAGCTGCTTGACTCATATCTTCAAAATTCAGCATTTACTAAACAACAAGTCGCCGCCGAACGCTGGGCATCAGCGGCGCGAACGAACCGCCGGCAGAGACAAGCCTTGCATAAGAGACATGCTAATTGCGCGTCTGCTGCATGCCATTGTCAGAGGCGTCCTCGGGTGATCTCCCAATCTTCGACTCCCCCCTCGATAATGTGAAAGATCGGATGTGGCTCCGGCTCCCCGAGGCCCGCTATCTCTTCATACCTTCCTGCGTCTCTTGATTTCACCTTCGTCTTCAAATGTTCCCACTCATATAACAACTGCCCTCGCGTGCACGCGATCTTGCCGCCCGCCCCCGCTCTACTGATCTTCTCTTCTCTAAATGCATACCCCCGATCGACGGCCTCGCGGTATACCCCTCGTAGGTAATCGGCGATGGCCCCCGTCGGATCGGGAGTCGCTTTGAACCGTCGGAGTTGGGGGTGACTTCGATAGCCCCTGGTTTTATTCTGCAACACCTTCTGAGCAAGCAGGCCCTCCCTCCAAGCCGCCAACAGACCCTTGGTATCGAGGTATTGAGGATGGATCGTCCACAATCGCATACGGCGATCAATTTACAAGAGAAGAAAGCATCTAACGACGGCCTTCAGCTGCGGCGCGCGACACCAAGATCATGTGTTCAGGAGAGGTGTGCAAATGCGGCGGCAACCTGTAGTTAGCCTGCGTCCTGAGGAATACGTCGGAGCGGCCATTAGCCGGGTCGCCATGCAAGACAGTGATTTCGCAACCCTTCGGGAAGATGGGTGGACAAGGACTCCACTTAAGCTGCGGGTCCTTGTATGTCCGTGAGATGGCCTGTTCCCCCGCAGATTCTTGCGCCACAGCAGGCGTAGAGGCAACAGCCACGCAAGACAGCAGGACTACTAATAGCGAAGTGATCCTTAGCCATTTGTTGACCATTAATCACGCTCCTTTCTTTTTGGTTGATCTCCCAACAACGTACGCGGCTCGTATTTCAATTCCGACTTCCGTGACCCACCACATAGCCGCCTAACGACGGCCTTCAGCTGCGGCGCGCGATCAGCATCCAAGCTGAGGGAAAGAAGTTACTTGAGAACCATGCTATCGCGCCGGCAGCTGCAAGGCTTTGTTCGATGCCGCGATGGAACTAACGCGAACGCTCCTCGATTATTTGGCGCAGAGCTTCATTCACCGCCGCGGAATCAGGAAACACCTTGGCAACATCAGCCTCCAGCACCACTATATTAGTACCTTCAGCATACTGCTTGGCGTATTTGCCAATTACCGCCTGGCTGAAATCATATTCATCCAACATCTGAATTTCGTTATTCTTTTCCTCGCTCATAATCTTTCCTCTCTCGCGTCGTTGCAGGCCGAGCGCTTATGATTCTGATGATGTCTCCGCGATAGGTATGCACGACAACCACATGATGCTGCAAGCCTGACTGACCCAAAATGACAAACCTTCCTTCGTCATCAGAATGTAAAGGATCGGGGATGGTTCGAGCTAGTGGGTCGGCAAAGACGGTTGAGGCTTCAGGAAAGGAAACGCCGTGCTTCTTCAGGTTTCTGAGGCTTTGTCATCGTCCCACTCGAAGGTAAAACTCATAGCCCAGAATATACGTTGCTTTGCAAAGGCAGGGAAGGCATCGAACGCTGCGGTTGAGCGGCCGCCTGAGTTCCTGATCTTTAGGAGGCTAGCTGAGGGGCGGTTGCTCCAACCGCTTGTTCGGCGCGGCTTACGATGACAGCGGCTGCCATTCGGTGTCTCAATGTTAGATTGCTCGCGGCCCGTTAGATTGCTCGCGCCCCAAACTCACCTGGTCCATCCTGCGACGGCTTCTGACATACGGCAATGATGTTTGCACCGTATTTACGAAGCAGTGGCCTGCCGACTAAATCAGACAGGGGTAACAAGAGGCGCCACAAGTGGGGTATGAAAGGTACGAACGTCATCGTGTACATCTGCCGGACCGGAATGAACTCTGCGAGGTGAGTCTCACACTCAGAGAATGACCACTGGAAGTAGTGCTCCCTGGCGATCTCTTCTTCCCTTCGCTTTAAGTAGGACGTCCGGGCCAGCATCGCTTTCCACCACGAGCGGCGGTTGTTGAGCGTAAGAATTAGGACTCCCCCCTTCCTCAGCAGCCTGCTCACCTCGCCGAGGGCGTTGCGGTAATCAGGTATGTGGTCGAGGGACGCGATAGACAAAATCACATCAACCGATTCGTCAGGGAGAGGTATGTCTTCTGCAGAGCATTTGAGGCACATGTAACCCGGGTCGTTGAGTCGCTCCAACGCCTCACCTGACAGCGCGATACGTCCCGGTTCGACGTTTATGTAAGTGCGGGCGTTATTCTTCACGTGCGCGAAAAATGCGCCACTCCCGCCGCCAATCTCCAGCACATCTGCCGGCCGGCGTAAGGAGGCGAGTGCCACCTTCCGTCGGATGATATCGAATAGGGTTGTGGCGACCGCGGCGGTGTATCCATTGGCGAGCGCCTGTTTTATCAGGCGGTTCTCCTGGAATTCGATCAGCCCCTTCTCCTGGCCGACGGGGTAGCAGGGTTGGCCATACTCATCGTAGTAAGTGGGGCTTTCCTTTAACTCGAGGCTGAACATCTGCTCTTATCCAGAACCAGGAAAATAAATGTACTCCATAGCTGTTGGTTAGTTACTCCGAAACAACCGAGCGCCGCGCTTTAGGGGCAGCGCGCGATCAGCATTCAGCATTCAGCGAACAGAATTCATACCGTTGGAGTAGTGGTCTCCTTGGAGTGCGCCGCCTTGTCGGCGCTTTGGCCCAACCGTAAGATGCCTGGATCTTCGGCGCTAGCATGGGTGCGAAACGAAGCGGCGCCAGGCCGCCGCGGGCCAAAGCGCCGACAACCGGGGTCCCCGGCGCGGCAGCCGCGCTGGGGTGGCGTGGCGGCGCACTCCAAGGAGTCACTGCTACCTGTTAGCGAATTCTTCATCGCGTGATCTCACCGGCCGGCGCGGCGTCGTACAGCACGAGCGTGCTACCGCGCCAAACGAGTGTCATCGATTCTGCGACAGCTAGTCGCGATCGGCATCCAGGCTCGAAGGAATGACGTAACTCAAGACAGATGCTATCGCGCCGTCAGCTGCAAGGATTGTTCGGCGGCGCGGTCAACGTGAATAGACTACTCTGCGAGCAAGGTCTGTATCTGCTTCACGATCTTACCTGGGGTCGGATACCAAAGGCGATTCGTGTCAATACTTTTCCGGTCATCGATGTAGACACTGAACTCGCCAAGACCGCCCTTTACCGTTTCTACCTGTACGTCATTTTCTTTTCTCAATTGTGCTGCCACACGGGAAGCCATCATTTGTTTGATGGGTCACACCGCGCAGTAATGGATTGAAATTCTCTTCACAGCTTTATTCACCCTTTCGCCAGCGAACCAACCACCCCATACAAGTAGTTTGGGCTGTTTGAATTAACAGGAACGGTGCCTGGAGGGCGACAAAGAAGATTGTCCAAACGGTAAATGCCAGCCACGAAGCATTCGGCGTGAATCTCACCATAACGGCTGAAGCCAACAGTGCACCACTCAAAATTACGGCGAGGGTGATAAGTGTTCGACTCGTTTTGTTCATGTTACTCCTCCAATTTTGTAGGGTACGGTAACGGGCCCTTGCTTTGTTGATTACGTGGACAATTGTGAAAAGGTTCTAGCTGCGCGACGAGCTGCTCCTTGGAGTGCGCCGCCTTGTCGGCGCTTTGGCCCGTTGGAGGTAGCGCCGTTTGCTCGGGGCGTCTCCTTGGCCTTACACCCCAGCGGTTATGCTTGCGTTCACGGTAGCCACATCAAGCGAATACAAGCAGACCACCTTCCCCCACTGCTCAAGTTCTTTTTCCAACTTCATCCCTACCTTCTCAGCCACTCGTCGTGAAGCTATGTTCTCTGGATCAATTAGCGAGATCAATCGCCTGGACCCTAGCGGGTTAATACCGTAATCACGACTAGCTCTCGCTGCCTCGGTCGCCAGACCACGCCCCCAGAACTTCCTGATAAATAGAAACCCGATCTCAATCTCCCGCCGCCCTTCCACCTCCTGCGCCACAAGACCACACTGCCCAGCAAACTCTCCAGAGCTTTTCAGTATCGCCGCCCACAGCCCAAAATCATTTTCTCGATAGCTCGTCGTGTTCCAGTCGATCCACTCTTCGGTTTCCTTCGTGGTCTTAGTGCCCGGGTAGTAACGCATCGCTTCTGGATCCGAGAAAATCTGCAGCAGGTTTTCTGTGTCACTTAAACTCATCTGACGAAGGATTAATCGCTCGGTTTCCAACACTTTCATTCTATGAACTCTATTTAAGTACGGATTAGCGACCTGAGAAGTCCGAGATCAGAGGTCAGAGATCAGAGATCAGAGGTCAGAGATCAGAGGTCAGACTTTAAATCCACATCTGAATCCCATCTGACCTCTGACTTCTGACCTCTGACCTCTGACCTCTGACCTTTAACTTCTGATCTCTGATCTCGGAAGCGTCGTCTGCGCGCTTATTCGCTTGCGTCCGCCTCTAAGGACATCGTCTTCACCATCGGGACGCAGGCTATCTCGACACCGGTGGATAAACGGTACTTCGATTCCGCCTGCGACATATACCCCGCTCTCTCGTAGAAGGGGACCGCATTCAAGGAGGCGTTCAGCCGCAGCATCCCCAGTCCGAGTGCGCGGGCCCTTTCCTCCAGTTTCCGCAGGATCTCCAGCCCGATGCCACGTCGCCCCTCTCGCGGGCTCACGTAGACAGCCTCGATCTCGGCACTCACCTGGTTGAGTACGCCGAACCCAACAATGACACCGTCTTCCGCGGCCACAAAGAACTCTTTACTGCGGATAGATTCCTCATAGCTCTCGGGCTTCTTCGGGGCGGCCCACGCCTGGATCTCTTCGGGCGTGTACAGGGCGGGGCGGATCCCTTGGACGGCAGCGGAGTGTACCTTCCCGATAAACTGGCAATCTTCTTGTACGGCTCTGCGAAGGTTAAGCATCTCTTCATCTCTTTTAAGCCAATTGAAGAAAGATCGTATCGCCTCATCGCTGCACGCCATTGCTATTGCTCGCCTTTGAGTGAGAGCGGATTTTCCCGGTCAAACACCTCCCGTGTGATGGCGTAGTAGACGGTATCCAGACCGTTCGTAGGTTCACGCTTCCAGAACCTCATCCGGGCCCTCTCCATTACCCTCGACGACGCCAGGTTAGCCGCGTCCGTGCTTGCTTCGATACGCTCGAACGAGAGCTTTTCAAAGCCGTATCTCATCATCGCCTGCGCAGCCTCGGTGGCGAGGCCTCTGTTCCAGTACGCCGGAGCAATGCCGTACAGCAATTCCAGAGTCGGCGCCTCGTGAAAGAACCAAAACCCACAAAACCCGATCAGTGCCTCCTCCGCCTTAGGCAACACGGCCCAGAGACCGAACCCGTGGGACTCGAATGAGGCAAGGCTAGTCTCAATAATTGACGCGACTCGCGCCCGGGGGATTATCTCATCGTCCCAGAGGTATCGGCGCACGCCGGGCTCCGTCCAGATCCGGTAGAGGTCGTCCACGTCTTCCAACGTAAAGGGTCGAAGGCGCAGGCGAGCTGTCTCAACTTTCAGAGGTCTCATGCCAGTAAAGCGACTTTAATTCATTAACTGCTAGAGCATAACGCCAAGCGTCACCGGCGCCCCAAGTCAACGACATTCGAGGGGCTCCGTGGCAAGGCGTCGACTGCATGCCGTTGTTCGCTGCGGGACCGCTGATTATTTAACCCTCTTGAGAATTGATTCTTCGACTTTGTACCACCTGTCTGTCTGCCAGACCTCAAGTGTCTCGTGCCACTCTCCGCCCTCTGTCACTTCTATGGTGGTCCTCCTGTTCCCTTCGGCGGGTTGTAAGGTCACGCTGAACGGCGTTCCGTATTGAAGAGTCCTATCCCGGATCAGCTTCGCCTCCAATGGATTCTTGCGCCCGTAGGTGTACTCCCCCCGCCAGCGGTACCATTTCAAGTTTTCGTCATAGTAAATGGTCGCGTCGAGTGTTGAAGATTGGAACACAGGCGTGCCCGGGGTAAATATCGTATTCTTACCCGAGCTAATCACAGCCCTATACGTTCTTGCGTCTTTTATCCTCAGTGTCGAATTGTCCTCTTTAGCCTGCACTTTCGTTTTTTGTGAGAATCCGTTATGTCGTGACCCGTCCAGGTTAAGCTGCCAGCCTTCACCCTTCCACTCTCCCACAAGGAAGACCAACCTTCTCATCTCCTCGGCTTGATTCGGCGAGGGAGTCTGACTCATCGTCGCCACAGACAGGGCGAAGACGACTAGACATCCGTTCAACATACAAGAGACTTGTGAACTTGACCGGCTGCGGCTTTTCATTTATCAGCGATTCCGGGTAAACCAATAAGCTGCCTAACGGCGCGCTTCACGCGCCCAAGATAACTGCGATAGCGACAAATTGTCGTTGAGAGATCAAGCTGATTCGGGTCCGCTGGATGCGCATCTTAGGCCCCCTCCGACAGCCAAGCCACGCGCCCCTTGGCTTCTTTGACAGCACTTTCTAAAGAGTCAATAAAGGCGAACGAATACTTGCCCACCGGAAACCAGGCTTTCTCCTGCTCTCCGAATTTCAGCTCTTCAAATCCAAAGGTATTATCAGTGCGCTGAAAGACTTCAACCTTCCGCGTACCGTCTGACTTCAAGAACGTTATCTTAATATTTGGCATAGCACTCACAAAGGCCCAACGCCGCTCTTCAAGCGCTTTTTCTCTGTGCAACCTCCGTGTTCTCCGTGCCTCCGTGGTCCACAACCTGACGATCGAGTTTCTAAGAAGACACGGAGAACACGGAGGTTTCACAGAGAGCCAGGAAGCATATTTTCATCGGCGCTTCTTCGATCGTTTTGGGCGACGAGGACTCTCCACACGAAGAACCTGGATATTAGCCCTCTCAAAATAGAAATGCTCAGGAAGAACTCCATGAATCACAGGACCCTTCTGAGGCGGGGGCTCCGGATAGTATCGAAGTGTGCCGGTGACTTTAATAGCCGTATGACAACCGAGATTAATTAGTTCGTTGGTGCGCGCGAGGCTGACGCCATAAAGATAGATTGCCCCTTGCGCATACCCCACCGCCATCCCAGCTTTCCTGCTTAGGAGCAGTCCGGTAATAGTGAACTGCTGGCCGACTTTCGGGATCATTTCGCGTTTAAAGCTCTCACGACGCTGCTCGAAGCTTGAGTCGGACATTAGTAAGCTCTGGAACTGATAGTACGGCGCGTCGGGGGTAAGCCTAGCCGCCCAAATCATCAGGCGCCTTACCGGGGCGCGGACCGTCGCTTGTTCTTACTTTAATTGCAGAGACTTTGTCATCTGAGAAATCTAAATACAGCACCCAGTCACCAGCCCCTACTTCCCACGGCATCGAGATCGACCACACTTTGGGGCTACCAGAATTGAGTCTTAGGTCCGGGGAGGCGTCCTGCCAATAAATCTTGAGTACCTGCTCATAACCATCACCAACACTAATCTTTTCTCGTATCTTCAGAAGAGCGGCCCGGTTTGAGGCATTCAACCCGTGAGTATAAAACCACTCGCCCGACGCAAAGATCCACCATCCATAGATTGTCGCGATTAGGGCAAAAATCAGGACGAGGATTAGGTTCCGTTGCTTCATTCTATTAGCTATTCACACGTCTTGTCGGGCTTAGTTCCGAAAATCCAGCGCTGCGCTCCAACTGCGTCGCGCGATCAGCCCGCCAAGCTGGTCGGATGCTTTGCCCGAAAAGTTAGTTTGACGAGATCTTGAAGTCCTCGGCATGCGGCTC
>JBBPIC010000133.1:0-3965 GCA_038040525.1 Acidobacteriota bacterium | reverse complement strand
GCGCTGCCAGTACGCTCGCGAAGTTGCAGCGCCGTTTCGAGCGCGTTCTCGCAAAAGATGTTAGTGACAAGATTGGCCGAGCCGCGCTCCGCTTCGCGCCTGGCCGGATCAACGCGGAAGTCGCGCGCCGGTATCTCCGGGTCGAGAATCTGCTTGAGACAAACGAGGATTTTCATAAACGAGTAAATGTCAGTTGTCAGTTGTTTCGGTGACGGACTTGAGTTGTTTCATGCCGAGCTGCTCGAAACTAACAACTGACAACTGACAACTGACAACTGACTACTAGGAACTAACTACTGACCACTGTCTTTAACCACCTGCAACCCTCTCTGTGCTGCGCGTGATTCGGGGCGCAGTAAACCGTGAAAAGCGATCCTGGTAATCTGTTCCGCAACATGCTCTTCGGTTAGAGTGCCATCCTGTCTAAACCAGCGCGAGAGCCAATTAATCATTCCGAGGAGGCTGAAAGTTGCTGCTGTCGTATCCACATCCTGCAGCTTCCCTTCTGCCTTCAGTTGATTCAGGACTTCCCGCAGGCGATCAAAGTACTCGCGCTTCCGGTGGGTGATTTTTCTATTTTGCGCAGGCGTGAGGGCCGTGATCTCATCAACGAGGATCGTGATGGCTCCCTGTCCTCTGGTCACCAGCCGCGCGTGGTTGGTGATGATGAAGCGGAGCCGCGCGCCCGCGTCGGCGATAGCGTGTGCGGGTGTCACCACTTCCTCGTCAAGCTCGTCCAGTCCGAAGTTCATGATGTCGAAAAGCAGCTCTTTCTTGCCGTTGATGTAATGATAGAGTCCTGCCTTCGTCATACCGAGCGCATTGGCGATGTCGTTGACAGAGGTGGCGTCGTAACCCTTTCGCAGAATAATTTGCGCAGCCGTACGGTAGACTTCAGCCAGGCGTTCGTTATTCAGGGCTGATTTTTTTTGTGCTTTCATCATCACCCCTTGGGAGAGGGCTGGCGGTCCCCAACGCAAGGCTTGTGCGCGCGACTACCGAAGTGTATTCTTACCGACCGTCCGGTAGGTAGTTATACATCTGAACCGCGCTCCGCGTCAATAACCCATCCTTGAGCAGTTTTAAAGGGTTAAGGGAAGCTGGATAACACAATGATGGCAGCAGGAATCCATACTGTGGAATTCAACGGCGGCGGCAGTTTCCTGGCTGCTGATGTCGCGGCGGACCAGGTGTTCACGCGCGAAAACCTCTCACCCGAGCAGCAGATGTTCGGTCGTATTGCCGAAGACTTCATGAGCACTGAAGTTATACCGCGCGAGCAGGAGATTTATGATAAGGATTGGGCGCTGACACGCGAACTGTTGCTGAAAGCCGGCGAATTAGATCTGCTGCGCGTGGACATTCCAGAAGCCTATGGCGGGCTGGGGCTCGACAAGGTAAGTTCAGCCTACCTCGGCGAGAAGATCGGGATCATGCCCTCCTTCGCCGGCTCGCTCGGAGCACACACGACCATCGGCACGCTGCCCATTGTTTACTTCGGCACTGCCGAGCAAAAGGCACGCTACCTGCCGCGCCTCGCCAGCGGCGAATGGGTCGGCGCCTACGCGCTAACGGAGCCAGGGTCGGGTTCGGACGCGCTCGCCGCCCTCACCAAAGCCACTCTAAACGCGGACAGCACTCACTACGTCCTTAACGGGCAGAAAATGTGGATCACCAACGGCGGCTTCGCCGACGTGTTCACCATCTTCGCGAAAGTTGACGGCGAGAAGTTTACCGCTTTCATCGTTGAGCGCGACATGGGCGTGGTCAGCGGTCGGGAGGAACCAAAGCTTGGTCTCGACGGCTCTTCAACGACGGCGCTCATTCTGGATAACGTGCGAGTGCCGGTCGAGAACGTACTCGGCACAGTGGGCGCAGGGCACAAGGTGGCCTTCAATATTCTGAACTTAGGTCGACTAAAACTCGGGACGCGCAACCTTGGCAGCGCCAAGCAAGCTTTGACGCGCGCCGCGCTGTACGCAGTCGAACGGCGCCAGTTCGGACGCGCGATCGCAGAGTTCGGGATGATCAAGCAAAAGCTGGGCGAGATGGCCGTGCGCTGTTACGTCGGCGATGCGATGGTCTACCGCACGCTCGGCGATGTTGACCGCGCGCTGCAGGCAGTGAACGAAAAGGACTCCGAACGGGTGTTGAAGACCATTGAGGGTTTCGCTGTCGAGTGCTCTATCAACAAAGTCTGGACCAGCGAGGCGCTCGCCTTTGTGGTGGACGAAGCGCTGCAGGTTTATGGCGGCTACGGCTACTCGAAAGAATTCCCCGCCGAACGTGCCTATCGTGATGCGCGCATCACGCGCATTTACGAAGGCACGAACGAAATCAACCGCCTCATCATTCCCACACGCCTTTTGAAGAACCCGGCGGTGACGCATCTTTTCACCTGTGGGAACACGCACCGAGCACTCGCCCAGCACCCTGATTCTTGCCTTTCAAGCGACGCGTTGTTTTCCGCCGAACGTGATCTGGTGGCGCGCGCCAAACGGCTCGTCACTTTCACGCTCGGCCGTGCGAAGGCTGTTTACGGCGACGCGCTGCTGAACGAACAGGAAGTGCTGGGCCATATCGCTGACATCACAATCGAGGTTTACGCCCTGGAGAGCGCGCTCTTGCGCACGGAGAAACTAGTCACTACGCGTAGCGAGCCCGATAGCGCAACGGCCATTGACATCACAGGCGTCTACGCCAGCGACGCAGCGGATCGCATGGAACACTCTGCCGAACAGGTCATGGCTGCGCTGGCAGACGCTGGTGAGGTCGTGCCCCTTGATGATGTGCGACAACTCACTTGCCATAAGACTTTAAACACAATCGTGGCTCGCCGTCGCATCGCCGATGCCGTCATCAAAGCAGGGCGGTATCATCTGTGAGAAGTCTTGATCGTGAATGAGAAGTGAGCAAATTACTTTTTCGGACCAGCCCAGGGAGGTTCACATGCGCACTCAAACTTATCCGCCAGGTCCGAAGAGCGTTATCCCCGGGCTGCAATTGCTTGCTTTCAGTCGCGACCCCCTCGACTTCCTGACGAATGCTACTCGTACTTACGGAGATGTTGCACATTTCAGAAGCGGGTCGCAGAACTTTTTCATTCTCAACCATCCCGATTACATCAGGGATGTGCTCGTCACGCACAACGCCATTTTCATGAAGGGGCGCGGGCTTCAGCGGGCGAAGCGCCTGTTGGGCGAGGGCTTGTTGACCAGCGAGAATCCGCTCCATCGCCGCCAGCGCCGCCTCGCGCAACCGGCTTTCCACAAGCAGCGCATCGCCTCTTACGCCTCGCTCATGGTCGATTACGCGCTGCGCCACCAGCGCGAGCGTTGGAACGACGGACAGACGCTCGACATAGCGCAGGAGATGATGCACCTGACGCTCGCCATCGTCGGCAAGACCCTTTTCGACACTGACACGGAAGCGGAAGCGGAAGAAGTGCGCGAGGCGTTGACGGCCACGATGGGATCATTTACCAGGTTCATGATGCCCTTCGCCGGGTTGCTGGATCGTTTGCCGCTACCCTCCACGCGCCGGTTCCAACAGGCGCGCGCACGGCTCGACGCGGTCATCTATCGAATAATTGACGAGCGCCGGAAAAGCGGCGCGGATCGCGGCGACCTCCTCTCGATGCTGATCATGGCCCAGGACGAAGAGGGCGACGGCGGCGGGATGACCGACGAACAGCTGCGCGACGAGGCCATGACCATCTTTCTCGCCGGCCACGAGACGACCGCCAACGCGCTCACCTGGACGTGGTATCTGCTCTCACAGCACCCGGAGATCGAAAGGCGATTCCTCGAAGAAGTTGACGCGGTGCTGGCGGGACGCCAGCCGACCTTCGAAGACCTCCCGCGCCTGCGCTACACCGAGATGGTGCTGGCCGAGGCGATGCGCCTGTACCCGCCGGCCTGGGTGCTGGGCCGCCGCGCCCTGAAAGACTACGAGGTCGGCGGTTA
>JBBPIC010000103.1:0-13453 GCA_038040525.1 Acidobacteriota bacterium | reverse complement strand
TTCGTGAAGGGTAATCGCTACGCACACTGGGAACCGATCAGGGAGGATCCGGCTCCCCTTCCGTCAGGGCCAGTAACCGTGACGCCCGGGAAAGACCGCTAGCTCAATTATACCGACGCATTAAATCGCTACTTCTGGATCCAACCGACAGCGTCAAGTCAGGGCTCAATGCTGAGATGAAGCGAAACGTACTCTATTTCATTTACGGCCTTGGTGAAGGCGGCGCTGAGCACCAGATGCTGCAGTTGGCTAAGCGCATGAAGGAGAGCGCCGGCTATCGTGTGCACATCGCATGTTTACTCCGCAGTGGCGATTTGCTCAGTGAGGCAGAACAGCTAGTGGGCGGGGAAGTTCCAGGTTTTCCCATCACAGCTTTTTACAACCGCACGATGCTCGTCCAACTGCGTCGGTTCGCGAGGTATCTTCGTGAGAACAAAATTGAGATTGTGCACGCCCAGGATTTCTACTCGAACATCTTCGGCATGATCGGCGCGACCCTGGCCGGCGTGCCGGCCCGCATTGCCTTCAAAGGTGAAACTGAATTTTCACGCTCGCCGAGGCAGAGGTTCGCCGAACGATGCGCCTTCCGGCTCGCGCATGCGGTCATTGCGAACGCCGAGGCCGTGCGTAACCGGATCATTCGAGAGGGTGTGGCGGCCACGAAACTAGTCACCATCTATAATGGCATCGACCTGCAGCGAGTCGCTCCGAACCTAGCCGAGCGCCGAGAAGAAGTGCTGGCTGGTTTTGGCTTGCCCTATGAGCCCGTCCGCCGATTTGTGACCATCGTCGCGAACATTCAACACCCGGTGAAAGACCATCCAATGTTCCTTCGCGCCGCGCGCCATGTGCGCAACGCCGTCCCTGAAGCAGCTTTTGTGATCGCCGGTCAAGGCCAACTCAAGGACCGCTTGAAAGCCTACGCCGCCGAACTCGGTTTGACCGAGGATGTTTTCTTTATCGGGCGTTGCGATAGAGTTGGAGATTTACTGGGTGTTTCAAATGTGGGCGTTCTCAGCTCAAAGGCTGAAGGTTTCTCGAATTCGATTCTCGAATACATGGCCGCCGCGCTGCCAGTAGTCGCAACCGACGTCGGCGGCGCGCGGGAAGTAGTAATCGACGGCGAAACAGGTTACCTCGTACCAAGTGGTGACGATGTCGCCATGGGCGAGCATATTATTTCGTTGCTCCGGGAACCGGAGCGAGCGCGTTTAATGGGCGAACGCGGTCGAGAGATCGTTGTCGAGAAGTTTTCGTGGGAAGCACAGGTCAGTATTTTGCAGAATTTCTACGAAAAAGTGCTGGCAAACAAACGGCCCGGAACCGCCCCAGGCATCGATGGCGCCAGCCGACAAAGTGCGTAAGAATAAACGTCTCATCCTCGGTGTGCGCCTCGCCGCAGCATTTTTGGTTGTTTGGCTGCCTATCTCCTGGATCGCTGCAAGTGCCCTTGTTGTGAACGTTAGGTTGGAACGCGCAGATGCGGTCGTGGTGCTGAGCGGGTCTTCCACCTACATCGAGCGGGCGCGCTGGGCGGCGTTGATTTTCAACCAAGGCCGGGCGCCGAAAATAATCCTAACTAATGACAAGCTCCAATCGGGATACTCACTCTCGCAGGATCGCAATCCTTTCTTCGTCGAGCTTGCAGTGGATGAACTGCGGCGCAGCGGAGTACCGGCGGACAGGATTGAGGTGATTCCAACCCCGGCTCGGAATACTCACGACGAGGCAATCCTCTTGCGCGATTACTCAACGCAACATGATCTGCAAGCCCTTTCGATTGTCACTTCCCCGTACCATACGCGCCGCGCCTCGAGGACCTTCGGACGCGCGTTTCAAGGCACTTCTACGAGGCTCGGAGTGGAAAGCCCTCCTCCCGGCTTACAGTCGCCGCTACCAGCGACTTGGTGGCTGCATCCGCTGGGTTGGAAGTTGGTTCCCGGAGAATACTTGAAACTGATCTATTATGCCTGGCGATACTGACTCTACGCAGGCGAACGGATCTTGCGCCAGGCTTTGCCGATCATTCCCCCAAGCGGCGTTCTGCAAATCAGGGACGGCGCATAGTGAGGCAAGCTCCAAGAGCGCGCCACGTTGAAGCGACTGACAAGTTCGCTCGCTTCCTGCCAGTGCCCCCAATAACCAAGAACACAAGCAGTCTTCAAGGCCCGAATGGCCAAGATGCGCCGGAGCAAATCACGCAGGTGCGGGGGACAGCTCGCTTCCATTTCTTCTGGATGCGTGAGGAATGGTTCGACCGGACGAGCACCGGTCAGGTTCTTGCTCAGACTGGAAGCTTCGAGGTGCAGTCGCGCCAGAGGCTGAAAGGTAAAGACGACAGGTTCGTTCATTAGAACCTTGAGCCACAAATAAGAGTCTTCCGCGTACCTGCATTTGTCTCGGCTGTAAAACCCTCCCCAATGTCGAAGTGTCGCAGCGCGGGTGATAGTTGTACAGGGGGACATGTAGGCAAGCATTTGCACTACGAGGGCAGCCGAACTTGAGGCGCTAACGCGATGAGTACCCTTAGTCAATCCACGGCGTTGCCACATTGTCGCATGAGATTTGTTCCCAGGCTCGGTAAAGTAACCACATGTGACTGAAGCGACCTCCTCGCCCGCCCCCTCCAGCAGGTGAACTCCCTCAGCGAGATAGTTAGGCACCCATTCGTCGTCAGCGTCGAGAAACGCTATCAGGTCGCCTTGCGCCTCCAGCAGGCCGCGGTTGCGGGCGGCGCCGGGACCGAGGTTCACTTGTGTAATAAGTCGCACGCGCTCGTCGCCAAACGCGCGGACAGTTTCTGCCCCTTCATCGGTTGAGCCATCGTTGACGACGATCACTTCGTAGTCGTCCATAGTTTGCCGTGTGATCGAGTCGAGTGCTCGGCGCACGAACAGTGCTTTGTTGTAGAGCGGAACGATAACTGATACACGCGGCGTCATTCGGGTTTGCTCTTGTAAGCTTTCTCCGCTTCACTGGCAAGTCCTCTATAAACGTGGATCAGCGACCTCACATAGGCTGCGGGAGAAAACTTTTGTGCGACATGAACGGCAGCGGCAAGACCCAACTTCCGGGCGAACTCATCATCCTGAGACAGGCGATGCAGGGAGTCCGCGAAGCTTTGAGCGTCCTTTGGCGCGACCAGCAGCGCAGTTTCTTCATTGACGGCGATTTCGGGTACTCCACCAACTGCGGTTGCTACTACCGGTAGGCCCGAGGCCATCCCTTCGAGTAAAACGTTTGGAGATCCTTCGGTATGAGAAGGCAAGGCGAGCACGTCCGCAATTTCGTAGTAAGTCTGCATGTTGGTCGTCTGGCCGGCGAAGACCACCCGCTTGAACAACTCGGCACTACGCGACTCGATTTCCAGTCGCGCTTGCTCAGGTCCTTCCCCGACGATCACAAGTTTGAACTTCAAGGCGGGATTGATTTTCCGCAAGACTGTCAGTGCCCGCAGCAGATCGAGGTGGCCCTTCTCGTGAGAAAGCCGTCCCACTGTCAGCACGACCCATTCACCGTCCGTAATTCCCAGCCGCTGTTTGAGTTCCCGCTTTGATTCCTCAGACACCGGAACCGGGGCCTCTATCGAGTTATGACAAATGATGATGCGATCTCTCCGAACGCCGGTTCGCGCCAGTTGATCAGCAAAGGGGCCACACACGGTGATGACGCGATCAGCCGAGGGGAGCGACCAGCGGTTGAGTTGATTGTACCCGCGCATTTTCAAATCGGTGGTGGTATAGCCATGGTGATAAGCCACCCATGGATATCGACTGCGAACACCCGCCAGCTTTGTGAGGAAGTGAGATTTCACCATATGCGTCTGCACCACGTCGGGTGCTCGCCGAGCGACAATTTGGCGAAATTGAGCAACGACATCAGGGTCAAAACGAAAACGTTCTGATATGACATCAACTGCAACTCCTTGTGCCCGGGCTGCGGTTACGAAAGCGTTTGGGGAAGATTCAGGTCCTGACGGCTCACAGTTGTCGCATGCCGCGTCGCGGGTCTTCCGCTGGAAAGTAACTATCGAGGGTTCCAATCGTATTCCTTCAATTGGCTCGGAAGTACGCATCAGCCGGAAAAACCTCAGGAGATTTTTGGCCGGGCCGGTTACTGTGTTCGCCTCCATTACAGCGAGTAACTTAATTGTTGTCATCAGCAGAAATAGATAGGCGGGCCGTACCCTGTCCGCGCTTTTCCTGAAACTACCGTTGCCTTACCTGTCTAGATAATCGCATGAAACAACGAATCGAAGGAATACCGCTGTTTGCTTGGCGATCACCGGAACTCCGCTGAAACGCTGCCGCAGAGTGATCAGTTTGTTCCCGGCGGCAAATTGTGCTGCTATTATGGGACAGGCATCTTTCCAGTCGCCCGAGTCAATGGCCAAACCCCACAATATTGCCCACATCCTTCCATGGCCGTCGATTGGCGGGACGGAATTGGCCACCCTGCGGATCGCCGAAGCGGTAGAGAGTGATGAGTTTCATAACATTGCTTTCTGCCAAGCCGACGCTGATCCGGTGAGAGAGATATTTGAACGCGCTGGATTTGAGCTGGCGGGCTATCGCGGTGTTGCGCCGAGCTATCGTCATTCACCGCCGTTTTTGCGAAATTCATACTCGCTCGCGCGTGAGTTCAAGCGGCGAGAAATCAGCCTGGTGCATTGTTCTGATTTGCTCGCGGCCTATTACGCGGCGATGGCTGGAAAACTGGCGCGGATTCCCGTGCTGTGTCATGTCAGGAGTTGTTTCCCCGCAATCTCACGGCGCGACCGTAGTTTTCTAACCTTCGTAGACAGGTTTGTTTTCGTTTCCAAGGACGCCAGGAAGAAATTCGGTTACAAGGTGTCGCCTCGTAAAGGTGTAGTTATTTACGACGGGTTAAGTGTGGCGCATAGTGATTTGGATGAATCTCGGGAAAGCGTGCGGCGCGAGTTCAGCATCCCGCCGGATGTTAAGCTTGTCGGAATGGTGGCACGGGTCGCGCCGGCCAAGGACTACATAACCTTAGCCAAGGCCGCCGCCAGACTCGTGGCCACGGAAAAGCACGTTCGCTTCCTGATAGTCGGAGATTATTCCGGAGCAGCACCTTATCGCGCGCACTACGAAGAAGTTAAAGCAACACTAGCTGAGCAGGGCGTGGCACCCTACTTCATCTTTACTGACTTTCGCGCCGATGTGCCGCGACTGCTGCAGGCCCTGGATGTTTTCGTTTTGTGTACCCATATCGAAGGATTGCCGCTGGTAATTCTGGAGGCTATGGCATACGCCAAGCCGGTCCTGGCCACGGCGATCGGGGGAGTGCCTGAGATTGTTGTTGATGGAAAGACAGGATTGCTTCACGCCCACCAGGATGATGCGCAGCTGGCCGCAGACCTACTGTCACTGTTGCAAGATCCAGCTCGCGCAAAGGCGCTGGGCGAAGCCGGAAAGAGGCTCATGCAAACGAATTTCACGACTGAGCAATTTGCCGCCAACATGTCAAATCTATACCGGGAGGTGTTAGGCATAGCTCGAAGTCCCGAGAACAATTACGGGTCGGAGTTACACGCGGAAGCGATTTGAACGTGGGCCGTCTGCTTTACCACTGGACAATATGAGCACAGCCACAATTCACAACCCGACAAAGCGGATGACAAAAATCATTCGACCCCCGGCGCTCTCGCTGCACGGTTTGATCTCTGGATTAGCCGAGCTCTCTCACTATCGTGACCTGCTCTACACCCTCAGCCTCCATCGGGTGAAAGTGCGTTACAAACAATCCGTGCTGGGAATCGGCTGGGCCGTCTTGCAGCCGCTTTCGCTGATGCTCATCTACACTTTGGTCTTTTCTTACATTGCGCGGGTGCCGAGCGACGGGATGCCGTACGCTGTCTTCGCCTATACCGCGCTCTTGCCCTGGTCTTACTTTGCCAACGCCCTGACAAACGCGACGACGGGATTGGTGAGCCATTCGCATCTGGTCACCAAGGTCTATTTCCCAAGAGAGATCCTGCCCTTGACGTATGTTATCGCAGCCCTGTTTGACTTATTGATTGCGTCGTTTGTGCTAGTCGGATTGATGTTCTATTACCGCGTGACTTTGACAGTGAATGTGCTCTATGCGATCCCGATCATTCTGGTTTTGACTGGTTTCGTCACTGCCGTGTCACTCTTTCTTTCGGCGATTCAAGTGCGCTATCGCGATGTGGGTGTGGCAATGCCTTTGTTGCTGCAGTTGTGGATGTTTGCAACCCCGGTTGTTTATCCCTTGAGCGCGGTTCCCCAGCGATTTCAGTCGATTTACGTGCTGAACCCGATGGTTGGAGTGATTGAGAGCTTTCGGCGCGCCGTGCTGCAGGGGATGGCTCCGGACTTTCGTTCGCTGGCCGTAGCAGCCGGTGTCACCATGTTTCTCCTGCCACTCGCTTATGTTTATTTCAAACGCGTTGAGGCGACAGCAGCTGACATCATTTAGTTTGGTTATACGCAAATATTCATGATCGATCTCAAATTTGATCACGTAACGAAAGTCTATCGCATTCGCCAGTACGATACCGACGAGGAACGGATCAGTCCTCTGCTGCGGAAAATCAACAGCCTGCGACGACCCAGGCACGAGTTTTATGCGGTCCGGGACGTGAGCTTTGAGATCGAGCGTGGCGAAGCGCTGGGTATCATTGGGCACAACGGCGCTGGTAAGAGCACGATTCTCAAGCTACTTTCAAATATCACGACTCCGACGTCCGGGGAGATCAGGGTCAACGGCCGTCTGGCTGCTCTAATCGAAGTCGGCTCCGGCTTTCATCCGGAACTAACCGGACGCGAGAATATTTACTTGAACGGCTCGATTCTCGGTATGCGGCGCCGCGAAATCAACTTGAAGCTCGACAGCATCATCGACTTCGCCGGTGTTAGGGAGTTTATAGACACTCCGGTGAAGCGGTTTTCCTCGGGAATGTATGTTCGTCTGGGGTTCTCGATTGCGGCGTTCCTCGAGCCGGACATCCTCCTCCTTGATGAAGTGCTGGCCGTCGGCGATGCTGCTTTTCAGGCGCAGTGTCTGCAGCGAATCGGGGAATTGAAGAAAGCGGGAACGACCATAGTTTTCATCTCGCACGACCTTGGCGCCGTGGAACGCCTCTGCGATAGAGTGCTGCTCCTAAAGCGGGGCGAGCTCGCTGCCAGCGGGGCGCCGGCTGAAATCGTCACCGCCTACCAGAATGACGCCACGCTCTCCAGCGAGTCGGTGGAGGTTCACAAAAAGGGTGAAACCAAAGAAATCGAAATCCGCACGCTTTCCTTTCGTGATCCTGAGGGACGCATACGTCCCGCGTTCCGTACAGCCGAGCCGCTGGTCGCACTCGTTGAGTTTGAGGCCCACGAGCCCATCTCGGATGCCATCTTCAGTATCATCTTCATCACAGCCGAGGGCCATGTGCTTTGTGAGTTGACCACCGAAACCTCGACCGAACGACTTTGCGTCGCACGTGGTCCCGGTACGATAGAGTTTAGAATGGAAGAACTGGCCCTTCTGCCCGGCATCTATTTCACGTCGGTCCTCATCAAGAAGCGCAATGCGCCCGACTTAATCCACTGCCAGCACAAATCCACAGTGTTGCGCGTTGACGTTGGTAAGGAAGTGCACGGCAATTTCTACCTGCCCCAACAATGGCAGTTAAGACAGACGGAACCGGCCAGCGAGGATAACTGCGTCCCAACTGGTTCCTAATTAATTTAAGCAACGTGCAAGTATTCCGACGCGCTTGAACGGACCGCCCAGTCGTGGACGCTAAGCTACGTTGAAGGGTCCAGTGAGTTCCAGGTGCTGCCCCCTCGCTGCCACGAGGTTCGCGGCCGTAGGACGAACTTTGGGTAACGGAGAAAGCCCGTTTTGCTCGATTAGGTAGACCGTATAACCCTTCTCTCGGAGAAATTCTGCCGGTGCCGCATCTGCGATACCCAATTTCGCACTGGCGGTATTCAACTCTTCAAAGACTACGAAGCGCGGCGCATCGGTTCCACTAAACAACTCTTCGGCGCCGCGAAACACCAGCATCTCGGCTCCTTCGACATCCACTTTCAGCACCTGTGGCTTGGGTACCATTCCTTCCGCAATCAACGAGTCTATCGAATGTGCCGGGACTGACATTGTCTTCGAGGGTTGCCCTGTCCAGTTTGCCATGCTGCCGAGCATGTGATCCCATTCGGAGATATAGAAGTCGACGGCGGCATCTCGCTCGGAGAGACAAATTTCAAGCAGACTGGCGTTATGCAATTTAGCGACTGTCTTGCGCAAGTTAGGCGCTAGCGCTGGGTTTGGTTCAAAGGCGATCACCTGTCGGGCAAGTTTTGAGAACGTGAGCGTGTGAAGCCCCAAATTCGCGCCTACATCAAACACCGTATCGCTGGGCTGAACAATTCGATGAAATAGTTCTGTTAGCGCCGGCTCGTGCGGTACCTGTCGAAGCGGTGCGCCGCGGTAGAGAGACAATGCGTGCTCGTCGAGTCCGCGCAGATCGACGTATAGCGGGGGGTGCCCCTCAATCTGAATGGGCACGGAGTCCATTTCGCGCGCCAGGAACCTCGCAATGCGATAGCCGCCACGCCACCGCTCATGGATGCGTTTCCCGACCAGCGCTCTAAAAACAAATGGTTTCATTCGTCGCCCTCTTACGCGATTTTGATCCGGGCCGCTTAGCACTCCCGGTTCGATCACTCGCCAAAACTCTTACCACGTTCCCAATATCGATAGGCGGTGACCTCAGACAGTAGACCTTCAAGCAATACTCTTAAACGACTATTCGGCAAAAAACTCAGTTGCTAAGTTACAGCACTCTTCTTTGCAAAAGCACAACTAAAGGATGTTGGGGTTATTAGTTATATAGAGTGTTAGGCTCTTGCGTAGCCGCAGAGGGGATTGTTGCTGGATTTGCCAGAAGAAAAGCGCGTTTTCATCTTTTTGGATACCATGCCGCAGAGGCAAGGTAGTGGTGCGAGCCTGCGACACTACTCAAACGTCCGCGCGTATCTGGATCTTGGTTTTGCGGTGGAAGTGATCCAAATTGGGACTGCACCCGAGAATTCCGAGCCCAGTCGGGATTTGACTCCTGTCGTATGGCAGAGGGTGATTGAATCGGCGCCTTCACCCTCGCTTTTCGGTCGCCTAATGTTCCGCCATGGCTCACCCCGCCGAACGGCTGTGCAGTATTACTTTGAAAAGCATGAACTCACTCGTCGGGAAGTTGATCGGCGCCGCCGGCATTTCCCGAAAGCCATCTATCATCTTGAAGGGGAAGCGATGGCCAGCATAGTGCCCTGGCTACCTCGATCTACGCGCTCGATCTGGAGTCTTCACGATCTACCGTCAACTGTCACCGCGGCGACAATGGAGATCGCGCGCGAGGTGCAGGGCCGCACACAGACTGTTCCCGAAAGACGTGAACTCCACTTCGCCAAACGGTTGGAAAGGTTCATGGCAGATCGTGCTCCCTTGATTCTTTGCATTGCGAAGCACGACGCTGATCGACTGCGAGACGAGTGGGGCTGCAACCATGCGGAGTATTTTCCGATGAGCATTCCCGACGACGGGGCTGACCGGCCAGCCGGCAGCTGGCTGCCTGACGGTCGTTTGCGGCTGATGCACCTGGGTCGTGTGAGTCATCTGCCGAGTTACCGCTCCCTTGAGTATTTGTTGGCCAGGGTCTTTCCGATTTTGCCACCCCAGGTACTCGATCGGATTTCGATGGATGTCGTTGGCAGAGTTGATGAGGATGAACGCACCAAAAGGATCCTCGCCCTTGCTGCATGTTACCCAAACGTTTCGTTCCGTGGATTCGTTGATGACGTGATGCCTTACTATGAAAACAGCGACCTGCAGATCGTCGCATCGACCGACGCTGCCGGACTGCGCACCCGCACGATCGAATCCTTTGCGTATGGGTTGCCGGTGCTGAGCACAGCAATCGGCGCTCGTGGTATCGCGGGACTCAGTCTCGGTGAGCACCTGTTGATCGCCGAAGCCGCGCCACAGTTCGTTCAGCAATTGGCGCATTTGCTGGAGGCGCCGGAAACTCTTACTCGGCTTTCCCTTAATGGGCGAGACTTTTATCGGAAACATCAGAGCCGCAAAACAGTAGCTTCGGCTCTGGATGGGTACCTGCGAAAGTATTTCGGCGTGCCCGGTTCTGAATGATCTGATGTGCGACGCGATTTTCACAGGACCAAGTTGCCGCTGTTGGTAGGATGCGCTCAGCTCGAAGCAATCAACAGGGATATTCGAATGTTGAGGCAGTACCGCCATCGGTATTGCGCGCGACCCCGGACTAGCTGATCTAAGTTAATGACGAACAGTAGAGAAAATCATTTTACGGCCCACGGTCAGTCGGCGCGAGTGGACATCACCGTGCTTGTCTGCACCTACAATCGCTGCGGCGATCTGCGCGAGTTGCTCGAAAGCACCTTGGTGCAGAAAACCGATGATGCCTTCAGGTATGAAATTCTCGTGGTTGACAACAACTCGAAGGACGATACACGCGGAATCGTCCAGAGCCTGGTGGCCGAGGGCCATACGAATCTTCGGTACCTGTTTGAGGGCCGGCAGGGAAGGTCTTACGCTTTGAACACTGGACTAAAGGCAGTTCGCGGCTCGATTTACGCCATTGCCGATGACGACCTTATTCTGCCGCCGGAATATTTGAAAAACGTCTTCGAGTCGTTTCAGGCTCATCCGGAAATATCGTTTTTAGGCGGCAAAGTTTTGCCTCTTTGGAAAGCAGAGCCACCGGAATGGTTGACCCAGCGGCACTGGTCGGCGATTGCAATGTCCGACCGCGGTGAGAACGAGTTTCTTACCAGCGAGGATCATCAACATTGCCTGTTGGCGGGAGCCTTTCGGCTCGCCCATGTGAACGCGGTCGGCGGCTATAATGTCGAGTTGGGGGTGTCCGGCGTGCGGATCGGCGGGACAGAGGATGCGGATCTCTTCCATCGCCTCTACTCGGCCAAGCGCAAGGGACTGTATTGCCCCCAGCTCTGGCTCCATCACAAAGTCGAGCCGGAGCGCCTGACCAGAAGATATCACCGGCGCTGGCATACTGGGCATGGTAGTCAATACGCGGTGATGCGCGAGGCGCAGACGGAACAGGGTTCGACCCGACTGTTTGACGTTCCGGCTTACATGTACCGGCAGTTTGGAGTGAGCGCAATCAGCTGGCTAAAGCATTGTCTAACCGGGCAAGAAGAACTGGCGATGATCGAAGAAGCAACGCTCTTTTTCATCTGGGGATTTTACAAAGAGCGACGGGCCAGTCTTAGTAGCCAGACAACCTCTCGCACCTTGGGCGACCTCTTCTCTTTTGCCCGAGCGATTCTGTTTACGAGGTAACCAGTCCAAGAACCTTGAAACTTAGGCAATGAAGCAGCAGTAGTTGTCCCAAGTTAATTATGAGCCAATTGTTTGACCAAAACCATTTCCAAGCGGAGGCGCGCAAACTGAGTCCGATAGCGAAGGCCCTGCGAGCGTGTCTTCGCTCCCGGATGCGTGGAAAAATCCGGCTGACGTTTCTCCTCGCTAAGAAGTTCAACTCCCTGCATTCAGTCCCGATTGTTATCGACAACTGCGCTCCAGTGTATATGGACCTGCGCCTCGGTGAGTCTCGAGACTGGTTGCGGGGCACACCCTGGAAGAGTTGTCCGCGAGAGACCGCGGAGCAGTTCGCGATGCGGCGGGTCGTCATAGACGGCAGCGTGGCCTTCGACATCGGCGCAAATCTGGGACTGCACACAACCCTCCTCTCGAGTCTCGTCGGGAAGGGCGGCAGAGTATTCGTGTTTGAACCTAATCCCGGATTGCAAGCCAATCTCGCTCGAACTGTTGCCGGTTTGGGGAATGCCGTGCTGCTTTCGATAGCTCTCTTTGATCAGCGCTCGAGTAATATTCTGTTTGTACCTGAGGACCATTCGATGGCCAGCTTAGCTGATTGGACCAAAGGTCGACTCGCAGGAGCAGCACAAAGCATGTCGTGCGAGACCCACCGTATGGACGATCTAATCGACGCCGGTGCGCTGCCGCAACCGGATTTTATTAAGTGTGATGTGGAAGGCGCGGAACTGAAGGTTTTTCAGGGAGCTCGCCGTGCCTTGGATCGAGCCAACGCACCTGTAATCCTGTTTGAGGAGAATCTCCACACGTCCAGAGGGTTCGGATTGAACTTGTCTGCAGCGCGAGATTTCCTGACGGGCTTGGCGCTGCCAGACTACCGGCTCTTCGAGGTGAAGGAAACGGGTGAGCTGGCGCCAAGCGAGGCGCCTAATCCCGTGGCAGCTAACATTCTGGCGGTGCCGCGGTCAAAATTGCTGTTATTGTAGTGGTCGTTTGATTGAGTACTCTGCAGATTGTCGTTGAAGCATGCCCAGGATTTCCAAACCTTTCGACTACGAACCGGTGACTCCGTCGGGTCGGAATCGTTCTGGTGAGGCAGAGACGTCATTCGCCGGCCCAGCGGCGGAAGCGGACGGCAAGGAAACGTGGGTCGCGGAGGTTCAGCCCTCAGCCGAGCGCGATACCAGGGTGAAGGCGGTCACCCAGGGTTGGAAAATCCGCCGCGGACACGGGCTCAGCTACCTCGGGCTGTTGCTGTTTACGATCATCCTCTATTTCCGACCGCAGGAATATTATCCGTCGTTAGCGGCCGTGCCTATAGCGTTCCTTGCTGCGGTGATCACCCTGCTGGCTTTTGTTCCCACTCAGTTTGCGCTTGAAGGAAACCTCACTTCGCGGCCGAGAGAAGTGAATTTGATCCTCTTGCTCAGTGTTACCGCACTGCTGTCGGTCCCGCTCGCTATCAGTCGTGACGACGCCTTAAAGACCCTCTGGGACCCTTTTCTCAAAGCAGTGATTGTATTCATCGTAATTGTCAACGTAGTGCGGACCGAGCGTCGCTTGAAGGGAATGTTCTACCTCGCCATTGCAGTTACTTGCTTTCTGAGCATCGGGGCTCTCAACGACTATCGTCTGGGGAACCTGACCGTTGAAGGTTACCGCATCAAAGGAAACATCAGCGGCGGCATGTTTGAAGGCACGAACGAACTTGGAATTCACCTTGTAACGATGTTCCCGTTACTGCTGGCTTTAGGGTTCGGCGCCCGCAATATTTTCGGAAAGTTGTTCTACTGGGCGATAAGTCTGTTGGCTCTCGCGACTATCGTTATCACTTTCTCGCGCGGTGGGTTCATCGGACTCGTAGCCGTCGTAGCAACCCTCGCCTGGAAACTCCGGCGTCGCAAGCGCGCGCTCGTTGTGCTCTCGGTGGTGCTGGGAACATTGATGTTTGCCCTTTTGACCCCCGGCTCCTACTGGATTCGTGTGCTCTCTATATTCGACCCCAGTCTTGACGCGTTTGGTTCGTCCTCCGTCCGTTCCGAACTTCTGACGCAGTCGTTTATGGTGGCGCTGAGACATCCGTTGT
>JBBPIC010000025.1:40099-89689 GCA_038040525.1 Acidobacteriota bacterium | reverse complement strand
GAGGATGCACAGAGAAAGACGATTATCTATTTTCCCGACAGACTCGTTGGGGTTGGGTATCGTTAGACTCTTTTACCCAGGGTAGCCGCGCAACGCGGCAACCCTGGGCTGAATTACATAACCGCTTCGCGGTACAGATCACCCACAGCGGACTTGATCAGAGCTTCCTTCAGCATGTCGGACATTAAGCCGCCAATACTCGCAACATTGCCTCGTGGACCAGGCCGTTGCTGACTAAAACCTTCGGCACATAAATGTTTGGCGTACCCATTTCAAGAGGCGCGCCCCGGAAATCACTTACCTTCCCACCAGCTTCTTCAATCAGTAGAGTCCCGGCAGCGATATCCCACGCCTTCAGTCCTTCCTCCCACAGACCATCAAAGCGGCCGCAGGCCACGTAGGCAAGGTCCAGCGCCGCCGAGCCATCGCGTCTCACCGCTTGCGATGCCATGGTGAAATTCTGGAAGTCACGCGTAAAGTTGGGTCGCTCGCGCACGTTGTAAGGAAAGCCGGTGCACAGTAGAGCGCTATTAAGATCCTCAATATTTGAAACGCGCATTCGGCGTTCGTTCAACGTTGCACCCTGACCGCGCTCGGCCGCAAACATCTCATCGCGTGTCGGATCGTATACAACGCCCACTTCAATCTTGCCTTCATGTTCGAGCGCAATTGAAACGCAGAAGCAGGGATAGCCATGAGCGTAGTTTGTGGTTCCGTCGAGTGGATCGATAATCCACCTCCACTCGCTCTTTCCCTCGACCGCTTCGGTCCCGTTTGTAGCTCCTGACTCCTCGGCGAGAATAGCGTGGCGCGGGAAGTAAGACTTGATTCGCTCGATGATTAGTTTTTCCGACGCCAGATCGGCTTCGGTAACCAGGTCGATGTCACCTTTATTGGAGACCTGTAGTGCTCGTCCCAAACGGTCGGCAAGAATGAGACCGGCTTCGCGTGCCGTTTGCATAGCAAAGTTCAGCAAAAGTCTGTCCTCATAAGTTGAATGTCTTTCTGCAACCAAGGATATTCCAGGCGGACGTCCCGGGCGAAGCGTAAATACGATCCACGAAAAAAACACGAAATTGGCCTAAGGAGGTTTCGTGCTTGTTCGTGTGCTTTCGTGGATCGTCCACTGTTTTGACACAAAGCTCAGTCGCGTTATCCTAATCAGCTTGGTTTGGCTTTTTCCACAGAGTCCTCGGGAGAATTATACGATGAAAAAATCTGTTTCGTTGATGATCATCGCACTGATGCTGTTGGCCCCAGCCTGTCCGGCGTTTGCATGGGGCAGCAAAGGTCATCAAACAGTCGGGAAGATCGCTTCGCTGCGCATCAAGCCTCAAACCTCGCAGAAAATCGGCCAGATACTCGAACCCTTTGAAACGCTGGCAAGCATCTCAACCTGGGCTGACACGGTCAAAGAACGGATGGGCGAGACCGATTCTGATGCGGATACAAATGCGTTTCTGCAGGACATGGTCCACAACGAGAAAAACAGGGAATGGCACTATGATGATCTGCCGTTGGATTGCCGGAGCTATCAAACCTGTGCCGGCTTCACTCTCGAGAATGACGTCGTCAACATGCTCAACGTCTGCATTCGCACACTGCAAGGACGCCCTGCTCCGAATCATCCGCTCAGTAAGCGCAACGCCCTCCGCCTGCTGGTCCACCTGGTTGGTGACATGCATCAACCCCTGCATATGGGCGCGGGGTTTATCGACGAAAATGGCCCAAATGGCACGATCTTGTTGGAAAGGGATCCTCGAACAATCAAGCGTAAGAACCTGCAACATGATCGCGGCGGCAACCAGTTAATCATCGATAACAATCGAAAACGGCTCCATTCATTCTGGGATTCTGATCTCGTCACTTCTTTGATGCTGGCCGTAAACAAACAAACCTCGGATGAGTTGGGCCTGTTTCTGCAGCAGACCGTGAGACCTAAGTCGAACTGGAGCCCACGAGGACGTCTGGACACCTGGGCAGCCCAGTGGGCCACTGACTCACTGCAACAATCGCGAGATAACACATACCGGGGCGTGCGCATAGTTCGAAAACGGATAGTCGCGGTGACTCAGGATGACCAACCAGTGATGGCCAACGGTCAACCGGTTACCGAGGTCGTTTACGATATTACTCGGCCCGCGAATTACGAAACTCTTAACCGTGAAGTTGTGCGACAGCAACTTGCCAAGGCCGGCTTTCGTCTGGCTCGATTGCTCGATGCCATTTTTTCGTAAATCAAACTTTAATTTGCGCTTGTTTGATAAACACAACGCCGATTATTCCCACGATCAGCAAACTAACAGTTTGCTTTACTGCAACGCGAAGCCATGCACAAAGTCAACATCAACGAAAAGCTTTCACTAATCAGCGACCACTGGAACCCACATATCGCTTCCGAGTTGAATGGGCAATACGTCAAGCTCGTGAAGTTTCAAGGGTCTTTCACATGGCATCACCATGAGAACGAAGATGAAATGTTTCTCGTGGTAAAGGGAAGGTTTCGTATGGAGTTTCGGGATGCAGCCGTCCCGGATAAAGACCAGGAGATCTGGCTGGAAGAGGGCGAATTCATTGTCGTCCCGAGGGGCGTGGAGCATCGGCCTGTGGCCGAGGAAGAAGCGCATGTGCTCTTATTTGAGCCGGCCTCAACCCTCAACACCGGCAATATTGAAAATGATCTAACGAGGGAGCAGCTTGGTTGGGTCTAAATTAGAAAAAGCATTTATACATCCTGGGAGTCGTGAGACAAACGGCTGACTGAATACGTGCTTCACCTCCCAATATGACAAAGATGGCTAACCCAACATAATAGGATTGCGCTTAAATAAATAAGGCCTTTGATTTAAGCACTTTACAGCGCCTAAGGCCCTGGGCCGAAGCTATGTTCTTTAATAAACCTACGCCCAAAAAGGCATATAGCGGGCGAATTTTCGCGAACCTGCCGAGCGTTCGTCGGTCTTAACAAGTCCCGCATCCTGCGTTGCGGAGATGATTTGAGAAATGATTGCGCTTTTGGCTTCGGGCAAATGGAAGCGCTCTCTGAGGCTTTGATTAGTCATTCGTTCGCCCGTCACAAACCTAAGCGCTGCGTGCTGATAGCAAGCACGAATGCGGTCGTTTCGGTCCATATCGTCGAACGGTTTCGGACCATAGATTACAACTTCAGTTCGTTGGAATCCTGCGCGGAAGTCAGGGGCTGGTAACTGAAATACTTCTGCGGTCTGAATTACTTTGTCGATTCCGCTGCTTTTTTCCTCGCAGATTCCGAATCGCCTCATCAGATCTGCAAGGCGCTCATTCCGCGACCGATAGCCATCAATAAATCGGTCTACAGGGACTACAGGCTCTCCAGGGTTTGAGAATTCAACCCGGTTTGCATAAATCTCGATCATCACCCCCATACCTGCTTCATTGAATTCTTGGTGAATTAGCGCGTTGGCTGATATTTCACGAACCACAATCTCAGGCACGAGTTTTACCTCTTTACGCAAAGCATCAACAATGACTTCGTTCTGAGGCAACTGACTCATAATGAATTTCACCAGACGCTGAAAGCCTACCGCATAACCCTTTCTGCCCGTTTCGTCTTGCTTGGTCTCGATCTTCGATGTACCACTGTATACAACAACACGCGGAGCCTTTCGTTTTAGCTCGGGAAAATCTTCCAATGTCTTTGCCAGCAGCAATGCTCCCAACCTGCGAATACATAAAGCGCTATCAATAACATCGACTAACCTTTCGCTGACCAACCTTCCTATTACGCCTTCGCGTTCACTTGGATATGGAATTCCCAATAGTTCAAAAAAAGTTTGAGTGTCTAGTAGATCGACTATCTCTTGAGGCCATAATCCTGTTCTAGAGTGCTCCTCTAACCAACTCGGTTTCCCTTCGTCAAAAATCTGTCGGAGTCGATCCTCAGTCATTGCCACTAAGTGTTCGTCAGACCGCATTAAATAGGCACCTTCGTAAGTGTAGGCAGTTCCGAAGGGGCGCGACGGGATGTGACAAATCACTACGCGACCTTCCGGGTGCGCTATTTCCTCTATAGATACTCTAAAATGGATCTTGTCTAGAATTCGTTTTTCCATTGCAGGCGGATCGTTTATGGCCAGTGTCCCCACAACTCTTCTGGGGAGTTCGTCGGTTACGCCCAAAAGCAACTTACCTCCCCCTTCATTTGCTATGGCTACGCAGTAGCGAAAGAGCTTAGTGTTGTCATATTGAACCTTGGCTTCTTTAAACTCTAAGCCCGGCGTTTCGCGTGAAACCGTAATAAATCGCTCTAGTTCTTCTATTGTCGTAGCCATAACGCCACTAACGATATGACAGTCGCCTATGAGAGTCCAACGAAACCTAAACGGTGATAAGTTGATATCTGACACACATAATTCCATTTAAATTGCTGACTGACACAATCAAATTGTGTGAATATAAGCAAAACTCGGTATGGAGGTTCCGCATCGTGAGAAATGTTTTCCTTTTTCCCGTCTTGGTATTCTTAGCGGCGTTTGGGTCAGTTGGGGTTGCACTTGCGCAGGATCCTATCAACGCCGGCAGTCCTCAGCTAACTTTGACTTCCGGTTCACTCATCACGCCGAGAGTGAATCAGAACATCGTCAGTTCGCTGTCAAACTTGCCTGACGCCGATACCCTGATCTACATCAATCCACAACGCATCCTCAATGAGGTGGTGCCGAAGCTGATGCCCGCGAAAGATGTTGAAGGAATGAGGCAAGGGTTCGAAGAAGTTAAGAAGAATTTCGGCGTTGATCCGACGAAGGTCGAATACATCGTGGTGGCGGTTCGTTTCAAGAAGCCGACCGCCGACCTGAAGTTCCAGCCACCGGAGGCCCTGATTGTTGCCAGCGGCGATTTCAGTGCCGAGGCTTTGATGGGACTCGCGCGAATGGTTTCGCAGGGTCAACTGCGTGACGAGAAGTATGGCGCGAAGACTATCGGCTTGATGACGATCGACCCCATTGCCAAGGAAGCGGAAAAAAATCCTTTTCTCCGCAACTTTGCAGAAATCGGCGTGGTGGCGCTTACCGGCAACACGATTGCGGTGGGCACTCCGGGCTATCTGCGTGCAGCTATTGACGCAGGGGATGGCAAGGGCCGCATCAGTGCGGAAACTCTGAATTCACTGGTGCGAGATTCCAGCGCCTTGATCAGCGTTGCGGGCAGGCCTTGGCATTCGTTTGCCAAGAGCTTTGGCATGATGGGCACGGAAGCTAACGAACGCGCGCCCCGTTGCGACTCGAAGATTGGCGACTTCTACGCGGCCCTCACCATGGATGCGACCAACTTCATGTTGCGCGGCGCCATGAATGAAGACAATCCGGACACAGCAAAGATTGTCAGCAACCTGGTTTCCGGATTGTTTGGTTATGCAAGCAGCTCGATTAAGGATCCGGCGGCCCAGTCGATGCTAAAGAGCCTTGCCATTGCTGCTGAAGGCGACGAAGTGATCTTCCGCGCTGACTTTCCGCAGCAAATGGTCATAAATCTGGTGCAAGAGCAGATGAAACCGAAGAAGCAGGAAGACGCGGTCACCGCGCCTAAGACGCCGACTAAACCTCGACCAAGACGTCGCACCCGAAGACGAGCCTGATCGAGTACAGGCGCATGGAGTACAAGCTTTGGCTTGCGCCGTCGGTCCACCTGTTGCTTTAGCTTGCGGTCGCGAAGACGCAACCTGAAGGTTGTACTCTGAACACCTGAAGCTTTAGCTTGCGGGGTCGCGAAGACGCAACCTGAAGGTTGTACTCTGAACACCTGTTGCTTTAGCTTGCGGGGTCGCGAAGACGCAACCTGAAGGTTGTACTCTGAACACCTGTTGCGAGACGTTGAGCACAGTTTGTTATCGGCGTTTAGGATTTCAAAATGGATCCGATGTCGTCAGCGGTTGCCGTCCTTACGGCGATGATTACTCCCGCAGTGTTGATTTCCGCCTGCGGGAGTATGATTCTTTCCACCTCTACGCGGCTTGGCCGGGTTGTGGATCGGGTGCGCGCACTGTCTGACAAACTTGAAGAGCTTGCCAACAAACATCTGATCGAGAGCATCGACGTTAAGGATCGCCAAGCCATCATTTTCGCGCAGATGGATAAACTGACGAGCCGCGCTCGGATTCTGCAACGTTCGATGGTCACGTTTTACCTTGCGCTGGGGATGTTTGTAGCCACGAGCGTGGCAATTGGCGTGGTAGCGGTCGTCGGCAATTCGCGTTACAACCTGGTGCCGGTTATTGCCGGCCTGGTTGGGGCTTGCTTCCTCTTTTACGGTAGCATGCTGCTAATTTTTGAAGCTCGATTGGCGCTTAGCACAATCCACCTGGAAATGGACTTCATCTGGCGGCAAACGACTAAGGTCGCCCCCGCAGATGTGGTGGAACAACATAAGCCACACTTCATTCATTTTCGCCGCCACTCCTAAATCCGAGATGTTAGAGCTCAAGAGTCACGCACATCGGCCCGCCTATCTCTCGCTCCTTCAGGCCGGCGAGTTTTTGCTCCGCGTTGAGGCGCTGGAGGCTTTACTGGAACGCTGCACGGTTTGTCCACGGGATTGTCTTAATAATCGTCTGAAGGATGAGATCGCTGCCTGTTATTCGGGCAGGCTCCCTATCGTTTCCTCGTTTACTCCTCACTTCGGCGAAGAGCCCGCATTGGTTGGGAAGCGCGGCGCGGGCAACATTTTCTTCGGCAACTGCAATCTCCGCTGTGTCTATTGTCAGAACTATCAGATCTCGCAAACACACAAACAGCAACTCAAGAACGAAATTACTCACGAGCGCCTGGCTGAAATAATGCTCGACCTTCAGGCGCAGGGGTGTCACAACATCAACTTCGTTTCGCCGACCCATTTCGCACCGCAAATGGCACGAAGCATTTTCATTGCCGCCCAACAAGGTTTGCGTCTGCCGATTGTTTACAACACAAACGCTTATGATTCCGTGGAAGTACTGCAGCTTCTTCAGGGAATCGTCAGCGTCTATCTACCGGACCTTAAGTATGCCGAAGATGAAGCTGGGTACACCTACTCAAAAGTAAAGAGCTACAAAGAGTTTTCGCGTCTGGCCATCGCCGAGATGTACCGGCAGGTGGGCGATGAACTGGTCTATGATGAAGATGGACTTGTGAAGCGCGGGTTGATTATTCGATTGTTGGTTTTGCCTAACGACATTGGGGGCGTCCGTGAGTCGCTGGAGTGGATCAGAGACGAACTGAGTCCTCGAGTTGCGGTTTCCCTGATGGCCCAGTATTACCCAACTCACCAGGCCGCTTCGAACCAGCGTTTTGTGCTGCTTTCGCGCCGCATCTCGGAAACCGAATGGATGCGCGCGGTCAACGCGCTCGATGAAATAGGGATACATGAAGGCTGGTTACAGGAATTTGACGACGCCTCATACTATTACCGGCCGGACTTTGATAATCCGGACACACCATTCAAAGACATCAGAGACTTTACATAGGTAGGACAGGCATTCCTGCCTGTCCACCCCGATGATCCTAAAGAGAAGTAAGAAAGATTTTCCGTATATCATTTTTCATTCTCATTAGTCGATTAGGATCAGATGGTTAGCAACGGCACTCGCTCGAGTTTGATTAATTGCTGATGCAAAGGCGCAGAACGCTTAGGTTTTTAACCATAGCTGATTGTAAAAACTGACTAGAGGTGTAGACCTTCCCATCGAAGTTGAGATGTTCCGGTCGTGAAGTCAGTACCACCGCGCGGTAGCGGGTGGGTCCGTACGGCAGGGGAGGCGCCGCTTTTACCCACCCGCTACCGCAAGGTGGTACTGACTTCATGAGCTCGACGAGCAGGATCGCGAAGGTAAGCCGCGGTAAATTTGAAATCGATCCAACACGTTTCGGAGTTAACGCGATCCAATGCAACAAGATACAGACAATAAGCCAATCAACGTTGGGACAGTAGTGATGAAAAATGATATATCGAAAATCTTCTTGGTTTGTCCACACGGGCTTTGTGCGAAGGGACGACAGACAGGAATGTCTGTCCTGCTTATTCTGACTTGAGTTGGTGCGTTGTGTGCTCGGTGACGGAAGGTCGCACTGCAAGTCGCTCGCGCGAGTCGAGTTCGTTCGTAGTTGGTTGGGGAACAGGTGCAGGATTGAGGCCCGCGATACTTCTTAGTTGGGAATCCAATTCCATTTGCGAAAGTGCACGGTCTGAAGCATCTGTAAGCTCTTTTCGCGGAAGCGTAAAGAAAATCCCGTTGAGGATTATCCCCAGGCCGATAAAAAACATCACCACACCAGGGAGCAGAAGCGGCAAGAACTCATTATTCTCCAGGGTGAGCAGAAATGAGATCAGCGTGCCGCCCAGGCCGATTGCTGCAAAGATAACGCCAGCTCGTATTCTGCGGAGCCTCTTCTCTTCCGGCGATTCCAGAAACTTCTCAATTTCCGGTAACACTTCTTCGGCCACCTTCTTAAGGTCTGTGGGCGATTGCGTCTCGCGTATCTTGTCTGCCACTGCTCGGCTGATATGGTCACGCGCAGAAACCGCTGATGCTGTGACCGAGTCAACGCGTTCCAGGCCAACCCGTATGCTGCGCAGGTCGGTTCCGCAAGCGCGGCAGTATTGGCTTAGTTGACGTTCTTCTGAACCGCAGGTGGGACAATACATGGTGCTGTTTATACGCAGTCAGAAATTCCGAAGTTCCTGATTAAAGCAAACTGTTAGTTGGCTTTAAAGTATCCTCGCACGAACAAGATCGGTACACGCCAGCAAACTAACAGTTTGCTTTACTCACCTACCTTTACGCCGCGCCAAAACGCGATTCGATCCTTGATCCCAGCCGCTGCAGGTTTTGGCTCCGGATAATACCAGGCAGCATCACTGTTTGTGTCGCCGTTTACCACGACGTCGTAATAACTCGCTTCGCCTTTCCAGGGACAAGTAGTGTGAGTATTGCTTGGTTGGAGGTGCTCCTGATTGACTGACTCAGGAGGAAAATAGTGGTTGCCCTCGACAACAACGGTGTCGTCACTTTCGGCGATGACTGTGTTTTTCCAGGTTGCTTTCATTGGTCACGGGTGAATGGTAAATGGTGAATAGTAAATGGGAGCACGCGTTTGCTAGTGTACTGCTTTGGTGTTCAGTGCTCTCGACGGGTTAAAAGGCTCCACAAAGCCACCTGAAATCTCGTGATAAAAAATTAGTGTTGTTTCGTGTGTTTTCGTGGATCGTATTGGCTTATCTTCTGAATTGGATTACCAGGCGTAGCCGCCACTTACTGACGGCAGGATAGTAATCTCGCAATCTTCCGGCAAACTTGTTTCCAGCATATGTCCACGTCGAACATTTTCGTCATTAACGAATATATTCACGTGCGGGCGCAAAACGCCCTGTTCATTCACCACGCGATCGCGCAGGCCGGGACACAATTTCCAGAGTTCACTCAGCGCTTCGCCGACGTGCGGCGCTGAATTAGCAATCGCAATTTGATGGCGACCTTCTGTGAAGTCTGTCAGAAAACCTGTGACGTTGAACCTAATCATATCCTCTGGTCTCGATGCGGTTTAGAGTCCAGGCTTTCGCTTGCTTCGCGTCACAAAAGAGCAGCCTAAAGGCTGAACTCTGAACTCCAGGCCTGCAGTTTAGAGTTCAAGCTTTCGCTTGTGGTCTACGGCAAAATGCCTTCCGGCACAATCCACGGATGCATCTCGATTGCCAGCCGCCCGGCTTTGACCGACGGGTCGGTGTCCGCCAACTCCTTTGCTTCGGCCAGCGAGGCGACTTTGAAGACGAAGATTCCGCGCAACGGTCCCTGATCTCCAAAGGGCCCGGCCACAACCAGCTTCTTCATCTCCGCGAGACGGTTGATGTTTGCAATGTGCGCCTTCTGCAATTCTGCAGTAGCAGGAGTCTGTTCGGGCGTCCATTTGGGACCGCGTGAGAGAAAGCCAACATAGGCCGTCGTCATCTTCAGCGGAGCGGAAGGTTTTTTCATCACCTCCTCCGACCACCATGGATGCATCTCAGGCGTCAGGTCTCCAGAATTAACGGCGGGGTCACTATCGGTCCAGGCCTTTGCTTCGTCTGCTGATCTCGCGCGCAAAATGTAAATCCCTACGAGATCCCCTTCATCACCCATTGGACCGGCAATCACAGCTCTGCCGGAATCAAGGAGTGACAACACATGGGTCATGTGTCCCTCCTGCACCTCCGGACTCATCCCTTTGTTCGACCACTTGGGACCGCGCTTCAACAGAGCCATGTGAAACTCGATCATCTTATGTTCGGGCTCTTTCTTCTCTTGTGCCCGTGTGATTGCCGGCAATGCAAGAAAAGACAAGACAAGCGCGATTAGAATTTTTTTCATAGAGTTTCTTGTGGAGTTGGATCCTCGCGATTTTGTGACTGTATAAAACACCGCTGCTGAAAAACTAAGAACGATCCACGAAGTCACACGAATCGGCACGAACAGATGCCTTCAGTTTGAGTCATTTTCGTGTGCGTTAGTGGATCGCATTTACTCTTACGAAAACGTGCCTCCCGATTGCACCGTTATTGTATTACGGCGGCCTTCAGTGAAACGACGGGTGGCAAACTTTCAAGTATTGCGGTCCAGGACTCCCCGGCATCGCGAGAACCAAACAACTTGCCACTTCGCGTGCCGAAGTATACTCCGGTCGGGCTCAGGCGGTCGGCCGCCAGTCCGTCACGCAGGACTGTTTCCAACGCATTCTCCTGCGGCAATCCATTCGTTAATGCAGTCCAGGAATTGCCATCCGCATTGGTGCGAAAGACGCGCAACTTCCCTTCAGGCGTACAACGAAATTCATCCGACTCAAGCGGGATGATAAAGACGCTCGCCGGATCGTTGGGATCTACTTCCATGGCAAAACCAAAATCAGAGGGTACGCCCTTGGCAACATCAGTCCATGAATCACCGCCGTCTTCGCTCTTGTATAGACCCCAGTGGTTCTGTAAAAACATTCGCTTCGGATTCGAAGGATGAAAAGCAATCTTGTGAACACACTGCCCCCATTCCGGATACTGCTGGTCGGGTGGGAGAAATTGCGCCCGCACACCGTTGTTTCGCGGCTGCCAGTTTTCGCCGCCATCGTCGGTGCGATAAACGCCGCCGGTCGAGATAGCTACATATAAACGTTTCGAGTTCGAAGGGTCGGGCAATATCGTGTGCAGGCACAAACCGCCTCCGCCCGGCATCCATTGCGATCGGTGTGGATGATCATACAAGCCCTGCACGAGCGACCAGGTCGCTCCGGCATCGGTAGACTTGAAGAGCGCCGCCGGCTCAACGCCACAATAAAGTGTGTCCTGCTCCTCCGGATGACCCATGGCAATCTGCCAGATCTGCTTCACAGAGTTGTCGGCCCCTTCCGGAAACTTCACGCCGTAAGCTTCCGGTTCGGTCCAGGTCTTACCGAAGTCGTCAGAAGAACTCAAGTAAGAACCCCAGTAGGAGCTGTTGACTGCGGCCCAGAGACGATTGCGTCCATTCCGATCGTCATAGGTCAGCGCGTAGATAGCTCGTCCGGGAAAGTATGGTCCGCCCACTTCCCAGTTTTCGCGGCCCTTGTCTGAGCGAAGCACAAATGCCCCTTTCATGGTACCGGCCAGAACCATGACATCGCCTGGGTTCGCATTAACGTGCTTAGGGGTAGGCATCGGGACCTCCAACGACTCTGAATGAATTAATAGCGTGATTATATCCGTAGATAGCGCAAATTTCTATTTGAGCACTTTAAAGAAGTTTTAACTCGCCGGTGTGATTCTTGAATCTGTGTAATCGGCGTAATCTGCGGATAGATCCCTTCTCAAGAATTCACTTTCCATTCGCACTATATAACAAGCATTCAAGAAAACTGCGGAGGCACTGAAGGGCAGGGGCGGTAAAGACCCCCGACTGCCTTTCCACCGGTCTGTCTTCATGGCCATCGAAGTTACATCCTTTCCCGATAAGGGTCGAGTTCTCTCTCTGCGCCGGATCGCGGAAACGTTCCATTGCTTCAGATATGACGCTTCATCAAGTACGAGGCGTGTCCTCGTGCGTTCTCTCTTTTGCCTGTTATTTATTGCGCTGATTGTTTGTGGCGATTCTTTATTACGCTCTTACAAATACTACTCACGAATCATCGATGCGCGGCTGGCCAGTGGCTACCTCACAAGTCGTCCCGGAATCTATGCCGCGCCTCGAGTCATCCAGCGTGGTCAAAAACTGTCACCAGCGAGTTTGATCACCGCGTTGAAGCGGGCGGGCTATGTGGAAGCCACTGGCAGCAATGTCTGGAGCGGGACATTTAATGAGAGTCATGCGGCGATTGAAATTCGACCCGAGCGCGCTAACGGTAGCAGACCGTCCCTCGTCCGCATCGCTTTTGACGGTAGCAACAGCGTCGCGGAGTTGACCGGGGATAGTTTGCCACTCGAAGAATTCGCACTCGAACCCGAAGCGCTGTCAAACGATCTTTCATTCAAGGCAGGCAAGCGTGAGACGCTTTCCTATTCCGAAATTCCTCCAGCTCTGCTACACGCCATACTCTCGATAGAAGATCAACGATTTTTTGAGCACTCGGGTCTGGATCCGTTGGGAATTGCGCGGGCACTGGTCCGAAATGTAGATGACGAACGTGTGGGCCAGGGCGGCTCCACTATCACCCAGCAGTTAGTGAAGAACACATACCTGTCGCCGGAACGGACGCTCAGACGTAAATATGCGGAAGCAATGCTGGCCATTGCTCTCGAGCGTCGCCTTTCAAAACAAGACATCCTGGCCCTTTATTGTAACGAAGTGTATCTGGGCCAACGGGGCGCAGTTGCGGCTCGAGGCTTCCGAGAGGCGGCACATATCTATTTTGGCAAACAGCTGCGCGACCTTTCACTCTCGGAGGTCGCCACGCTGGCGGGAATGGTTCAGAGCCCGAGTCGTTATTCGCCTCTACATCACGCCGAAGTCGCTCGAGCGCGCCGAAACACCGTCCTTAACGCGATGATGCACGACGGCTGGATCGGCGCCGCTGAGGTCGCCGTTGCCTCAACGCAACCCATCGTCGTTTCCGCTGTTGCCGGTGGTAACTCAATGGCGCCGTACTTTGTCGACTACGTGAACAGGAACTCAGATTCGGAAAATGACAAGTCCGCAAACAGCCAAAGGACTTACACAACGATTGACCTCGATCTACAACAACTCGCCGAGACCGCTTTGAAGCGGCAGTTGAACAAGCTCGACGCCTCTTACCCAAATCGTCAAGGTAAGCCTCAGGCGGCACTGGTTGCTCTCGATCCGAGTACAGGTAATGTTCTGGCCATGGTCGGCGGTCGCGACTACGCCGATTCACAGCTCAATCGCGCCACCGACGCGAGACGCCAGCCCGGCTCAACTTTCAAGCCGTTTGTCTATGCCGCTGCGCTCGAAGATGGCATGTCGCCAATGCGAACGTTCGCGGACGGACCTCGGGAATTCGTCTACGATCGCAACAAGGTTTATCGCCCGGCAAATTTCGGTGGCGCCTATTCAATGCATGACGTAACGATGCGCACCGGATTAGTGAGATCGCTTAATGTCGTTACAGTTGACGTGGCCCTACAAACCGGTTTGGCGCGCATCGCCAATTTGGCCGAGCAGTTTGGTTTGCCGCGACCTCAAAAATATCCGGCGCTGGCGTTAGGGACTAAAGAAGTGACGCCCCTCGAGCTGGCCGCAGCCTACGCGAGTTTTGTTAATGGTGGCCGTCGGGTCGAGCCCAGAGTCATTGCAAGCACGGGAGAGCCGCCCGCGGCGCATTCCGCTGCCAACTCTCAAAGCGATTCTCAAGTGATAAGTCCGACCACGGCATACATGATCACAAACATGCTGACGGCGGTGGTAGACCATGGAACAGCGCGTGCAGCCCGCGAACTCGTGAGATCCACAGCAGTTGCGGGCAAAACGGGAACTTCGCGCGATGGTTGGTTTGTCGGTTACACCCCTAATCTTGTCTGCGTAGTCTGGATTGGATTCGATGACAATCAGCAGCTCGGTCGTACTGGCGCTGATGCTGCGCTACCTGCGTGGATTGATTTCATCAAGGGCGCGGTGGAGTTAAAACCGGAGTTAGGTGGCCGAAAATTTGAGTGCCCGGAAGGAATAAAGTTTGTAGAGGTTGACGCTGACCATGGGTCCCTTTCAACTCTCTCCTGCCCGCATCGAGAGCTGATCGCGGTTACCGAACGTCTGGCACCCAATGTTGAATGCTACCTGCACGGCAATCTGCCTGGGATATTTGAAGAGTCGAGAGAAAACATCGACTCAAACGGCGCCATGATCATCGCGCACCACCGCGAACCGGCTAAACCAAAAAGACTCATTCTCTCAGTGCCTTCGACAATATATAGATCCACTCGAATTGAGTTCGATAGAAGCGGCAAACGAACGCTGGTAAATGATCTGCGGTAGGCTATCCGCAGATTACGCAGATTACGCAGATTCTAAAGAAAGCATCTTAACCCGGTTTGGGCTGCCAGTCTTTTTGCTTGAATCTGCGAAATCTGCGTAATCTGCGGATGATATCTAAGTCTTCTCTAAAATAACTTCAGCAATGGCGTGGTCTGTCGTGTGCGCCATGGAAAGATGTACGCCCGTCGCTCCAGACTCTTCATACCGGTTTTTAGCCTCACCCTGAAACGTGATATAAGGCGCGCCGGTTTCCTGTAAATGAACCTCCACATCCTGCCAGGTTATTCCGCCTCGCCAGCCCGTCTGCAAAGCCTTTAGCGCCGCCTCTTTGGCTGCAAAGCGAGCGGCATAATGCTGCGCGGCCACTGCGCCGCGGCTCTCGCAATAAGTCCGCTCGGCGGCAGTGAACACGCGCTCGCCAAAGCGGGGTGTGCGCAAAAGCACTTCGCGAATCCGTGCAACTTCGATAATGTCTATGCCAATGGAGACAATCATAAGCGATGAAGAATTAGACCGCGCTGGCTTTTACTGGCGCGAAACCGACGGCGTTCGGGCCTTGATTTGCGCGCCTCTTGAACAAGCCGGTTTTGCCAACGGATTCTCAACTCGCGGCGGCGGCACGAGCCCAATGACTGAAAACGCTCTTAACCTCGCCGGCTTTAACGAAGATGATGCGGAAAACATTCTGGAGAATCGTCGCCGCTTTCTCAAGCTTTTCGTGGGCGACTGGGCTTTGGCTGGATGTTGGCAAGTTCATGGGTCGGACGTAAGACTCGTTCAAAATGCCTCCGATGCAAAGCCGGCAGAGGATTCGCGCGGCGACACAGTCTACTGCGATGCGATTGTCAGCGACGTCCAGGGCGTTTTGGCTGGAGTGAAAACGGCCGATTGCGTTCCAGTCTTGCTCGGTGACCCGAAGACAGGCGCCTTTGCCGCGGTCCATGCGGGATGGCGGGGCACGCTCGCAGATGTCGCGGGGAAGGCGCTGGCGCGCATGAGTGCTGAATATCAAACAAAGCCGGAAGATGTAACGGTAGCGATTGGTCCGGCAGCCGCAAGTTGTTGTTACGAAGTCGGGCGCGACGTTATCGAAGCCTTCGACAACGCTTTCCCGAGCCAGCAAGACCTCTTCAAGCAAACTCGCGAGAACCACGCCTGCATAAATCTGCTTGAAGCAAATCGCACTCAACTTGCTTCGGCTCGAGTCAATAGAGACAGAATCTTCACGGCGCCGCTCTGTACAATGTGCCGCACTGATCTTTTCTTCTCGTATCGCCGCGAGAAGAATCTTTACGGCAAGGTCGGGCGGCTGATGTCTGTGATAGGAAGGAGGGAGTGATAACAGGCGTTTAGAGTACAAGCTTTAGCTTGACGCGCTCACGTGACGCTAGCTTGCATCATGCGAAGCGGCAACCTGAAGGTTGTACTCTGAACACCTGTTATCACGCCCCCTCATTCGACCTTCAACCAGAGACTCTCTTCCTTCGTCTGCGGTGGAAAGCAAACCTCGTCATTGCAGCTCTGATATCTCAAACGCGCTTTCAACTCCGCCGAGTTTCCGGAAAAACCGGCAGGCACGGTTACCGAAAACCGTATCGTCGTCCGCCGTTCGAAAACCGCTACTTTGTTTTTTGAAAATTTGAGTGACCGCAGGAGTGCTCGAGGATAAAGGATGGGTCCGATCTTCAGACCACCTGCTGCTTCGACTTTAAGCTGCGTCGGTATTAAAAATTTCTCCAAAGGCTTGTTGGAATTGACGTGATAACCCGAAGGGATATTCATCACGATTATTCCCTGCGCGGTGCGACCTCTGCGCACCTTAAGGGGTGAAAGCGAAGTGCTGACGCCAATGTTGGGTGCTGACTGCGGCGACGGCGACGAATAAAGACTTGCCGGAAGAAGCAGAAAACCCATGATCAGTAAAAGTTGAGTGAATCGTAATTTCATGCGCTATGTTTCCTATGCCCCAATTGACTGTTGAATTGTTAGAAGCTTGTTCGTGTCTCGCCGTGCCGCAAGTTGACCACATGCTGCAAAAATGTCTCTGCCGCGCGGCCGGCGGACATACGCACGCACGCCTTTGGCCTCCAGAATTGATTTGAACTGTTCAACTCTATACGACGGTGAAGGCTGATAAGGCAGTGGATCTGCCGGGTTGTGTGGAATCAGATTTACCTTTGCGCGAAGCGAGTGCCGATTGAGCAGGTTGGCGAGTTGTCGCGCGTGCTCGTCTGAATCGTTGACGCCGTCAAGCATCACGTATTCAAAAGTAAACAGCTCACCGGGCCGAAGTGTTTGCTCAAACTCTTTACAGGCAGCGAGCAACTCTTCGAGTGGCCACTTTTTATTGATGGGCATCAGCTCGTCGCGCAAATCGTTAGTCGGCGCCGCGAGTGATATTGCCAGATGCGGCCGCGACGGAATGGTGGCGAGCTCGCGGATACGCGGAACCACTCCGGCGGTTGAAATCGTTACTCGGTGAGGCACGATGAAAAGCCCGTGCGGGTCAGACATAATCTCCAGGGACTTCATTAACGACTCAAAATTCAGAAATGGTTCACCCGCGCCCATGCCAACCAGGTTTGTGCCGCGTGGAGGCTTTTCTCCGACGCCGTAGACGTCGTTAAGCGCAATGATTATTTGCTCGACAATTTCTCCCGCTGTTAACGAACGGAGCAGACCTAATTGCGCGGTCAGGCAAAAGGTGCATTGAAGCGGGCAGCCGGATTGCGACGAGAAGCAAATCGTGTCGCGTCGCTCTTCGGGAATGAAAACCGTCTCGACCGGAAGATTGTCATGAGTTTTCAGCAGGTAGCGGCGTGTCCCGTCTTCGGATACATAACCAGACTCGACCGTGAGCGTGGAAGCAGTCGCCATTTCGCTCAAACTCTCGCGAAACGCCTTTGGCAGGTCTGTCATCTCGGCAAAACTACGCAGGCGGCGATGATGCAGGCCACTGAAAACCTGACGTGCTCGATAAGACGGTTGAGCGGCCCGTTCCATAAAAGAAACAAGTTCGCCTTGCGTCAAGCCGGTCAGATTTGCTCTCTTTTCCATTGCGACCATCCTAACATCCGCGCAAATTTGCCAGTACCAGCGGACCTGCATTGTCGTCGTCAGCAACAGACGATCCACGAAATTACACGAAAGAACACAAAACACATTTCGTGTTCGTTCGTGTGTTTTCGTGGATCGTCTGTTTTCGGCTTCATGAAAAAAGGACAAGCATCGCTGCCTGTCCTTTCGATACTAACTTCCAACCACAACTTTGACAGACAGGAATGTCTGTCCTACTACTGGACGGTAAACTTCGACGTCGGCGTCAGAGACTGGCCTGAAACGCGATCCCTAATGCGAATTGACAACTCATATTCGCCGGGCGTCAGGGGTCGAGTATCAACCAATTTCGACAGCGTCAGTCTCTGACCGGCATCGCTCATGCCCTTCCAGTCTTCCGGCTGTTTCCCGAGTTCCTTACCATCTTTGAGAAGCACGTAATCAACGTCGACCGAAGGACGCAAGGTCGTCTGATCAATCCCCGCGTTGTAGACCTGTAGATAGACACCGACCGGTTGTCCGCGCTTGTAGATCCCGGAGACGTTTGGAATCACTTTCTGCTGACCGATGACGAATTGTCCCACGGCTGGTTGATCGACGAGGCTTTCAAGTCTCGAGGCCAACACGAGGGTGGACGTGGAAAGCTTTTGTGGGTCGTACCTGGGAACGGTAAAGCCAATGTGCTGTACGCCCGTGGCTCCCGAGGCCACATCGCGAACAATCACATCCACTTTGTAAGTGCCAGGCGCGAGGGCGATGGCTTTCTGATAAGCGGATTTGCGATCTTTAGCATCCGTCAACTCCTGGGCCGTTGCTGTGGTAATGACGGGATCTTCAAAAATGCCGGAACGGCGGCCCGCTACGGAAGTGATTCTTCCAAAAATATTGATTCGCGCTTGTTGAAGTCCCCCACTGTCCTGAAACACCAGGTCTTTATTGTCCGTCTGAATCGTAAACGCAGTGATTACACGTTCGTCTGATTGGCGGAAAAAGTCCACGCGAATATCGAAGTTAAGCGGGTTATCCTCGATCACGCCCGTGTTAACCGCCGATGCCAGGTCATTAAACTTCACCTGCGGCGGACGTTGCAGATCGGCGAGAAGTTGCAGTCGAGAAAAAGGACTATCCTGCTCGCGTTGATAGTGATCCCGACTCCCGACCCCGGTAATTCGATCCGCCTTGCTCGAAAGGCCCAGTTGTTCAGAAAGCGTCAGGCCCGCTCCCGGGACCATCAACATTGCGTCCTTTTCATCAGGACTTCTGGCGATACGATATTCGCCGCTGCCCGTGGGATCCACGAATTCGATCTCGACGCCTGAACCTACGCCGGCAAGATAACGATAGAACCAAATCTCGAAAGGATACGTCGTGGTTGAACCACCGCCATGATAAGAGGGACGGTCGTAGTTACCACCCATGGGATGAGTCTCTCTCTCATCGGGCTTGCCATACATGATCCAAATTCGACCGCGGTCCGTTTTCCAGCCCGGAATGCCTGAAGCAAAGTGCTCATTGGCGTAGGCTATGCGCTCGTAGTACTCCTCTTTGAACTCGTTCTCATCCGTATCCGGATCCGGATCACGGCGCCGCCAGAATTCTTCAATAAACTTTTCCCGCTCATCGTCGGTTTGCAGCCGCTTGAAAGCTTTGCGTTCTTCATCGGTGATGACGTAAGTTACGTCCTTCTCCAACCACTCTTTGTAAGCCTTCTTCAACTCCGGCTTTACGTTGCGCGGCTTGTCCATCGGGTCCTGACTCTGCCGAGGATCTTGCGCGAAGCCGGGCAAGGTGGCGCCAGCCAGGAGCAGGGGGAGAATCGCCAAACGAAGAGCGGCTTTCTGGAACGACATAACTAAACTCCTAACAAATGTGTATGAGACTCAACACGAAAAAGGCAGCAGGTTAGGCCCGATACGGAAGCACCGGATTCTAAGGTTTCACCAGGAACACAGTCAAGATGCCAGGAACGCGGGTCTTCGTTGCCTTTTTGACCAGCCAGGGTGCCTCAAATAATTCCTACTAACGCGAATATCAGCCTCAAGGAGATGCGGTCCGCGGACGGCTGAATATCCAGGCCACAAATATCGACACCATATAGAGGACCATCATTGGGGCCGCAAACAGCAGCATGTTTGGAATATCGCTGGTTGGCGAAAGAACGGCGGCTGAAATCAGGATTACGATTAGAGCCGTTTTCCAACTCCTCACCAGAAACCCCGCGGTAACAAGGCCAATACGCGCCAGAACATACGTGACAGCGGGCATCTGAAAGACGACTCCCATGCCCAGCATCACAATAATGATGAAGTCGAAATAATCGTTTGCCTTCAAAAGAAGCCGGAAATCGTGACCCAGACCAAGCAGATACTTCGCTGCCGGGGGGAAAATCACTTTATAGGCGAACATCGCCCCGAGTACGAAGGAGATCGACGAGAGGGCGATGAAAGGAGTGACGTAACCACGTTCGTGCGGATAGAGTCCGGGCGAAACGAAAGCCCATATCTGCCACAAAAGAAACGGGACCGACAGACAGATCGCCGCATACAGTGAAACTTTGACGTAAAGGGAGAATGGCTCAATGGCGCTGGTTACGATGAGTTTGTCACTAGTGCCTGAAAAGGCCGGCGACGATGTACCGATCTCTACAGGAAGGCGGACGCCTTTGGGGATGATGGCGTTGCCTGCGTAGATCGGCTCCTCAGTAAAGAGTCCGACGTTTCCCTGAGCGTCTTTAAACGCGCGAGCGAGCACCGAAACCCCAGCCGGGATTACGATGTTCCCCATCTCTTTCTCTTGCGAGAAAATGTACCGTCCTACTTCGTTTTCCTGAAGCGAAGTCAAGGGCAAGATTTTCTCGTTGCCGGTCAGACCGTTGATCGGAACCTGCTGTCTCTGCGCTTCTGCGAGGGCACGCTCAACTGGGACCGCCAGGAACGCATAAATCCGATCGGAAACAAACCAACAGGCCATCCCTGAAATGAAAACAAACAGGACGGAGCGAATGAGACGACTCCGCAGTTCGTCCAAATGTTCGAGAAACGACATCTGGCCGCCGAGTTCATTTTCCTTGCCCTGTCGTGTGGCGAGTGGTCGAAGAAACGTTGACATTAATTTCGTGTTGGTCCAACTACCTTAAAGCCAGTCGCGCTTGGAGAGTGGCTCAGGCGGTTCAACCGGACTTGTATTGTCGGAAGAAACGACTGCATCTACAACTTTCGATTCGCGAGGAACCACGCTATCTGCATCGACCGCCTCCACGATCGGTGGTGGTGAGGGTTGCCACGGCTCTCCATGGTCGTGATTCTCTAATATGGAATTATTTGCCGGCAAACTCGAGTCCAGATCAAGCCGGGACAGGTTCAGCTCCTCCAGGTTTACTTCTCGGTCCCAGGTTTGCTTGAAGTCTTCCGACGCTCTGCGAAAGCTGGCGAGGTTTTTGCCGAGGGTCCGGCTGAGCTGTGGCAGTTTGCGAGGCCCAAAAAACACCAGTGCCATCACCAGAATAAAGATCAATTCAGTGCTGCCAAGCGATTCAAGAATCAGAAAAACCACTTGCCGAAAATACCTTTCCTCGCATTGTTTCTGCTAAGTTCTTATCAACTCCGACGATTGTACCCTGTGGCTCAACAAACCAGAAACTTCATGTTGAACCGCTTCTTGACACACGCTTCCGTGTCCCTCAACCTTGCTGAAATCACCAGGTTTCAGAACGCGGTTCAAGACGGTTATTTATGGCAGGTTCAAACGACAACGCTTTACCCGCGGCCACGATTGGTTCGCTCCAGCGATTCGCTGAAGTGGCAGAAAAAGTCGCAGCCACCACAAAGAAGTTAGAGAAGGCTGGCTTTTTGGGTGACTATCTCATGCAGCTCGAAGACGCAGACCTTAGTCGCGCGGCTCGCTACTTTGCCGGCCACCAATTTGCTTCCAACGATTCACGGACCACCAACGTGGGTGGCAGCATTATCTCGGCCGCTTTGAGTGAAGCGACAGGACTCAGCCTCGAGATGTTAGCGCCCATCTATGTGCGCCTTGGCGACGCGGGTGAAACTGCTTATGAAGCGGTCAATGAAGCCAAACACTTCCACCAGCCGACGATTAGTCTCATCGAAACGGAATCAATTATTACGCGGCTCAGTGAAACGCGAGGAATCAAGAACAAGACGGGCCTCCTGGTTACAGTCTTAAGTCATGCCACTCCGCTCGAAGCCAAGTACCTTATCAAGTTGCTTGCCGGTGATTTAAGAATCGGTCTTCGGGAGGGTCTGGTGGAAGACTCAATCGCCAGGGCCTTCAATCAGCCTCTGGCCAGGGTGGCCCAGGTAAACATGCTGCTTGGGGACATCGGCGAGACGGCCGTGCGCGCGCGGCGAAATGATCTGGAAGGCGTTGGCATGCGACTGTTTCACCCTATCAAGTTCATGTTGGCGACGCCGGCGGCCGATCTGGCGGACATTGCCAGGACCATGCCGGACGAGTTTTTCGTGGAAGACAAGTTTGATGGAATACGCGCTCAAGCACATACGAAGGACGGGCGAGTCGCAATCTATTCGCGCACCATGGATGAGATTACACAGCGATTTCCAGAGTTAATTCAACCTCTTCAAAACCTGGGCATCGACGCGGTGATTGATGGGGAAATCGTACCGGCGCGCGGTGAACGAATTCTGCCTTTTAGCGAACTACAAAAGCGCCTTGGCAGAAAGACGATCAGCGAGGATTTGTTGGCCGAGGTTCCCGTCATCCTGGTGGCCTACGATCTTTTCTACGCACGTGGGACGGTTTTAACAGATGTTTCTCTGGGAGAGCGCCGCGAGATCCTGGAAGAGATAATTCCGAGCGAGGGTGTCATTCGCGCTTCTGTTGCGAAGCGATTTGGTGGGGTCGCCGAACTGGACGAAGAGTTTAATGCAGCGCGCGCCCGTGGAAATGAAGGCTTAATGGTAAAGAGTCCCGCGTCTTTCTATAAACCCGGCCGCCGCGGTCGGGAATGGTTGAAAGTAAAACGCGCTATTGCAACCCTCGATGTGGTGGTCACCGCCGTAGAGGTAGGTCACGGCAAGCGCAGGAATTTGCTCTCGGATTACACGTTCGCGGTCCGTCGGTCCGAAAACGACGGTGAATTGCTGAATATCGGGAAAGCCTACTCAGGGCTAACGGATGCTGAGTTGGCAGAAATGACTGAGTGGTTTCGAAGTCACACGATCCAGGAGTTCGCGCACGGGAGGGTCCGTTTGGTCGAACCCAAAATAGTAATTGAGGTTACGTTTGACCGCGTTCAGGCGTCCAAGCGACACAAAAGTGGATACGCCCTCCGGTTTCCCAGGATCCTAAGACTTCGACCCGATAAGAAACCTGACGAGGCCGATACCCTGGAAACGGTCCAGAAACTGGTCGCTGCCAACATCAACTAAGTCTACGAATTTGACCCAGTATCCCACATGCAGCGTTTGGAGCACTTTCTACAAATGCATGCCGGAAAGGCTTTTCCACCAATTGGCTCTTGCCTTAGCCTGCCGTATGAGGGTAGCATGCGCCGGTATCACGCCCTTTGCCGGGCATATGGCGGCATATCCCCGGCCAGTCGCAAACCCGGGACGGCTAGTGACTCATCAGAGCAGATTGAAAACTGATCTACTTAAACGCGGCCTGCGGTAGTTAGAATAGCGCGGCAAGCGTCAGCAGAATGGCAGTCAATCCTGGTGTACTAACGTCACCGGGTTCGGTTAATGTCGCGCCGGGTGACGATATGTCTGAAGGTTTCGGCTCCGGTTGCGTTACGCCTGGGGTGGAAATGTTTCCGGTGAGTCCAGGGGTGGTGATTTCTCCGCCAAAACTAGAAACACTGAGCGCCAATGCTAGAGTGGCTGCAGTGCAGATCGTTTTCAGTTTTTTCATAGTGTTCTCCTAATTCAGTTTTTCGGGTTGAGGATTGATAAAGACAGTTCGGCAAAGATGGGAAGCCAACTTTATGGTCTTTAACGAGGCGCATAATAGCCGCCTCCTTAGCTTCATGCAAGGTTTCTTGCATGCCCAAGAAGGGGATAGCCTCACATGAAATTAGAATCCAAAGTTTCAACATTACAAAAGACCGGCCCCAGTCTTGAAGATCGGGTCCAATTCCTTTGCGCGCGCGCGAAAGAACTCGAAGATGCTGGGGAATTTGAGGCTGCCCAGGGGGTCTTGGGGGAATTTTGGCAGCGGATAGGTGTGCGTCCAGAGGTTGACGCGCTGAGTCCGGTTGCCCAGGCAGGCGTGTTTCTTCGTGCTGGTACGTTGTCCGGCTGGATCGGCAGCTTTCGTCAAATCACGGGCGCGCAGGAGTCCGCAAAGGATTTGATTTCTGAGGCTGCACGCATTTTTGAAGAAAATGATTCTCAGGAACACCTTGCTGAAGCACGCGTTGAGTTGGCAATTTGTTATTGGCGCGAGGGCGCTCTTGATGAGGCTCGGGTAACTCTCGACGAAGCCTTACGACAGCTGGGCGATGTCGAAAGTGAGCAACGACTCCGGGCTCTGTTGAATCGAGCCACCATTGAGAAACTGTCGCACAGGTATGACGACTCACTCAGAAGGCTGAGAGAAGCCGCGCCACTGTTTCAAAGCAGTACCAACAATGCTCTCAAAGGGAAGTTTCACAACGAGCATGCATCGGTACTGAAGAATCTGGGTCTGGCCCAGGATAGAAGCGACTACATAGACCAGGCGCTGGTGGAATATACGGCCGCCACCGTCTACCTGGAGCAGGCAGGCAATCAGCGCTTCCTGGCCATGGTGGAGAATAATATCGGTCTATTGTTGGCCCGTTTGGGCCGGCTCAGCGATGCGCAGGTCTATCTGGACCGCGCTCGCTCGCTGTTCGTAGCTTTGAAGGATAAAGGTATGGTGGCGCAGGTGGACGACACTCGCGCCCGCGCTTTTATCACTGAGGGTTTGTTTACGAAAGCGGAGACGTTGGCCCGCGCGTCAGTACGAGTGCTTGAGGAAGGCGATGAACTTTCGCTGCTGGCGGGTGCACTCACCACTCATGGAACGACACTCGCCCGGCTGGGAAACTTCTCCAACGCGCGCGCCACTTTTGAGAAGGCGATCAGAACAGCTCACAATGCCGGCGATCCCGAAAGTGGTGGCGTCGCCGCATTGTCGATGGCGGAAGAACTGACAAGCTATCTTCCATTCAGTGAATTGGTCGCATACTACCGAATCGCGGAATCGGAATTGGCCAAGTCACAGCGAGAGGAAATTCAAAATAGGCTGAACATGTGTGCCCGGCTTCTCCTCTCGACGAAATCGGCGCTGGAGGCGGATAGCACTTCAATGATTGCCAGCCGCTCGAATGGAAATGAATCGAATCTTGCCCAGACCGAATTCGACGCTCAGGTTTCAAATGCCTCGCTGGAAGAACAGGTTCGGCAATACGAGGGGAAACTGATTAGCCACGCGCTTCAGTCTTCTGATGGTAGCGTCACGCGCGCGGCGCGCATCCTGGGTATTACGCACCAGGGACTCGCTTTCATTCTAAATGGTCGTCATAAGGACTTATTGCCGGCGCGGAAGCCCGTGAAGAAACGCAGACGCAGCATAATCCGCTTTCATTGAAGTTTTTGGCTTTCAGTCAAGCCAGTCTACGCATCACTCCGTTTATTGTTACCCGGTCTTAACCTTCCAGGTTGCTCAACATGCAACGCTGCGGGGTTCGTTTGTGCTCTAACGTCAGTTCAAATATCATCCGTTTTTCAAATCCTGAAGTTACAACTATGAAAACTGCCACCTTTATCCTTTTCAGTCTGTTCTTGTTCTCTTCCACGACGCTGGACGCCCAGGGCCAGCGTCGACGAGGCGCGAGACGGCCTGCCGCGCAAGAGCCCGTCAACAATCAGCCTGCGAGCGAACCAACCCCCGTTTCGGAACCAATCGCGCTCACCGCAGCGCCCTCAGCGCCAGTCCTGTTGGCGGTGGTAAATGGGCAAAACGTCACGACTGCGGACATTGATGCGAAGGCGCGCCAGGACATTGACAGTTTGCCGCTAAAGATCGCTGAGGCGCGGAGGCAGGTAGTGGAACTTGAGATCAATACGCAGTTGCTCGAGAGTGAAGCCCGAAAACGAAAGCTCACTGCGCAACAGTTGTACGACGCAGAGGTTACAAAAAAACTAACCCGGCCCACGGCGACGGAAATAGACAAATTCATCCAGGAGAACAGTGATCAGATAGACCAGAGCGATCCAGCCGCGGCGCGCGCGGATGTAGTGGCCTTTCTGCTTGGTGAACGCGAAGCAAAGATGTCGGCCGACCTCGTTCAGCGACTTCGGGCAACGAATCCGGTCGTGAGGGGCGCCGCCAACAGCGATAATCTGGCGCCCTCCGCTGTCCTGGCTACGGTCGGAGGACGTCCCATACTCGCCGGCTCCGTAAATGAGCGGCTGAAGCCGATCATGTATCGACTACGTCTCAACACCTGGCTGGTTCAGAAGCCGGCCCTGGACACCACGATCAACGATTTGCTGCTACTGGCCGAGGCAAACAAGCGCAATGTGGGCCCGGAAGAAATTGTGCGAAAGGAAGTGAGCGAAAAGATAAAGTCACCGACTGATGCGGAGATAGAAAAATTTTATGCGGACAACAAAGCTCGCATAAAAGAAGATTTGAATTCCGTTCGAAATCAGATTGGCAGTTATTTGCAGGAGCAGGATCGTCAGCGGCTGGAGAAGGCGTTATCTGAAGGTCTTCGAAAAGGAGCAGACATTCGTTTGCTGGTCTCTGAACCGGCACCGCCGGTGCAGTCGATTAGCGTCGACGACGATCCATCACGAGGGGATGCGAACGCACCAGTCACCATCGTGGAGTTTACCGATTTCCAGTGTCCGTCATGCGCATCCATGCATCCGATCATCGAAGACGTGCTCAAAGCTTATGGCAACAAAGTAAGATTGGTAGTACGTGACTTTCCGCTGGCTATTCATGCCCAGGCGCGCAAAGCCGCGGAGGCGGCCAATGCAGCGCACGCTCAGGGAAAGTTTTTCGAGTATGCAGCGTTATTGTTCAAGCACCAAAACGCTCTCGATGTGCCTTCCCTGAAACAGTATGCGACCGAAATCGGTTTGAATCGCGCGCGCTTCGATTCAGAGTTGGATAGCGGCAAGTATGCTCCCGAAGTTAAGCATGACATCGGCGAAGGTGACATTTACGGTGTTGACAGCACACCAACTATTTTTATTAATGGTGTCGCGCTAAGAGTATTCAGTAGTGAGGGACTGAAGCAGGCGATCGATCGGGCCCTCTCCGGTCCGACCACGCCCAGAGTATCTTCACAATAGCTTGTCTAAGCCTTCTTCTTCTCAAACACACTACACGCCTGGTATGCGCCGGTGGGATCCACCGCGGTGCGTCCTTCTTCTATGTGTGTAATCTTTCCGTCTTTATCGATGACAAAGGTCGCGCGCCTTGAGTAACCCGACTTCTCGTCTAACAAGCCGTAGTCTTTGACCACCGTCCGGTGCCAATCGCTGAGCAGCGGAAACGTGACACCGATGTCTTCCGCGAAACGCTTGTTTGCCGCGAAGCTGTCCATACTTACCCCTAACACCTGGGTATTAGTCTCTTCGAATTTGGCGATATCAGCCTGATACGCCTTCATCTCGCGCGTTCAACCACCTGTAAAGGCCAGGACATAGAAAGCCAGCACGACGTTCTTCTTGCCCTTAAAGTCGCTTAGCTTGACGGGTTTTCCACTGGAATCCGTTAGGGAAAACTCGGGGGCCTGTTGTCCAACTTTCAAATGCGTTTTCGGTGGCGCCGGTTGCTGTGGCGTCGGCTGCGGTGACGCAGCTGGCTGTTGTGCCGGCTGTGCCAAAGCTGCACCGGTCATAACGACCAGTGAGAACAGGAGCGTTGAGATCTTTTTGATCATTTGGTCTACCTCCTCAAATTCAAAATAAGTAGGACAGACATTCCTGTCTGTCGTAGCTACGCAACTTGCCAGTCTGAGTGGAACAAACCACCTCGCCTGTAATCAAAGTCAGACAGGCAGGAATGCCTGTCCTACTACGAACCAGGCATTTTTGTCGTTGCGGATTCAAGCCAGGAACCCGTGGACGTGACTATTAAGTAAGACTTCCGTCTCCAGCCTGACAAACCACGCGGCTCAAATCGCCCGCAGCATAGACGTTCGCGCTTGTCGCGGCAAGTTCTAGTACAATGCGGGCTTCACTGCGGGCAGACTCTGCCGGGGGTGCGAGCTGGACGCAAAGCTCTTAGGCAAAGGAAGCACACAAGATGGTTTCGCTCAAACCGGAACGTTTGAAACGTTACAAAGACATCACCATGCTGCTGGTGAAGTATGGGCGTTCCGATCTGGTCAAACAGGCCGGCCTGGAAGAACACCTCGAGCTTGACGAGAAGGCCCTCGCCGAGACCGCACCCGAAGCAAAAGAGCTGGCTGCGGATCTGGAAAAACTGGGTCCCACGTTCATCAAGCTCGGACAGTTGCTTTCCACGCGCGCCGATCTGTTGCCCGCGCCTTACCTTGAAGCGCTTTCACGACTCCAGGACCACATTGAGCCGTTTCCGTACGAAGAGGTAGATCGAATCGTCTCAAGCGAACTCGGCGTGCGCATTTCAAAAGCCTTCGCGGAATTTAATCCCGAACCACTCGCGGCAGCCTCTCTTGCACAGGTGCATCTCGCCTACATGCGCGATGGCCGCGCTGTCGTAGTGAAGGTGCAACGACCGAATATTCGCGAGCAAATTGTTGAAGACCTCGAAGCCCTGGAAGAAATTGCAACCTTCCTCGACGAGCATACTGAAGTCGGAAAGCGATACGAATTCAAAAACCTGCTACTGAATCTGCGTCGAAGTTTGTTGCGCGAGATGGATTTCAAACTCGAAGCAAACAATCTCGTCACCTTCGCCCAGAACCTCAGAGAGTTTGAGCGGATAGTGATTCCCCAGCCGGTCGACGCCTTTACAACTTCCCGCATCCTCACAATGGACTACATTCCCGGAAAGAAAATCACGGAGCTTAGTCCACTGCGACTGATGGAGATCGATGGTCCAAGTCTGGCGCGCGAACTATTCCGGGCGTATCTGAAGCAGATCCTGATTGACGGGTTTGTCCACGCGGATCCTCATCCGGGCAACGTTTTTCTTACCGACGACGAAAACATTGCCTTGCTGGACCTGGGAATGGTGACTCGTTTGCTACCGCGTTTCCAGGACAACTTACTGCGCCTTTTAGTGGCCATCAGTGAGGGACGGGGTGAAGCTGCCGCTGAGATCGCCATCCAATTGGGAGAACCAAAGTCCGGATTTATGAAAGGTGAATTCACCAGGCGGGTTGCAGAACTAGTGGCCGAGCACGGTGACGCAAGTCTAAACCGCTTGAATTCGGGCCAAGTTGCGCTCGAGATCACCAGGATCTCGGCTGACTGCTGGTTTCGCTTGCCGGGCGAGTTCACCCTCGTTGCCAAGGCGCTTCTGAATCTTGATCGCGTGGTCTTTACTCTGGACCCAAATTTCGAACCTAGTGCTGTGATCCGCCAGCGGGCAACCGAAATTCTTCAACGCAATCTGATGAAGAACATGTCCCCCGCCCATCTCATAAACAGCGTGGTCGAGCTCAAGGAATTTGCCGAAAAGCTTCCTTCAAGAATCAATACGATTCTTGACACTATCGGCAACAATGAACTGAAGCTGAATGTTGACGCTATCGACGAGAAGATGATCGTCGAAGGATTTCAGAAAGTCGCCAACAGAATTACGCTTGGACTAATCCTTGCTGCGCTCATAGTGGGCGCCGCAATGCTTATGCGGGTTGAAACCTCATTCCGCATCATGGGCTATCCTGGCCTCCCCATGATTTTCTTCATCCTGGCTGCTATCGCCGGGATTGGCCTTGCGATCAGCATCATCTCCACCGACGTCAAAGCGCGGAAGAAGCCAGGGAACTAGTAGCGGCAGGAGGCGGGAGGCAGGAGGCGGGAGGCAGGAGGCAGGAGGCAGGAGGCAGGAAGAGAACGGAAATCAACCCGGTTCTTGTTTCTGCCTTCTGCTTTCTGCCTTCTGCCTTCTGCCTTCTGCTTCCTGCCTCCTGCTTCCTGCCTCCTGCCTGCCTGCCTCCTGCCGCCTGCCTCCTGCCGCCTGCCTCCTGCCTCCTGCCTCCTGCCGCCTGCCTCCTCGTGTCTATCCGTGTTTAAAAACTCAAGAATTTCTCAAGGGGATTGCAATAAAATTGTTCGCGGTAGTTAAAACCGTGCAGTTGCCCCGGCTAAAGGCTGGTTTTAATAGAGGTTACGGGGAAGGAGTAGCTGAGCATCAAGGAAGGGATTTCCTCTCAATAATGTTTTTAATCGACTCATCTCACGATTTGGTTGGCACAACGGTGAAGCTTATTACCGAAAAAATCGCGGCGCCAGTTTATCTTCCACGTGTTTCCAGGGCCCGGCTGCTGAACATGCTCGATAAAAGCATGGCGGCGGGCACTTCAACAATAATCAGCGGTCGCGCGGGTGCTGGAAAAACGGCATTGGCGGTGGACTTTGCAAATAGGTGTGGCCGGCCTGTGGCGTGGTACAAGGTGGACGCCCCCGAAGCCGAACCCAAACTGTTCTTCCAATACCTGGTTGCCGGCATTCGCGAGCAGCGGCCTGGCTTTGGGGCCAAATCCTTGATGCCGCTGGTGGGAGTGGCAGATCTCGATCACATTGCCTGGCTTACCGAAGCGCTTGTTTACGAATTGGCCGAAGGCGATGGCGCCGGTCCGCTGCTTCTCGTGATAGAGGATCTGCATCTGGTGTCCGACTCTGACTGGCTGGTGCCTTTCTTCAGTCGCTTGCTGCCGCTGCTGCCGTCTGATGTGCATGTGTTGATTACCAGCCGAAGCTTGCCTCCCGCTCCATTGTGGAGAATGCGTTCCAAGCAGTCTTTGGTGGTCATCGACGAAGAGACATTGGCTTTCAGCAGGCCTGAGGCCATTGCTCTCTTTGAGAGTTATGGACTATCCAGCGAACAGGCGAACATTGCTTTGGACCACACGCACGGCCGCGCCTCTGCGTTGGATGACGTCGCAGCGTTTCTTCAGCGATCACAGCCTGGTGTCGCAAACCAGGCTTCTGGTACGAAAGCGGAACGTACCTTTTAGAAGTTGGAATCTGACAACGAACCTAATCATGACTCCCCAAGAGGTTACAGTGGAGATCATATCCATCCTACCAGATGGTGGATTGATACCATTGGGCCATGCTAACCTGCCCGCCACACAACGCAGTGCGCAGAGGCAGGAACTAATGGCGCCGACAGATCGTCAGCAGAAGCCCTACCCAACGCCGGCAGGATCGGATCAGAGCCATGCTCAGGTGGCGCGTCCCAGCTTTTTTCTGCGCACCAAATTACTGCCCCCTCGGCCTGCGCCCGAATTGTTACCGCGTCCACGTTTAACCGATCGCCTCCTGGCAAATCTTAGTTATCCGCTCACTCTCGTTACTGCAAACGCCGGGTCTGGGAAGACGACTCTGGTTGCTGATTTTCTCCGCACACATAAGCGCCAGTTTGTCTGGTATCAGCTTGATCACACAGACGCAGATCCGTCCGTCTTCCTCGGTTATCTGGGATTCGGCATCCAGCAGCTTGTTCCAGGCTTCGGCGAGGCGATGTTTTCTTATTTCCAGGAGTCAGCAGGCGAACTGGCACAGCATCCGGAACGCGCGGTAGACGTTTTTCTAAACGAGGTACTCGATAGAGTTGAGTCGCAATTGATTCTGGTGCTGGACGATTACCACCACCTGGGTTCCGATACCGGGGTGCACCCGGTGCTTGATCGGCTGCTCGCATACCTTCCTGACGTATTGCACGTCATCATCATTTCCCGCGAGATGCCACCGCTGTCTCTGGGACAGCTGCGAACGAATTCCCCACTTTCAAATATCGATCGGTCGGACCTGCTCTTTACCGATGATGAAACACAGGAGCTTTTTCGCAAGGTCTTCGATCTGGAACTAACCTCGGAGCAACTGGCGGAGTATCGAGAGCGCACGCATGGTTGGATTACGGCGCTGCAACTGGTCCGGCAGGTAGCACACCGAAACGTGCTTAGCAGTCGAGACGGACAAGCCGGTGTGCCTGACCTGGTCGAAGTCTTAAGACAATCAGAGCGCGACATCTTCGACTACTTCGCTGAAGAAGTGTTTGCGGATGAGCCGGAAGACGTTCGCAAACTCCTTCTGGAGGTTTCGCTGCTTGATCGCATAGAGCTCGATACCTGCGCGTCCCTTTACCCAGGTTTAAACTGCTCAAGAGTGCTACCCAACCTGGTGCGACGAAATGTTTTTATCTCGGTCGCCAGCGATCGCCGCGGCGAAGAGTACCGGTTGCATCCACTTTTCCAGAGTTTTCTACGCCGGCGTCTGCGTAGCGAGATTGGGCGTTCCGGTATGGCAGCTGAGCATCAGCGCTGCGCTGCATACTTCATGGGTCGCCAGTCGTGGGAGCAGGCTGTCAGGCACCTGCTTGCGGCTGAAGACTTTGACGGCGCTGCCAGGCTTATCGCTGAACGAGGATTTGATTGGATTTCTTCCGGGGCCTTTGGCTCACTGGCATCATTAGCCGACTCTTTACCCCAGGCTGCCGTTGAAGCTCACCCTCGAGCGTTGGCTCACCGGGCAGAGGTCGCGCGATTGCGTGGCGAATACGAATCTGCCCATTCTTTGCTTCGTCGCGCGGGTTCACTTTTGCAGGAACGGGGCGACAAGGAAGGCGAAGCCGACGCCCTTCATTCGCTCGCTACTCTTGCCCGACGGCAGGGCGACTTTGAGCTGGCCTTCACCTATCTCGACCGTGCCATCGGGCTAAGCGACCAGAATTCTGCTGTCCGGACTAAGTGTGGCAACACCAGAGGCTTGTGCCTGGTCGCGATGGGTGAATGGACTGCCGCGGAACGTGAATTTCGAGCGGCGCTACAATCAGCGGAAGAGCGAAACGATGAACACTACATAAGATTGATCGCCCACAATCTGGGAACCCCGGCCGGCATCCGGGGAGACTTTGGCGAGGCGCTGCGGTGGTTGGGTCGCATGCTTCGGAAAGAACCCCAGGGTGCACCAATGCCGCAGGAGGCAGTCGCCCACTTGAATATGGCGCGGTGCTATCTCTACCGGGGCGACTTTACTGCTTGTGAACAACATCTCGATGATGCCCTCGCGCGCTGCCAACTCTTCAACCTGGTAGCGGTGCGAGCTGAGACATTCGAGAGTTACGGGAATCTTTACCGGGAGCGTGGTGAAATTGAAAGGGCCGTTGAATACTACGAACGCGCGGCCCGCGCCTACGACGAGGCCGGCATAACGCTTGATCGGACGGAAATGTTCGAGGAACGGGCTTTACTCGCGCTTCAGATCGGTGACTTCGCGGTCGCGCAAGTGCAAATTGACAAACTCATCAGCTGGCGGCCAAAGGAAAAGGACCCGAGAGGTTTCTTTACGGCGTCACTTACGCGCGGACGCATTCTGACTGCGCACGGTGAATACGAACGCGCAGGCGAGGAACTGACGCGGGCGTTGGACTATTTTCACAACCACAATCTTTATTACTACGAAGCCCAGGCAAGCGTTGCAATGGCCCTCTGCAATTTCCGCCTCGGCAAAGAACCCGAAATGATCGAGCGCTTGAAGCGAGCCATCGATCTGGCCGCCCGGTACGACTACGAATACTGGCTGAAGCGACAAATCACCAAACATCCGGAAACCTTCGCGTCAGAAGAAGCACTGGAGTTGCTGCCGCTCGACTTGCGTGAACAGGTTACAGCCGCCCCTCAGCTGGCGGTCCGCGATACCCCGATTAAGGTTACCGAGATTGCGCTCACTCCACCGCCGGTTACGGATCTGACAATCAACATGCTGGGGCCGGTTGAGATCCTACGCGATCCAACACGCCCACTGGCACCAGATGCCTGGCCCACGCGGCGCGCGCGCGATATTCTGTGCTTCATAGTCTCTCGACGTCACCACCGGGCTTCTAAAGACACGATCATCGATACCTTCTGGGGCGAAACCGACTTCGACGTTGTGGAGAAGAATTTCCACCCGACTGTTTCGCACATTCGCAAAGCGCTCAATAGCAACCAGCCGCTCAAGCAAAACTTCCTGCTTTATCGCGACGGCGATTATCAGCTGAATTCAGAGTTTTCGTATCGCATCGACTCTGAAGAGTTTGACCAGTTGGTTAGCGAAGGCGAAAACGCGCGTCGGGCGCGCCAATTTGAACAATGCATCGCCGCCTACGAACGGGCGCTGACTCTGTATCGGGGCGAATTCATGCAGGGAAGCTATGAACCATGGGTCGAGGAGCAGCGCACGTATTACCGTGAACAATACCTGCGTTTACTGGAGGCTCTCGCGGGCGTTGCCCAAACCTCGGAAGACTGGCCCAGAGCGATGCAACTGGCGCAGTTGATTATTCGCGAAGACCAGTTTCGGGAGGACATCCATTGCGTGCTTATCAAAGCGCACGCCGCGATGGGCAATAGAGGCGCCGCTAAAGAACATTACGAGGGACTCAAACGGTTACTTGAGAGCGAGTTAGGCGTAGAACCAAGTCTCGAAACGAAGAAGCTTTATCAGCAACTAATAGGCTAAAAAAACGGCCAAAAATGGGGCAGTTTCGTTTGAAAATCGCAAGGTTAACGCAACACATATCAGCGAGGGCCAATCTAGAATGCCCTACGCTTTTCGGGAAGACCGACATCGGCGGGTTTGAGGTCAGGCAGGCGGCGCCAGGAGAACCAGGGCCAAGAGCGCTGATAACCGCTGCAAGTTCCCGAAAAAGTTCTTTTCAGCAGCGACCTCGCCAGTTCGTTAGCATGACTGCGCCAATAAACCCGACTGAGGTGATAGTTTGCTAAGCATTTGGTTTCGTATTAATCCCATCGTCAGAAGAATGCACCAGTGCGTCGCCATGACTCTTGTCGTGTTGGTCATGGTGTCACCGGTTATGGCCGGGCTTAACATCAGCCGCTCCAACGGGATAGTGATGACGGGTGCTGATGGCATCGTCATGACCGGCGCCGATGGCATTGTTATGACCGGCGCCGACGGTTTCTTTAACGCCAACACCAACGGAATTGTGATGACCGGCGCGGACGGTATTGTCATGACCGGCGCCGATGGCATCGTCATGACCGGCGCGGACGGCGTTGCCTATCCAAACAGCGTTCGAATGGTGAGCGCCGATGGCATCGTTATGACCGGCGCGGACGGAATTGTAATGACCGGCGCGGACGGCATCGTCATGACCGGCGCCGATGGCGCTACCTATCATGTCGACTCGGTGACTGTGGTACTTCCGACCGGCATCGTCATGACGGGTGCAGACGGCATCGTCATGACCGGCGCTGATGGCGTTCAGCAAAAAGCCGGCGACGGAATCGTCATGACCGGCGCCGACGGGATCGTCATGACCGGCGCGGACGGCATCGTCATGACGGGAGCTGATACCGTGAGAGTTATGGGCGCGGATGGAACAGCATATTCCGTTGCGCCCGATGGGCTGAGATTTAGTGGTGTCGATGGCATTGTGATGACGGGTGCGGATGGCATCGTGATGACGGGTGCCGATGGGATAGTGATGACTGGCGCTGACGGCCTTTTGACAACTTCGCTGCCCGTCTCGACCGGGCTTCAGAGTGTCGATCCGGAGTTGGCTGTTAAGCTCAACACACTGGCTGACGACTCCAACGTAAACGCTGCAATTGTTTACCATCATCTGCCGACAGAAGCTGATTTAGCCGACTTACGGAGTATCGGCATCGTTGGCGGCACACGCTATCGCGTTCTTCCAGTCGTCACTGTTACCGGAACACGAGACCAGCTTAGCTCTGTTTCCAGGTTGCCGGCAGTTCGATCGCTCTACGGAAACCGCACGTTCACCTTTAATAGCGAACCTGAAGTCCGCGCCGTTACAGGCGTCAATCGTGTTTGGAAGGACTCGGAAATTATCGGGGCCAACAGCGGTCTGCCGGTAACCGGTAAAAACGTAGCGGTTGCCATACTGGACACCGGCATTGACGCAACGCATGGCGACCTTGCGGGCCGAGTGGTCAAAAACATTAAGCTCGCTGACACGCAGAGCGCCCACGTTGGATTCAACTATCCCATCAATTCAGATCATTTAGAGAACACAGATAACCTTTATGGTCACGGAACTTTTGTGGCTGGCGTCGTCTCGGGGAATGGCGGCTTGTCAGGGGGCAAGTTCAGCGGGGTCGCCCCGGATGCGCGGCTGGTGGGACTTGGCGCAGGAGATTTGACACTCCTCTATGTGTTGTCTGGCTTCGATTACCTGCTGGCGAATGGACGAGACCTGGGTGTGAAGGTTGTTAACTGCAGCTTCTCAGCGAACGCTTTGTATGACGCTAACGACCCGGTTAACGTCGCCACCAGGATGCTGACGGATGCTGGTGTTAGCGTAGTATTTTCGGCGGGTAACACAGGTCCTGGGCAGCACACGCTTAATCCATACGCAGCGGCGCCCTGGGTAGTCAGCGTTGGCGCCACTGACACTCAAGGCCGCCTGGCCGGCTTCTCCTCGCGTGGTGGTTTCGCCAGTCCACAGTTTCATCCTACCCTCGTCGCTCCTGGCGTAGATGTCGTCAGCCTGCGCGGTTCAGGGATTGCCAATGTTACCGGGGCGCAGGGACTGGCAGGCGCAGACGCCAATCGGCTCAGTTCGACCGAACTTCCCCACTACACCACGGCCAATGGCACAAGCTTCTCGGCCCCTCAGGTGGCTGGCGCGATCGCGCTAATGCTGGAAGCTAATCCGAGCCTGACACCGGCGCAGGTGAAGGGCATCCTTCAGCGTACGGCAACGCCTTTGCCTCCGTATTACAGCTATGAGGCAGGTACGGGAATGTTAAACGTCCACGCCGCAGTCTTGGATGCTACTTTTCCCACCCGACGCATCGGCATGTGGCGCGGCACAGTCGACCGCGATCAAGTCGAGTTTGTGAGCGACGCACCCACTCAGTTCTCGGGAACGGTTCAGCCCGGTAGTTCTGCTGAGGCAACTTTGCCAATCCCGGAAGGCGTAGTGGGAGCTTCCGTGCAGATTTCATGGGGACCTGTGTGGAGCACAAATGATCTGGGTCTTTCAGTTTCCGATCAGACGGGTCTGATACGAGCCCAGTCAAACACGCTTAACTTGCCAGGACTAAATGGCAAACGGGAGAGTGTCTCGCTAATCAGCCCGGCCGCTGGAGCATGGCGTATCAACGTAGGGAATACGTTTGGCGGACTGTCGACGTCGCAAGAATTTTACGGAGTTATGGAAATCAACCGCGCCCGGTATGCGAGCATGCAGGACATTGGATCGCTGAGTCCGGCCCTGCGCGAAGACATTTATCAAAGCCTGCGCTCTTTTACGATGTGGCCGATTGGTTCGCGCTTCCGGGCGGATTTCGGAGTATCGCGCAGCGATTTGGCGACAGCGCTCGTTCTTTCCGCGCGCGTGCCGCAATACCTGCCCGGCCAACCGACCTATAGAGACGTGCGCGACTCCTCAACGATGCTCTTTGTCGAGAGCGTACAAGCTTCTCCGACCGGACCACTTTTCATCGATGTCGTTAAGGATGGACAGTTTCGGCCATGGGAAAATGCAAGCCGCCTGGTGGCAGCTGTGGCGGTTGTGCGGGCCGCTGGACTTCGTTCCGAGGCTGAAGCCAGGGCTGGAACTCCCCTCGCCTTCCTGGACGGCGCCAATATCCCGAGTGAACTTAGAGGGTACGTCTCAGTTGCGGTGTCGCACGGCCTGCTCAAAGCGGATAGCTCGTTCAAGCCGAATGGAACCTTTACTCGTGGTGATCTTGCGCAGGCCATCGCAGCAATCCAAAGGCGAGCAGTTCAGTAGGGTGTTGCGGGTATCCTGATGCAGGAGGCGGGTAGTTCAGAGTTCAGCCTTTAGGGCTGCCATTTCGTGCAACCTCTTAAGGGACAATCTCTCGAATAGCTTCCTCATCGACTTCAGTAAGCATGGAAAACAAGACTCCAAATCCAATACCCTGCTGGGCTGCGACGACTTTTCCACTTAGCTGAAGCCAGTCTCCCGCCGGCAACTTAATCTCAACAACTACATCTTCGCCGACGTCTACTCTTCGTGGGGTGTTTACAAAACATCCGCCCAGGCTCAAGTCTTCAATCCGGGCTTCATGACCGCCGGACAGACCGTCCCACCGTGCATCCAGGTTTAAGGCGACTCGCTGGTCGCTACGTCTCTCAGGCATTGAATAATCTCACCTGCGTCTCGGGAAACAGCGTAGAACAAACAAGCCAAAGATACAGATTGCGAAAAATTGGCGCAAGAAAGTTGCTGGTTGGCGGGGCACAGACGACGCGGCTCTGCCGCCGCACACTGCGGTAAGGCTCCGCCTTACCGTCCGGTCCTCCCGCCTTTTTTCCTGAGGCTGAGCCTCAGGAAAGAATTTAGAGGGGCGTCGCGGTAGGCAGAGCCTTACCGCACTGTGCGGCGGCAGAGCCGCATTTATCATCATTCGTCCTAACAGGGACTGGATCGAGAATACCCGCAAGGTGTTCGGATGTCGCACCGTATGGCACTTCGGAAATTATTTCGCTAGCCGGCCGTAATAAATCTTAGTTGCGTACTCGAATGTTACTATTCCGTCTGTATTGTGAACCTTGAATAGCTCTTCGAGTTTCGCAAGCATCGGTTCGAAATCAGGATGACCTGGCTCGGGTGCATACGAGGAGGAATAAACCCGACCTTTGAGAGATTCAAAGTCAAAGTGCTGAAGATTTTGAAGCGTTTTCAGTTGAAATGTCGACGGCGCGAAGAAATCCTCTATTTCCGTCGCTACATTCTCATGGCGAATTTCCTCGTAGTCAGTACCATATCGCAGCAATAAACTTTCATAGTCACGCAAAAAAGCAGTTGAATCGACGAGTCGTTCATTCCAGATCAGGACGACCCACCCCTCCGGCTTCAGGATCCGTCTAAACTCACTCTTACTCTTGGTCCGATCAAACCAGTGGAACGCTTGCGCGGCCGTAATAAGGTCGACGCTGTGTGCTTCCAGCCTGGTGGCTTCGGCGGAGCCATCGATGCTGACAAAACTCTCATACGCAGTCAGCAGTTGCTCCGCGGCCGTACGCATGGGAGCGTTGGGCTCAATGCCGAACACCATATTCCCGTTTCGCAAGAATACTTCAGACAAAATCCCTGTACCCGAACCAATATCCGCAATCAGGGACGATGACATCAGTCCGCAATCCGACTCGAGAATTGCGACGATCTCCTCCGGGTAACCGGGGCGATACTTGACGTAGTTTTCAACCCGCGTTGAAAAGCGGTTTAGGTGATGCGACATGGCGGTTGATCTTATCTGAAGTCATGCATCATTGCAGAAGCCCAGGAGGTAGCGCGTCGGACTGCTAGCATCTAGGTGATGAAGTCAGTACCACCTCGCGGCAGCGGGTGGGTGATCGCTGCGCGTGCCTGACGACGGACCCACCCGCTACCGCGAGGTGGTACTGACTTCATCGCCACAGAGCAACTTATCATTTTCGGGGCGCCGTTTCCTGAGGAAAGAGGCTTGTCGAGCCCGCAGGTGTATCGGGCGGGTAGAACTTTACAAGCAGGCGGTGAGCCAGCAATAAGGCGAGGATAAATCCAAAGGTCGCCGGTAAACGGATATCAGACTTCACCAGGAGCCAGAAGTGGAGGACGCCGGCAACTCCAGCCAAATAGATAAGTTTGTGAAGCTTGCTCCAGCGCTTTCCGCCCAAACGCTGAACCATCTTATTGGTAGAGGTGATCGCGAGCGGCACCAACAGGAAGAATGCGAGCATCCCCAGGGCGATGAACGGACGCGACACCACGTCTCCCGGAACGCTCTTAAGATTAAAGAAACGGTCAAACGCGATGTAGGTGGCAAGATGGAGAAACCCGTAAAAGAATGCGAAGAGTCCGAGCATCCGGCGAAACTTGACCAGCCAGTTTAGTCGAATGGTGTGCCGCACCGGCGTAATGGCAAGCGTAAGTATCAGGAAAACCAGAGTCAGCATGCCGGTGGTGCTCGTGACAAACTCCAGCGGGTTAGCGCCCACGCGCTTCTGGTAAACATCCCTTAGCAGCAAAGCCAACGGCACAAGTCCGTTGATCAAGAGCACGAACTTTGAGAAGCGTACATCTTTCATCCTAAAGCCTTCGCGCGGTTCTCCTGGTACGTTAGTAACAGGCGTCTCCTTGGAGTGCGCCGGCCCGGCGGCGCTTTGGCCCGCGGCGGCCTGGCGCCGCTTCGTTGGCATGCATCAAGCTTGTGACGAACAGAAGGCCAAAGCGCCGACAAGGCGGCGCAGTCCAAAGAGACGCCGCTAATCCAGCTAGAAATTCCGTTGCAAATCCATTCCCGCATACAAATGCGCCACCTGATCCGCGTACCCGTTGAACATTAGGGTCTCGCGAGAGCCAAACTCGCCTATTCGATGTTCCATCGCCTGGCTCCAGCGCGGATGCGGCACACTCGGATTAACGTTTGAATAGAACCCGTATTCATTCGGAGCTTGAATATTCCATGTCGCTGGTGGCATCTGATCGACCAAACTAATCTTCACGATTGACTTGATACTCTTGAATCCATACTTCCAGGGAACCACCAGTCGAACAGGAGCACCGTCCTGCGGGGGCAGAGTCTCGCCGTAGAGCCCTGTAGCCAGGATCGTGAGTGGATGGATTGCCTCGTCCAGTCGAAGCCCTTCAACGTAGGGCCAGTCGAGAACACCGGTCATCTGATTCGGCATCCGCTGGGGATCGTAAAGCGTTTGAAATGCTACATACTTTGCCAGCGACGTTGGTTCAACCTTACTCAGCAGTGCCGCCAGGGGAAACCCAAGCCACGGAATTACCATCGACCATCCTTCCACACAGCGTAAACGGTAAATGCGTTCTTCCAGGGGAAACTTTAGAAGCTCGTCCAAATCAAAGGTTCTGGGTTTGCTTACATGACCATCAACCAAAACAGTCCAGGGGCGAGTAACAAAACGCTTTGATTCGATTGCAACAGATCGTTTGTTAGTGGAAAACTCATAGAAATTGTTGTAGTTAGTGATGTCTTCGATCGGTGTGAGCTTTTCGTTTACGGCGAAGCCTTCACGCAGGGCTTCATCACTGGGGCCTTTCGCCACGCTGGTAAGCTTTTCGCCCGCAGGCGTTTGCTCCGCCGCGGGATTGAGCTTCCGGTAAAGAAGACCCGTAGTAGCTGTCGTGGCCACGAGCGCGGCCCCACGCATGAACAAGCGTCGGTTTAGATACACCTTCTTGTCCGTGATTTCGCTGGACTTAATTTTGTCGGGCTTCCTGATTAACATTGATCCTCAAAAACAAAACTTTTTCTGATCGCGCATGGTATTTACGAAGTGGATCCTTAACCGGTTCTAAATCAAGAGTTTCCGTGACATTTGTTTATGGATCTGCCGATTCAGCCACCATTCTAGCGTATTTGGTGGCGCTTCCCGGGATTGCCGGTTCAATCCGACAAACTCCTAATTTTGATGCGAACTTGATCCACTAAATGACACTAAACAACATTAACTGTGTTCATGAAATTTCGTGTAGTTCGTGGATCGTTAAGCAACCAACGAGCAAACGCCCGCACAAATAAGGACAAAATGGCTGGTTACTCTGCAACACCACTCGCAAAGAAGCTTGGCATCAGAGAAGGTTTTCGCGTTGGCCTGGCAAACTCGCCGAAAGGGTTCCGGAAGGAGCTCGGGCCTCTTCCTGAGAAGGTGACGATCTCGACTGAAAAGCTGCCTAAAGAGCTCGATCTCATACTCCTGTTTGTCGATTCGGAGCGAAAACTAATGAAAGAGTTTCCCACGATGATGCGCAGAATGACGAGGAATGGAACGCTCTGGGTGGGTTGGCCGAAAAAGAGTTCCGGTGTGGTGACAGATTTGTCTTTCGACAACGTGCAAAAGTTTGGTCTGGCTGAAGGTTTGGTAGATGTAAAAATTTGTGCGGTGAATGAAGTATGGTCAGGACTCAAGTTTGTCTATCGTTTGAAAGATCGCTGAACGGCAAACTTTCAACCCGATCATCTCCGTGTGCGACAATTAGAATCAATCAACAACAATGCGGCGTTGTGTCACCGCGAAAAGTTTTTTGGCCAACAATGTAGTTCTGTGCTTCAGAACAATCTCTGCATCGCGCGACTACTGATAGTAGGACCAGGGTAATGTTAGTCGAAATGTTGCGCGATACAGACGGCGAACGCTTTGTCGAGATCTTTCAAGCTCATTATTTTCGCGGGAATTTTTACCCGGAAATGACTGAAATTGTGGATACCAGCACTATTTAATGAATTGAGATTCTTCTTCAAGCGATCATCTATCCTCTCGTAAGAGAGTCGTTTGCGATTTAGAAATCGACTATTGATGACGCTGCTGACGACAGCTTTTTGAAACAAAGCATATGGACCACCTGATGTCGAAAAAGAGGTTGCAAAAAAGTTTTCGATCACTATAATGCCTCCCCTCGCTCGGAAGCGATTGGTTGCCCAGTATTGAAGCGTTGAAGTTGAAGTTGAAGTGGGATCTGATTTTTGATTTGTGTTTTTGCAGGTTACTTTGCTCTTATAAACTTTTCAAAGCCCCGCTGACCTGCCACGCAAATCATAATCGGGTTGTTGGTGAGCCCCCCTTCAGCAAATGAAGAAGCTCAGACAATCTCAGGTGAACACCCTATTACTCTGAGGGTTCATCACCCCAAATCAGTCAACGCCAATCTGCGGTCGCGAGATGACTCTCAAGTCCGAAGGGCCGGAGTGTCTCTTGCAGTGAGTGATTTGCTTAATTTAGAAGTTTGATTGGAGCGTTGCAATGACACTAGCCCCAGATACTTCCACCAAGAATTGCCCTATATGTTCTCAGCAGTTGCCTTTGTCGGAATTTGGCGTTTGTCGTGCCCGGAAAGATGGCCGAAATCTTTACTGCAAGAGCTGCATACGGAAGAAAGTAACTGATAGCCGCAGGGCTCTCAAGGAATATAGATCGACTCGGAAGCGTTATGTCGGCCAGCCCACGACCGAAGGCGGCGCCCTGCTCGATAGTGAACCTGCAGCCAACTATCCAAGGATCCTGAGTAAGTTATCTCCGATTGAACGCGTCAGAGAGGCGATCAAGAAAGGCGCGAGCACACAAAGAGAAATCGCCCAGGAAACCCGCATGGGTAAAGACGAAATCGGCGACGCCCTCGCCCACCTGCTCTTATGGACCCGGGAAATTAAGACGGAAATGGTCGATAACACCAGGATTTATTCAATCAATGAATCGGGAGTCGCCCTACGCGAGGAGACATTCAACGTTCCGCAAAGAAAACGGGACGTACCCAGTTCCTTTAGCGCTCTGCAAGGTTTGATGCCGGGGAAAAATCCCGAAGGTGAAACGGAAAAAATAGGCGGCTGGGTGGCAGCCTAGTCGCCCGCCAGACACGCGCGAAAAGTCTAAAAAGCTTCAAGCACTTCTCGCGCGTGCTCGTCAGGTTTGACCTTTTCAAAAACCTTCTTGATCTTTCCTTTTTCGTCGATCAGGAAGGTCATGCGCTTGACGCCCAGATAGGTGCGACCCATAAACTTTTTCTCGCCATAAACTCCGTACGCGTCTGCGATGGAATGATCGGTGTCAACCAGGAGTGTGAAAGGAAGTTTGTACTTAGCCGTAAACTTCTTGTGAGAAGCCTCGCTATCCGTCGACACTCCCAGGACTTCAATACCTCGCTTCTTGAAGTCGGAGAAGGCATCTCGAAATGAACAAGCCTCTTTGGTGCATCCCGGAGTATCGTCTTTGGGATAGAAATAGAGTACGACCTTTTGCCCCCGCAGGTCTTTGAGGCGTAATGTTTCGCCGTTTGTATTTGTGGCCTTGAAATCGGGCGCGACACTTCCTTCTTTAAGCATTGTTCCTGCTCCCATCTGATTTTCGGCTCATCAGGGCCGCGCATTCTAGTTTGTCACCATCCACCGGGCAAGAATCGTTCAGGAGAGTCTGATGAAAAACAAGAAAAAGAGCGGTTATTGGATGGTCAAGCAGGAACCTGAAACCTATTCCTGGGATGATTTCGTAAATGAAGGCAAAACTGATTGGACAGGGGTGAGAAATTACCAGGCACGAAACAATCTACGTGAAATGAAGGCTGGCGAACGCGTACTCTTTTATCATTCGGGAAAAGACAAAGCAGTTGTTGGTTTGGCGGAAGTCGTAAAAGGTGCTTATCCGGATCCAACCGCGGACGATGAGCAATGGGTTGCGGTTGATCTCAAGCCCATCCAACCATTGAAGAATCCGGTCCCCCTGGCCGCTATTCGTTATGACAAACGACTCGCTGATTTGCCCTTGATTCGGCAATCGCAACTTTCGGTAATGGCGTTGACCAAAGATGAGTTTGACATCATCGTAGCCACGGGTGAGGGCAAAAACCGCAAAAAATAAGTTCTGATTCCAGGAAACGGGGCCCAATGTTTAAGCAACTCGATTACACAATGGTTGTTGTCTCCGACATGAACCGTTCGGTGGAATTCTACCGGGACAAATTAGGCATTCCGCTAAAGTTTCAGTCACCAGACTGGACTGAGTTTCAAACCGGCGCGACGACTCTGGCGTTGCATGGCGGCGGTGTCGCACCGGAAGGTCCGCCGGCCGGTGATCCGTCAAAACAAGCTGGGCACTGCTCGATTGGATTCAATGTGGAAGACGTTGACAAGACATATGGAGAATTGAAGGCCAAAGGAATCAGCTTCGTCATGCCCCCAATGCAGAGAGAAGGTGAAGGAATCCGGCTGGCGGTGGCTATTGACCCGGACGGTTTACCGATTTCGTTTGCGCAACTCATCGCGCAAGGCACTGCGAGCTGAGCCCCTTCGCTTATTAGCTCAGTTCATGAAATGCAATAAGGCAACATGAGTAATCTCGAGGTAGGGAAGGGTGGCTTGCCCCCGCTCTTTTCGTCGAGTAGCTCAATGATGAGGAAGTGGAGCACCTTTGGTTCTCGAGAGTAGCCAAAGGGCTACCGGAAGAGAGCGGGGGCAAGCCCGCCTTCCCGACCTCTAACTATTCCTCACCTGAGAGGTAGCTCGAGAATGTTTACCTCAGAAACCATTACTCGAACAACTTCAATTCCCCCGCATCGCTCGCCGGTGTGGCCGATTCTGCCAACGCGGGATACTTTTCAAACAACGGCGCCGGTGCCGGCACTCGCTCTTCCTTCAAGGTAGACTTGATCTCCAACGCGTTCACCACGGCCTGACCGCGAAAATGGTTGTTCGTAATCACGTACGACTCGTTCGTTTTGGCCGCAACTTCTTTGATCCTGGTAATCCAGGGCTCAAGCTCCTCTAGTGAATACAGGTAGTTGTAGCGGTCATCGCGAGGGGCCTTTTCCCTAAACCAGTCCTGATAGTTTCTTCCGTGCAGCCGTACATAACCGATTGGTGAGGTCGTCACTGCTGCCGGCTCGATAGACTTCGTAAATAGCGGCTGATCAATGTTGCAGACCCCGACTCCTGACTTCTCCAGCCACTCGTAGATCTGCGCGTTGTTCCACGACGTATGTCTTACCTCAACCACCAGGGGATAGTCCTTGAACCTCTCCAATAGTTTCGAAAGGTAAACTCGTTCCTCGTCCGTGTTTTTGAAAGACCAGGGAAACTGCAGCAACACAGCCCCAAGACTTCCGTCATTCGCGAGGACATCCAATCCTTCGCGGACCGCTTTTTCATCCTCCGCAGAGGCTTTTCCTCGCTCGTGTGTGAAGACACGGTGAAGTTTAGCTGTGAAGCGGAAATCGTTAGCGTCAGCAACTCGCCTAATCCATGATTTTGCCGTGGAAGTCGAGAAGGGACGATAAAAACTACTATTTATTTCGATCGTGTCGAAGAACCGGGCAAGATATTCAAGCGGGTCAAACTTCGCGCCAGGTTTTTTCGGGTAGACGATGCTCTCCCAGTCTTTGTAAGACCAGCCCGCAGGCCCGACGCGGATGTTTTTGTTGACGGTCATTGGTTTTGTAGACGCGCTGACTGCGGCTTCGCCGCTCTCCGTGCGGAAAGGCTATGCCTTTCCGGGCGTCCATTTGTTTGATGAGGCTATGCCTCCGTCGTTCGTTTTAGAGGCGCAGCCTCATAAGCCGAAAAACAGCCCGGAAAGGCATTAGCCTTTCCGCACGGAAGGCGGCGGAGCCGCAGAAGCAAGGTGAATTCTTATCAATTCTGCGACGGCGGTTGGTAAAGATCTGGTATTCCAGCAATCACGGACGCGGGCAGCGGCTTGAGCCTGAGCTGCTCTGTAAGAAATGCTATTCGGTCGCGGCGGGCCTCCGCATTGAGAGCGTGCGGCGCCTCGTAAAGCTTGAAGCGCTTCGGTTCACTAACAACGGCTGCATACAGCTTGGCGCGCTCCGGCGTTATGAAATTCTCCTGCGTCGCGTATTGAAGAAACACAACCGCCGGCGCGGCGTGCGAGACATACTTGCCCTGGTCGGTCCACCATGTGTATTTCCCCACGAAAGCATCGAACTTTTCCAGGCCTACTTTTTGTCGATACTCCTGATATTCGCGAGTTTTCATGGTGACATCGTCTGACATGGTTGCCGCCATCAGGACGAAAGCCTTGAACCGCCTATCAATCCCGCTCAGGAAAGCACCGATCACCGCATTGTAGCTATGCCCAACGTAAGCGACCCGCTTAGGGTCAACGTCCTTCCGCGCCAGAAGCAGATCAACGCCGCGACGCATGTCAATTATCTGCTGTACGAGATCGGTAATCTGTTGCTCGTTCAGCGGTTCGTCGCTTTCCACGTGGCCCGGGCGAGCGATTGGCCCGTCCGTTAACAAAGACACCACACCGGTCGGCGCCAGCGCAATGGCTTCGTCGAGAAACTGTTTGCGATTCCGCATCGGCGAGTTGCCCCAATACCAATGTCCCCAAACAACCGCTGCAAACGGTCCCTTTCCCTTCGGCACGACAAGGTAGGCAGGCACAACACCACCTCTGGGACTCACGTACGTTATGTCGTGAACGCTAACGCTGCCGCGTTTTTCAACACCTATCTCCCTGATTCCGAGTGGGGCCTTTTTGTCGTAGTCGAAGTGGGCCAGCATCTCGGGAGTTTGAGCGGCCGCTAGAGTCGGGGTTAGGAAGGATCCTCCGAGCAATGCAAGTGAAAGTAGAATAAGCATTGAGTTCATTATGTATGTCCTCGAACAAGCATTCTAACCGCGTAAACCGAGGAGATATCTACCTCGGGCTGGAAGCCGGCAGTACAGAGTTCAAGCTTTAGCTGGCGTCTTGCGAAGCAACAACCTGAAGGTTGAACTCTGAACTACTTGACTCGATTCGACCGGTCAACAAGATAATTGCGGCGCTATTTGCTATAAAGATGTCGCTACTACGTGACTGGTTGTCACACGAAGGGAGAGCCAATGCGTCTTACCGAAATGGTATCGTGTTCTGGTTGAGCGGCTAAGCTGTCACCGAGCTTACTCGCTCAGGTGTTGAGCGGGCTACCAACACAGCCCAGAGATGAGAACGTACTAGTCGGCTTTGACACGGCCGACGACGCCGGAGTGTATCTTCTGCGCGATGACCTTGCGATCGTCCAGACTGTAGACTTTTTCACGCCCATCGTCGACGACGCGTTTGTTTACGGCCAGATAGCCGCACTGAATTCGATTAACGACGTGTGGGCGATGGCCGGCACTCCGCTAACCGCGCTGGCGATTACGTGTTTTCCCAAGAAAGGGGTCGACCCGGCAATACTCGGCGAGATCATGCGCGGCGGAATGGAAACACTGAACAAATACGGTGTCACCTTGATTGGCGGACACAGCGTAGACAGCGAGCAAATCATGTTTGGCTATGCAGTTACCGGTGTAATCGACCCTGCAAAGATAGCGACCAATGCCGGCGCAAGACCCGGCGATGTGATCATCCTCACGAAACCGATCGGGACGGGCGTGATTTCGACAGGAATCAAACTCGGCAAAGCCCCCCCTGAGACGGTGACAGCTTCAATTGAGACCATGCTGACGCCCGGTCGCTACGCAGCCGAAGCCATGCGTGAGTTTGGTGTAAAGGGAGCAACTGACGTAACCGGTTTTGCATTGCTCGGCCACGCCTGGGAGATGGCAAAAGCAAGCAAGGTGACTATCGAGATAGATGCTGGCGCCGTGCCTTTGCTCCAGGGCGCGTCGGAATTGTCAGCCGCGGGTATGTTAACCAGCGGTGACAAAACAAATCGCGACTATGTGGGCGAGGACGTCAGGATTGAAGACTCGGTTGACGAGGATTTGATCAAGTTGTTGTTTGATCCGCAGACCGCTGGTGGGATGTTGATTTCGGTTGCACCGGAACGAGCTCAGAAAATGCTTGAACGTCTGAATGAACAATATCCCCGGGCCGGCATTGTCGGACGGGTCGTCGATAGATCCGGCCACGCGATCAACGTGGGTTGATCCGGCAGTACGATCCACTAAATCGCACGAAATAACACTAACGAACGCCGTTTCGTGTTGATTCGTGTAATTTCGTGGATCAATATCTTTTCGGGATTGGTTTGTCCGTTCTTGACCGAACCGAGTATCCTTGACGCACCCGTCATGACCTCCACTATTCGAGAAATCGCAGCAACCGAAGCGCCCTCGATAGTCGCGCTCTATCGCGACGTGCGCGCGCGAACAATGCAGATCGTAGCGCCGCTCGAGATCGAAGATTACGTGATTCAAACGGCGGAGTTCATGAGTCCGCCGCGCTGGCATATTGGCCACACTTCCTGGTTTTTCGAAACACTCTTGCAGACTTACCAACCCGGATACGAGGTTTACTCGCAGGAATTCCTTTTTTACTTCAACTCCTATTACGAAGGATTTGGCGCTCGTATCGAACGGCCCAAACGCGGCACGAAATCGAGACCTACCGTCAGAGCCACAGTCGCCTACCGGCAACACATTGACGAAGAGATGCTTAAGTTTCTCAACTCAATGGAGAGCCATGCGAACGCAGAAACTATTCTCTCGCTCGTCAGGTTGGGCCTCGAGCACGAGATGCAACACCAGGAACTGCTGGTTTACGACATCAAGCACCTGCTTTGCGATCAGTTTGACGCGGCCATTCAAGCTGCGCCATCTGCTTCCGTGAAAGTCGAAGGCATGGCTGAGATTGAAGGCGGACTGTTTTGGCTGGGATACGGACGGCGGGGCAGTAGCCCGACCGTTAGGGAGGGCGCAGGGCAAAGCGGCGCCTGGCCGCCGCACTCCAAAAACTACGAATTTGCATTCGACAACGAGAAGCCCACCCACCAGGTTTTCCTTCCCGATTACGCACTCGATCGCGCCCTGGTCACGAATGGCAACTATATCGAGTTCATGCGCGACAACGGATACCAGGATTTTCGTTGGTGGTTTTCCGAAGGCTGGGAGGTTGTGAATCGCGAGCAGTGGCGCGCGCCAATGTATTGGGAGTTTCACGACGGCACCTGGATGATTCGAGACTTCGCCGGTCTCTATCCAGCCTCAGATAAAGCCGACGAGCCGGTTTCGCACGTCAGTTTTTACGAAGCCTCGGCGTTTGCTAAATGGGCCGGCAAGCGTTTGCCGACTGAAGTCGAATGGGAAAAAGCAGCCTGCTTTGACCCGCAAACACTCGAACGTGTAGCGTTTCCATGGGGCAGCGACGACCCGCACACTCAGAAAGCAAACCTATTCGAAAACGGTATTTGGATGCCTGCCGCGGTAGGCGCCTTTCCGGAGGGACAGAATAAATACGGCTGTCACCAGATGATTGGCGACGTCTGGGAGTGGACCACTTCTGATTATGTCCCCTACCCCGGTTTTAAGTCCGAGTTTGACGAGTACAACGACAAGTGGTTCGTTAATCAGAAAGTCCTGCGCGGCGGCTCATTCGCAACGCCTCAACTCCACATCCGAGCTACTTATCGCAACTTCTTTCACGCTCACGAGCGCTGGATGGTCTCGGGGTTTCGCTGCGCGAAAGACTTGTAAAGCAAACTGTTAGTTTGCTGACCGTTGGTTACCACTTAGTCTCCATAAT